>JAJFGK010000166.1 GCA_021776195.1 Kiloniellaceae bacterium | reverse complement strand
TGGTAGAGCAGGTGGCTGTTAACCACCTTGTCGCAGGTTCGAGTCCTGCCCGCGGAGCCAAACATGACAAGGGCTTAGCCTCTGAGGCTAAGCCCTTGTTGCATTTCGGCCCGCAGAGCGCCGGTGTTTGTCATCTCATTGCATCGATTGTGCAAACCGCGCATTTAAGCGTTCGTTCACTATCTCCTTTCACCAACTCTTTATCCAAATCGGAAATACTGATCGTTGCCCTTTCCTGACTCAGAGACGTGCGATGCTTCTGTCAGATTACGTCAAACAACTTGGTTCCGAGAAAGTCTCCAGCAATCCCGCCGAGCGTCGAATGACGTCGCGGTTGTTCGAGTATTGGAACACGCTTCGCAACGACCAACTCTTCCCGTCACGGAGCGATTTTTCGGTCGAAGCCGTCGCCGGTCTGGCCGAGCATGGATTCTCGATCTTTCTGGACGGGCAGAGCCAGCGCGCCACTTTCCAGTTCCTCGGCAGTCAAATCAAACCGCTGATCAATGGCAATCTCAATCAGCCGGTCGTGGCGGACGCCCACGATGACAGTCTGATCAGCCTGGTGGCCCAGCATTATTCGAAGGTCCTGGCACTCAAGGCGCCGGTCGGATTCGAATCGGAGTTCAAGGACAAGCATCGCCGCAGTTATTTGTTCCGCGCCGTGATGTGCCCTTTCAGCGAGGACGGCAACACGATCGATTGCATCGTCGGCGCCATCACCCATAAGGAAAAGTTGTCTCAGACAACTCTGTCTCTGGCGCAGACCGCCACGACCAATCGGCCTCCTACCGACAAACCCGCACCCAATCAGCTCGTGGCGGCGCTGGAAAAGAAACTCGGCGCCGAACCCAGTCCGGCGGCGGATGCCGCGCGACCGGACCGCGTCCCCCCGCAAACAACCGATCGAACCGCGGGATCCGTCGAAGAACCGGCCGGACCCGCGGTTGGCTTGCAGGAGGGCCTCAGCGAGTGCCAGAAACTGGTCGCCGCCTTCCAGACCTCCAGCGGCAAGAGCCGGGCCGCCCTCTACGACACGCTCGAGCGGGCCTACCGGTTCCACTTCGAGACCCAGGCCGACCCAGAGACCTTCGCGGCGCTTTGTACCGACGCGGGTATCAAGCTGCAGGAACGTGCACCCTTCACCGGCTTGATCAAGCTGGTTTTCGGCAAGGATCACGACAAGACCCGCATTTCCGAGTACGCGACCTGCCTGGCCTGCGCGGATCGCGATTCCACACCGCCCGAGCTGTTTCGCGCCCTCCTCGATTCCTCCGAAGGCGGTATCAAGGCGCTGGTCAAGGCGGAACGCGCGGCGCGGCGCGGCGAGCGCAAATCGAGCGACAACAGCCTGGATGAGGCCAAAGATGCCCTGCGTGGCTTGCCCACACTGGCCGAAATAGCGGACCCCAAGGGATCGCGTGACGAATTCGTCCTGGTCTTGGCGCGCCGCTCGAAGACGGACAAGGGCCGCCTGTCGGCCATCGCCCTGTTGGACGAAAAATCCACCGTGGTCGACCCTGTCCTGAAACGCACCGCAAAGCAGCTCGCCGCGGCCAAGAAATCCTAGTCCCCTTCCGACGTTACGAGCCAAAGATCCGAGCCCGGTGGCGCATCAAACGCCACCGGGCTCGAGGCCGTCCGTGCGGTGCTTTGGCGAAGTCCTACCAATGGGCAGTTTCTGCGCCGCCAATCTTGCGTTAGCTTGCTCTCGGCGACGGTCTCATCGAGCGGGCCTTTGTCGTCTCTTTCGCGGTAAGGGATCTCCCCGGCAATGCGCAGAATTCGTCTCACCTTCGTCATGCTATGCCTCCTTGCCGCCCCCTTCGGCCCTGCCCGGGCCCAGAGCGACCTCCTGGACCAGGGGCAAAGCCTGCTGAAGGGACTGACCGGGAGCGGCGGCGGCGACAGCGCCCTTTCCACCGCGGATATCGGCGCCGGTCTCTTTCAGGCCCTGAAAGTGGGCTCGGAGCGGGTTGTCGGTCAGGTCGGCCGGCCCGATGGCTACAACGCGGATCCGGCCATTCACATCCCGCTGCCCGGCGCTCTGCAAAAGGTCCAAGGCGCCCTGGGCGCTGTCGGCCTGTCGGGAATGGCCGACGACCTCGAGCTCCGCCTCAATCGCGGTGCGGAGGCCGCGGCACCCGAGGCCAAGGCGGTTTTCTTCAAAGCCATCGAAGACATGACCTGGGACGACGCCAAGGCGATCTACGACGGCCCCGACGATGCCGCGACGCGCTATTTCGAGCGAACCATGAACCCCGAGTTGGTCAAGCGCTTCACGCCCATCATCAACGACGCGCTGTCCGAGGTTGGCGCCATTCAGAGCTACGACCAGATGATTTCGCAATACAAATCCTTGCCCCTGGTGCCGGACGTGAAGTCGGATCTTTCCGCCTATACCGTGGACAGCGCCTTGACGGGTCTGTTTCACTACCTGGCCGAGGAAGAAGCCGAGATCCGCAATAATCCGGCGGCGCGCTCCACCGAGCTGCTGCAGAAGGTCTTCGGAGCCCCGTGACGACGATCGGGCCGGCCGGGCCCTGACGCTCATTCCGGTTTCTACCCGGATCGCACCCTGGTAAAATGAAGACGCCACGTTAGTCCGCGGTCCCAAACCATCCAGAAAGCGAGAGCCATGAAAGCCGTCTTCGTGATGATCAAGTGCCAGTTGGGCCACGCCTACAAGGTGGCCAACAGTCTGGTCGAGCGAGTGGAACAAGTGAGTGAAGTTTATTCTATTTCAGGGCAATACGATCTTTTAGTAAAATTTTACTTGAACCAAGATCAAGACACCGGCCACTTCGTGACCGAGACCGTTCAGACCATCGAGGGCATCGCCGACACCTTCACGATTGTCACCTTCAAGGCCTTTGAGTAGAGACCACCGCAGGACAAATCATAAGGAACGATACCAGATGACACGATTTGCGATTTTCGTGACCTTGAAACTGAAGCCGGGATCGGCCGAAGCCTTTAAGCCCTTCATCCTCGAAAACGCCGCCGCCGCGGTGCGCGATGAGCCCGAATGCCACCAGTTCAACGTGCATCAGGCCGAAGACGATCCCGACACTTTTCATTTCTACGAAGTTTACAGCGAGGCCGCCTCGCTCGACATCCACCGCGAGCAGCCGCACTACAAGAAGTTCATCGAGGGCACCAAGGAGATGATCGAAGAGCGCACGATTCAGCGCCTGACGGTGATCAATCCCTGAGTTCGCGAACGCGCGTTTTCTCCCGGACCGCTTTCTCCCGGCCCGTTTTCTCCCAGTAGGACCCGATCTCATGGACTCCATGCATATTCTCTTTACCCGCTTTTCGGTCTTCTACTCCCCCCTGGTCGCGACCATGGCCGGCGGTTTCCTGAGGGACGAGGGCATCGAAGCCACCTACGGCATGGTGCCGGCCGGCCAGACCGCCGCTGGCGCCCTGAGGGCCGGCGAGGCCCAGGTTGCCCAATCCGCCGTGTCCCAGGGCTTCATGGCCCTGTCGCGGGGCGAGACCCCGGCCACCCGGCATTTCGCCCAGATCAACGAGAAGGACGGCTTTTTCATCGCCGGACGCGAGCCCGATCCCGACTTCACCTGGGACAAGCTGGCCGGCCGCCGCGTCCTGGTCGATCACGGCGGGCAGCCCCTGGCGATGTTCAAGTACGCCTGCCGCAAAGTGGGCCTCGATTTCGCGGCGATCGAGGCGGTCGACGGCGGCGACCCCGACGCCATGGTCGAGGCTTTCAAGGCCGGCGAGGCCGATTTCATCCATTTGCAGGGCGCCGCCCCGCAGCAGCTCGAGGTCGACGGCCTGGCCCACATCCTGGCCTGCGTCGGCGAACCGATCGGGCCGCTGGCTTTTTCCTCGATTCAAGCCACGCCCGAATGGCTCGCCAGCGATCAGGCCAAGGCCTTCATGCGTGCCTACCGCAAGGCCCGGATCTATCTGAACGAAACCGCCGCGGCGGAGATCGCGACGGCCGAAGCGAGCTTCTTTCCCGAGCTCTCCCATGAGGCCGTCGCCCGGGCCATTGCCTACTATCAGGGGCTCGGCAACTGGACCCCCGACCCGACCATAACACCGGAAGCCTACGCGGTGGCGCAGGACGTCTTTATCAAGGCGGGCCTGCTCGCGGACCTGCAGCCGATCGAAGGGGCCGTGGTCGCGCCGCCCGCGGGCTGACCCGCACGGTAAGGATTCGTGAACCCGGCTCTGCTAGACATCTGATAGCGTTCAGCTATCTGCGGAGACGGCCCATGTCCCAATTTTTGATCAACGACGACAACCCGAACGGCTACAAGCTGGAAGAGATCCTGAGCGTCATTCGCAAGGATATCATGCTCCGGGCGACCAAGATCATCGACGACCAGCGCCCCGAGGCCAATGCGGTGCTCCAGAACAACATCAAGATCTTGGGCTTGCTGTCGGAATGCATCGCTATCGCCGAAGGCAGCTCTCAGATCCTGAACAAGAGCTTCGGGCCCCATAAGGACGGCAATCCGCGCATCGGCGTCGCCTGAGAACCTTACCTTCAAGTGACCCGCGAACGGGTCTGGTAGGCCGGCGCGCGCCAGGCATCCTCCTCCATCACCTGACGCAGCACCCTCGCCGCGTCCCAAAGATCGATGTAGCGTAGGTAAAGCGGTGCGAACCCGAAGCGCAGCACGTCGGGCGCCCGGAAGTCCCCAATCACGCCACGGTCGATCAGCGCCTGCATGATAGCGTAGCCTTGCGGGTGGGCGAAGGCGACCTGGCTGCCGCGCCGGGACGGATCACGCGGCGAAATGAGCGTGAACCCCAAGTCGCCGCAGGTCTCCTCAACCGTTTCGATGAAAAGCGATGTCAGCGCCCTGGACTTGGCCTCGAGCAGGGCCATGTCCGCTTCCAGCATCAGATCCAGGCTGCAGTCCAGAGCCGCCATGGCCAGCACCGAGGGGGTGCCGCAGAGATTGCGCGCGACGCCCCCGGCCGGGCTGTAGTCGAGATCGAAGGCAAAGGGCGACGTGTGACCGAACCAGCCGCTGAGCGGCGGCCTGACAGCCTCCTGCAGCGCTGGCGCGACGTAGAGAAAGGCCGGCGCGCCGGGCCCCCCGTTGAGGTACTTGTAGCCGCAGCCGACGGCCAGGTCGGCGCGGCTGCCCCGCAAATCGACCTGGAAGGCCCCGGCCGAGTGTGCCAGATCCCACAGCGTTAGCGCACCGGCGGCATGGGCCCGGGCAGTCAGGTCCGCCATGTCATGACGCCGGCCGGAGCGATAGTCCACTTCGGTCAGCATCATGACCGCGACCGATGGGTCCAGTGCGCCGGCGACGGCCTCGGGCTCGACCAGCCGCAGTTCGTGGCCGCGATCCAGCAGGCCGCCCAGGCCTTGCGCGATATAGAGGTCGGTCGGAAAATTGCCGTTGTCGGACAGGATCACCCTGCGTTCGGGCCGCAAGGTAAGGGCCGCGGACAAAAGCTTGAAAAGGTTGATCGAAGTCCCATCGCTGGCCAGCACCGTGCCCGGCTCGGCGCCCACCAGCCGGGCAATTTTATCGCCCACTCGTTGGGGGTAGGAAATCCAGTCGGCGTCGTTCCAAGAGCGGATCAGCCCCCTGCCCCACTCCGCCTCCATCACCTCGGCCAAGCGCCCCGGCACGGCACGGGGCAAGGGCCCGAGCGAGTTGCCATCGAGGTAGATCACATTGTCGGGGAGCGCGAAGCGCGCGCGAAAGGCCGCCAGTGGATCGGCGCGGTCGAGAGCCTCGAAATCGGCGCGTACTTGCAAGGCGGCATCCTCTTTTCGGCACCGTCAAACCTGCCGGCTTCTTCCTGGGGGCGAGCCGTAGCAAAGCAATGCCCTTGGACATTTGGTATGCCTGGGCAGCCTATGAAGTTCGCACTTGCATTTCCAGGGTCATGATGGGATCACAGCGACCTCATAGACTGGGCGCCATCGGCGCCGGGGTTCTTCGCATATTGAGCAAATCTTGGGAGCGTCGTCGATGTCCGGCAACTCTTATCTCTTTACCTCCGAATCTGTGTCCGAAGGACATCCGGACAAGGTCTGCGACCGGATCTCGGATGCCGTGGTCGACACCTACCTTGCAGCCGATCCGCTCTCGCGCGTCGCGGTCGAGACCCTGACCTCCACCAACCTCATCGTCATGGCCGGCGAAGTCCGCTGTTCGGAAGAGATCAGCCACGCCGAACTGGAGCGCGTCGCCCGCGCCGCGGTCAAGGATATCGGCTATGCCCAGGAGGGATTCCACTGGGAGAACGCCGAGGTCCAGTGTCACGTTCACGCCCAGTCCGTCGATATTGCCCAGGGTGTCGATGCCGCCGGCAACAAGGACGAGGGCGCCGGCGATCAGGGGATCATGTTCGGCTATGCCTGCAACGAGACCAGCGTCTTGATGCCGGCCCCCATCCATCTGTCACACCGCATCTTGAAACGCATGGCCGACGGCCGCCACGCCGGCGAGGCCAAGGGCCTCGGTCCGGATTCCAAGAGCCAGGTGACCCTCCTCTACGAAAACGGCAAGCCGGTCAGGGCGACCTCGGTCGTGGTCTCGACCCAGCATGATGCGGCCCTTGAGCAGTCCGAGGTCCGGGAAATCGTCCGCCCCTATGTCATGGAGGTCCTGCCGGAAGGCTGGATGTGCCCGGAAGAGGAGTTTTACGTGAACCCGACCGGCCGCTTCGTGATCGGCGGCCCGGATGGCGACACCGGCCTGACCGGCCGCAAGATCATCGTCGACACCTACGGCGGCGCCGCGCCGCACGGCGGCGGTGCCTTCTCCGGCAAGGACCCCACCAAGGTCGACCGCTCGGCCGCCTACGCGGCGCGCTATCTGGCCAAAAACGTGGTCGCCGCGGGCCTGGCCGAGAAGTGCGTCATTCAACTGGCCTACGCGATTGGCGTCTCCAAACCTCTTTCGGTCTACGTCAACACCGAGGGCACGGCCCAGGTCGACGAATGCAAGATGGGCGAAGTGCTGCAGGAGGTCATGGATCTCACGCCGCGGGGAATCCGCGAACATCTGGCGCTCAGCCGGCCGATCTACGCGCGCACCGCGGCCTATGGTCATTTCGGACGCCAGCCCAATGACGATGGCGGCTTTTCCTGGGAGCGCACCGATTTAGTGGGCGAATTGAAATCAGCTTTTAACACCTGATAGTGTATCTTGCCCCTTCTCATCGGGTGGGAATTTCAGATCCTTGCCCGCTATTCAAACATCAAGGAAGCTAAAGACACATGGCCGAGCAGCATGACTACAAAGTCGCGGACATTTCGCTAGCCGATTGGGGCCGCAAGGAAATCGAAATCGCCGAGGGCGAGATGCCCGGCCTGATGTCGCTGCGCGAGGAATACGGCAAGGCCCAGCCGCTGGCCGGCGCCCGGGTCATCGGTTGCCTGCACATGACGATTCAGACCGCGGTGCTGATCGAGACCCTGACGGCCCTGGGCGCCTCGGTGCGCTGGTCGTCCTGTAACATCTTCTCGACCCAGGACCATGCGGCCGCGGCGATCGCCGCCAGCGGCGTGCCGGTCTTTGCCTGGAAGGGCGAGACCGAGGAAGAATACGTCTGGTGCATCGAGCAGACCGTGCGTGGACCCGATGGCTGGACGCCCAATATGCTGCTGGACGACGGTGGCGACCTGACCGTGTTGATGCACGAGAACCACCCCGACCTGATGGCCGATATTCGGGGTGTTTCGGAGGAAACCACGACCGGTGTCCTGAGGCTCTACGACATGGCCGAGAAGGGCACCTTGAAGGTGCCGGCCTTCAACGTGAACGACTCGGTCACCAAGTCGAAGTTCGACAATATCTACGGCTGCCGCGAGTCCCTGGTCGACGGCATCCGCCGGGCCACCGACGTGATGATGTCGGGCAAGGTCGCCGTGGTGAACGGCTTCGGCGACGTCGGCAAGGGCTCGGCGGCCTCGCTGCGTAACGCCGGCTGCCGGGTCAAGGTCACGGAAATAGATCCCATCTGCGCGCTGCAGGCGGCCATGGAGGGCTACGACGTGGTCACCATGGACGACGCGGCCGCCACCGGCGACATCTTCGTCTCCGCGACCGGCAACGCCGATATCATTACCGTCGACCACATGCGCGCGATGAAGGACCGCGCCATCGTCTGCAACATCGGCCACTTCGACAACGAGATCCAGGTCGAGCCGCTGCGCAACATGAAATGGTCCAACATCAAGGACCAGGTCGACGAGATCGAGTTTCCCGACGGCAAGCGGATTATCCTGCTGGCCGAGGGCCGCCTGGTGAATCTAGGCTGCGCCATGGGCCACCCGAGCTTCGTCATGAGCGCCTCCTTCACCAACCAGGTCCTGGCCCAGATGGAGCTGTGGAACAATCACAGCGCCTACGACAAGCAGGTCTACGTGCTGCCCAAGCACCTGGATGAGAAGGTCGCGGCGCTCCATCTGGCCAAGCTGGGGGCCAAGCTGACCACCTTGACCCCGAAGCAGGCCGACTACATCGGCGTGCCGCTCGAGGGGCCCTTCAAGAAGGACAGCTACCGCTACTGAGGGCCGACGCCGGACGGCGAGATCCCGGGCCAGCAAGATTCTCGGCCGGCATTGATCTGGGACAATGCTCGGTTCGCTGGGTTCCGGTCAGCTTCGGTCTCTCATCGCCGGCTGAATTGATCGAGGCACGGGCCGTGAATGTCTTCGCAAAGGTCGCCTACATTCTACTGGCGCTCACGGTCGCGGTCATCGTCGGCGCGCTGGCCGGGCCCGGCCATGAACGGTGGATCGCCTTTGGCGTCGTCACGATCATGACAGCCGGCGCCGGCGGATTGATTTTCCGCAGGATCGACCGGGCCTGGCCCCCGCAAGGGACCGGCGATTAGTTTCCCCGGACCCGGTAGCGGCGCAGGGGCTTGTCGCGGGCTCTTCTCCTCGCCTGGGCGTGAAGCCCCTCGGGGCGTTGCACCAGTGCGAAGCCGGCGCGCAGCGAGGCGAGGCCCAGGTCGTTGGGGACATCGGCCTCATAGCGGCCCATGAGCGGCACCATAACTTTGCGTAGGGCCATCCTGGTCTCCCGTTGCCGTCTGCCCGAGATCCGGGCGGATCCAAGCACGGGCTGCCGGCGTCGGGACAAGACTGCCATGACGCCATCGTCGGCGGCGTGATCCAGGTCGAGCAGGGCACCGCCGCTCGACGTCCCACATATGCGATCCCCGCGCCCCGTGGCCGCGGGTTATGATCGGACGACCTTCGGCGGCCCTTGAATGGCCGTATAAAGCTGCTTTCTGTGGTGAAGGGGCCGGCGGTTCGGGTTGTCTCTGGACAAATCGCCTCGTCTCTCTTCTAGTGGCCGAGGGCGGTCGAGACCGCCCGAGGGCAAACGACTCACAGGCTCGGACAATTTAATCATGCCCGATCGACGCGACCCGGCCACTCACGGCGCTCCACCCCCCGCCGATGCCAACCCCGTTGGGGTTGCCACCGGGGCCCCCACTGAGGCTGCCACTGGGGCCCGTCCCTTCCGGTTCTTCGACAACCGGGAAAAATATCTGATGTTCGTCACCACCTGTTCGGAAAAGGCCGCCGTGGCCGCCCGGCTGGGCCGCGAGCTGGCGGCGCTGCGGCCGAGTCCGAGCCAGCAGGCCCTGCGGCTGTTCGACGCCGGGGTCGGCGACGGCACGGTGCTGAGCCATCTGCTGCGCGACCTGCACCGGCGCTTCACCCATGTGCCCTGGGTCGTGGTGACCAAGGAAATCTCCATGGAAGACGTGCGGCTGACCCTGGAGAAGCTGCCCGACCGCTTTCACGAGCACCCCGAGATGATCTTCGTGGTCTCCAACCTCTATTACAGCGAGGCGCCCTGGCTGGCCCCGAAAAAGCCCGAGGTGGCCGCCGCCCTGAACTGGGACGTGGTGCCGCTGGAGGGCTCGACCAGCCACGAGTTCGGCGAGCAGATCCGCGCCCTGCACCCGCTGCTGGCGGAAAACTGGCAGGTCCGCAGCTCGGAGAAGACCGGCAACCCGATCTACGTGAAGCCCTCGGTGCTGATCCTCTATCGCCGCGACCGCGAGTTCATCCTGGCCCCCAATATCCCCCAGCGCGGGGGCTTTGGCGCCGATTACGACCTGATCAGCGCCTCGCAGCCCTATCGGGCGCGGATGCCGGCGGATTTCAAGGTCCGCACGGTGATCGCGCCCATGGCCCGGGCCCTGAAGCCCGGCGGCCGGCTGATCGCGGTGCAGTCCTACGGACTCGACCCCGGGATGGAGATCGTGCGCGCCATCTGGCCCGACGAGGACCCCTTTCGCACCGGCCGCCAGGAACTGGTGCGGGTCGCCCGCGAGCACCTCGAGGCCGAGGGCCGCGACGACTTCCGCTACGAGGCCCTGAGCGACGAGGCAGCACTTTTCCGCTATCATCTGCACACCATGCCGACCGAGGTCGGCGATTCGATCGGCACCTCGACCCTCTTCGCGGCCTGGAACGCGGCGACCTACGTCGCCCAGATCGAGGACGACCGCCTGGAAGACGCCCTGGCGCAAAACCGCTACCTGGAAGCCGCCCGCGCCGTCCTGCAGCGCTACGGCGGCCTCTGGTTCAACGACGAAAGCTTCGTGGTGGAGAGGAAGGGGTGATGGGGGGTATCAACCGGTTTGGACGATCTTCCGTCGATGACAGTACGGTAGATTTCCGCCAACTTCTCACCCTGCCGGACGGCATCGAAGTTGGTTTCGATATGCGCGCGCGCCCCGGTTGTCATGGCCGGCCAATTCTCTTGGTCCGCAACCAGACTTTTCAAACAGACAACCAAAGCGTCCGCATTGCGCTCTTCGGCTAGATATCCTGTCTCATTGTGTTTGATGACATTCGGAATATCGCAGTGAGTCGTGCTTACCACCGGGATGCCAGTCGCTGCCGCCTCGATGATCGAGACCGGCGCGCCACCTTCGGTATCGCCGTCACGCGCGGTGACGCTCGGGGATAGGAACACGTCATGCCGATAGAGTTCATCCAGAAAAATCTCGTGCGGCTGATAGCCAAGCAGACGAACTCTATTTGAGAGATTGTTCGAATCGACCGCCTGGAGGATTTTTCGTTCTTCTTCTATGCTGGAGGCATCGTCGCCGGCACCACCAATCAGCGTGATCTCAAGCTCTATGTCCCGCGCAAGCATCCCAAGCGCCCGCAGTGCATAGGGAATGCCCTTCTTTTCGCGAAAAGACCCGGAAATCAAAACTCGCAAGGGCGTCCTCTTGTCCCAGCGTCGTGCCTCGTAACGATATCGTGCCAGATCAAGGCCCAGATGGTGCACCAGAATTTTGTCGCGGGCGCACCCGAGGCGCTGAACGCAGTCCGCCATATGCGGTCCCTCGCAGAGGACGAGAGACACCTCGTCAAAAAGCTCCAAGTAGCGTTTGCGCCAAACCGGTTTTTTCTGTGGCAGTTGATTTACATCGAAACCGTAGAAGGTCGTTATCTGTGGGACGCCATGGCGCTGGCAGGCCACCAGATCGGCCCATCCTTGATTGCCGAAATGCGAATGGACCAAATGCGGTTCGATTTCAGCGATCATCTTTCCCAGAAAGGGAAGTTCTCGACGCAGCCGAAGTTTCCGAAGGACCTTGTGGAGAAAAACATAGACAGCCGGCTCATCCGTGAAGCAGTGCAGGTGAGGCAACCGCCACTGCTCCAAATCCTGGCCGCGCTCGCAAACGATATGCGGCTCCACGCATTCAGGCAGGAAGCGTGCCTGGGTATGGAGCCAATTCATGGTGACGTTGAGCCACAGGAGAGTGCTGTGGATGGATCTGGTCAAGCGTCATTTCCTCGGATCAGGTTCAGCAGGTCAAGCCACTCCTGTCGATATAAGGCCCAATTGGCGAGAGCATAAACCGCGACACCAGAAACAATTTGGATGGAGAGGGCTAGATAGGTGGCCTCTTGGAACGACTGCGTGACACCGAATACAATGAAAGCCATGATAGTCGTGGTGAGCGTTGCCGGGAATAGACTGGCAATGTGAATGCGCAAACATGGACCCAAAAGCGCACGAAGAAGAACAAGATAGTTTCCGAGAAAGAACAGGGCCTGTGTCACCAAGAGCGCTATACAAACGCCGACGACGCCACCGAGTTGCGCCCCAGCGTAAACAGCGGGCAGTTGGATTGCGACTGCCATTAAATTCCAATAGAAGGCAAGGCCTGCCCGGCCCCGTGCGAGCAGCAACGCACCCACTGGATTGCCGGTCGATCGAATCAGCGCCACCACCGCCAAGACCTGTATCGGGACGACACTTGGCGCCCACTGTAGGCCGAAAAGCAGAGGAGTGAAAACCGGCGCCGTCACCGCGATCCCCATGAGAATGGGGAAGTTTATCCGGCTAAGGATTTGCTGCACCGTGAAGAAGCCTTTGGTCAGCTTCTCAATTTCATTCTGAACGCGTGAAAACACGGGAAAAGCCACTCGCGTGACCATCGGGTTAATCCGTTGGACTGGAAAAATCACCAGATTGTAAGCAAGAGAATAATAGCCGAGAGCACCGGCACCCAAAATCGTTCCGATGATGAGTTGATCGGTTCGTTGGGCGAGCAGGTTTATGAACCGCTCGCCGATTTGATAGAGGCAGAAGCGCAGGTATTTTCTCAGATCCGTGACACGGAAGTGAAGCGACGGTCGCCAATCCCGGACCCCAAAGAGAATATAGCCACCCGTTCGCACGAACGCACCCGAGAGGTAGCCGTAAAGGAGTGCAAAGACGCCCTGCCCCATAGCCGCTGAGGCAATAGCAACGCAAGCACCCACCGCCGCCGCAACGACTTCAGAAAGCGCCAGTTCCTTGAACTTCAGAGACTTTTGTAGCAAGGCCTGATAGAGTTGCCCTAGCGAGGATACTAGAACTGCGAGCGCCGCCAACACCGTCAGTTCTTGGAGTCGTGCTTCTTCGAAAAGCCAAACAAAAAGCGGCGCCCCTACCGTGAACATTACGCAGACAAACCCGGCAACCAGTAAGTTGGCCCAAAATAGCGAAGACATTTGCCTCGCGGTCGTATCTTGAAAGTGGATGATCGCGTTACCGAATCCGGCCTCGGCGAAGAGCTGCGCGAAGCCCATCGCAACAAGCATCATTGCCATCAATCCGAAATCTTCGGGAGCCAACAAGCGGGCAAGCACAACGAGTTGGCCAGCCTGAACGGAGGCTGCAATTATCCCTGATGCAGCAGTCCAATTCGTACCACGAGCAGCCGCTTGTCTAAGGGACATCATAGATTCTCAAGGTCGTCACGCTATGAGATTCGGGATCAAACTCGATAAGCCTTCTGACCCGGAGTGCCCTTGTAAACGGTTTCTGCCTCGACATCTACGAATTGTAGCGTTCTCGACGCCACCACAGCATTATTTCCAATTGTTATTCCATGCATGAGCACAGCATCAAAGCCGATCCATGCTCCATCTTGAATTTTCACAGGCGCACATTGGCGCGGAAATCTTTTCGATAAGTAACATGACCGACCACAGTCGCGATGAGTAATGATACTCACCCTTCCACTTACTACAACAGATTCACCGAGCATCACTTGGCTTGCCAGGTCCACATAAACAGAGTCACCGATGTAGCAATTGTCTCCAATGACTAAATTTGAGAAGTCTCCCACAGAACTTTGATCTTGATAAACATTATCAAAGAATAACGAACCCTTAATTGAAGTGCCCGACCCAATTTGAGCCCCAAATAATCGCAATATCTTCGGTGTAATAATTGAATTTGGATTTCGCAGATATCTTACAATAAAAGAAACACCAAAAGTTTTTCCTACCATATAAATAACTACCAATTCAATGATAGAAATCATTTTTAACAGCATTACGATCACCCACGGTTACTCGGTTTGGTAGCGACCACTAAATACATCCATGTCCAGTCTTCTGTTTTATCAATTCGTTCTAACAAATAGGCAAGACCCTGGACCAACAAACAAACTGCGTCAACTATCCGCAGCCACCGGAGGGGACCACGGTTAAATCGATTAATGTTGTATGAAAGCATTTGTCCGAACGTAACCCAAAACCCAGACAACGCCTTAATCTCCACAATAGTGAATCCGGACTTTTTGAATAGATACTCTAGTCCAAACTTAGAGAATCGATAGAAATCCCTAGGCTCCTCATGTATGTGCCAAATAAATGGAACAGTGTAGATCGCCCTCCCGTCCGGCTTAAGAATCCTAAAACACTCTGCCAGCGCGCACTGTGGTTCCTCCAAATGTTCCAGCACTGCCGTACAAAGTGCTGCATCGAATGACTCAGCCGGCACGGGTATTTCGTACGCACTACCAACTAGGTCTACATTTGACTTATCATGCGGACTGCTCCAATGATCTACTCCGATATGCTCGTTGACAATGGATGATAGCATCAACTTGTATGGTTTAGTGCCGCAACCAATATCGATGAGGCGCCCATAAAAGTACGACTTAGCTGCTTGCTTCAAAGCGGTGTCATGCAGTTTGTTCGCTAGTAAATTGTGCAGGTGTTTACCCATATTGCCTACTCATTAAACTGAACCCTCAATACTCTCGCTCCAAATATCGCACGACTATGTTTGGCTCATTTTAGCTGTATGCGCCTTAGAGCGGATCGCTTGATTGTTATGGAGGCGCTCCCCAGCGATACAGTGCTCCTAATTCTGCTGGCCCAAATTTAGACGGCTCACAATGTAAGCGAGTCGCTGAGCGACCAAACAATTGACTCCATCTCAGTACCCCTAAGTTTCGCCGACAGCGGCAGACTCACTGTTTGCCGACCAATCCGGGTCGCATTTGGGGAATCATCCGGACTCCAGCCAAGTCGCTCCTGATAGTAAGGATGCTCTGCGACGCTAAGGTAGTGTACACCGGACCCAACATTTCTCCGATGTAGCTCTGAAATTAAGCCATCACGCGTCCACCCACACCGCCTCTCGTCGACCAACACCGTAAATAGATGATAGGCATGGCGCGTACCGGCCGCCACGGGCGCGGGCAATCCCAAAGGCAGGTCCGCGAAGGCCTCCCCATAGGTCTCCCAAATCTCCCGCCGCCTGAGCCAGTTCTTTTCGATCCGGGCTAACTGGTGGATACCGAGGGCCGCCTGGATATCCATCATGTTGTATTTGAAGCCGCACTCGATGACCTGATAGTGCTTGTAACCTTCGTCGGAGAAACGTTTCCAGGCGTCCTTGCTCATACCATGGAGCGCTAGCACCTTAATGCGCGCCGCCGCCTCCGGATCCGATGTCGTAACCATACCACCCTCGCCGGTGGCAAGGTTCTTGGTGACATAAAAACTGTAACAGCCGAACTGACCGAACGTCCCGACCTTGCGACCGTTGTACTCGGCTTCGATGGCATGGGCGCAATCCTCGATGACGATCAGATCGTGGCGCTCGGCGATATCGCAAATAGCATCCATGTCGCAGGGTCGGCCAGCGAAGTGGACCGGCAGTATGGCGCGGGTCCTTGCCGTGATCTTGGCCTCGATCTGATTGGGGTCGATGTTTTGGGTCACGGGGTCGACATCGGCCAGTACCGGCGTTGCGCCAGCATGAATGATGGCATTTATCGTGGCGCAGAAAGTCAGGGGCGTGGTGATGACTTCATCGCCCGCCCCCAGGCCCGCGGCAATGATCGCCAAGTGCAAGGCTGCCGTGCAGGAGCCGACGGCAACGGCGTGAGGCGCCCCCGTATAGGCAGCAAAGTCGGACTCGAATTGCGCGACCTTTGGCCCCGTGCCGAGCCATCCGGACCTGAGGGTGTCGACGACTTCGGCTATGTCCTCTTCTTCGATTTGAGGGGCACCGAAAACGATATAGTCATCCTTCAACTTACTCGCACCTCATCGCTGCGGCTTGACCACGACCCATAGCCTTACAAACAGAACCCTCAAGAGACCACTCCCACTAGCCGCAAATTGGGCTTGGTCATGTAGACCCAGCGGACCGCTCGCCCCGCAACTGTGGTACCAAGAAGTAAGAAACCTGTTAAGTTATTGAAATGGGGCAGTCTGGCTCACGACCAAGCACGTGGTCCATCGCCCGTAATCATGAAGGTATGGTTTCATGTTCGTTTCAAGACACCTTACTCGCGCACAGCGTATGCAAAGTCGATTCGAATGAGTCCACTCGTGCCTCCCAGGAATTTTGCTCCGCATAGGCGCGATACCGCGAGGGGTCATCGGCGGCAGTTAGCGCTGCCCTGATTTCCATTGGCCAGCCTTCTTTTTTCTCCACGAGGCGGACTGGCGAATTGAACAGACGCAGCTCGCGCCACGATGTGGCAACCACGGGCAGACCAGCGGCCATGTATTCGAACATTTTGATCGGACAAACTGAATCGACAAGACGGTTCTGCTTGAAGGGAATGATCCCAACATCACTCGCCTGACAGTAAGCCGCCACTTGGTCGTAGGGCCTCGGTCCCAGATAATGGATGTTCGAGTAAGCGAGCAACGGCTTCAAGTCGATAGTTGCCCGTCCGATGAGTATGATCGAAACATCCGGCAACGCCTCGGCAATCGTTTTCACAATGGTAGGGTCGAACCATTCCTCGATAGCGCCAACGTATAGAATACGTGGCCGAGGAATGCCGGTCAGGTCTGGCGGCGCTGTCGTCTTGCCGGCGAAATGGCGCACATCCGCCCCGTTGGCGATCACCACAACAGGCGCAGAACCGCCTTCCTGACCCAAACGGCGCTCTAGATTGTAGGATGTGGTAATGATGAGGTCTGCCGAAATACGGGCCATGGCGATCTGCTTATGGGCCCCTTTTGGCATGCCGTCGAACTCCATCATGTCGTCGGCCAGTCTAAATATGAAGGGCGTCATCGTAAGAAATCGCCGCAGCGGCCAAAGCCGCGGTTCAGTGACAACCACGACATCAAAGGGGCCCCGTTTGGCGAAAAATCTACCTATGGGTGGAAGGCAAAATCGTAAGGAGTTCTCGATAACCAGCGAGGAGTCCAAAGGCCAGAGATTTGTTGCCGGGATCAAGGTCAAGGGTACATAATGATAAAGATTTTTTGACTCCTGCGCACCACCAGCAAACCAATTTGAAAGCCGGCTCATCGTGTCGAGACGTGTGCTGCCAAAAAGCCTTGCCGCATGAAGCGGCGACACGCAGGTGGAAATATAGGTGACCTGATGCCCCCGACGCGCCAAACCTCTAGCTAAATGGTGTGCACTGAGGCGATACATGGCGTGGAATGGATGCGGCTCCGCCATCAAGACCTTCATAAACCCGCCTTCCCAGGCTTCGACCAATCAGCGCGGAACTGCGGAACCGGGAGCATTTCTCTCTGCTGGCCGTAGCGAACAACCATACTCAAATGATTCCCTTTGTATCGACGACGATCTTTTCTTGGAGGTCGCGCGGTTTGATCGCCCGGAACTGACGGTGGTCCACCAAAACAACGAGGATATCGCATTCGGCGAGTGCCGATGTGAGATCGACAAGTGTGTAGCGGGGGTGCGTTGCAATGTTGGGCTCGCAAACAGTCACAGTACCAATCTCTGCATCGATTAGCCCATCAACCACTGTTACGGCTGGTGATTCGCGCAGATCATCCACATCGGCCTTATAGGTCAAGCCGAGGCAAGCGATTTTTGGATCCTTGAAGCGTTGGGCATGCCCCTGCACACGCTCGATCACCCATTGCGGCTTGGCCTCGTTGGTCTCTCGTGCCGTTCTAATCAAATTTGCACGATCCGGACTTGCCGCAACGATGAACCAGGGGTCCACGGCCAGGCAATGCCCGCCGACGCCGGGGCCGGGCTTGAGAATATTGACCCGTGGATGGCAATTCGCGATTCGAACCAGTTCCCAAACGTCTACGCCCAAGTCTTCGCAAATCATTGAGAGCTCATTGGCAAGGGCGATGTTCACGTCGCGAAACGTGTTCTCGGCCAGCTTACAGAGCTCTGCCGTCGCCGCAGTGGTCTCGATCACCTCCCCGCGAATGAACTCACGATAAAACTCGGTGGCGGCAGCTGTCGAATCTTTGTCTATGCCACCCACAACGCGATCATTGTTGACGAGCTCGGCGAGGATCTGACCGGGCAACACGCGCTCCGGACAATGCGCGACCCGGACCTCGTCACCAACCGACAAGCCATGCATTCTCAGGGCGTCCGCGACCAGTCCTTCGGTCGTACCAACAGGGCAGGTCGATTCGAGAATTACCAGGTTGCCCGGCCGTATGTATGGGGCGATGGCCTCGGTGGCGGCCTGAATTGCGCCAAGATCCGGCAGTTTGTCGGCGGCAAGCGGCGTGGGGACTGCGATGATGAAGTAGTCCGCCTCTTCAGGCTCGGTCTGAGCTCTGAGGTTGCCAGACTGAACTGCCGATTTCACAAGCACGTCAAGATCAGGCTCGGTGATATGAATGCGACCATCGTTTATCGTCTGCACGATCTCCGGAGAGACATCGACGCCAACGACTTCGTAGCCCTTGCTTCCCAGAAATGAAGCCGTTGGCAAGCCGATGTAACCAAGCCCCATCACACAGACCTTACTCATCGCAGGAACCCTTAATCATTCGCCATGAAAGGCGGCTTTTGGAGAATTGAGTTGCTGTCCTTCACCGTGAAGGACCTCAACTATTCTGGCCGCAGCGTGGCCGTCCCCATAGGGATTGGTCGCATTCGCCATCGCTCGATAGAGACCTTCGTCTTGCAGCAAACCTTCAACGCTTCCCAGTATCCTATCAGGCGAAGTGCCAACTAGTTTTACTGTGCCGGCGTTAAGCGCTTCTGACCGCTCAGTAACATCTCGCATGACGAGGACGGGTTTGCCCAACGCCGGTCCCTCTTCCTGAATTCCACCGGAGTCAGTCAAGATGATGTCGCAGCGGGTCATCAACCAGACGAATTGCAGGTAGCCCACAGGATCAATCAGGTGAACGTTCTCGATCCCCTCCAAAGTTTCCCGCACTGGTCCGCGTACGTTGGGGTTCAAATGAACCGGGTAAACGATTATCCAATCTGGATGTCGGAGGGCGAGATTGCGGATTGCCCCACAAAGATCTCGAAAGCCTTGGCCAAAGTTTTCTCGCCTGTGTCCGGTTACGAGAATGAAGCGCGCGTGCCGGGCCTCTAGTAGCGCATTCACCGTGGCACTTTCGTCTTTTCCGAAGAGCCCCGCCGGATTGTGGGGCAGCATTTCACGGGCTTCGATCAATGCGTCGATCACCGTGTTGCCCGTGACCCAGATGCGGTCCGCCATCACACCTTCGGCCAAGAGATTAAATCGGGCTGCCGGTGTGGGCGCGAAGTGATAGTTTGCAATTCGCGCTACCAAAGACCGATTCGCCTCTTCCGGGAAGGGAGCACGCAGGTTGCCGGTGCGCAGTCCGGCTTCAACATGTCCAAAAGGGATTTCTTCATAGAACGCAGCCAAGCCAGCGACGAAGCAGGTGGTCGTATCCCCATGAACCAAAACGACATCGGGCTTTTCGATGCGCAGCACTTCCTTTAGGCCCTGGAGTGCATGGGCCGTAATATCCAATAGATCCTGGCCCTCCCGCATCACATCCAAGTCATAATCGGGCTTGATCGAGAAAATCGATAGCACCTGGTCCAGCATCTCCCGATGCTGTGCTGTCACGCATACCCTGCTATTAAACTCCGAGTGGGCCGTCAATTGTTTTACGAGTGGAGCCATCTTTATGGCTTCTGGGCGGGTGCCAAATATGGACAGTACTTTTCGCGTCACCAACCAGGGCCTCCGGAGCTTAGAAGTAGCACCTTCACCGAATGATAGGTAGAATCTGCCACCTTTATATTAAGATCTATCATCTAGATGAGATCGCCATGACTTTCCCACGCCCCAAAACGCAGCAATCGGCTCGGCCGGTACCCTTCATAAGTACCATGAGACGCGGTCGGGTATTTCGCCACCCCTTACCCAGCACACCTGTCGGACATAATATTCGCCTTCTGGAAGACCGTCTCGGATTCCAACCTTCTAGGGTGCAGTCGTTTGAGATTGCTTGTTCGACAAGGTTACATCCCCGAGCATCGTGAGCGAGCAACAGTTTCGAGCTGAGAAGCGTTTGATCCCGTGAGCAGGCGCCCAATGTCAGGATCTTGTCCGGCCACCCTAATGCCCTATTACAGTCCCAAAGTCAGCGTTATTATCCCGACATTCAACCGGGCCGGATCGATCTTGCCCGCCCTGGAGAGCGTACGTTGCCAAACTTTTGAAAATCTTGAAATCATCATTGTCGATGACGCCTCCGAGGATGCCACGGCCAGTCTTCTTGAATCCCTGGACGACCCGCGTATCCGCACCATCAGGCACGACCAGAACCGCGGCGCCGCGGCGGCGAGAAACACCGGCACCCGCAGCGCTTTGGGCCCATTCATTGCGTTTCAAGATAGCGATGACCTTTGGGAGCCCGACAAACTCGCGCTACAGCTTGCCGAACTGGAGCGCAAGAAGGACGCGCGGGTATGCTATGGCACCCTGGTCAGAACCTGGGACGGCAAGACGACGGTGACGCCCAAACAGAGCATCGTCAGCAAGGAGGGAGATCTTTCCGAGGAAATCCTCTTCCATAATGTCGTGGGAACCCCCACGATGCTGCTGGAAAAGCAAGCGATCATCGCGGTCGACGGATTCGACGAGACACTCCCTTGCCTGGAGGATTGGGAGATTAACATCAGGCTGGCGCAACAATTCAGGTACGCTTTCGTTAAGCAAAGGTGTGTAAAGGCGGAAGTCCAAAAGAACAGTATCTCAAGGAATCTCGACGCGGTGTCTATAGCCCTTGATCGCATTCACGGAAGACATCTCGAACTGTTCAGACAAAATTGCAGAGCGAATGCGAAATTTCTCGCCAGGCGCGGCCACTACAGGGCGATTAATGGTGATTTGTCGGCCGGTCGATCGTTTTTCCTCAGTAGCCTCCAGGAGTTCCCATTTTATGTCCCCGCCGTTGCGCTATTTGTCTTGTCCTGGCTCGGGATAGAAGCTTACCAGCGCGTGGCACAACTGAAGACGCCACTTCCCTAGCACCATAACCAGACAAGAATACACAATTCACGCAATTGAGGATTAGGCCCAACCTACCCCGGTAAGCCCTAAGCATCGCGACCGTCCCATCGGACGACCCATCGTCGCGCGCCAGAATCCGCCAGTTCTGATGGGTCTGGGCGATGATCGAGTCGAGCTGCTCGGCGAGGAACCGTTCGCCGTTGTAGGTCGCCAGAAGGATATCGACGCGGTCTCCGTCGACCGCTTGATCGCTCTTCATGTCGTACCGTCGCTGCCTTTCCGTGCGGTCAGCACGCTTTGCCCCGAGCGAGGCAACACCGTGACGTCGGTGAACCCGTGGCTGGTTGCCATGTCGATCATCGTGGCCTCGTCATAGGCGACGGCGGCTTCGGGATACTTGAATGACTCGCAATGGGCTCTGCCGATCTTATGATTGAAGGTCCAGCGGCCGCCGCGTTGGATGTAGTCGAGGCAGAAAAATGTCATGAAAAGTCGACCTTCGCATCGCAAGACCCGGTGGCAGGCCGTGAGGTAGTCGGCAATCTCCCGTTCTAACAGATGGGTAAGCAAGGATGTCGAAAAAACGAAATCCTTGCTGTTCTCCTCGCCGAGCAGACTGCCGACGTCGACCCGGTCGAATCCGTCATCGTCGCCGGCCTTGTATGTCGCGCTTCGGTGCGGCGATAGAGCAAAGGCAAAGCGGTCCGCTGGAAAGGACCGCCGACAGTAGTCTATCTGCTCGCTGTCGATGTCCACGCCAAGGTAACTGCCCTCGAACCAATCGCCGCGCAGATGATGGGCGATCCGGCCGCATCCGCATCCGATTTCGACGATATCCGACCGGTCATCGCAAAAGCCCTTGGACAGCCAGTTGAACCAATAGTCCCGGCCAACCGCCAGGTGATAGGCTTGGTTGTTGACCGCCTTGTTTCCGACGCCCACCCGAACGCGGAGGTGATTGGGCGGCAGAGCCCGGAATTCGGGAAACGGAAGAGAGAGCAGGCCAGCCAAGCTGTTGCCGACAAACTTGAAAAACGGATTGTAGCTCAGGTGCGCCGCCGACGGGATCAGCAATCGCAGCAAACGATCAATCTTCACTTCGCTTCTCCACTGCGCATCCTCACCGACAGGCCCCTCATCGGAATATGAGCTTGCCCGGCCGCACGGGACGGCGAAGTCTTTAACCCATGTGCCAAAACGCCTGGCGTCCCGTCGGATCAATCGGACCGGTAAAGCGCCGGTCCCGTCTCCAGCCCAGATCTCTTGGCCCGAAATGCCTCCATCTCCGGGCTTTTGTCATCTTGCGGGCGCGCCACGAATCTGGCCCGGTAGCGCTCTGTCGCCTCTGGCCTTGGCGCGGTCAGATAGTAAAGAGCGATCGACTTTCTCGCGGCACTGTCGGGACAGGTGATCGGGTCCGGATGACCGTGATAGGATTTGTCGCCGGTCTCGAAAAGCACGGCGCGATTGAACGCGGGCGCCACCCGGGCCTCGCAACGGGACATGGTTTCGTCCCACAGTTCGAGAGCCCCGCCATAGTCCTGTCGCCAACCCTTGTTCAGGTAAACGATGAGATTCAGCCGCCGCTCGAGCCGGAGTGTGGGGTGGATGCTGTAATCCACGTGAACGTCCAGCTTGCCTCCGCGCCGGATGCAATGCATTCCGCCGCCATGCAAGCTTGGGTCGGACTGAAGCGCCTTCACGCCCGTGAGCGCGGATAGCCTGGATAGGGCCTCCTGACCGTTCAGGCAGCGCAGCACATCGGCGATCGACCGCGGCATGTGTTCGAACCTGTTACAGGCCAGTTTTTCTTCGATCGGGTTGGAGTAGCGGTACCAGAATTCGGCTTTTTGATCGGGAAAATCAGCGGCAAGCGTGGCCGCGACCTCCGCGCGCAAGAAACCGTCCATCACCAGGTGCGGGAAGGGCCGCGCCGTGGCAAAGGCGTCACACAGACTGGCCGGGTCATGGATCGGGTCGATCACATCGTCAAGGGCGAGCAGCGGCATGCGGACTGGCTCCTTCCAGCAGAGATCCAATATTATCCGATGACCGGAACCCTAGAAACTCAAGGTTAACAATTACCATTCGTCGCCTGGAACTCATGGCCGGCCAGACGTTCAGGAACTCTTGCCCTCCTCCGCCACCCGCACCAGGTAACGCCCGTAATCGCTCTTCATCAGCGGCTCGGCCAGGGCCAGCATCTGGGCCTTGTCGACGAAACCCTTGCGGAAGGCGATTTCCTCGATGCAGGCGATCTTCAGGCCCTGGCGGCGCTCGATGGTCTGGACGAATTGCGAGGCCTCGAGCATCGAATCGTGGGTCCCGGTGTCGAGCCAGGCGTGGCCGCGGCCCAGGTGCTGGACCATCAGGTCGCCCTGCTCCAGGTAGAGGCGGTTGAGGTCGGTGATCTCCAGTTCGCCGCGCGCCGAGGGTTTCATGGACTTGGCCAGCTCGACCACCTGGCCGTCGTAGAAGTACAGCCCGGTCACGGCCAGGTTCGACTTCGGCGCGGCCGGCTTTTCCTCCAGGCTGATGGCGCGGCCCCGGGCGTCCATCTCGACCACCCCGAATCGCTCCGGGTCGGCGACCTGATAGGCAAAGACGATGGCCCCCTTGTGCAGCCCGGCGGCCTGGATCAGCATGCCCTGGAAGCCCTGGCCATAGAAGATGTTGTCGCCGAGGATCAGGCAGCAGTGATCCTGGCCGATGAATTCCTCGCCGATCAGGAAGGCCTGGGCCAGCCCCCCTGGATTGGGCTGGACCGCGTAGCTGAGCCGGATGCCCCACTGTTCGCCGTCGTTCAGCAGGCCTTGAAACAGGGCCTCGTCATGGGGCGTGGTAATGATCAGGATATCGCGGATACCCGCCATCATCAGGACGGAGAGCGGATAGTAGATCATCGGCTTGTCGTAGATCGGCAGCAGCTGCTTGCTGATCGTCTGGGTCGAGGGGTAAAGCCGCGTCCCCGAACCGCCAGCGAGAATCAATCCCTTCATGCCGGAAGTCCCTCCTCGGCGCGGACCAACTCTCGCACAACGGCATCGAGGTCCCGCCGCCAATCCATCGGCGCGAGCCCAAAACGCCGCTGGGTTTCGCCGCAGTCGAGGACCGAGTTGGCCGGCCGCGCCGCCGCGGTTGGATAGTCGGCGCTCGCGATCGGCGCCAGCACTGGGCCAGGCCGTCCGGTCAGTGCCTCGGTCATGCGAAAGATCTCACCGGCGAATCCATACCAGCTGACGGCCTCCTCGCCGCAAAGGTGATAGGTTCCCCAGAGTCCTTCAACCGAATTCGCCTCGCCCGGGCTTTCTGCCAGCTGCCGCGCGATGGCCACGATATCCCGGCCCAACAGCGCCGCGCCGCTGGGACAGCCCCGCTGGTCATCGACAATCCGCAGGGGCCCGCCGGACCGGCCGAGCCGCAGCATCGTCTTCACGAAATTCTGCCGTATGGCGCTGAAGACCCACGAGGTTCGCAAGATGACATGGGCTGGACCGGCGGCGCGGACCGCCTCTTCGCCAAGGGCCTTGCTCCGGCCATAGACACTCAAGGGCCCGACGGGGTCGTCTGGCCGATAGGCACCCTGTTTGCGGCCATCGAACACGTAGTCGGTGGACAGATGGATCAGGGGCCGGGCGGCCGCGGCACAGGCCACGGCGATGGTCCCGGCCGCCGCTTGGTTGATCGCAAAGGCCAGGTCCGGTTCGCTTTCCGCCTTGTCGACGGCGGTATAGGCGGCGGTGTTGATCACCACCGCCGGCTGAAGATCGGCAATCGCGGCCGCGACCGCCGCGGCATCGCAGATATCGAGGCTGGAGCGCGCCGGCGACGCTGTGGAGCAGTCGTCGTCCGCGGCGGCGGCCAGACAGGCCGCGCCGATTTGCCCGCTGCCGCCCAGGATCAGGAGCATCGGCCCTTTCGATCCCGGCGGCCTCACCGCGCCGCAGCCAGCGCCGGCTGCGCGCCACCCCGGCCAAGGCGCCCGCCGTCATACCGGCTCTCGAGGATCGCCTCCCACCAGGCCCGATTGTCGATATACCATTGCACGGTCTTCGAGAGCCCGCTTTCAAAGGTCTCCCGGGGGGCCCATCCCAGTTCTCCATGCAACTTGCTGAAGTCGATCGCATAGCGGTGATCGTGGCCGGGCCGGTCCTCGACGTTGCGGATAAGGCCGCGCCGGCTGTCGCCCTTCTCTGTCGGTACGAGCCGGTCCAGGGTATCGCAAATCGTCTCGACGACCTCGATATTGCGCCGCTCGCAATTGCCGCCGACATTGTAGGTTTCGCCGATGCGTCCTCTGCTGGCGATGGTCCAGAGCGCAGCGGCATGGTCTTCCACATAGAGCCAGTCGCGCACATTGACGCCCTTGCCGTAGACCGGAAGCGGCTTTCCCGTCAGGCCGTTGATCACCATCAAAGGGATCAGTTTCTCCGGGAACTGAAAGGGTCCGTAGTTGTTCGAACAGTTGCTGACGACGGTCGGCAGGCCAAAGGTATGATACCAGGCGCGAACCAGATGATCGGACGCCGCCTTGCTGGCGGAATAGGGCGAGCTTGGCTGATAGGGCGTGGTCTCGGTGAAGAGGCCGTCATCGCCCAGGCTGCCGTAGACCTCGTCGGTCGAGATGTGGTGCAGGCGAAAGCGGTTCTTGCGCTCGCCTTCCAGGCCCTGCCAGTAGCCAAGCGCGCATTCCAGGAGGCTGTAGCTGCCCATGATGTTGGTCTGCATGAAAGCGGCCGGACTGTCGATCGACCGGTCGACGTGGGATTCCGCCGCCAGATGCATGATCAGGTCCGGCGATTCCGCGGCGATGACGGTGGCCAAGGCGGGGCTGTCACAGATATCGACCTTGTGAAAGCGATAGCGCGGATCGCCTTCCACCGCCGCCAGGGCACCCGGCGCGGCGGCGTAGGTCAGGGCATCGACGTTCGCGACTGTGGCATCGGTCGTGCCGAGGAGGTAGCGGATCAAGGCCGATCCGATGAACCCCGAACCGCCGGTGATGAGGACATGCACGGTCAATCTCCCGCGTCAATTGATCTGAGTGTTGCCGTCCCGATTTCCGGAACAACGGAGGTCGAGGTCAAGATCCGTTGTTGTAGCCAAAGGGCGATAAGAAATCCCTTAACCTTGGTTGCACGCGGTCTTTTTCGGACAACAGCGCCTTTTCGGCCGTGACCGGCCAACCAACGCCCAGATCCGGGTCGTCCCAAGCCAGGCCCTGGTCATGATCGCGAGAATAGTAGGCTGAAACCTTGTAACTGATAGTCGTGTTTTCGATCAGGGTGCAAAATCCATGCGCGAAACCGGTGGGAATGAACAGCTGATGGCCCTCTTCGGCTGTCAGTTCCGCCGTGACATGCTGGCCAAAGGTTGGCGATCCCCGGCGGATATCGACCGCCACGTCAAAGACCGCCCCCTGTACCACGCGAACCAGTTTAGCCTGCGCGAAGGGTGGAATCTGGAAATGCAGGCCGCGGACGGTCCCAATCGGGCGGGACAGCGATTCGTTGTCCTGGACGAAGCGATCGGCGATTCCCGCCTCGGCGAACCTCTCGAGATGGAACGTTTCCGAGAAATACCCCCGATCATCGCCAAAACGGGGCGGTTTCAGCAGCAAAACCCCCGGTATGGCCAATGGTGTGATCTGCAAAGCTTCATTCCTGACCGCATGATCCTCGAACGAACGCAAGACCATGCTCCTAAGGGCAGTGTCCTACCAATTGATTTATGATTTGGTCAACGCTGATGCCTATAAAGGACACTCGTCAGCCTCTTTTGAGAGACACAGCTAGCGGCCATGATCACTGGAACTCGCAAACTCGTCGGCCTCGTGATCCCGACACTCAATGCTGGACCGCATCTTGCGAAGCTGCTGCCCGCTCTGGCGCGACAGAGTCTGCGGCCCGATCGCTTTCTCGTCATGGATTCGCAGTCCGAAGACGATACCGCGGCGCAATTCGCCGCGGCCGGCGCGGAAGTCGTCACGATCGAGCGATCCGACTTCGATCACGGCGGGACGCGCCAGCAAGCGGTGGATCGGCTCGCAGATCTGGATGTGCTCGTCTTTCTGACTCAAGACGCGGTGCCGGCGGACAGCGACAGTATTGCGCGCCTTGTCGCGGCCTTTGACGACCCAAAGGTTGGCGTCGCCTTTGGCCGGCAGATCCCTCACCCGGATGCCACGCCAATTGCCACCCATGCGCGTCTCGCCAACTATCCGCCCGAGGGGCACCGCGCGACCTTCGAGGACCGCGCGCACCTCGGTTTCAAAACCTTCTTCTGCTCGAACTCCTTTGCCGCCTATCGCCCTCAGGCTCTGGCCCAGGTCGGCGGCTTTCCCCGCAACACGCTCTTTGGTGAAGATGCCCTGGTGAGCGCCATGCTCCTAAGAGCCGGATGGGCCAAGCTCTACGAGCCCGCGGCCCTGGTCCACCACACGCACAACTATGCGATCCTCCTGGACTTCCGCCGTGCCTTCGATATCGGTGCCTTTCACAAGAACGCCACCTGGCTGATCGAGACATTTGGCGGCGTCGGCGGAGAAGGGAGAAGATTTGTGCTGTCAGAGCTACGCTATCTTCTCCGCGAAGCGCCGCTGGATATTCCCTCGGCCGTGCTCCGAACAGCCCTGAAGGCCCTCGGCTACCATCTGGGCCGACGTTACCACCTGATGCCACGAACCTGGGCTCGCCGCTTCAGTCTAAATCGACACTACTGGAGAACAGCGGCGCGCTAGAACCCGGCACCCCATCACTCCCCCACCCCATCCGCAGCCCGCTTCGGCGACGTCCAGACCGCAAAGGCGGTCGCCAGGTAGAGCGAGGGCTGCGGGTGATAGTAGGTCCCATCGAAGAGGCCATGAAAGGTGAGGGCCACGATCACCGTTCCTGCGGCGAGCGCCGCTAAATCCACCTGATCCCGCCCGGCGCGGACGATGTGCAGCATGAAACCCCGATAGAAACCGTAAGCCAGCAGGGCGGAGAACAACAGACCGCCCAACAGGCCCCATTCGACTAGAAACTGCATCACCATCGAATGCGGCTGGATGCCGAATATATGGTTCGGCATGAAGACATAGGCCTGCGGCCCGAGCCCGAACCAGAGGTGCCCCTTCACGGAGGTCCAGGCGCTGAGCCACAGCGCGATGCGTCCCGACGCCACTTCGTCGGCGCCCTCGGCCACGGCGGAGGCCGTGCGCTCGACAAGATCGAAAAGCCCGTTCCAGGGGAACACGACGAGCCATTGGGCCATAACCGTACCCAAGACCATAGATAATCCGAGGGCCAGCCACAGGCGATGGCTCGGTTGCCCCATGGTCCTCAAGGTCATGGAGAGCAGGCCAGAAGCGACCAGAACGCTGAGCAGCGAGCCGCGTCCCCCCATCCAGATGAGGAAGGTGCAGAGCCCCAACAACATGACCGACAGTGTCCAGAGGCTGACCGGAGTCCCGCTGCGCGCGACGAAAAAGACCAAAAGCGCACTGATCCCTGCCGCGACCTGATAGCCGGTGTGGCGTATATGGCCGTGAAAAGGCGGGTTGTTGAACCAGAGCGCCGCCGTTTGGCCGTCGTAGCTATCCAGTTTCATCAGTGCGATCGCCATGGCGATCCCCACGATGCAGCAGGCACCGGCAATGGCGATGAAAATCCACTCCAGGGGCAGGCGGTAACGCGAGAACAGCTCCCTGAGGACCAGGAAGAAAATCACATGGAACATTGTCTGCTGGTAGCGCAAGACGCCTGTCATGGTGCTGGCGACGTCATAGGGAGAGGTCAGAAAGGACAGGGTCACACTGACGAACCAGAGCCCGAAGAGCCCCAGGATGACCGGATTGACTTCGTTTGGGTAGGCGGCCTTTGGGCCCCGTCGCAATACCAGTAGGTAGAGAAGAACCAGCAGCATCTCAAAGAACGCGAGAATCGTTGGATAGTGCACCAGCGAGCTCGCCAGGATCAAGGCGCAAAGGCCCAAGAAAACGAGGTTGGGCGCGGACTTCAGCGCCGCGGCACCGCGCCAAGCCTGACCTATGCTCACGCCAACTCCCTTTCCAACCCATCGGCTTTCCAGCGCCGCAAGCCTTCGGCCAGATCGGTCTCGAAGCTGTAGCCTGCTTCCAGCAGCGTGCCTGGGCGGATGTTGGTGGACTGGACGAGTTTCATGATCCGGGCCCGGTTGATCGAAGTTCTTGCGCCGAGGAGCGCCAGTCCCTCGAACAGGGCGGCGGCCCAAAGCATGGGCAGCAGCGGCAGGGTGCCACGCGGCCCGGGCAGACCGGCCACTGCCTTAAAGGCCAGGCAGATATCGGCGATGGTCGTGGGCTCGGGATAGCAAAAATTATAGAGAAAGACCGGATCGGCCCGGCTCAGGGCGAAGTCGAAAGAGGCGACCAGTTCTCCGACATAACCGCAGGCCTTCACCGTGTCGCGCCGGCCCGGATAGGCAAAGAACCCCCGCTTCAGGGTCCGCGCCAACCGGGTGAAGTTTCCCGCCTCGCCGTAGCCGAAAATGACGGCGGGACGGGCGATCGCCAGCTTGCGGGCGGAGTCCGCCTCGGCCCAGGCGCGGTGCAGCGCTTCGGCCGCGACCTTGGAGCGACCATAGGCCGATACCGGCCGCAACGGGCTGGCCTCGATCTTGGCATCCTCGCCGGGGCCGTAAACGGCGATGGAACTGGTGAAGACCAGCCGGGAGATGCCGGTTTCCTCGCAGAATCGGACGACATGGCGGGCGCCGGGTTCGTTGGTCGCGAAGTACTCGTCGTCGCGGTGTCCCGGCGTCCGGTGAACCGCCGCCAGATTGTACACCGTGGCATCCGGCCCGATGGAAGGCAGAACAATCGGCTCGCGGACGTCGCAGGGCTGGAATCGTTGCCCTGGCAAGGTCTCGCGTGGCGGTTGGAGATCCGCGATCACGATGTCGGGACAGCCGGCGGTCGCCAAACGGCGCGCCAAATGATGGCCGACGAAGCCACTGCCGCCAAAGATCACCGCTTGTTTCATGAGATTATCAGGACGAGGTTCTGACAACGGGGTCCCCTGCCAAGGAAATGCCGGGGTTTCCTTGATAGCCCAGATTCGTTAAGGCTTTCGCGAAATTTCTGCTTTAAAGACCTAAAGCGCGGCTGAGGCAGCTCTCGGCTCAAGGCATCCATCGCTGCGATTATATGGCATAGTCATGACCGTGGACACCCAAGATCTCAAGGCGAAGACACTGCAGAGCCTCGGAAAACCGCTCTCCTTGAACGCCGTTGCGCTGGTGGTTCGCCTCACTGACCTGATCCTCATCGGCTTGGCCGGCGCCACTCTCTTTTTCGTCTATGTGGCGCCGCGTGACGGTGTGCTCGGCGAAAACTACGTCGCCGGCATCCTCATCGTGATCACGCTGTTCGGGCTGCTGGCCCAGCAGCTCGATGTCTATGACGACCGCCACATCCTGAGCTTCGGCCGGCGGTCCCATCGGATCGCGGCGGCCTGGGCCCTGACCTTCGCCCTGCTTCTGGCCGCCGCCTTTGCCTTGAAGATCTCGGATCACTTCTCCCGAGTCTGGGCCTTCGCCTGGTTTCTCGGGACCCCCGGATTACTGGTCCTCAGCCGGCTCCTGTTGAACCGCTGGGTCGGCGCCTGGGCGCAGGACGGGCGCTTTGCCCAACGCAGCGTCATCGTCGGGTCCGGCGAGGCCGCGCGGCGGCTCGCCCGCCACCTTGCCGATGCCAAGGATCCCCTGGCCAAGGTCCTCGGCTATGTCGACGAGCCCAACCGTGTCAGCACCCCATCCGATGACAGCGCCGGCTGCCCCAGACTGGGCAGCTTGGAGGACTTGATCGAGATGATTCGCGCCGAAAAGGTCGACCAGGTCTTTCTCGCCCTGTCCTGGAACGACGAGGAACGCCTGCAGACCGTGATCAAGCTGCTCGCCGTGACTCCCGTCGCGATCCGACTGGCCCCGGACCTGATAGGGTTTCAGTTCACCGGACGCAGCTTCACGGCCGTCGCCAACCTTCCCATGCTGCGCCTCTTCGATCGCCCGATCTCCGGTTGGAGCCACCTGGCAAAGGCACTGGAGGACCGCCTCCTGGCCAGTCTTATCCTGGTCCTCATCAGTCCGGTCATGCTGGCGGTCGCGGTCGCCATCAAGCTGGAATCCCGCGGCTCGGTGTTCTTCAAACAGCCGCGCTACGGCTTCAACAATCAGCTGATCGAGGTCTGGAAGTTCCGCTCCATGTACGAGGCGGATGCCGATCCCGATTGCCTTGAGCAAACGGTCCGCGACGACCCGAGGGTGACAGGGGTGGGCCGCTTGATCCGACGCTTCAGCCTCGACGAACTGCCCCAGCTTTTCAACGTGATGGGCGGGTCGATGTCCCTGGTCGGCCCCCGACCCCATGCAGTCGCGACCAAGGCGCAGGGACGGCTTTTCGAGCAGATCGTCGAGGGCTATGCCGCGCGCCATCGTGTCAGGCCGGGAATTACCGGTTGGGCCCAGGTCAACGGCTGGCGTGGCGAGACCGATACCGAGGAAAAGATCGAACAGCGGGTCGAACACGACCTCTACTACATCGACAATTGGTCGGTCGGGTTCGATCTATGGATCATCTTGCGGACCTTCCTGGTCGTGCTCCACGACGACAAGGCCTATTGAGCGACCGTCCCTACCGGACCGGGTCGAGCGGCCACATCACCCCAGGCCGCCACCGCTGAAGCCCTGCAAAAAGCCGGCAATCGCGCCCGCGGCGACGACGGCGACGGAAAACTTGCTGATCCAGGGCCAGAAGACGAAGCCGCTGTAGCGTGTGGCTGAGCGCCAGATCCCGATCATGGCGAAGACGACGTAGGTCAGGAAGACCAGGCAGTAAATCGCCATGACCTTATCGTGACCGGTCCCACCCAGGCTGGTCGCGATGTTGACCGGCAGCGCGAGAACCAAGCTACCTGCCACGCCATAGATCCAGACCGCGCGACGCAGCGAAACCTCGCCACGCACCAGAGCCATCAACGGGGCCATCCCCTTCTCCCTCAACCAGGCTTTTCCTGCACGGAAGTTTAGGGGCGAAAGCCATAATAAATCGTGACCCTTCGGCCTCAACGGTGCGGCGGGCCGAGACAATTTTGGGCGCCAATTTGGCTGGCGGGGACCTTCGTTAACTTTTCGCTAAGGAATTGGACGCCAGATTGCGGTCGATGCACCTCGACCTTTCGCCGATTCGGAGCCTGGCCATGCCTAAACTGAATGTGAAGCTCAACTTCGCCGACGACGGCCAGAACCTGAATCTCGAACTGCATCAACAGCTCACGGTCCAGGGCGATGAAAGCGAAGCGGAGATCGTTCGCCTGGCCAAGCAGGAGTTTTGCCGTTGGGCGAGAAAACGCGATGCGGAATGGCAGCTTATGGCCCTCAAGATCCCCAACGCTCCGGTCAGCGACCTGGTCATCGAAGCCGTCGCCTGAGGCGGCTCACCGCCCCTCTCCCGTCCTAGATTTCCCTGGATTCACGGGGCATTAACCAAGCCCCTTCATAAGGCGCTAATGACCCGCGCCTATAGTGCGGGGACTTGCCAGGTAGGCGCTCAAGCGCCAGGTAGGCGCGCATTTTTTCCGCGGCGCTCCGAGAACCTACCGCAGCCAAACACCCCACAAGAAAATCGGGACGTTGCGTCGCATCAGGCCAGGCTGGCCGCTACTCCGCCGCCGGGCGCTTCTGCACGATGACCGGTTCGGTCTTCTTCAAGTCCTCCAACGAAATGTGGCAGGCGATCTCATGCCCGGGAGCGGCTTCGAGGTTGACCGGCACCTCGGTTTCGCAGATGGCGCCGATCTTGCGCTGGCAACGGGTGTTAAAGGGGCAGCCGCGCGGCGGATTCAAGGCCGACGGCAGATTGCCCTCCAAAATGATGCGCTTTTTCTGGATCGCCGTATCGGCAATCGGCACCGCCGACAGCAAGGCCTCGGTATAGGGATGATAGGGCGGCGAGAATACTTCGTCGGTGGTGCCCTGTTCGACAATGTGGCCGAGGTACATCACCACCACCCGGTCGGCCAGATAGCGCACCAGAGACAAATCGTGGCTGATGAAGAGGAGAGTTGTTCGGTAGGTCCGTTGAATGTCCATAAGCAGGCTGGTGACCGCCGCCTGAACCGACACATCGAGTGCCGAGACCGGCTCGTCGGCCACCACCAGACTGGGGTTGCCGGCGAAGGCGCGGGCGATACCGACCCGCTGTTTTTGGCCGCCGGAGAGCTGCCGCGGCCGACGCCTTGCGAAGTCGCGCGGCAGCTTCACGAGGTCCAATAGCTGCAGGACCCGGTCTTCGACCCGCTGACGGTCCTGCTCGACCCCGAACTTGCGGATCACCCGCGCCAATTGCGCGCCGACACTGTGGCTGGGGTTCAGGGTGTCGAAGGGATTCTGGAAGATCATCTGCATCGAGCCGATCAGCTCGGGCGGGCGCTTTTCGACTGGAAAGCGCGAGATGTCCTCGCCATTGAAATCGATACTCCCTTCGGTTGCCGTTTCCAGGCCCATCATGACCTTGGCAAAGGTCGACTTGCCGCAACCGGACTCGCCGACCAGGGCGACGGTTTGGCAGGAGTTCGCGTTGAAACTAACCCGTTCATTGGCTTTGACGTGGCGTGTTCGCTTGCCGCGAATCATGCCCAGGACCGAGTTGTCGGTCAGTTCGTAATACTTCTTCATGGCGTCCACGGCGAGCACCTGCTCGCCGACTTCGCCGCTTCCGCTGGTGGCACCCTCGGGCCGATGGCTCGCCCAATCGATCTCGCTCCAGCGACGGCAACGCACCTCCTGGCCGTCCTCGTCGGGAACTGGCTCGATCTCGATCTTCCCGACATCGCAGGTGCCCGCTTCGAAGAAGTCGCAACGCGGCCCGAAGAAGCATCCCGGCGGCCGCTCGTGGGGCAGCGGCAGCTGGCCGCGAATCGGCACCAGGGGATGGGCGGACTTGTCCGCGCTTGGCAAGGGTATGCAGCCAAAGAGACCGCGGGTGTAGGGGTGGCGCATGCGGTCGAAGACATCGCCGATCCGGCCGCTCTCCACCACAACCCCGGAGTACATCACGTTGACCCGGTCGCAGGTGTCGAGAATGAGCCCCAGATTGTGCGAGATGTAGATCATCGAGGTGTTGAAGCGCCCGGCAATCTCGCCGATCAGTTCGATGATACCCGCCTCGACCGTGACATCGAGGGCCGTGGTCGGCTCGTCGAGCAGCAGCAGGGAGGGGCCCGACAGGAGCGCCATGGCGATCACCACGCGCTGCTGCTGGCCACCGGAAATCTGATGCGGGTAAGAGGCCATGACCCGTTCGGGATCCGGCAGTTTCACGTCGGCCAGCATGCCCATAGCCCGCTGGTAGGCCTCTTCCTCGGTGACGTTCTCGTGGTGCAGCGGCACTTCCATCAGCTGCTGACCGCAGGTCAGACTGGGGTTCAGCGAGGCCATGGGCTCCTGGTAGACCATGGCAATATCGCCACCACGAAGCTGACGCAGTTCCTCCGGCTCGAAGGTCGCCAGGTCCCGTCCCTTGTAGAGGATCTGGCCGCCGACAATGTCACCGTTGTTCCCCAGGTACTGCATGATGGCCATCGCCACCGTGGACTTGCCGCAACCCGACTCCCCCACCAGGCCGACGGAATCGCCTTGATGCAGGACCAGATTGAAGTCGACAACCGCCGGGATCTCGCCGGCCCGGGTAAAATAGGAAATGCACAAATCCCGACACTCGAGCACAGGACCATCGTAGGCATCGTCCGATGGGGTCACGGTCACTACTCCTCAGTCCCGCAGGGAAATCTCGCGCAGGCCGTCGGCCAGCAGGTTGAAGCCGAGCACCAAGGAGGAAATTGCCAGGCAGGGGAACACCGTCATGTGGGGAAAGAACATCGCCATCTGGCGATTTTCGTTGATCATGCCGCCCCAGTCCGGGTCCGGCGGCGGCAGCCCCAGGCCGAGAAACCCGAGCACGCCGATGGAAATCGTCACGTAGCCGATGCGGACGCAAAAATCGACGATCAGGGGCCCCCGCGCGTTGGGCAAAATCTCGATCAGCATGATGAACCAGCCCCGCTCGCCCCTGGTCTGGGCGGCGAAAACGTACTCGCGGTTCCTCAGATCGAGCGCCAGGCCGCGCACGATACGCATGATGCCTGGCCCCGAGGCAAAGACGACAGCGACAATGATATTGTAAATCGACGCCCCGAACTGAGAGATGATGATGATGTAGAGGACCAGAACCGGGAAGGCCAAGATCACATTGGCGGTGAAGCTGAGGGCCGCATCGACCCATCCGCGCCGGTAGCCCGCCGCGAGCCCCATGGGAATTCCAACCAGGTAGGCGCACAGCGTGGCAAAGGGTGCGATCAGGAGGACCTGGCGGGATCCATGGATGATACGCGACAGAATATCGCGCCCCAGGAGATCCGCGCCGAGCCAGAAGGTCCCGCAGCTAAAGCTGCCGGTTTCCTCGCCGTTTTCCAGTACCGGACTGCAGGCATCCTGGCCCCGATCGCGCGCCAGGAAGGCATGCCCGCTCTGGACCACGAGTTCGGTCCCAGGGGCCGCCAGCGGCTGTAACGTGTCCAAGGGATTGAAAGGCGCCAGCAAATCCGCGAAGACAGCAATCAGGATCCAGAAGACGAGAATTCCGGCCCCGATCATGCCGACCACGCTCTCGCGCAGCAAAAGCGTGGACTTCAAGGCCGTGACGATGAAGAGTTCGCGCCGTTCGATATCTGCCGTGATTTCCGCCATGATCGGTTCCTTTCCTTCAACTGAACCGAATGCGCGGGTTCAAATAGGTATAGCCCACGTCCGAGAGGGTTTGGGTCACCACCGTGACGAAGACCGCGACCATGGAGCCGGCCTCGATGAGGAAAATATCGTCGTTCAACGCCGCCTCCAGCAGGAGCGCCCCGAAGCCCTTATAGGCAAAGAAATACTCGACCACGATAACGCCCGAGAGCAGCCAGTTGATCTGCAGCATGATCACGGTGAAGGGCGCGATCAGGGCGTTGCGCAGGGCGTGGCGCATAATCACCGCCTTGTAGGGCAACCCCTTCAGAATCGCGGTGCGAATGTAGTGTGTGGTCATGACCTCGGCCATCGAGGCCCGAGTCATGCGCGCCACATAGCCGAAGTCGTAGAGCACCAGCACCAGCACAGGCAGCACCAGCTGTGTCGCGTCGAAGCCCTCGGCCATGCCGCTGGTTCCCGGCAGAATCGCGAGCCAGAACACGAAGATCGTCGCCATGAGCGGTGCCGAGGCGAATTCGGGCACCGAGGTGGTAATGATCGCGAGGGTCGAGACCACCCGGTCGGTGATAGAGCCTTCCTTCATTCCCGCCAAGGCGCCAAGGCTCAGTCCCAGGACCGTGACGATCGCGAGAACAACAATCCCGAGGACCGCCGTGTTCCACAGCCGGGGCCAAAGAACGTCGGCTACGTCGGTCTTGAAGCGAACTGACTTGCCCATGTCTCCGGTCACGAAGCCGCCCAGCCATTTGGCGTAGCGCAGCGGCAACGGGTCGTTGTAGCCGTTCTTTTCGAGCCAGATTTCGCGCTGATCGATCGTGGAATAGGGACCAAGAACCTTGGTCGCGACATTCTCGACATTGATCTCGAGCAGCAAAAACAAAAGCACCGAGACGACGATCATCGTGAGGACCATGGCCCCGGTTCGCCGCAGAAGAAAAACCAACATTAAAAACGCCCTCCCGCCGCCGGCGGATTACAAGAAACCGAACCGGAGGTGACCGGAAGGGCGCTTTGGCGACAAATCAAGATTCGGCACCTGAATCGGGGCACCGCAACCTGTTTGCGCGCTTGGCCCGACAGGACCTCTTTGGGGTCCCCCCTGACACCTCCTAATTCGTCCAGCCTTCTTCGAGGCCATTGACGTGGGTCAAACGCTAGCAGACTTCGCGCGCCCGCGCCACACTATCACTCCGCGAAGAATAGGGCGAAGACCCGCAATGCTAGCAGGCCAGGCGAAGCACGGTCAGCCCTCCAGCTTGGTCTCGACAAGGACCTCGTTTTCCAGGGTCCGATGCACCGGGCATTTGTCCGCGATCTCCAACAGTCTGGCGCGCTGTGCCGCGTCGAGCGATCCGGTCAAGGACAGGTGACGTACGATTCGGTCGACCCGGCCGGTCTCGGTCTCGCAGCTTTCACAGTCCGCGGCATGGATCTTGTCGTGGCTCAGCCGCACGCTGACCCGCTCCAGTGGCAACTTCTTGCGTTCGGCGTAAAGGCGCAGGGTCATGGCCGTGCAGGCCCCCAGCCCGGCCAGGAGAAAGCCATAGGGCGTCGGGCCGAGATCGAGACCGCCCACGGACGCCGGTTCGTCGGCGCGGAGCACATGATCGCCGACCACCACGTTCTGGCCGAACTTGCCGTCGCCGTTCTCCGTGACCACCACGTCGTCGCCGCGCGCCGCGGGCCTGTTCGCCGGCTTGCCGTCATCGATGTAGCGACTGGCCCAGGCGGCCAGAACCGTCGCCACGTAGCGCGCATCGGCCTTTCGGCTCAGCAGGTGATCGGCATCGTCTAGGGAAACGAAGGACTTCGGATGCTTGGCGGCGCCGAAGATCTGGCCGGCATTTTCGATCCCGACGGTGGCATCGCGCGGCGCGTGAAACACAATGAGCGCCTTGCCCAAGCTGGCAATCGAGTCTGACAGGCGTTGGACTTCGAGATCCTCGAGAAACTGGCGCTGAATGCGAAAGTTGCGCCCGCCGATGGAGACTTCGGCCTCGCCGGCCGCCTCGATCTCGGCGCTCGATGCCTGGAAGAGGTGCTGCACATGACCCGGGTCCGCGGGCGCGCCGATGGTTGCGACCGCCTTGGCCTCCGGCACCTGGCCGGCCGCCGCTAGTATCGCGGCCCCGCCCAAGCTGTGTCCGATCAGTAGGCTCGGTGCTTCATGGTTCTCGCGCAGATAACTGGCCGCGCAAAGCAGGTCGGCGACGTTGGAGGAGAAGTTGCTGTTGGCGAACTCGCCCTCGGAGTGGCCCAGCCCCGTGAAGTCGAAACGCAGCACCGCCACGCCGCTGTCGGCAAGAGTTTGCGCGATGCGGCTGGCGGCGAAGATATCCTTGGTACAGGTAAAGCAGTGGGCAAAGAGCGCGTAGGCCTTGATCTCGCCTTGTGAGGGCAACTCGAGACGCGCGGCCAGGCTGCCACCTTGGCTGCCCGGAAAGTCTAAACGGCGGCTTGGCATGGCCATTTCCTTTCGATTGCGATTGGGGGGGACTATAGGCAATAGACCTCGTCCGCAAGATTTCTCCGTCCGGCAATCCTGCCAGGGGTCTTGATGACCCGCAGGTTCGACCGTTAAGCTCTGCCGTACCGCCCTCACCCGCGGCATCGGCGGTCTTCACCTCTCGGGAGCTTTCACAGCATGGACGTCCGTTCCGGATTCATCGACACGATTGGTCACACGCCGCTGATCCGCCTCAAGCGTGCCTCGGAGGAAACCGGCTGTGAAATCTACGGCAAGGCGGAATTCCTCAATCCTGGAGGGTCGGTGAAGGACCGCGCCGCCAAGGCGATTGTCGAGGACGCGGAGGAAAAGGGTCTCATCCAGCCGGGCGGCATCATCGTGGAGGGCACCGCCGGCAACACCGGGATCGGCCTGGCGCTGGTCGGGCGCGCCCGGGGCTACCGCTGCGTGATCGTGATTCCCGAAACCCAGACCCAAGAAAAGAAGGATGCCCTGCGCCTCTGTGGTGCCGAGTTGCGCGAAGTCCCGGCCGTGCCCTACCGGGATCCGAACAACTACGTCCATGTCGCCGACCGCCTGGCGCAGGAGCTCAACGAAAGCGACCCCAAGGGCGCCTATTGGGCCCGCCAGTTCGACAACATCGCCAATCGCGAGGGCCACTATCGGACAACCGGGGCCGAAATCTGGGACCAGACCGATGGCAAGCTCGACGGGTTCATCTGCGCGGTCGGGACCGGCGGCACCCTGGCCGGCGTCGCCAAGGCTCTGCGCGAACGCAAACCGGAGGTCGCCATCGGTCTTGCCGATCCCATGGGCGCGGCGCTCTACAACTACTACAAGCACGGAGAGCTGAAAGCGGAGGGCAGTTCCATTACCGAAGGCATCGGCCAGGGGCGCATAACCGACAACATCAAGGACCTGAAGATCGACCATCCCTATCAGGTTCCCGACGACGAGGCCCTGACCGTGCTGTTCGCCCTGTTGGAGGAAGAAGGGCTCAGCCTCGGTCCGTCCAGCGGCGTGAACGTTGCCGGCGCCCTGCGCCTGGCCAAGGATCTGGGACCGGGACACACCATTGTGACGGTTCTTTGCGACAGTGCGTCGCGCTATCAAAGCAAGGCTTTCAATCCCAGTTTCCTGCGCGAGAAGGGCTTGCCCCTGCCCCGCTGGCTGGCCAGTTGAGGAGCGGAAAGATGGAATTGATTTTTCGCGACGACGCCTATGCGCAAAGCTGCCAGGCCACGGTGGTCTCGAGCGACGGGGACGGGATAAGGCTGGACCGCACGGTGTTCTACCCGGAAGGCGGCGGACAGCCCGGCGACAGTGGGCGTCTCCGGCTCGCCGACGGGTCCGAGCTTGTCATCCTGATGGCCAGGAAGGGCGCGGATCACGAGGACGTCGTCCATCTTGCCGCCGAAGGAACCAGCCTTCCTGCCGCTGGGACAAGCGTCACCGCCGAAATCGATTGGGAGCGCCGCCATCGGCTGATGCGCATGCACTCCTGCATGCATCTGCTTTGCGCCGTGGTCGAAGGCGATGTGACCGGCGGTCAGGTCGGCGAAGCCAAGAGTCGCCTCGATTTCAATCTGCCCGACACCCAGCTCGACAAGGCTTTCATCGAGGCGGAGTTGAACCGGCTGATCGACGAGGACCACGCGGTCGGGTCGCGATGGATCAGCGACCAGGAACTGGCCGCCAGCCCCGATCTGGTGCGAACCATGTCGGTGAAGCCGCCTTCCGGCAGCGGCTCGGTCCGCCTGCTCGAAATCGACGGGGTCGACCTGCAGCCCTGCGGCGGCACGCATGTGCGACGGACCGGCGAGATCGGCAAGATCCGGGTCGGCAAGATCGAGAACAAGGGGCGCCAGAACAGACGCATCAACATCCATTTTGCAGAGGCCTGACAGGTTCGCGCGACGGAAGGATCCGATGACACCATGAGCGATGATTTTGCCACCACACCCTTGGTCTCGACCCAATGGCTGGCCGATAATCTGGCGGCGCCGGATCTGCGCGTGGTCGACGCCAGCTATTATCTGCCCAACGAGGGCCTGGATCCCCGCCACGAGTTCGAGCAGCATCACATCCCCGGCGCGGTCTTTTTCGATATCGACGACATCGCCGAGAGCGACAGCGACCTGCCGCATATGGTCCCTTCGCCGCAGAAATTCTCCTCGAAGGTTCGCAAGCTCGGGCTCGGCGACGGCCTGCGTTTCGTCATCTACGACCAGCGCGGGATCTGGTCGGCGCCGCGCGCCTGGTGGATGTTCCGTTACTACGGCCACAACGACGTGGCGGTTCTGGACGGCGGCCTGCCCAAGTGGATGGCGGAGGGACGGGCGACCGAGGACGGCGCGGTGACGAAGAGCGAGCGCCATTTCACCGCCCGCCTCCAAAGCTTGCTGCTGCGCGAGAAAGAGCAGATCGAAAGCAATCTGAGAACCGGCCGCGAACAGGTCCTCGACGCCCGCGCCCAAGGCCGCTTCGAGGGTACCCAGCCGGAACTGCGCGAAGGACTGCGCAGCGGCCACATCCCCGACAGCCTCAATCTGGCCTATGGCAACTTGATCGATCCCGAAGACCAGACACTGTTGCCGCGCGAGGTCCTGCGCCAACGCTTCGAGGCATGCGGACTCGATCTCCGGCGGCCGGTGGTGACGACCTGCGGGTCCGGTGTCACCGCGGCGATCTTGAGCCTGGGGCTGCATCTGCTCGGCCACCGCGATGTCGCGGTCTATGATGGCTCCTGGTCCGAATGGGGACTGCCCGGCCCCCACCCGGTGGTCGCGGGACCCGCGGGCCCGCAAGACCGCGCAACAGCCAGCGATGGATGAACCGGGGCGAACCAAGGCGCGGGACTGGCGGCTGCGCGACTTTGACGAGGCCGACCGGGCGCCGCTCATCGCGCTGTGGCGGGCCTGCAAACTCACCACCCCTTGGAACGATCCCGAGGCCGACATCGACCTTTGCCTCTCGGCGCAGGACGCGACCCTGCTGATCGCCGAGGCCGGCGGCGTCCTGGTCGGTTCGGTCATGGTCGGGCAGGACGGCCATCGCGGCTGGGTCTACTTTCTGGCCGTCGCCGATAGTCACCGCGGCCGGGGTCTGGGACGGGCCCTGATGCAGGAGGCCGAAGCCTGGCTCACCAAGCGCAAGGTTCCCAAAATCCAGCTCATGGTGCGTGAAAGCAATCTGGCGGCGACGAATTTTTACGCCTGCCTGGGGTATCACCGCAATTCCTGCTGGATCATGCAGCGCTGGCTGACCGAGCGGCAAAGCCCCCCGGTCCCAGGAAACGACGACGGCCGCCTGCCCGTGACGATCACCTTCCTCGAGATGACAGAGCGCCCGGCGGGGGGCCGGAGCCCATTGCCGCGGGGGCATCAGGTCGCCCTGATGCGCGCCACAAAGCCCAATGTCGCCTTCTATCGCTACCTCTATGACACCGTTGGCGGGCCCTGGCTCTGGTGGGAGCGGCGGGTCCTCGAGGACGAGGCCCTGCGGGCCATTATCCAGGATCCGCAAACCGAAATTTATGTGCTCTACATCGATGGCGTGCCCGCCGGTTTTGGCGAGCTGGACCGCCGGCCTGCCCCCGACATCAATCTCGATTTCATGGGATTGCTGCCCGAGTTCGTCGGACAGGGACTGGGCGCTTACCTCCTCAGCTCGGTCATCGACATCGCCTGGAGCCACGAGCCCCGCACCCTGACCGTGAACACCAACTCGCTGGACCATCCGCGCGCCCTGGCCCTCTACCAGCGTTGGGGCTTTCATCCGGTCGGCCAGAAAGACGTCACCTTTATCGATCCACGTCGAAGCGGAATCATCATGCCATGACCGGACCGATTTCCTGGCCGGGCGGCGCGCGCTGCGCCCTGGCTCTGAGCTTCGACTTCGACGCCGAATCACTTTGGTTGGCCAACGATCCCCGTCACAAGGACCTGCCGGCGGTCCTGTCCCTGGGCCTCTACGGCGCCAAGGTCGGGGTGCCGCGGATCTTGGAGCTGCTGGCGGCGGAGCAGATCACGGCGACCTTCTTCGTGCCCGGCTGGACCGCCGACAATCACCGGGACAAGGTCGAGGCCATCGCCGCCGCGGGCCACGAAATCGGTCACCACGGCTATACCCACGACGCGCCGGACCCGCGCGACCCGGAGATGGTGCGCGACGAGTTGGACCGCGGTCTCGAGGCCCTGGAGCGCACCGTCGGCCGCCGGCCGCTCGGCTATCGCCCGCCGGACGGCGTATCGTCCGAGCTGTCGCTGCGCCTGCTGAGCGAACGCGGGTTTCTCTACAACAGTTGCTTCAAGGACGACGATCACCCCTACCGCCACATCCTGGCCGACGGCCGGCCGGGACCGATCGAGATTCCGGAGCAGCCGACCCTGGACGACTGGGCCTTCGGCGCTTCGAGCCTGGCCCGGCCGCGGCCGCTCTTTCCCAAGGACCATGTGCTGTCGATCTGGCAGGACGAGTTCCGCGAGCTCTACGTTCGCGGCGCGGCCATCACCCTGGTCATGCACCCGCAGGTGACCGGGCGTCCCATGCGTCTGGCGACACTGCGGGAATTCATCGCCTTCACCCGCGGTTTCGAGGGTGTCTGGTATGCGACCTGCGAGGAGATCGCCCGGGCCTACGCGGCCCAGGAGTAAGAGAGGTCCAGGAGTAAAAGAGGTCCAGGAATTGAAAAGGCGCCGCCCCCCAAGAGGGAGCGGCGCCCGTGTTTCGCAACTCTCAAATGGTCAGTGCGCCAGGATCTGGCTCAAGAACAGCTTGGTGCGATCCGACTGCGGGTTCTCGAAGAACTCGTGCGGCGTGTTCTGCTCGATGATCTCGCCGCCATCCATGAAGATGACCCGGTCGGCGATCTTCTTGGCGAAGCCCATCTCGTGGGTCACGCAGAGCATGGTCATGCCGGATTCGGCCAGTTGGACCATGGTATCCAACACCTCCGAGATCATTTCCGGATCGAGCGCCGAGGTCGGCTCGTCGAACAGCATGATGCGCGGGCTCATGCAGAGCGCGCGGGCGATGGCGACGCGCTGCTGCTGACCGCCGGACAACTGGCCCGGGTACTTGTCGGCCTGCTCGGGAATGCGCACGCGCTCGAGATACTGCATGCCGATTTCTTCGGCCTCGGACTTGGGCATCTTGCGCACCCAGATCGGCGCCAGGGTGCAGTTCTGCAGCACCGTCAGGTGAGGAAAGAGATTGAAGGACTGAAAGACCATGCCGACTTCACTGCGAATGCGGTCGATGTTCTTCAGGTTCTTGTCCATCGTCACGCCGTCGACGATGATATCGCCCTCCTGGTGTTCCTCCAGCCGGTTGATGCAGCGGATCAAGGTCGACTTGCCGGAGCCCGAGGGCCCGCAGATCACGATGCGCTCTTGCGAGTGGACCGAGAGATTGATGTCCTTGAGGACGTGAAAGTCGCCAAACCACTTGTTCACGCCGTTCATGTGAATGATGACGTCGCTGCCGGCCGCAGAGGCAAGCGATTCGGCGTCTCTGGCAGTTTCAACGGATGCCATGGTGTTTTTCTCCCTGTCCGATCAGCGGTGGCTGCTGTCGAGTTTGTTTTCCAGATGCCGGCTGTACCTCGACATCGCGTAGCAGATGACGAAGAAGATAACGGCGCCCAGCATCAGCGGCTCCTTGTGGAGGCCGCGCCAGGGCACGTCACGACTGACCGACTTCAGCATGTTCAAGAGATCGAAGAGGCCGATGATGGAAACCAGGGTGGTGTCCTTCAGCAGGCCGATGAAGCTGCCGACGATGTTGGGGATCATGTACTTCAGGGCCTGGGGCATCACGATCAGCCCCATCATGCCCCAGTAGTTGAGCCCCATGGCATAGGCCGCCTCGTACTGGCCCTTGGGAATCGCCTGGAGACCGCCACGAACCGTCTCGGCCATGTAGCAGGCACTGAACAGACAGACCGCCACGATCACCTGCGCCAGCTTGTTGAAGACCACCCCCTCGGGCAGGAACAACGGAAACATCGTTGTCGCCATGAAGAGGATCGTGATCAGCGGGACCGAACGGAAGAGCTCGATAAAGGTCATCGAGATAATCCGGATCACCGGCATTTGCGAGCGTCGCCCCAAAGCCAGGACGATGCCACCGGGCAGCGCGGTGGTGATACCGATTCCGGAAATCACCAGGGTCAGGAAGAGCCCGCCCCACTTGGTCCAGGGCACGACCTCGACCTGCCAGCTCAACAGAGCAAGATACGCCACGGCCACGGACCCAATGGCCAGGACGATCAGGGCGTTGCGTTGCCCCTTGTCCTTCAGCTGTTGCAGCGGCCCGAGGGTGAAGAGTTTGCCGGCAAGGGACTGGCCACCGCTGGCCAAGGAGACCGCGACGTGCAGGCAGTTGAAGATAAAGCAGGCGGCCGCCGCCGAGACCATGAGGTGCATGAAGAAGCTGCGCTCACCGCCGGCGAAGAGATAGCCAGAGAGGAAGGGATAGAGGAAGACCGCACTGGCGGCGAGCATCATCTTACCCTTGATATTCGGCATCCAGAGCGGCGCCAGCCAGAGCACCAGAATGACAAAGGACAGATTGATACGCCACTGTTCTTCGAAGGTGTAGCGGCCATAGATGATGTTGTTGAACCAGATTATCACCCCGGCCCAACAGGCCCCGTTCGGGTTCCGGTCCAGGCACTCGCGTCGGTTCTCGGCCTCCCAGATACCGCCAATAAAGGCCCAATCCACCAGCGCGACCGTGACCTTGTAGATGATCAGGGCGGCCAGGACGGTGAGTATGGTGTTGACCCACGACGAAAAGAGGTTCTCGCGCAGCCATTGAATCGCGCCGATAGTCAACTTGGGAGCCGCCCTCGTCTTGGACTTCGGGTCTTGCATGTCTGTGCTCGCCATCTCAGCGCTCCTTGAGCTGAACAGCTCGGTTGTAGATATTCAGCAGGAAGGAAATCGTCAGGCTGACGGACATATAGAATGCCATGGTCATGGCCACGATTTCGATGGCGTAGCCCGACTGATTGAGCGACGTCTGCATGAACAGCGAGACAATGTCGGGATAGCCGATCGCGACCGCGAGCGACGAGTTCTTCACGACATTCATCCACAGCGATATCATCGGCGGCACGATGGCGCGCATGGCTTGTGGAATAATCACCAACCGCAGCGTCTTGCCGCGGGTCAGTCCTAGCGAAGAGGAAGCCTCGGTCTGTCCCTTGTTGACGGACTGAATGCCGGCTCGGACCGACTCCGCCATGTAGCAGGAGTGATAGATACCGAGCGAAAAGAGCAACGCTAGGAAAGCCGGGGGCAGCCGCGAGCCGCCGACGAAGTTGAAGCCTTCCTTTGCCGGCACGTCCCAGGTCAGCGGGGATCCCGTCAAGAGGTAAGCCAGTCCCGGCAAAATGATGAGAATGCCGAGCACGACCCAGAGCGTGGGAAACTGCTGGCCGGTCAGGGCTTGCCGGCGCTTGGCCCAACGCGCGACCCCGATGGCGCCGACCAGGGCCAGGACCATGGCCACCGCGGTAATCCAAAAGAGCTCGCCGAACTGGGGTGTCGGCATATAGAGCCCGCGATTGTTCAGAAAGACCGTCTGCGCGACTTCCATGCTTTTGTTGGGTCGCGGCAGGAGCGCGAACACACCGAGATACCAAAAGACGATCTGCAGCAGCAGGGGCGTGTTGCGCAGCACTTCGACGTAAACCGCCGACAGGCGCGATATCAGCCAGTTGGGCGACAAGCGCATGACACCCATGAAGAAACCAAGCGTCGTCGCGAAAACGATCGAGATCACGGAGACGAAGAGGGTGTTGAGGATGCCGACGATGTAGATGCGACCGTAGGTGTCGCCTGCCTCGTAGGATATGAGTTTGAAATCGGTGTCGAAACCGGCTGTGGCGTTGATGAAACCGAAGCCGGAATTCATGCCGCGCGCGGCAAGGTTCTCGCTGGTGTTGGTGACCAGGTACCAGGATGCCCAGGCGACAACGCCAAAGGTGATCAACTGGTAAAAGACGTTCCGAACGCGTTCATCGTACAGTATCGCCAGCCCACCGCCTGAATCAGACGCTGGTGTGACATTTTCTGATGTGGCCATTTTGATCCCCGAAGCTCGATTCGGTCTCCGCGTGAAACCGGAGAACTATGGCGCCCGGTTCCATAAGGAGACCGGGCGCCATTCGCATCAAACTCTTACCGGAAAGGCGGTGCGTACATCAGGCCGCCGTTGGTCCAGAGGGCATTCGGGGAGCCAGCGCGGGAAATACCGATCGCCGTCGCGCCGTCGCCCATGGTCCGCTCGTAGATCTCACCGAAGTTGCCGACCTGCTTGATGGCGTTGTAGGCCCAGTCTTTGTCGAGGCCGAGGCCCTCGTGCAGGTTGCCCTCGACGCCCAGCATACGGCGAACTTCACCGTTCGTGGAGTTGGCGCGGAGGTCTTCGACGTTACTGCTGTCAATACCGAGCTCTTCGGCCGCAACCAGCGCGAAGACGGTCCACTTGACGATGTCCATCCACTGGGAGTCGTTCTGGCGAACGACCGGCCCCAGGGGCTCCTTCGAGATCGTCTCGGGTAGGATCACGTGGGCGCCCGGATCGGCGAACTCAGCCTTCGAAGAGGCCAGGCCGGACTTGTCGTTGGTCATCGCATCGCAACCGCCCTGCAGATAGGTGTCGTTGCGGACGTTGTTGTCTTCGAAGGTCACGCCCTGCATGTCCAGGGAGTTGGCCCGGCTGTAGTCGGCGAGGTTCAGCTCGGTGGTCGTGCCGGTCAGCACGCAAACCGTGGCGCCCTTCAGCTCCAGCGCGCTGGAAATGCCGCTGTCCTTGGGAACCATGAAGCCCTGACCGTCATAGAAATTGACGGCGGTGAAATCGAGACCCAACTGCGTGTCGCGCAGCAGAGTCCAGGTGGTGGTCCGGGACAGAACGTCCGACTCGCCGTTCGCCATCGCGGTGAAACGGTTCTGGGTGCTGACCGATTGGAACTCGATCGCATTGGCATCGCCCAGCACAGCCGCGGCAATCGCGCGACAGACGTCGACATCGCTGCCGAACCACTCGCCATCGGAATCGATGTTGTAAAAGCCCGCCGACGGCGTGCCGATCTGGCACCGCAGTTGACCGCGCTTCTTGACGATTTCGAGAGTGCTTTCGGCGTAGGCCCCAACGGACGCGCCAAAAACAAGGCCAGCTGCAACAGCAACCGACGTAACGACACTTGCTACCTTCATCTCCGATATCCTCCCAGTGGATTTGTTTCGTTGAAAATACCATTCATAGGGTATTTCCTGTTACATCACGCTGCAAACTACTCGCTGAGTTCAATAAACTCAACCAGCTTATTTGCCATCAACCTGAACCTGGACATTTCTCGGGACATTGTCATTCCGGGAAAGGATAGGAAGCTCCCCACCCGAATGACTTAATCGCCTGCCGTCTCGTCGGCCTCTCCGGTGGCGTCCTCGGCGTCCGTGGCTGGTGAGGCTTCGCACTCGAAGCGTTTGTCGTAGGCATTGGGGTTGCCGACCTTCAGATCCTTCTGGATCGCCTCCGCCCGCTCGACCGCCGCGAGGCACTCAACCTGGGTCGCATAGGGATAGGATGCCCAGCCCTCGATATCGTCGCCGCGGACCCAGACATCGTTCATCAGAATGTAGACGACAAAGAGAAATTTCATGGCGGCCTCGCGCGATCTCCCTGACCTGGCCCAGGGGGTGTTCCTACCCCCATAGCAGCACGCCCTCGGCAGTCGCAAGCAACGATTCCCACAAGCGCGACAGCATCAAAATGGCCGCGATACCGGGCTTTGCGGTCAGGAGCCGAAATCGACAGCTTTCCAGTATTCCTTGTTGAGTTTGCTGACAAAGGCGTCGTGCAGCGATCCCAGGCATTGCCGCAGCGACATCATGCCGGCGATCGTGATCGACTGGCAGCGCTGGAAGCCTTTTTGTGCCAGGTCATAGCCCGGTGCGTCGGGTCGCGGCGCGGCATCGGCCCATACCGATTGGCGCGTCGCCTCGTCGGCGCGGCCGGTTCGAGGCAGCGCATTGATCACCAGCGAGGTCGTCCGGGCCGCGCCGAGCCGCTCGTCGCCGGCCTCGACGATCGCCGCCCCGACGTCGCGAAGCGGCCCCGTGGCCATGGCGATCTCATCCTCGGAAATCGGCGACCGCTCGCCGGCGACCGGCTCAGGGATCAACGTCGCCTTCTCGGCGATAGAGATCTGCAGCGACGCGATCTGATAGGTTGCCAGGAAGTCGCGCGGGACACGCATGCGGACCGCCGCATGATATCGCTCGGATTCTATCTGGAGTTCGTCGAGCGGCAGCCGCACGGTGCGGCCATCGGCGGTGATACCCTCCAGGCTGACGCTTTGCGTATCGTGCAAAAAGTAGGGTGTGCCCTTTTCCGGCGATCGCCGGGCCTTCTGCAGGCAGTAGGAAGTGAATTCGGCGGAACAGTCCCGGTGATCGCAGCGCAGTTGCATCGGCTCCGCAGTGGCGATTACGGCCAGAACCTGGGGCGCGGCGGCCCACCCTGGGGTGGAGCCCATCGCCAGCCCGCCGACAATGACCGCCGGCGCCAAAGTTGCCGCTCGAAGCAAGCTGCTGCGCATCGTCCTTGTCCCGTAAATTAACTTGAACCCGGATTTTCTCACGCCGGTGGAACCGCGTCAACGGCATCCGAGGAGCTGCCCACAAGCTCTGCCGCGGCCAATTCTATTCAAACTCAAGAATAGATTAACCTTTGTCTTGGCCGGGGGCCGTCTCCTGACCTAATAGACCTCGACCTTGGGCGGCGCTTGGTGGGTCACGACCCCACGGACCATTCCATCGGTGTTGCAGGCGGCGGTGACGTTACCGGCCGCGTCGACGGCAATCACCCCGCCGGAGCCCTTGGCCGCCTTCAGCTTGCCATTGATCGTGGCGTCGGCCGCTTCTTCGAGGGAAAGTCCGCCATACTCCATCTGGGCGGCAATGTCGTAGGCCGCCACGAAACGCATGAAGAATTCGCCATGCCCGGTGGCGGAGATCGCCGCCGTCTTGTTGTTGGCATAGGTGCCGGCGCCGATAATGGGCGAATCACCGACCCGTCCGGGGACCTTCGAGCCAAATCCGCCGGTCGAGGTGCCCGCCGCCAGATTGCCGCAGCGGTCGAGCGCCACCGCACCGACCGTGCCGTGCTTCTCCGGCCGGGGGACGCTCTCGAAGCGCGTGAGGCTGGTGGTCATCCGGCCGAGGCCCTTGGCATTGTAGGTTGCCTCCAGGCCCCCGTCCGCGCCGAGCCGAAGGTCGAGTTGGCCCTCCCGAGGCTGATGGAGAGTTAGCCGCAGCGCACCGTTGGCCAGCTCCGCGTCGTAACGGGCCGACTGACCGCCGTGAACGTTCCAGTCCTGCGCAACCCCGTGACCGAAGACCACGCGGGCACCGTCCGCCGTCACCTCCTCGACCGCAACCAGCACGGTGATCGCACCGCCGAAGACACCGCCCCAGATCCCCGAAAAGCCGGTCAGTTCGGCGGCCAGGTCCGCCGCCGGCGCGGTGATCGTCACATCTTCAGGGAAGGGCACGTCGTCGAAGTTGAGCCCCGATAGGCGGAAATAGCCCGGCTCGACGATGGCGCCGCGGTTCTTGGCGACATAGGCCTCCGCGTCCGGGCCGACCAGCATCACCTGAGGCGTGCGCTGCATCACCAGCTTGGCGGCGGTGATCGGATTCTTGACGGTCTTGACCGAGGCGACCGCCCCCGCATTCTGCCGCTTGCCGTCCATGATCGAGGCGTCCATCTCGATCACGCCGGCCTGATTGGCCCGCGCACCCTGGCCGGCATTGAAAAGACCGGAATCCTCCATCGCCCGGACGGCGTTGTGGACCAGGTCGACGCTGGCCGCCCCGGCCTCTAACGCCGCACCGGCTTCCTCGAGAAGCCGGGCCATAAAGGCGGTGCTTCCCTCGTAACTGTTGGGCTTCCGCGCCGTGCCGCCATGCACGGCCAGCACGTAGGGCCCGGGCTTCTTGCAGCGCCCGGTGCGCAGATCGTCGCCGAGCAATGATTGGTCCTGGGCCAAGGCAGCAGACGTACCGCCGGGAGCAAGCCCCAATGTCAGTGCAAGGACGAACACCGAGACCCAGACCTGTCTAAATAGATTCTGCAAGGGACGTCTCCTCAAAACTAATGGTCTTTGTGCTTCTAACCTTATCCAGAGTTGCGGTCGGGTTTACCCGATTATCTGCTAGGCAACAGCAAAGGGCTAGCGTCCCGCCTCAGTAGACATCGACCATGGGCGGCTTCAGGTTGGTCACCGCACCGCGCAGCATTCCTTGAGAATTGAAAACCGTGGCAATATTGCCCTTGGCATCGACAGCGATAACGCCGCCACGGGCATTGGCCTTTGCAAGCTTGAGGAGGACCGACCTGCGCGCGGCGCCCTCCAGAGAGAGCCCGCCGTACTCCATCTGCGCCGCGATATCGTGGGCAATCACAAAACGCATGAACGATTCGACATGCCCCGTCGCAGAGATCGCCGCCGTTTTGTTGTCGGCGTAGGTCCCCGCGCCGATAATCGGAGAGTCGCCGACGCGCCCGGGCACTTTCGATCCAAATCCGCCAGTCGAGGTGCCAGCCGCCAGATTGCCGCAGCGGTCCAACGCCACCGCACCGACCGTGCCGTGCTTCTCAGGTCTGGGAACCTCCTCGAACCGCACGAGATCGATTGCCGCCCGCACCTGATTCCTCGGATAGTAGATTGCCTTCAAACTAGCTTGCGGCTCGATCTGGAGGCTGATTCGCCCGACGCGCGGGCGGTCCAATCGAGAGTTCCAGTTTCCCCCTGACCAGTTCGGCGTCATAGCGGGCGGCGTGCCCGGCATGAACGTTGCGGTCCGGATCGATGCCGTGCCCGAACACCACACGGGCACCGGTGGGAGTCACCTCTTCAACAGCGAGCAACACCGTCAGCGCGCCATTCAGAACGCCGCCCCAGATCCCGGAGTAGCCGGCAAGCTCTTGGGGCAGGCCAGACTCGGGCTTCACAATCTCGATGTTGTCTGGCAGGGGGATGTCATCGAAATTGAGGCCGGACAGCCGAAAATAATCGGGCCCGACAATCTCACCACGTTCCCGGGCGACAAAGGCCTCGGCATCTGGGCCAACCAACACGAGCTGAGGCGAGCGCTGCAAAACCAGACGCGCCGCGGTAATTGGATTCTTCACCCTTTTCACCGACGCGACCGACCCGGCATTCTGTGACCTGCCATCCATGATCGCGGCGTCCATCTCGACCACCCCAGCTCTGTTGGCCCGCGATCCTTGTCCCGCATTGAACAGGCCGGAATCCTCCATGGCCCGCACCGCCCCATGAACCATATCCACGCTGGTCACGCCGGCCTTCAGGGCTGGGCCGGCCTCTTCCAGCAGGCGCGCGATGAAGGCCCTGCCGCTTTGATGTTTGTTGGGACGCCCGACCGTGCCGCCGTGCACGACGAGAACGTATTGTTCGGAGGTCTCGCAGCGACCGGCGTTCAGATCGTCCCCGAGGAGCGGTGTTTCTTGGGCCGAGGCGGAAGACACCACATCGGGGCCAAGACTGACGATCAGGGCCAGGAGACCCAACTCGCAAGTGCGTCTCAAAACCTTCGACATGCGCTTTCCCCCCGAGACTTGAGGCCCTCAATCTACCTTACCCTGTGAAAACTCACAACGACGCCTAACGGGATACTGGCTAATGAGGAACCACGCCGGCCGGTAGGGTCGCCTTCCCGAGACCGAGATTCATCAAAGAGCGCTGATGCCGCCGTTCACCGATATCGCCTGACCGGTGATCTTGGCCGCCGCGGGCGAGGCCAGGAAAACGATGAGCGCGGCCAGATCCTCCGGGTAGGTCGGACCCAGGCCCGCCAGGGGCCGGGCCTTTTCGAACAGTTTCTTCGAAAAGCGGCCCTCCTCCATCAAGCGGGCGGTCAGGGGCGTACCCTCGACCAGCGAGGGGGTCACGGCATTGGCGCGAATGCCGTTGCGCTTGCCCTCGATCGCCATGCCGCGGGTAAACTGCACGATGGCCGCCATGATAGCGCCAATCACGGCCTCGCCGGGAGTCGCGACCTTGGCGGCGTCCGAGGCGACGTTGACCAGGCATCCGCCACCCTGCGCCATCATGACCGGCAGGACGGCGCGATTGGCATTGAGCGTCGGCGCCAGGTCTTGCAGCAGCGCCGCGTTGATCTGGGCGGTGGGCTGTTTGAACAGCAACTCGGGAAGATGGCTGCCGCCGGGCGAGCATACCAGCAGGTCGATACCACCCATGGCCCGAGCGGCGTCTTCGGCCATGCGCTCGGCGGCCCGCGGATCGCCGCAATCGGCCAGCAGCGCCGCGACGTCGCCGCCTGCCCCGCCGGCCTGCAACAAGTCCACCGCCGCCGCGGCCCGCCCGCGGTCGCGCCCGACCACCCGAAGGCGCCCGGCTCCCGCCGCCAGCAAGGCCGCCGCCGCCGCCAACCCGATCCCCGAGGTGCCGCCGACCACCAGGACTGCCTGTTCGTCGAAGTTCTTTGCTGTCGCTGACATCAGCGGCCCCCGTCTGTTTCATAGGGTCCCATTGCGGACCGGGCGATCATCAAGCTCTTATGGCTTGCTCTCAACCGCAAATCCGGCTCAATGACGGCTGTCGGCCAAGACCGCGAAGGTCTATGAAAAGCGGCCGAAACCGACCCAGCCGAAGAAAGAACGAGCCCATGAGCGACCCGGACAGCAGGACCGACCAAGGCAAACACCCGGACAGTTACAAGGACGCCACGCGATTGGCGCAATTGGGGCGCGACCCGGCGGCCAATCACGGGGTGGTCAATCCGCCAGTCTATCACGCCTCGACGATTCTCTTCCCGACCGCCGCCGCCCTGCGCGCCGGGCCCAAGCCCCTGCGCAAGGGCGAAACCCAGTACGGCCGGGCCGGGACCCCGACCACCTTTGCCTTCGAAGACTCCGTGGCGGCGCTCGAGGGCGGTTTCGGCGGCATTGCCGTGCCAAGCGGGCTGGCCGCCATCGCCGGCGCCTATCTGGGGCTGGTGAAGGCCGGGGACCACGTCCTGGTGAGCGATTCGGTCTACAATCCCAACCGCGCCTTTTGCGACGGGCCGCTGACCGATTTCGGGGTCGAGGTCGAGTACTACGATCCCCTGATCGGGGCCGGTATCGCGGCGCTCATGCGGCCCAATACGAAACTGGTCTTCGTCGAGTCCCCCGGCTCCATCACTTTCGAGGTCCAGGATCTACCGGCCATCGCCGAGCAGGCCCACGATGCGGGTGCCCTGGTGGTCGCCGACAACACCTGGGCCAGCCCGCTCTTTTGCCGGCCCCTGGATCTGGGCTGCGACGTGGTGATCCACGCCGCGACCAAGTACTTCAACGGCCATTCCGACGCCATGCTGGGGGTGATCGTCGCCAAGACCGAGGCGCTCTACCACACCCTGCGCGACCGCACTCAACGCTACGGCTATGCGGTCGGCCCCGACGACGTCTACCTCAACCTGCGCGGCCTGCGCACCCTATCGGTCAGGCTGGCGCGCCATCAGGAATCGGCGCTGCAAGTGGCGCTGTGGCTGAGCGTCCAGCGCGAGGTCGAGCGCGTGCTGCACCCCGGTCTGCCCGACGACCCGGGGCACGACCTCTGGAAGCGGGATTTCGCCGGCGCTTCCGGGCTCTTCGGGGTCATCTTGAAGCCGGTTCCCGAGACCGCCCTGGACCGCATGCTGGACGGTCTGCGGCTCTTTGGCATGGGCTACAGCTGGGGTGGTTACGAGAGCCTTTGCGTCCCCACGGCTCCGGCGAAGGCTCGTACGGCGACGACCTGGTCCAGCGACGGCCCAAGCCTGCGGGTCTACGTCGGGCTTGAGGATGCCAACGACCTGATCGACGATTTGAAGGCGGGCTTGCAACGGTTATCCGCGTAAGGAGTCCCCCATGAGCAAAGACCCGGCCCAGCCCGACACTCAGGCCCAGCCCGACACGCCTGCCCTGCCCGACACGCCTGCCCTGCCCGCCGGCCTCGAGCGGATCCTTCTCTTCAACGAGCAGGGGCTGATCCCAGCCATCGCACAGCAGCATGACAGTGGCGAGATCCTGATGATGGCCTGGATGAACCGGGAGGCCCTGGCCGAGACCCTGGCCACCGGGCGGGTCTGCTACTGGTCGCGCTCGCGCCAGGCCTTGTGGCGCAAGGGCGAACGCTCGGGCCAGACCCAACGCTTGATGTCCCTGCGCTGCGATTGCGACGGCGACTGTCTGGTTCTGCAGGTCGAGCAAACCGGTGTGGCCTGTCACACGGGGCGCCGGTCTTGTTTCTTCCGTCGGATCGAAACCGACGGAAAGATCACCGAAATCCTCCCGGTCGCGGTCCCGCCCGAGGACCTCTACAAAGCAAAGTAAATGTTCGAGACATTTATCTAAAAATCTCGATAAATCATTTATATACAAATATTTGTCTCAAATACTTGATTTGATACATTAGTAATATTTCGATCCTAATCTTTACCCGTTGCTCATTGAGAGCCTTGCGTCAGCACCACCGCCCCGCCGCAGCCCCCCCTTGCGGCGGGGCAACCTTTTCCACCTCTACCAGAGCTATTCACCTCGCCGGCCCGATGGGATATGCTGGCCGCGGACGGGGTATTCTACGGTGTTCGGCGGCCCAATATGTGTCTGGGGACGGGCCGGCGCGAAGTGGTCGCTTGTGTCTGACTAAAGGTCTCGGGGCGACCTCGGGGAGGGGAAGACAACTATGCGGCACAAAAAGGCCGCCTTTCTGGCACTGCTCCTGGCGGTTCCGCTGGCCCTGAGCGCCATCGCCCGGCTGTCGGCCACACCCTTCGATTCCTGGGAACCCCACTGCTATCTGGATGAAGGCAGCCAGGCCAAGATCTGCACCACCGAACTGCGGGCCATGGCCGACGATCGCGAGTTCGTCTTTTACTTCGCCCGCGGGCCGAGCGGCCCGGTGCCGCTGATTGCCCAGGCCGATGGCCTCGACCTGTTGGACATGACGGTAACGGTCGACGAAGAAGCACCGGTTGTCGCCGACCGCTGCGAGGCCGCGCTTTGCGTCTTCGAATCCAAGAAATCGCGCCACCTGGTCAGGACCTTCAAGAAGGGGCGCAGCGTGCATGTCGTCATTCATGGCCGCGACAACCGGATCCTCTTCGATCAGGCCATCACCCTGGTTGGATTTTCCGCCGCCTACAGCCGCTATCGATGAATTCAAAAACCGCTATCTGTGATCACGCTCACAGACCGATAGCAACCTCCATGATAAGCAGATCATCCTTTGGCGCGGCCGCTGTCTTGGGGTAACTTAACTCCAACAGCGGTTACTTAACCTGCCATTCCCTTACCAATTCAAAGCAAAAGCTGGAGGCAAACCATGACGCTCAAGATTGGTGACAAGGCACCGGATTTCATCGCGGAGACCACTGAAGGCAGTATCTCCTTTCACGAATGGATCGGCGACAGTTGGTGTGTGATGTTCTCGCACCCCAAGGATTTCACTCCGGTCTGCACCACCGAACTCGGCTATATGGCCAAGCTGAAGCCCGAGTTCGACAAGCGCAACTGCAAGATTATCGGCCTTTCCATCGACTCGGTGGCGGACCACAAGGCCTGGTCCAACGACATCAAGGAGAGTCAAGGCACGGGCCCGAACTACCCGATGATCGCCGACGAGGACCTGGCCGTCGCCAAGGCCTACGGCATGCTGCCGGCCGATACCGAGGGCGGCGCCGCCGGTCGCACGGCGGCCACCAACGCCACGGTGCGCACGGTCTTCGTGATCGGCCCGGACAAGGCGATCAAGCTCATGATCTCCTATCCCATGAGTACCGGCCGCAATTTCGACGAGGTCCTGCGGGTCATCGATTCCTGCCAGCTCACCGCGAAGCACAAGGTCGCGACCCCGGTGAACTGGCAACAGGGCGACAAGGTGATCATCGTCCCCGCGGTTTCCGACGAAGAGGCCAAGGCAAAGTACCCGGGCGGCTGGGAATCGCCGAAACCATACATCCGCCTGGTCGACCAGCCCCAGGACTGACCGGATCGCGGCAGGCGGCATCGGACCGGGATAGAACTCGGTCCGATGCTGTCCGAGCATACCGGCTGGTCAAGGTCTGTTGACAAATGGCGGCCGTCCCGGACGCGGCTTTCCTCCGAATCTTCGATTTGGGAAGGAAAGTCAGCGATCCGGGATCTGGGCGGAATTGAGATCAGGCGTCGGCCCGAGATTCCGGATACCTCGCTTCGACCGCCAAATCGAAGATTTGGGCCGAACCGGGTTCCGGAACGACACTCCCTGGAAAGTTGTTGTCGCCAGACCCTAGCCTCCAGCCTCGCGAATTTTCTCCAGGACCGGCAGGATGTAACCACGAAACTGCGCCGGGTTCTCCGACATGGGAAAGTGGCCGAGCGCATTCATCGTGACCGCTTGCGCGCCGGGAATACGCGCCGCCGTGGCCTGGGTATCTTGCGGCGTGCAGGAAAAATCGTACTCGCCGGTCAGGAGATAGACCGGGCAGCGCTCGCAATCGATCGCCTTGACCCGCTCGCGGTAGTCGGAATCCCGGCGGTAGAAATGCAGATCGCCGCGGAACACACCGGGCCCGCTTTGCATGTAGCTCCAGAGCGTCTCCCAGCGCGGCTCGGCCGGGCTTTGCGGCGCGATCAGGCCGGAGATCAGCGCGGCGCAGACCTCGCCGCCGTGGATGTCCGGCCGGTTCAGCCAGTCGGTATCGTACCAAGGCTGCTGGTTGTCGGCCGCCTCCAGGCCGATCACGGCGCGCAGACGCTCACCGTGGGCGGCGGCCAACTCCAGGACCAGACGCCCGCCCATGGAGCAGCCCATGACCACCGGCCCATCCGGAGCCACGGCATCGCAAAAGGCCATGACCGCCTCGGCATAGGCGGTGCCGGTCAAGAGGTACTCCTCGTCCTGCCAGCCGGGCGGCGGCGTCGACTTGCCGTGCCAGGGCATATCGAAGGCGATGACGCGATAGTGCCCGGTGATGGCTTCGTCGGTCATCAGGTGGCGAAACTGGCGGCTGTCGGCGCCGGCGGTGTGGAGACAGATCAGCGGGATGCCCTGGCCGGCTTCCTCGAAGTAGATACGGTTCGGCCGGCCGCCCAGGGTCAAGGTGAGATAGCGCCCGACGATGGGCTCTAATAGGACTGGCCTCGGTGGGGCGCTCATGCCCCGCCCTCCGATGCCCGCGCCGTCGCCAGGAGCTCCTTGACGTAGCGCAGGTTGGCCATCAGGGGATAATAGTCACCCTCTATGCGGGCGGCGCCGGATTTGGTCATGGCGAAGATGTCGTGAAAGCCCGGCGCCGGCAGCGCCTGCCAGAAGCCGGCCCAGGCCGCGGCGCCGGCCCGGATCGCAAAGGCCCAGGGCCGCATCAGGACGGGGCCTTCGGTCAGGGCGACGACCCGGCCCCGCTCGACAGTCAGGAAATAGGGCGTCTCGCCGATTTCGATCATCATGGTGGCGGCGAGAAACCGGCCACGATGAAGGAGCCGAGGTTCGCCGTTGACCCGCTCGGGTATCAGGCGAACCCGGGCATGGGGATCGCCGGCATCGGTCTCGGTCATGGGCTTATCTCCGGTGTCCTGGCATCGATCGTGATCTTGCGATTCATGCCAACCACGATGCCCCATCCGACACTCTGTCGGATGGATTGAGTCTTCTTGCGCGAGCGATCAGACCTTTGTGCGGGCCTTCACCCACGGCCACTGCTCGAGGCCGAATTCGATCCCTTTGTCTGCCGCCGGCGCCGCGCCGCCCTGTCCCCCATCACCTCGAGCAGTTTCGCCGCCAGCCAGGCCAAGCCCAAGACCGCCAGCCCCCCAAGTCCGAGGACCAGGGGGATCATGAAGAAGCGCTCGAAAACCAGCAGACGGGCCGCGTGGGGGGCGTCCGCGGGGTAATAGACCGTCACCTCTTCGCCCTCTTCGTGAGAATCGTTGGAAAGGAAGGGCGAGCGATGGAGGACCGCCGCGCCCGCCGCCGTGGTGAAGCGCACTGTCCGAGACAGCCCGTCATTCTCGGCCACCACGACGCCGACCGCCTGCTCGGCCCGGTAGGCGAAGACGGCGCCCTCGAAGAGAAAAGCCAAGGCCGCGAAGAGCAGCAAGAAGGCGATCCAACGCAAGAGCTTCAGGGGCCCGCTCAAGCGGCGCCCCCGCAGCAGATCCTCGACCCGGTCGTGACGGGAATAGCGGTACATCTGGGCTCAGACTCCCGTCAGTTCCGCGGCGGCCAGGCCTGGGGGAAAACGCTCTCCACGGTCAGGCGGTCGCCGGGCTTCAGGTCGTGTCGGCCCTCGATCTCGGGCTCGACCTCGCCCGGCCGCTCGCCATAGACCGCATCGTCCCCGAGCCAGGTGGTCGAGAGCGCCCGGCGGCGCCGCGACTTCTCGCTGTTGCCCGCCGAGCCGTGCAGGGTCAGGGGATGGAAGGCCACGCAGTCGCCCGGCTCCAGGTCCCAGGCGAGAATCTCATGGCGGTCGCGGTCGGCCTCGATGTCGGGCACCGGGGCAAAGCGCGTGTCGGCGCCGGCCAGTTCACGGTCGCTGGCAAAAAGGAAAGGCCGGTACCAGTCGCCGGTCCGGTGCGACCCCTTGACGAACTGCAACGCGTTGTCAGCCGTCACCGGGTCGATCGGGATCCAGATGACGCAGAGCTGCTCGCCATCGACATGATAGTAGGGCTGGTCCTGGTGCCAGTCGGTTCGGCGTTCGGTGCCCGGCTCCTTGACGAAAAGGCCGTCGAAGAAGAAGTGAACCGCGGCCGAGCCGGTCAGGCGCGCCGCCACCGCCCCGCCCGGGCCCTCGCGGGCGAGCCGCGCGAATTCGCCATAGTGGCGCCAGAGGTAGTAGTCGGTGAAAAAGAAACCCGGATCGTCGGGCCTCGACTGGACCCGGCCGTAGGGCGTCGGCCGCGCCAGGACCTTTTCGGTGCCTGCGGCGATCAGGTCGCGCCAATCCGCCGCGAAGACGCCGCGCAGCACCACCGCGCCGTCGCGGCGAAAGGCCGCCACCTGATCGTCATCGATTGCATCGTAGACCGCTTGGCGGTCGAGTACCCGCATAGGGACCCCTCCTAAGCTCCCGATCACAGTAACCAACAGCGCTCTTGCCCAGCAAGCCGCTTTGGGCTCCTAATTCGGCCAGGGATAGATCTGGAGCGAGGCGACCATGAACGACACGACAATCAGCGAGCCCATCATCTCAGCGGATTCCCACGTCCAAGAGCCCGACGAGCTCTACAGCGAGTGGCTGCCCGCCCAGTACCGCGACCGGGCGCCGCGCACCGAGGAGATCGACGGCGCGCTCTACAAGGTGATCGACGGCAAGCGGCCGCGACGCCTCGACGTCGCCGAGACCCGGGCCACCGAGGAGGATCAGGATCGCGAATTCCGCAACGATCCGACCGGCGGGCGCGACCTGGAGCGGCGCCTGGCCGATCAGGCGCGCGACGGCGTGATCGCCGAGGTGATCTATCCCAACGTCGGCCTGCACCTCTACAACTCGAAAGATCCCGGCTACCAGATGGCCGTGGCGCGGGCCTACAACGATTGGGCCAGCGAGCTGTTCGGCCAGCGCCGCGACCGCTTCGCGCCGGTCGCCATCGTGCCGGCCAGCGATATCGGCGCCGCGGTCAAGGAGGTCGAGCGCGCCGCCAAGCTGGGCTACCGCACCATCAAGATGCCGATCGTCATGACCGAGCGGCCCTATAACCTACCCGAGTACGAGCCCCTCTGGTCGGCCATCGAGGCCAACGGGTTGATCCTGTCGTTCCACGCCTTCACCAACAGCGAGGACCAGTATCCGGAAGACTGGGGCGAGGAGGACGGCGTCGGCGGCGCCCTCAACTTGATGGCCATGTCGATGGCCGACGGCCAGAATCCGGTCTCGCTGCTGATCAGCGGCGGCGTGCTGCAACGTCACCCGGACTTGAAGTTCGTCATCGTCGAGTGCGGCGCCGGCTGGCTCGCCTGGCTGCTCTACGTGCTGGACGAGCAGGTCGAAAAGAAACACATGTGGATCCGCCCCAAGCTGGAGATGCTGCCCAGCGAGTTCTTCAAACGGCAGGGCTTCGTCACCTTCTCCGACGATCCCGTGGCGCTCCGGCTGCTCGACTTCACCGGCGCGGGCTGCCTCATCTGGGGCAGCGACTACCCCCACGACGAGGGCACCTTCCCCCATTCGCGCGAGGTCATCGACCGCACCTTCGCCGGTATCTCGGAGGCCGACAAGCGCAAGATCGTCTACGATAACGCCAAGGCACTCTATGGCTTTGCCTAGGCAGGCGCCTTGAATGCGGCGCATCGGACCGGGCTGGTCTATGCCATGGCCGCCAACCTTCTGTGGGGCAGCTTTCCGGTCTACTTCAAGCAGCTCGATCAGGTCCATCCGCTGCTGGTGATCGGCCACCGCATGGTCTGGGCCGTGCTGTTCTTGTCCATCGGCTTGTCCGTGGCCCGGCAGTGGCCCGCCGTGCGGACGGTCCTTCACTCCAAGCGCGATCTTGGCCTCTTGCTGCTCTCCACCAGCCTGATGGGCATCAGTTGGGGGCTGTACATCTGGGCGGTGCACAGCGACCGCATCGTCGAGGCCTCGCTGGGCTACTACATGACGCCGATGATGAACGTCGTGGTCGGCCTGATGATGTTTCGGGAACGGTTGCGTCCGCTGCAGTGGATCGCGGTGGCCCTGGCGGTGGCCGGCGTCCTGGTCATGATCGTCGGCACGGGCACGGTGCCCTGGATCGGCATCATCCTGGGCGCCGCCTTTGCCATCTACAGCGGCATCCGCAAGCTGATCGCGGTCGAATCCCTGGTCGGCGTCTTCATGGAGGCCATCATCATCGCCCCGGTCGGTCTCTACATCGTGCTGACGATCGGCGACAGCGAGACCGCCGGCCTGACGACGCGCGATTTCGCCTTTCTCGCCGGCACCGGGCTGATCACCATCATCCCGATCTGCTGGTACGTGGCCGCGTCCCGGCGGCTTTCCCTGGCAACCCTGGGCACGCTCTTCTATCTCGCGCCGACCATCGGCTTTTGCTTTGGCGTGTTTCTCTATGACGAGCCCTTCACGGGGCTCGACGCCGTGATGTTCGGCGGGATCTGGGCCGGTCTGATACTCTTTGCCTTCGACGGCCTGCGGGCCGAGGCCCCAACATGACGGGACAGGGATCGAACCATGAAGATGAGCGGTGAACAGCGTTTGGAAGCCCCACGGGAGCGGGTCTACCGGGCCCTTAACGATCCCGAAGTCCTGCGCCGCTGCATTCCGGGCTGCGAAAACCTGGAGTCTCAGTCCAGTACCGCCCTGACCGCCACCGTCGTGGCCAAGGTTGGCCCGGTCAAGGCCAGGTTCGCCGGCGCCGTCACACTGTCCGATCTGACCTTTCCGGAAAGCTACAGCATTTCCGGCGAAGGCAAGGGAGGCGCCGCGGGGTTCGTCAGGGGCGGCGCCCAGGTCCACCTGGCAGCCGACGGCGAAGCCACCATCATGTCCTACGAGGTCCAGGCCACCATCGGCGGCAAGCTGGCCCAGCTTGGCGCCCGCCTGATCGATGGAACGGCGCGAAAGCTGGCCGACGAGTTCTTCGCCACCTTCGGCGACCTGATCGCCGCCCAGGAGGCCTCCGCTGGGTCGACGGGCGATACCACCAATTAGAGCCGTCGCCCGCGGCGCAGCTCGAAGGCGGCGCGGATCGCCACGGCGAGGATCACCAACGCGCCCCCGGCGATGGTCAGGTCGGTCGGCACCTCGTCGATGAAGAGCCAGACCCAGACCGGGCCCAGGGCGAACTCCAGCAGCATGAAGATCGTCACCTCGCCGGCCGCCAGATAGCGCGCGGCAATGACGAAAGTGGCGTTGGCGAAGCCGGACAGAACCCCGCCCCATAAAAAGCACAGCAGGATATCGCGCAGCGGCAGGCCGAGATCGCCGCCTCGCATCAAAAACCCGATCGCGCAGACCAGCAGACCGGAGAGCAACAGGGTCGCCATCATCTCGGTGCCCTGCTTGTAGCGCAGGATCACCGCGTAGCTGGCAAAGCAAAAGGCCGTCACCAGGGCCATGGCGTTGCCGTAGACCGAGCCCAGGGCAAAGCCCTCCGCCACCATGACCGTCAGGCCGGCGGCGGCGGCGATCATGGTCACCAGGGTCGCGCGGCCGATCCGCTCGCCAAGGAACAGGCGCGCCAGCGCCGCCGCGAAGAAGGGAATCGCGCTCAAGACAAACAGTGTGTTGGCGACCGTGGTGTGGGTCAGGGACTGCAGGAAGGCGATGCCCGCGACCGTCAGCAGCAGGGCACCGAAGAGCCCGGCCCGGCCGATCCCAAGGATCTTGCCCAGGGTGTCGCGGCGATAGCGCAGCGCCATGATCAGCAAGATCGCCACCATGAAGGCGAGCGAGCGGTAAAAGTTGATGTGCCAAACGTCGGCGACCTCGATCTCGCGGATCACCAGACCGCCAAAGGAGATCGCCATCGAGCTCAAGAGCATGATCGCCATGGCAAAGCCCCGGCGCGACGGCTCGGCGCCCGGTGGACCGGCAGGCGGTTGCGCGCTATCGCTGGCCATGATCCCTCCCCCCGCGCCCCGAAGCCGGCCAGGATTGGCGCGGCAACCGACCGTGTCAGGAAACGCGGTCGCTGTCACTCGCCATGCCCGCCAGGGTGGGCCCAAATTGGTTCTTGACCCGAAACAGGAACCAAACTAGAACATGTGCGTACGTTGATGATTTGTTCCAGATTTAGTGTCCCTGCCACCCTGCGGCAGCGCGCTTATCGACTTGGGGGACCGCCGACATGCTGACCAAAAAACAAAACGAGCTTCTGCTCTTCATCCACTCGCATCTCTCGGCTTACGGCGTCTCGCCGTCCTTCGACGAGATGAAGGGCGCGTTGAACCTCAAATCGAAATCCGGCATTCACCGGCTGATCATCGCCCTGGAGGAGCGCAACTTCATCCGACGCCTGCCCCACCGGGCCCGCGCGATCGAAGTGCTGCGACTGCCGGATTCGCTCAGCCAGCCGCATCAGACCAATGTGGCCCAGTTGCCCGCCATGGGTGGCTATCCGCCGAGCCTGGTCAGCGGTCACTTCACCCACCCCTTCGCCGGGCCGGCGCCGAGCAACGATTCCGAATCGATGCAGCTGCCGCTCTATGGCCGGATCGCGGCCGGCACACCGATCTCGGCCCTGCGCGACCATTCGACCTTCGTCGACGTGCCCGTCGCCCTGCTGGGCCCCGGCGAACACTATGCCCTGGAGGTCGAGGGCGATTCGATGATCGACGCCGGCATCCTGAATGGCGACACCGTGGTGATCGAGCGCATGGACACCGCCGACAACGGGGCCATCATCGTGGCCCTGGTGGACGACGAGGAAGCCACCTTGAAGCGGCTGCGCCGCAAGGGCAGCGCCATCGCCCTGGAGCCGGCCAACAAGAATTACGAAACCCGGATCTTCCCGCCCGAACGGGTCAAGATTCAGGGCCGGCTGGTCGGTCTGATCCGCAGCTACTAGGGTCAGTTGACAAGCGTCGCCAAGGGAGCGTCTTTTTTTTGACGGATCCTAGAGTACCGGCGCGTTCGTCTGGGATTATTGATCGGCCTCTCTGCCGCGCCGCTGAACCCAGGCCCTCCGGCCGCGCTCACTCGCCGCGCTGCGAGCCTGCGCTGTGTCGTCGTCCCACGAGATCACCGTCGCGCCGCCGCGCCAGAGGTCGAAACGGTCGACGACCAATTGCGGCTCCGGGCAGAGCCAGGGAGGGACCGGCTCTCGGCTCGCCAGGACCTGGACGGCTGGGCAGTCGTCATCGAGCGCGCCTAACGCGCTGACAAAGGCGATCTTGCGGCCCTCCAGGGTGAGGATACAGCCGAGCGTGTCGCAGCGCAGCAGGTCGGGCCGGCTCTCGGCCAAGGCATCCCAGCTCGCTACCTGCTCCAGGCCGGCACGGCGCTGCCAGACCTCGGCCTCGAAGCGGTTGCGCCGCAAGGTCGACAGGTAAAGCGTGTCCTGGAGGCGGAAGGCCATCAGCCGCGCGTCGCCGCTGATCCAGATATCGGGCGGCGGCCGGGTCAGGCCATAGACCAGGGCGGCGACAATGACGGGCAGTCCCCACAGCCGCCAGCGCCGACGCCAGATGGCCAGCCAGAGACCGCCCATGACCGCCGTGACCAAGGCCCCTGTCGGCATGGCGGGCAGGGAAAGCTGGGCGTGCGGCCAGGCGGCGACCGACCGCGCCACGGTCAGCAAAAGCTCGATCCCCCAGCCCATCGGCACCAGGAAGACCGCTTCCCAGCCCAGCGGCGCCGTCAGGTAGGCGCCCAGGGCACAAGGCATGATCCAAAAGGCGGTGAGCGGCACCGCCAGCAGGTTGGCGAGCGGCCCGTAGACCACAAGACGGTTGAAGTGGAAGACCGCGAAGGGCCCGGTCGCCAAGGTCGCGACCAGAGAGGTCAGGGCCACCGCGCCGAGGTAGAGCCCAACCCGAAGGACCAGGCCGCGCTCGCCGTAGGGAAAGAGCCGCCCTTGGGCCACCCTTTCGTAGGTGGCGATCAAGGCGATCACCGCGCCAAAGGACATCTGATAGGACGCGCTCAGCAAGCTTTCCGGGGCGATCGCCAATACCGCCACCGCGGCCCAGGCCACCAGCCGCAAGGACAGGGCGCGCCGGTCGAGCATCACGGCGAAAAGCACGACCGACACCATCAAGAAGGCGCGTTGCGTCGGCACGGTCGCGCCGGCGACGAAGAGAAAGAGGAAGGCAGCGACAAGCGCCAGCCCGGCCGCCCACTTCTTGGTCGGATAGAAGAGCACGAGTCGCGGGACCAGGGCGAAAAGGCCACGGGTCAGGAGGAAGACCAGCCCGGCCACCAGCCCCATGTGGAGACCCGAAATGGCGAGAAGGTGAGCCAGTCCGGAATCGCGCATCGCCGTCAGGCTTTCCTGCGACAGCGCGGAGCGGTCGCCGGTCATCAAGGCAGTCGCGACGGCTCCAGGCTGCCCGGGCAGGGCTTCTTGGACGCGGCTTCCCAAGCGATGACGAAACTCGGCCCAGAAGAGCCGCCAGCCGGCACTGACTCCGCTCGCCTGGGCCCATGCCAAATCCGCCGGCGCTGGCGGCGGCAGGCGTTCGAGCCCCCAACCGTAGCCGACCGCGCCAAGCTGCTCGAAGTAGGCGCGTCGGCCAAAATCGTAAGCCCCGGGGGCAGCCGGCTCGGGCGGCGGGCGCAGCACGGCATCCAAGGCTACCCATTCGCCGGGCTTGAGACTTTGCGCCGCCTTGGCCGATACCTTGACCCGCGCCTTGACGAGACCGAGCCCGTCGTGGGGCGGCGCCAGGGTCGGATGCGACATCAACAGGCGGTAACCGCTTGCCCGGCGTTCGACCCACAGCACTTCGGCCTGGGTGATCGCGACCCGTGTTTCACGCTCCAGCACCGGCGCCGCAACCAGTAGGGTCCGCACCGAGGTCAGGGCGAACCCACTACTGACCGCGGCAAGCCCAATGAGAACCAGGGCGAGCAGCGTCTGCCGGTCGGCCAGCCAGCGAAAAACGATCAGGGCAAGCGCGGCCAGAATGAGAGGAGCCCAGGGCGGGGTCTCCTCGCTGCCGGCAAAATAGAGCCCCACCCCGGCGGCAAATGCCACCGGCGGCCACAACGACCAGCGGTCCCGCTCCGCCCACAGGTTCTTGACCAGGACCACAGGTATTGCACTGGTCGCGCCGTCACTGAGATCACTCGACGCCATCACCCACCACAGCCTCAGATCGCGAGACAGTGTCGGTGGCGACATGAAGCCTGGCAAGCCCGCGCGGGCGGAGATCGACTGGCCGGTGCCAGACCATGACCGGGCACGCGTTTGAAAGGCGACCTGACGACCGTCCCTTTCGACTGTGAAATTACGCCTGTAGTTCCGCGAGCAGCTCGGCCATCACCTTGAATCCGCTACCCCATCCCTTATCCATTCCGGCCATGGCACCAGCAAAGCAGGCAATTTCCGCTTCGCTTGCATCAAGAGGCATCATCGTCAATCGGACCTTCGTCTTGGCGCCCTGATCCTCGAATGTCACGGCGGTCAACAGCACGCGGGGCCAGTCCACCATCATGGGGCTGGCGATGACATTCCAATCCGAGTCAGCCGAGGAGTGGTGCCAAACGAGCCTTTCTTCCGGCACGACATCTTGGAACACCATCCTGCTGAGATCGGATTTGTCCCCCCACTTCATCTCGTTGAGCCATAGCCCGCCGGGTTTCAAGTCGAATTCGTGGATGATCGTCTCCACGCCGGGTCCATACCAACGCGAGAGCAATTCAGGATCGGTCCAGGCACGCCAAACCATGTCACGGGGCGCGTCGAATTCACGGTCAAGGATGTAGGTCGGCAGGTCACTCACGGCTCGTTTCCTTCGCTTGGGCTTGTTTCAAATGGCTGAGGACGTCATCGAGCTGGTCGAAACTCGTCCCCCAAAAGGCCCGAAAATCGCCTAGCCAGTCGACCGCTGCCGCCATAACGTCAGCCTTCAATCTCGCCGGCCGGCGCTGTTCGTCGACGCCGCGTTCGACCAACCCCGCCCGTTCCAGCACCTTCAGATGCCGCGAGACCGCTGGCTGGCTGATAGCAAATGGCGCGGCGATTTCATTGACCGAGGCCTGACCGGACGCCAGCCGCGACAGAATTGCCCGCCGGGTGGGATCGGCCAACGCGGCAAAGACAGCGTCAAGATTTGGTTGACTCTTTATATAACCTAATTGTTCCATAACTATCCTATTATATAAATGCGCTTCCCTGTCAAGATACCTCCCCCGCTCCCTGGGCCGCCCATCCCGCTGGTCTTGAAGCCATTCACCTTGGCGTGGATAGCAAACGCACCTCCTGTGGCGTCGGCGGGGCCGCCGTGCTAAAAGCCGGCGCTCTTCGGCCCACAAGGACACCAAGCCCCATGGCACCCCCGAACACCGAGGTGGTGACGCGCTTTGCCCCCTCGCCCACCGGTTTCCTGCACATTGGCGGTGCGCGCACGGCCCTGTTCAACTGGCTCTTCGCGCGCCACCACGGCGGCCGCTTTCTCTTGCGGATCGAGGATACCGACCGCAAACGCTCGACCGACGAGGCAATAGCCGCGATCCTCCATGGCCTGGAGTGGCTGGGTCTCGATTGGGACGACCAGACAGTGTTTCAGCACGCCCGCATGGATCGCCACGCCGCGGTCGCCCGGGAGCTGTTGGCGGCGGGCAAGGCCTATCGTTGTTACTGCACGCCCGAGGAACTGCAGGCCATGCGCGAGGCGGCGAAGGCCGAGGGACGCACGCGCCTCTATGACGGGCGCTGGCGCGACCGTGACCCGGCAGAGGCTCCGTCGGGGATCGATCCGGTGATCCGCTTGAAGATGCCGCTCAAGGGCGAGACCACGATCGAAGACGCCGTGCAGGGCCCGGTCACGGTCCCCAACGCACAGCTGGACGACATGGTGCTGCTGCGCGGCGACGGCACGCCGACCTACATGCTCGCGGTGGTCGTCGACGACCGCGACATGGGGGTGACCCACGTGATTCGCGGCGATGACCACCTGACCAACGCATTTCGCCAGACCCAGCTGTTTCTTGCCATGGACTGGCCACTGCCGGTCTTCGCCCATATTCCCCTAATTCACGGCGCCGACGGCGCCAAGCTATCGAAGCGCCACGGGGCCCTTGGCGTCGAGGCCTACCGCGACCTTGGCTACCTCCCCGAGGCCCTGCGCAACTACCTGATGCGCCTGGGCTGGAGCCACGGCGACGACGAGATTATCTCCACCGAAGAGGCGCTGGAGTGGTTCGATCTGCCGGCCATCAACCGGGCACCGAGCCGCTTCGACTTCACCAAGCTGGAGAGTGTCAACGGCCACTATATCCGCGAGGCCGATGCCAGGATGCTGTTGAGCCTGATCGGCCCCCGGTTGGAGGCAACACTGGGCCGCCCACTGAGCGAAGCCGAGCAGGGCCGTCTCGCCGCCGGATTGCCGGGCCTGCAGCCCCGGGCCAAGACCCTCGTCGAGTTGACCGAGGGAGCCGCGATCTATGCCGCCGACCGCCCCCTGAGCCTGGACGACAAGGCCGCGAAGTTGCTTTCGACGGAGGCGCGGGAAATCCTGGCGGCCCTCCTGCCGGTCCTGCGGGACCTGGCGGACTGGGGGCAAGAGCCGGTCGAAAACGCCCTGCGCGATCATGCAGAGAGGCAAGGCCTGAAACTGGGCAAGGTCGCGCAACCATTGCGCGCCGCCCTGACCGGTCGAGCCGCATCGCCGGGCCTGTTCGAGGTCATGGCCGTCCTTGGCCGCGAGGAAACGGTTGGACGAGTTCTCGATCAAGTAAGCTAAATTTTAAGATTAAGTGCGTACAGGTTGTCACGGCCCGGCGTTGATAAAACTGCCCTGACCGGTTATGCTGCACCGCACCTACCGAAGTGTCGCGCCCGACTCTCGTCCCCGATTTTTTTGCTAGGACCCTAAAGATGCCCGATAACAGGTCTTCTCAAGCGCAATCCGTTACCCTTACCGATAACGCGACGGGGAAATCCATCGAGCTGCCGGTACTCGAGGGCACGATCGGCCCCAAGGTCATCGATATTCGCAAGCTCTATGCGCAAACCGGCTACTTCACCTACGATCCGGGCTTCACCTCTACGGGTAGCTGTGCATCGCATCTGACTTACATCGACGGCGAAACGGGTATTCTGAGGCACTGCGGCTATTCGATCGAGGAACTGGCGGAAAAGAGCGATTTCCTGGAGGTTTGCTATCTGCTGCTGCACGGCGAGTTGCCGGATCAGGCGGCGAAGGTGGAGTTCGACAAGAACATCACCTATCACACGATGCTCCACGAGCAGATGCACTTTTTCTACCGCGGGTTTCGCCGGGACTCGCACCCCATGTCGATCATGGTCGGCGTGGTCGGCGCGCTCTCGGCCTTCTATCACGATTCGACCGATATCGGCGATCCGCAGCAGCGCATCATCGCCTCTCACCGGCTGATCGCAAAGATGCCGACCATCGCCGCCATGGCCTACAAGTTCTCCGTCGGACAGCCCTTCGTCTATCCGCGCAACGATCTCAGCTACGCGGAAAACTTTCTCTACATGACCTTTTCGGTCCCGACCGAGGAGTTCGTCATAAGCCCGGTCCTGGCCCGGGCCATGGACCGGATCCTGATCCTCCATGCCGATCACGAGCAGAACGCCTCGACCTCGACGGTGCGGATAGCCGGGTCGAGCGGTGCCAATCCCTTCGCCTGTATCGCCGCCGGCATCGCCTCGCTTTGGGGGCCGGCACATGGCGGCGCGAATGAGGCCGTGCTGCAGATGTTGCAGGAGATCGGCAGCAAGGACCGTATCCCCGAGTTTCTCGAGCGCGCGAAAGACAAACACGACCCCTTCCGGCTCATGGGTTTCGGACACCGGGTCTACAAGAACTATGATCCCCGCGCCGGCGTGATGCGGCAGTCCTGCCATGAGGTGCTGGCCGAATTGGGCGTGAACGATCCGCTGCTCGAACTGGCCATGGAGCTGGAGCGAATTGCCCTGGAAGACGATTACTTCAAGGAAAAAAAGCTTTTCCCGAACGTCGACTTCTATTCCGGCATCATCCTGAAGGCCATGGGCTTTCCGACCTCGATGTTCACCGTGCTCTTCGCCGTGGCGCGAACGGTCGGCTGGGTCGCCCAGTGGCGCGAGATGATCGCCGATCCCGATCAGAAGATCAGCCGGCCCAGACAAATCTTCAACGGCGTCGAGAGCCGCAGTTACACACCGGTCGGGGAACGTTAAGCGCGATCCGGCGGATATCCGCGGGGGCGCCCTATCGCTGCCGCTGACCGATCGTGGCCAGAATTTCTCGCGCGGCTAGTCGGCTGGGCGACCCGTCCGGGGACCGCAGCGCCGCGGTAAAGCGGACGAAGGCCTCCTTCTGCCGCGCTGCCGCCGCGGGATCCTCAAGCAGAGCCTTCATAACCGGAACGATGGCATCGACGCGGCAGCGTTCCTGCAGAAACTCCGGCACGACCTGTTCGTCGAGCAGGATGTTGGGCAGGGTGACGCTCTTGACCTTCAACAGCCGTCGGGCGAGCCAGGCACTGATCGGGTGGACGCGGTGGGCGACCGCGGTGGGGACGCCCCAACTCGCCAGTTCGACCACCACGGTCCCAGAAGCCGCCAGAGCCAGGTCCGCCGCCCGAACGGCCGCCGTTTTCTCGTTCGGCTCGACCAACAGCCGCGGGGCGAGCGGCAGATCGGCCAGAGCGTCGCGGAGCGGTTCCACCAGGTGCGGCAAGGTCGGCAGAACCACGGCCAGATCCGGGCGCTCGGCCTGGAGTGCCGCGGCCACGCCCACGAAGACCGGGAGCATGCGGTCGATCTCGCCCCGGCGGCTGCCGGGATAGAGGCACAAGAGCCGATCGCCAGCGGCCAGTCCCAGACGGTCGCGGGCCCTATCGCGGGCGGTGTCGCAGCCCGGGCTCTCCTGTTGCGGTTCACTCGCGGGATGACCGACAAAGACCGCCTCGAGACCATGCCGCGTAAAGTAGGGCGGCTCGAAGGGCAGCAGCGTCAAGAGCTTATCCAGAGTCCCCGCCAGGCGTTTCGCCCGCCACGGTTTCCAGGCCCAGACCGACGGGGCGACATAGTGGATCAGAGAGATCCCACGTCCCTTCAAGCGCTTGGCAACCGCCAGGGTGAAGGCTGGGGCGTCAATTGTCACAAGGGCATCGGGCCGGTCGTCGGCAATGCGCCGGGCGAGATCGCGAATACGGCCATGCAGCCGCGCCACATGGGGCAGAACCTCGACCAGTCCCATGACAGCAAAGTCCTCCAGGGGATAGAGACTGTCCAAACCCTGGTCGATCATCGCCTGCCCGCCAACGCCGATGAAGCTGACCCGACCACCGGTTTCTTCCCTGAGCGCCGCCATGAGGCGCGCGCCAAGCAGATCGCCGGAAGGCTCGCCCGCCAGAAGGAAGATCCGGGGCCCGCTATCCTCGTTCGAGACCGCCTCGCCCGCCATCAGGATAAAGACAGTGCGGTCACGAAGAGACCGGCCTCATCCGCCGCGGCGCCGACGCTCTCGGCGTCGACCACCAGGGTCTGATGGGCCTCGAAGGCAATCCCGCCAAGGCCGGCTTCGGCGACCAGGGCGACCGTCTGTCGGCCAATGGTCGGCAAGTCGACCCGCCGTTCCTGTTGCGGTTTCTTCAGCTTGATCAGGACGCCGCCCGGCCCGTCGAGACGCAGGGCGGCGCTGCGGCGTACCATCTCGTCCGTCCCCTCGATTCCCTCGACCGCCAGGACCAAGCCTTGCTGGACAACCGCCGCCTGCCCGACATCGAGCTGGCCCAGTTGGCGCACCACGGCCACGCCGCGCGCGATGTCGGCCTCGGCCTGACTGTCGGGGCGCAGGCTGCCGAGGGGACCCGGCCCGACCAGCAGGTCGGCGAGAAACTCGTCCACGCCGCGTACCCGGAAGCCCTCCTCGGCCTCGAGCACCCGGACGATCTGTTTCAAGACTCCGTCGTCGCCCCAGCCCTTCAGCGCCGCCTTGGTGAGAAAAGAGAGGGTCCGGCTATCGGGGAACAGGTCGAGCAGGCCGGGCCGCCTGATCGGCCCGATCATGACCAGATCGTCCACCTTGGCTGCGTGAAGGCGCTTTACGGCCTCGTTGCCGGCACCGAGCCGGACCCAGGCATGTTCCACGCCCTCGACCGTGGAGTCATCCGTGTAGCCGCGAAAGGCGATCACGAAATGCGGCTGTCCCCGGGCCCTGCAGAGGTCGATCAGCCGGCGCGGCAAGAGTCCCCCACCCGCCACGATGCCGAGCTTCGACATGAGCCGCTTTACTCCGCGGGCTGTAGCGTCGCGCGCGGCGAAGTGGTTTCAAGAAAAGCCACCAGCGCCATCACCTCGGGAAAGTCGCCGTAAGCCGCGGATACCGCCGTGACCCGGTCGACCAGTGTCGTGGAGCCGTTCTCGAACAGCAGCTCGTAGGCATTCTGCAGCGCACGGATCGCCTCGCGCTCGATGCCGTGGCGCTTCATGCCGATCATATTCAAGCCCTTGAGAGCCGCGCGCTCGCCCATGGCGACGCCATAGGGAATGACGTCGTGCTCGACCCCCGACATGCCGCCGATCATCGCATGCTGCCCGATTCTGACAAACTGATGCACGGCCGACAGGCCGCCGATAATGGCGCCGGTCTCGATCGTCACGTGGCCGGCCAGCGTCGCGTTGTTCGCCATGATCACGTTGTCTGCGATGATACAGTCATGGGCCACATGAGCCCCCACCATGAAAAGACAGTCATCGCCAATCTTGGTGATCAGGCCGCCCCCCTGGGTTCCAGGATTCATGGTGACCTGCTCGCGAATGCGATTGCGCGCGCCGATCTCCAGGGACGAATTCTCGCCCTGGTACTTCAAATCCTGCGGAATCGTGCCGATCGAGGCGAAGGGAAAAACCTCTGTCGCCGCGCCGACCGTGGTCTGCCCCGCGACCACGACGTGGCTGTGCAGCACGACTTCCGGCCCGAGCGAGACGCCACCCTCGACCACGCAATAGGGCCCGATACGGCAGGTTTCATGGATCGTTGCGGCTGGATCGACGATTGCCGTTGAATGAATTTCGGCCATCAATCGTCCATGATCATGGCCGAGTAGGTCGCCTGAGCGACCACAACGTCCTCGACCTTCGCCTCGGCGCTGAACTTCCATACATTTCGCCGATGGCGCAGTTTCTTCACGTGGATTCGGAGGGTGCTGCCGGGAAACACCGGCCGGCGGAACCGGGCGTTGTCCACGGTCATGAAATAAACCAGTTTTTGCGCCGTACCGCTGCCCAATGTCTCGACCACCAGGACCGCCGCCGTCTGGGCCATGGCCTCGACGATGAGGACCCCCGGCATGACCGGCTGGCGCGGAAAATGGCCGGCGAAGAAGGGCTCGTTGATCGTCACCTGCTTGATGCCGATCGCGCTTTCATCGGCCCGCACGTCCTCGACCCTGTCGATCATCAAGAAAGGATGGCGATGGGGGATCATTTCCATGACCTCCATCACATCGACGGACCGGCCAGGAGTTTCCGCTATCGTTTGATCATTCATCCTTCCCGCCCTTTGTTCTTATCTGCCGATGCCACAGTGAAACGAGCCGAAAGAACTCGCGGACCGGAATTGCCGGCGCGCCTGCCACTCTTTGTCCCGCCGGGATGTCCCGCATGACGCCGCTCTGTGCCGCAAGCTGCGCTCCCTGTCCCACGGTGAGGTGTCCCGCCACACCAGCCTGAGCCCCAAGCGCCACGAAATCCTCGAAGACCGTGCTTCCCGCGATCCCCGATTGGGCCACCAGAACGCAACCTCGACCAACTCGAACGTTGTGCCCGATCTGCACCAGATTATCAATCTTAGAACCCGCGCCGATCACCGTATCCGGGCCGGTACCCCGGTCGACCGTCGCGTTGGCACCGATCTCGACGCCCTCCCCGACAAGGACCCGCCCTAGCTGCGGCACATCCTTATGGCCAGCCGGGTCCATGGCGAACCCGAAGCCGCGATTGCCGATCCTCACACCCGAGTGAAGCTGGCAGTGAGCCCCGATGTCGCAATGGCTGAGCGAGGCGTGCGGTCCGATCCGGCAGCCCTCACCAACGCTGACCCCCTGGCCGATCACCACATGGGTGCCAATCTCGCAGCGTTCCCCAATCGACGCATGAGGGCCAATGACGGCATAGGCACCGATCGAGGCGCCGGCGCCGATCTCCGCCGTTTCGTCGACGATGGCACTGGGGTGGCGAGTCCCATCGGCCTGCGCCTCGGGATAGAAGGCGGCAGCCACCTGGGCATAGGTCAGATAGGGCTTTGGGCTGACCAAGAGCGCCATCCCGGCTGGCGCCTTCTCCGCCATCGCCGGAGCCACGATACAAGCCCCCGCCCCGCTTTCCTGAAACGCGTCCAGATAGCGTCGGTTATCGAGAAAGCTCACATCGTCGCGACCCGCCTGGTGCAGGGGGGCGACATCCGTGAACTCCCTCTGATCGTCGTCCGCGGCGCGAAGCTCGCACTGCGCTATCCGCGCAAGCTGCGCCAGCGTGAAGGGGCCGGCGTTGCGAAAAAATCGAGCGTCCGCCATCGAAACTTCTCCTTAAAGGCCGGGGAGATCGACCTCTTTCATTCTTTCATTCAAACGCGCCAGGACCTGCTCGGTGATCTCCAGATCGGGGCTGACCAGGACAACCGTGGCCTTTCCGAGTACCAGATCCAGGCCTCGTTCCGACGAGATCTCCTGGAGGATTGTGGTGAGCTGCTCCTGGACTTGAGCCATGCCTTGGCGAAACAGACGGTCGAGCTCGCGCTTTCGATCATCGAACTCGCGTTGCAATTGGCCGGCTTTGGTCTGCAGGGCCTGGCGTCGTTCGGCAAAGGTCGTCGGATCCAAGGTCGCACGATCCTGCGCCAAGGCCCGGTCGGACTCGCGAAAGGCCTCTTCTTGTTCGCGGAGCGCGTTGCGAAAGTGCGCGCGCTGCTCCTCGATACGCTCGGTCAAGCCGGCGACCACTGTCGAGCGACTGAGGATGCGTTGCATGTCTATGACGGCGATCCGCAATTCGCCCTTGTCGTCTTGCGCGTCGGCCGCCCCCGGTGCGCCCAGCAGGACCGCCAGCACCATGAGAGTACAAAGAGCCATCCAGGGTGACCGGCCCTGTGCCAGCGAGTGGTTCGGGTTAGAACTGCGTGCCAAAGCTGAAGCTCAGTATCTCTTTTTCGTCGAAGCTTTCTTTCACCAGCGGGAAACCGAGATCGACGATAATCGGGCCGAAAGGCGAATTCCAGGATATGCCGGCGCCAACGACCAACCGGGGCGAGGCCGAAGAGTTGATCGGCGCCCCGGTGCCAAGGTCGTCGGCCGCCCAAACCGCGACCACGTCGGTGAACAACCGCCCGCGAATGTCGAACTCATCGGCGACATCGATCGGAACGCTCATCTCGACCGTGCCCGAGTAGAGATACTTGCCGCCGAGTGCATCGTTCGTCGTCGCATCGCGCGGCCCAATGCCGCCAAACTCGAAACCACGCGGCGTTCCGCCACCGCGAAAGAAACGATCCACCACGCTGGTGTCCTCGCCGAGCCCGACAAGGCCGCCGAGTTCGCCCTTGGTCGTGATCGTCACGTCATCGAGGAAGGTGTAGTGGTAAGCGCCCTCCAGGGTCGATTTGATGAAGCGCACATCCCCGCCCACCCCTGAAAAGTCGGCACCGAATGCGACCTGATAGCCCTTTCGCGGGTCGAATCTGTTGTCCCGCTTGTCGAGGCGCAGTTCGTTGCCGATGACAGAGCGAATATTGCTGCCCTCTTCCGCCTGGATGATCAACGAGTCGGCATTGCCGACATCGGAGATATCGCGATACTCCGCCGTATAGCGCACGACATGACGCAGGTCTTCCGACAGGTTGTAGCCCGCCCTCAACGAGCCGCCGATCCTCTCGAGGTCGAAGGAGCTCTCGTCGCGCTCGACACGGGTCCGGAATGCATCGAAGCCGGCGGCGACGTTGCGATCCAGAAAATAGGGTTCGGTAAAGCTGAGGTCCAACTCGGTCGCACTGCCGGCGACGTTAAGGCTGACACGGGCATCCTGACCGCGGCCAAGCAGGTTTCGCTCACGAACGCCAATATTGCCGATCGGTCCCTGGGAGGAGGAGAATCCGAAGCCGAAACTAAAATCGCCGGTCGACTGATCCTCGACCTTGACCTTGATCACGGTGCGGTCCGGCAGGGACCCCGGTTCGGTTTCGACCTCCGCGACACGGAAAAAGCCGAGGTTCTGGATCCGCTGGCGCGAACGCCGCAGCCTTGTCGTGTTGAAGGCGTCGCCTTCGACCAAGAGCATCTCGCGGCGCACCACGCGATCCAGCGTGCGGATGTTACCCTCGATATCGATGCGCTCGACATAGACCTTTGGACCCTCGGAGATCTCGAAAGTCAGAGCAATGACGCGCGTTTCGCTGTCCTTCTCGACCTTGGGCCGGATCTCGACGAAAGCGAAACCCAAATCGCCGACCTTCTGGGAGAGTAGATCGATTGTTTCGTCGACCAAGCCCGCGTCATACCAATCGCCCTCGACGATGCTGAGTTCTTCGCCGAGGGTGTCGGTGTCGAGATTGCGCAGAGACGTCGAGACGTCGATGGCGCCGAATTTGTAGCGTTCGCCCTCCTCCACCGTAAAGGTGACGATAAAGCCCTGCCGCGACTCGGTGAGTTCGGCAACGACGGAGATCACCTTGAAATCCGCATAGCCCTCGGCAAGGTAGAAGCGCCGCAGGAGTTCCCGGTCGAAGGTCAGCCGATCGGGATCATAGGTGTCCGTGGTGGAAAGGAAGCTGAAGATGCCATGCTCGGAAGTCGTTACCACGCCGGACAAGCGGCCGTCGGAAAAAACACTGTTGCCGATAAAATGGATGCCGTCGATCGTGGTGAGAGGCCCCTCGGTGACTTCGAAAACCAGATCCACCCGGTTTTGATCGAGCTGAATAACCTTGGGATCGACGGTCGCGGCAAACCGTCCGGAGCGGCGATAGACCTCGAGGACCCGCTGGGCGTCGCGCTGCACCTTGGTCCGGGTAAAGACAAGACGCGGTCGCAGCTGTATCTCGGCCAGCAGGGCTTCGTCCTCGATACGTTTGTTGCCCTCGAAGGCGATGCGGTTGATGATCGGGTTTTCGACCACCGCGACAATCAGAATGTTGTTTTCCCGACGCAAGGTCACGTCGGCAAAAAGCCCGGTGGCATAGATCGCTTTTAGCGATTGGTCGAGACGGACGGGATCGAACGGATCGCCCGACTTGATATTCATGTAGGATCGTACCGAGTTGTCCTCGATGCGTTGGGTGCCCTCGACGCGGATGTCCTCGATAAAACCGCCGGCCAGAATCGACTGTGCCAGGGCGCGCGGCGCGGGGGTGCCCATCACCAGCACAATCAGAATCGCCGCCGCAACCGCGACGGCGCGCAAAGCGAAGCCTCTGCTTTTTTCCATGCCCCCCATTTGGCGACGCTATCCCACCAAAGACTTCACGAAATCGACGACACGAATATGAATGAGGTCGTTCCAGGTCACAAACAAAACCAGGGACATGACCAGCGTCAATCCAATGCGAAAGCCATACTCCTGCGCGCGGTCTCCCAGCGGCCGGCCGCGGACCCACTCGATGGCGTAGTAGAGCAGATGGCCGCCGTCGAGCATGGGAATCGGGAAGAGATTAATCAATCCGAGATTGATCGACAAAAGTGCCATGAACCAAATGGTAAAGGCGAGGCCCTCCTCGGCCGCCTGACCCGACATCTTGGCGATCCGGAGCGGCCCGCCCAGTTCCCGGGCGCTGCGAATACCGATGATGATCTCATAGGTCCCAACCAGGATCTGCCCGGTCAGACTGAAGGTCTGCTTGGTGCCGGCCCACAGCGACTCCGGGAGTGATAGATGAGTGCGTTCGCCGGCCGTTCCTTGAATGCCCAGACGCCCGATCTTGTGTTCGTTCCCAAACACATCCTTCACCGCCACGAGCTCGGGGGAGATCTGGACGGTGACCGCCTCGCCGGCCCGCATCAAAGTGACGCTGAGCGCCTGATCGGCACTGGCCTCTACGATACGCTGGATATCCTCGAACGATTCGACGGCGACACTATCGATGGCGACAATCCGGTCATCGAGAACGACGCCGGCGCGTTCCGCCGCCGAATCCGGCAACACACCGCCGACCACGGGCTCGACCACCATTTGACCGTAAGTCGCGATCAGACCGGTCATCAGGATAATTGCAAAGATGTAGTTCGCCAGAGGGCCGCCGGCCACGATCCAGACCCGTTGGCCTAGTCGTTTATGGTGAAACGCCACAGCCTTGTCGGCCTCGCTCATTTCTTCGACGCCCTCGCCGGGCATGCTGGCCGCGTTCGCGTCTCCGAACATCTTCACGTAGCCGCCGAGGGGAATTGAGCTGAACTTCCAGCGCGTTCCGCTCTTATCGTTCCAACCGAAGAGCTCCGGGCCAAAGCCCACGGAAAAGACCTCGACCTTCACGCCATTGCGCCGGGCAATCAGGTAATGCCCCATCTCGTGTACGAAGACCAGAATGGTCAAGATCACGAGAAAGGGGAGAACGTTGCTGAAGATCCAGCTCAGGAATTCCATGACTGTTCAAACCTGCCTGTACAGTTTCATCCGGCTTGTGCTAGCCCGGAAGCAGAGAACCCATCCGAGGGACGTTGATAGCCTACAGAAAGAAGGTTTGAAAGCACTTAGCCCTATTGACCGCGCTCCACGACAAAGGCCTCCGCACGGTCACGGGCCTCGCCATCGACGGCATGAACATCGGCCAGTCCGGTTAAGGGCGCGGCCGGTATGGCCTCCAGGCAATCCTCGACAATGCCGGCTATATCGAGAAAACCGATCCGCTGGTCGAGAAATCCAGCCACCGCCACTTCGTTGGCCGCGTTGAGGATCGTCGGGGCCGCGCCACCTGTACGAAGCGCCTCGCGGGCCAGGCGAAGGGCGGGAAAACGCCTCTCATCGGGCTTTTCGAACGTGAGCTGGCCGATTTCGGCAAGATCCAGCCGTCCGACGGGCGCCACCATGCGCCGCGGCCAGGCCAGGGTATAGGCGATCGGCGTGCGCATATCGGGCTGTCCCAGTTGGGCCAGAACCGAGCCGTCCCGGTAGGCGACCATGGAGTGCACCACCGACTGGGGATGGACCAGAATTTCGATATCGCCCTCGGGCACCCCAAACAGATGTCGGGCCTCGATCAGCTCCAGTCCCTTGTTCATCATGGTCGCCGAATCGACCGAGATCTTCTTGCCCATGTCCCAGTTCGGGTGGGCGATCGCCTGGGCCGGCGTGACCTTGGCCATTTGGTCTAGCGGCATGGCGCGAAAGGGGCCGCCCGAGGCCGTGAGAATGATCCTGTCGAGAGCCTCCATCTGCTCGGTTTCGAGCACCTGAAATATGGCATTGTGTTCCGAATCGACCGGCAGCAGGCGCGCCCCGTGATCCGCGACTGCCTGGGTCACGAACTCGCCCGCGCAAACCAATGTCTCTTTGTTGGCCAGCCCGATCAACGCGCCGCGCTTGACCGCCTCCAGGGTTGGGGCCAGGCCCGCGGCCCCGACGATCGCCGCCATGATCCAGTCGGTCGGCCGCGCCGCGGCCTCGCAGAGCCCCTCGGGACCCGCCGCCGCCTCGATTCCACTGCCGGCCAAGGCATTCTTCAAATCGCGGTAGCAGCTCTCGTCGGCCACGACCGCCAACTCGGCGCCCATGGCGCGGGCCTGTGCGGCCAGCGAGTCCACCGAAGAGTTTGCGGTCAGCGCGACGACTTCGAAATTCTCGGCATCCCGGCCGATAAGATCCAGCGTGTTGCAGCCGACCGAACCGGTCGAGCCGAGAATCGAGACACGACGCCGTGCCTGATCGGGCTCGACGCGAGCGAAGACCGGATCAAGTGCCATGGGTCACTGCCTCCAAACCAAATGCGACCACAAGACTGGCCGAGAGCAAACCATCCGCGCGATCCAGCAAGCCGCCATGCCCCGGAATGAGGTGGGAGGAGTCCTTGGCATCGAATCTGCGTTTCAATTGAGACTCGAGTAGATCACCCAGTTGCGCCACGATGGCGAGAAATCCGCTGAGCGCCATCATAGAGCCTGTTTGGCCATGATCCAGGATCAAATCGGCCGCCAATCCCACCAGTGCCGCCCCAACGACCCCGCCGAGAAGGCCTGACCAGGTCTTGTTCGGGCTGATGCGCGGCGCCATTCGGGGCCCCCCGACAGAGCGGCCGACGAAATAGGCACAGCTATCGGTCGCCCAGACGACGAAGAGGAGCCACAGGACGATGGCGAGCCCGCCCTCTGGGTCGTTGCGCAGTCGCATGAGGGCCAGGGTCGCGGTCGCAACGTACAAGACGCCGAATCCCAGCCAGGGCGCGCGGCCCCGAAACAAAGGGACGCCGCCAGCGATCAGCCAGGCCGCCAGGCCGCCCAGAACGGCGGCGCCGGCCGCCAGCTGAAAGGTCGCGAAGACCCCAACAAGCAGACTGAGGGTTACGGCCAGCACCGAGGCCCAACCGGCCGCGCCGAGCGTACCGCGTCCGGCCAGCCTGGCCCACTCCCACTGCATGCCGATCCCGGCGGCGATAAAAAGGACATCGCTCCAGGGAGCGCCCAGGTAGATGGCCAGCAGAACCGGCGGCGCCAGGATCAAGGCCCAGAGAACGCGGGTTCCCATTTGCGGCTCTAGAGTCCGCCCTCAGCCGTCGCTCCATAGCGACGATCCCGGGTCTGGTACTCGTGAATCGCCGCGGCCAGGTCTTCCTTGCCGAAATCCGGCCAGAATTTGTCCAGAAACACCAGTTCGCTGTAGGCCGATTGCCACAGCATGAAGTTGCTGATGCGCTGTTCGCCCGACGTTCGGATCAGCAGGTCCGGGTCGGGAATACCCGCGGTCAGCAGTTCGCTTTCAAACCGAGCCTCGTCGATTTCCCGCAGATCCAATTGGCCGGCTTCGACCGCCGCCGCGAGCCGCTTGACGGCCCGCAGGATCTCCTGCCGCCCCCCATAGCTCAGGGCGACCGTCAGATTCAGCCGGTCGCCGCCGCTGGTCAGCGCCTCCGCCTCTTCGATCTGCGTGGCGATGTCGCGGGGCAAGCGATCGCGATCCCCGACCACGCGCACGCGAATTCCATTTTTATGCAGTTCGGCGATTTCACTTTGCAGGTAGCGTCGCAGCAGGCCCATCAGATCGTCGACCTCGCTGACCGGGCGGCGCCAGTTTTCCGAGGAAAAGCCGAACAGCGTGAGGTAGGAGATGCCCAGTTCGATCGCGGCGCGTGCCGTGCGACGCACCGCCTCCGCGCCCTGGCGATGCCCCAGGCTGCGCGGCATACCGCGCGCACGCGCCCAACGACCGTTGCCATCCATGATGATGGCCACGTGTACGGGACAGTGTTCCCTTGTGGGCTCCACCCAGTGCTCCCTGTCTTGGAGGACCGCTCTCGACCGGGTCCGGCTCAGACCTGCATGATCTCTTCTTCTTTTTGGGCAAACAGATCGTCGATCTTTTGAATGTGCTCGTCGGTCATGGTCTGCACCTCTTCGCCCCACATGTGCTGCTCGTCTTGCGAAAGGTCGCCGTCCTTTTCCATCTTCTTGAGCAACTCCATGCCGTCGCGCCGCACGTTCCGAACCGCGACGCGGGCCTGTTCGGCATACTTTCCGGCCACCCGGCTCAATTCGACCCGGCGTTCCTCCGTCAAGGCCGGGATTGGCACCCGTACGACCTGCCCATCGGTCATTGGATTGAGCCCCAGACCGGAGTCGCGTATCGACTTTTCGACCGCCGACACCAGGGATCGGTCCCAGACCTGCACCGATATCATGCGCGCCTCCGGGACCGAAATCGTGCCGACCTGATTCATCGGCATGCTGGCGCCATAGGCGTCGACATTGATCGGCTCCAGAAGGCTCACCGATGCCCGTCCGGTGCGAAGTCCGGCAAACTCGCGATGCAGGGCCGTCAAAGCCCCATCCATGCGCCGCTGCGTATCGCTTAGGTCGGGATCCGCCATACCTCAATCCTCCCCTTCGACTATCGTAAAGCGCCCCTCGCCGCAGAGAACGCGGGAAAAGGCGCCAGAATCGTATATTGAGAAGACTAGAATGGGAATCTTGTTCTCCCGCGCAAGCGAAATCGCGGCGTGGTCCATCACCCCCAGATCGCGCCGGAAGACCTCCATGTAGCTCAGACGCTCGTAGCGTTGCGCCTGATCGTTACGCGTCGGGTCGGAATCGTAGACGCCGTCGACCTTGGTGCCCTTCAAGAGCGCCTCGCAGCCCATTTCGGAGGCCCGCAGGGCCGCCGCCGTATCGGTGGTGAAGAAGGGGTTGCCGGTGCCCGCGCCGAAGATGACGATGCGGCCCTTTTCCATGTGCCGGACGGCGCGCCGCCTGATATAGGGCTCGGCCACCGTCGACATCGGGATGGCCGACTGAACGCGGGTCTGAACGCCGAGGGCTTCCAGGGCGTTCTGCATGGCCAGCGCGTTGATGACCGTGGCCAGCATGCCCATGTGATCCGCCGTGGCGCGGTCCATGCCGGCCGCCGCCCCTGAAAGACCCCGGAAGATGTTACCCCCGCCGACCACCAGGCAAACCTCGACCCCAAGGTCGCGCACGGCGCGGATATCCTTGGCGATCTGCTCCACCATGTCAGGGTCGAGACCGTAATCGCGCGCGCCCATCAGCGCTTCGCCGGAGATTTTCAGCAAGACACGCTTGTAGGCCGGGTTCGCCCCTGTGGTGGCGGTCATGATATCTCCCCTTGGCGCGCCCGCGCGGTCTCGCGGCCGTGTGACAAGAACGTTGGGACTCGCCCGTGTTCGGGAATCCTCGGCGATTCTATCCGATTCGGGGTGACCGCGCGACCGCTATGAAGGGGGCAGAGGGCTTTGCCGGGGACAATCTGCCGGCACTCAGTCCTGGCCTAGGGTCGCGGCCACCTCGGCGGCGAAATCGGTCTCTTCCTTCTCGATGCCCTCGCCGAGCTGAAAACGTTCAAAGTTCTTCAGAGCAATGGGTCCGCCGGCATCCGCGCCCGCGGCGTCGATCGCCTTGCCCACTTTGCTCTCGCCATCGATTACGAAGACCTGCTCGAGAAGGCAGTTTTCCTCATAATACTTGCGCAGACGGCCCTCGACCATCTTGGCGATGATCTCCTCGGGCTTGCCGCTGGCCCGCGCCTGATCGCTCAAAATCTCGCGTTCGCGATCGAGCGCCGAGGCGTCGACACCGTCCCGGTCCACGGCAAGGGGCGACGTCGCGGCGACATGCATCGCCAATTGCTTGGCCAGGGTGCCCACCTTGGTGCTGTCGCCGCTCGACTCCAGCGCCACCAGAACGCCGATCTTGCCAAGCTGTGGGGCGACCTGATTGTGCACGTAGCCCTCGACCGCACCGGCGCCGACCTCCAGCAGTGCGACGCGACGCAGCGACATGTTCTCGCCGATGGTCGCGATCAGGTGGGTGAGCTGTTCGGCCACGGTCCGCTCGGTGCCCGGAAAGGGTGCGGCCTGGAGCCGTTCCATATCGCCGCCGCTCTCGAGCGCGATCCCGGCACAGGTCCGAACGAACTCCTGGAAGGTCTCGTTGCGCGCGACAAAGTCGGTTTCGGCGTTGACCTCGATCACGGCGCCCTTCGGCCCCGCCACGGCAATCCCGACCAGCCCTTCGGCGGCAACCCGTCCGGCCTTCTTCGCCGCCGCCGCCAAGCCCTTCTTGCGCAGCCAATCCACGGCGGCTTCAACGTCGCCATCGACCTCTTTGAGCGCGTTCTTGCAGTCCATCATGCCAGCGCCCGTAGTCTCGCGCAGCTCTTTGACAAGCGCAGCGGTGATCGCAGCCATCTCTCAATCCTCTCTCACAGATAATCGTCGCAGTAAACTGAACCAGAAGGGAAAAACTTAGTCGGCTAGGCCTTCACGCTCGCGTCGGCATCGCTGTCCTTGGGCGCTGCCGTGGCGTCGGTGGTTGCCGCCTCCTTCACGGGGGCCTCGGCTTGCGCCGGGGCCTCGGCGGCCGGGGCCGGTGCCTCTGCTTCGGCCGGCGCCTCAGCGGCCGGGGCCGGAGCCTCAGCGGCCGGAGCCTCAGCGGCCGGGGTCTCAGCGGCCGGGGCATCGGCGGGCTTGTCAGCCGCCGCCGGCTCCGCGGCGACAACGGGCTCGGCGACAACGGGCTCGGCGATCACCTCCTCGGCCTCGCCGATATCGCTCCCGGACGCAATCAGTTCTTGCTGAATGCCATCCAGCACGGCATCTGCGATGAGGTCGCAGTAGAGGTGGATCGCCCGGGTGGCGTCGTCGTTGCCCGGAATCGGGAAGGACACGCCCTCGGGATCGGCGTTGCTGTCGAGCACCGCGACCACCGGAATGCCGAGCTTGGTCGCCTCCTGAATGGCGATGTGCTCTTTCACCGTGTCGATCACGAAAATAATGTCGGGTATGCCGCCCATGTCCTTGATGCCGCCCAGCGCGCGGTCCAGTTTGTCGCGCTCGCGGGTCAGGTTGAGGATTTCCTTCTTGGTCAGGCCGGCAATGTCGCTGGAAAGCTGCTCGTCGACGCTCTTCAAGCGCTTGATCGAGTTGGAAATGGTCTTCCAGTTGGTCAACATGCCGCCAAGCCAGCGGTGGTTGACGTAGTACTGGCCGCAGCGTTTGCCGGCTTCCGAGACCTTTTCGCTCGCCTGGCGCTTGGTGCCCACGAAGAGCACCCGGCCACCGGCCGCGACCACGTCGCGCACCGCCACCAGAGCCTGGTGGAGCAGCGGCGCCGTCTGCTGCAGGTCGATGATGTGGATGCCGTTGCGAATGCCGAAGATGTAGCCCGCCATCTTCGGGTTCCAGCGCCGGGTGGTGTGGCCGAAGTGGGCGCCGGCTTCGAGCAGCTCACGCATAGTGAAGGTCGGAAAGGTCATCGTTTTCTTCTCCGGTTGGTCCGCCGCGGGGAGTCGCCTTCCCGAAGGAAGGCACCGGAGCGACCGGACGGGATGTCTCCCCGTTCAAGCCGCCAAGCCCCGCGTGTGATTTAGGGTGGCCGGGTGATATCCCCGGAAGTCCCCTATTGCAAGGGAAAGTTCGGGCGACCGGGTCCTTTTAAACCGCGGCAAACAGGCTAGAGATCCTGCAGCCTGACCCCGGAGATGGCCTTCATGGCCTGGCGAATACCGGGCGAGAGCCGATATCGGCCCGGCAGCTCGAATTCGGCCTCCTGGGCGTCATCGAGGTCGAGGACCAGGACGACCGCCCCCCGGCCCTGCTCCTCCCGTCCGAGCAGCGAGCGAATGCTGCCGAGGGGCGCCGGATCTTCCAGGAAAATTCGCAGACCGGCGGCGGCCCGTGCCGCCACCTCGTCCAGCGGCTCCAGGTTCTGCGCCGTCAGGCGCGGCTCCTCGGCGTCGGACTGCCATTCCACGGATACCGTGACCAAGAGGGCCCGGGCGCTGTCTAGTAGATCGCGGGCCCGCGACAGAACCTCCGAAAAGAGCGTGACCTCGTAGACGCCGCCGGCGTCTGACAGCTGAACGAAGGCCATCCGGCTGCCGCGCCGGCTGTTGAGCTCGCGTTTGCCGATCACGATGCCGCCCAGCTTGCACATCCCCGAGGTATGCTGGCGCAGCAGATCGGCATAGGAGATGACCTTCAGCTTTTCCAAGGACTTGCCATAGGAATCCAGCGGATGGGCCGAGAGGTAGAAGCCGATGGCGTCGAACTCATGGCGCAGCCGGTCCATCTCGGGCCAGTCCTCGCGGCTGCCCAGGGGGATCTCGACGGGCCCGGCGGCGGCCTCGCCGAAAAGGCTGTTCTGCGCGCTTTCGCGCTCCTGCACCGCCGCCGCGGCATGCCGTACGATGACCTCGGCGGCCTCGTAGAGCTGCGCCCGGTTGCGGTGCAGGCATTCGAAGGCGCCGCCGCGGGCCAGGTTCTCGATCTGGCGCTTGTTGATCATGCGACAGTCGATCCGCCCGGTCAGATCGGCCAGGGACTTGAAACGGCCGTTTGCGCGGCGCTCGGCCACCAAACCGTCCATCGCCGCGGCGCCGACGTTCTTTACCGCCCCCAGGGCATAGCGGATCCCCTTGCCGCCCTCGGGCAGGGCCTCGACGGCGAAGTCGCGCTCGCTGTGATTGATGTCGGGGCCGAGCAACGGAATGTCCAGGCGCTGCAGTTCCTGACGGAACAGGTTCAGCTTGTCGGTGTTGCCCATGTCGTAAGTCATCGACGCGGCCAGGAATTCGACCGGATAGCGGGCCTTCATGTAGGCGGTCTGGTAGGCGACGAGGGCATAGGCCGCCGCGTGGCTCTTGTTGAAGCCGTAGCCGGCGAACTTGGCGACCTGATCGAAAATGTTCGAGGCGGTGGTCTTGTCGACCTCCCGGGCCACCGCGCCGTCGACGAAGTTCTGGCGCTGGGCGTCCATCTCGGCCTGGATCTTCTTGCCCATGGCGCGGCGCAGCAGATCGGCGCCGCCCAGGGTATAGCCGGACAGGACCTGGGCGATTTGCATGACCTGTTCCTGGTAGATCATGACGCCGTAAGTCTCTTGCAGGATCGATTCCAGCTTGGGATGCAGGCAGTCGACCGGCTCTTCGCCGTGCTTGCGCTTGATATAGCTGGGGATGTTGTCCATCGGGCCCGGGCGGTAGAGCGCGACCACGGCGATGATATCCTCGAAGCGGTCGGGCTTCAGGCGGCGCAGGGCATCGCGCATGCCCGACGATTCCAACTGGAACACGCCCACCGTGTCGGCGCGGCTGAGCATCTCGAAGGTAATGGGGTCGTCCAGCGGGATCTGGCTCAGATCCACCGTCTCGCCGGAGCGCTCCACCAGGCGGCAGGCCAGATCGAGCACGGTCAGGGTCTTGAGGCCGAGGAAATCGAACTTCACCAGGCCGGCCAGCTCGGCGTACTTCATGTTGAACTGGGTCGCTGGCATGTCCGAGCGCGGATCGCGGTAGAGCGGCACCAGCTCGTCGAGCGGCCGGTCGCCGATCACGACGCCGGCGGCATGGGTCGAGGCGTGGCGGTAGAGCCCTTCGATACCCAGCGCGGTTTCCAACAGGCGCGCCACGCTGGGGTCTTCCCGGCGCATCTCCTGGAGCTGGGGTTCGCCCTCGATGGCCTGTTTCAGGGTGACCGGATTGGCTGGATTGTTGGGCACCAGCTTGCAGATCCGGTCGACCTGGGGATAGGGCATCTGCAGCACCCGGCCGACGTCGCGCAGGGCCGCGCGGGCCTGGAGTTTACCGAAGGTGATGATCTGGGCGACCTTGTCGCGGCCATAGCGCTGCTGCACGTAGGCGATGACCTCGTCGCGGCGGTCCTGGCAGAAGTCGATGTCGAAATCCGGCATCGAGACGCGCTCGGGGTTGAGGAAGCGCTCGAACAGCAGGCCCCAGCGCAGCGGATCGAGATCGGTGATGGTGAGAGCCCAGGCGACCACCGAACCGGCCCCCGAACCGCGCCCCGGGCCGACCGGTATGCCCTGCGCCTTGGCCCACTGGATGAAATCGGCGACGATCAGGAAGTAGCCGGGAAAGCCCATCTGGACGATCATGTTCAGTTCGTAGTCGAGCCGATCGCGATAGGGCTTGGCGGCGGCTTCCCGCGCGGCCGCGTCCATGTCGCCCCGGCAGACCTCGGCCTCGATCCGCTGCTCCAGCCCGGTCTCGGCCTGGGCGCGCAGTTCCTCGGCCTCGTTGCGGCCGCCCGCGGTGTCGAAATCCGGCAGGATCGGGTCGCGCTTGTCGGGAAAGAACGAACAGCGCCGGGCGATCACCAGGCTGTTCAGGATCGCCTCGGGCAAATCGGCGAAAAGCACCGTCATCTCGGCGGCGCTCTTGAAGCGGTGTTCCGGGGTCAGACGGCGGCGATCCGGATCGGCCACCGTCTTGCCTTGGGCGATACAGATCAGGGCGTCATGGGCTTCGTGGTCCTTGGCCTCCGGGAAAAAGGCATCGTTGGTCGCCACCAATGGCAGATCGCGGGCATAGGCCAGGTCGAGCAGCGCCTCTTCGATCGTGACCTCGCCCTCGCCGCCAAAGCGCGACAGCTCGATATAGAGCCGACCGGGAAAGAGGCCTTGCAGACGGTCGAGCAGGCCCTCCGCCGCCGGGCGCTGGCCGGCCGCGATCAAGCTGCCGAGGCATCCTTGGGGACCGCCGGTCAGGGCAATCAGACCTTCGCTGTGTCCCTCCAGCCACCCGATGGGCAGATGGGGGGCCTCACCCGCCTCGCTTTCCAGGAACGAGCGCGAGACCAGTTTCAAGAGGTTGCGGTAGCCGGTCTCGTCCTGGACCAAGAGAACCAATGAGGCCGCCTCGGTGCGCCGCGCCGCGCCCTCCTCGCTCTCTTCCAGCCGGAGCGCCATCTGGCAGCCGATAATCGGCTGGATCCCGCTTTCCTTCGCCGCCATGGCGAACTCCAACGCGCCGAAGAGATTGCCGCTGTCGCACACCCCGACAGCCGGCATCCGCTCGCCTTGGCAGAGCTTGATCAGGTTCTTGACCGTGATCGCGCCCTCGGACAGCGAATAGGCCGAATGGACTCTCAGATGGATGAAATCGGCGTGCGACATCCCGCAAGACTGCCAGCCCCGCCCGATTCTGTCAGTGGATTTTGGTGGACAACCCGCTAATCTTTGTTCTGGAACTTGATGTTCCACTGGCGGCCGGCGAAACGTTGGGCCGCCGCCGGGTCCGCCGCGGGCTGGTCGAGTCCCGCCTGAGTGGGGTCGGCCTCGACGACCGCCCCGCCTTCCAGGCGCAGCATCCGGTCCATGCGCCGTGCCAGCGCCATGTTGTGAGTCGCGATCAGGGCCGCCAGGCCGGCGCCGTGGGCCAGCTTCACCAACAGGTCGAAGACCCGCTCGCCGGTCTCGGGATCGAGGTTCCCGGTGGGCTCGTCGGCCAGCAGGATGCGCGGCGCATTGGCCAGCGCCCGGGCGATGGCGACGCGCTGCTGCTCGCCGCCCGACAGCAGGCCCGGCCGATGGCTGGCCCGGTCGGCCAGCCCAACCGTCGCCAAGAGCTCGTCGGCGCGGCTGCCCGCCAGTCGGCGCGACAGGCCGGCGATCATCTGCGGCACGACGATGTTCTCGCGCGCCGAGAATTCCGGCAGCAGGTGGTGATACTGGTAGACAAAACCGATCGTATCGCGCCGCAACAGGGTCCGCTCGCGGTCCGACAGCCGGCCGGCCGCGCGGCCCTCGATCAGGACGTCGCCGCTGTCCGGGCGCTCCAGCAGGCCGGCGACGTGCAGCAGCGTGGACTTGCCGGCGCCGGAGGGCCCGACCAGGGCCACCATCTCGCCCGGCCGGACCTCGAGATTGGCCTCCCGCAGCACCTCCAGCGTCTTGCCGGCCTGATGGAAGGTCCGGTTGACGCCGAGCAGCGCGAGGCCGCCGGCATCGGTTGTGTCCGGGCGGTCATTCATAGCGCAGGGCCTCGACGGGATCGAGGCGTGCCGCGCGCCAGGCCGGCCAGAGCGGCGCCAGGAAGGACCAGAAGAGGGCCATGCCGACGACCTGCACGACCTCCTTGGTATCGACGACCGCCGGCAGGCGCGACAGGAAATAGATCTCCTCGGGGAACAGCTTGGACCCGGTCAGGCTCTGCAGCCACTGTCGGATGGTCTCGATGTTCTCGGCGAAGGCCAGACCCAGAGCGAAGCCGGCGATGGTGCCGATCACCCCGATCGAGGCGCCGCTCAGGAAGAAGATCCGCAGCACCATGCCGCGGGTCGCCCCCATGGTGCGCAGAATCGCGATGTCGCGCCCCTTGTCCTTCACCAGCATGGTTTGGCCCGAGAGGATATTGAAGGCCGCCACCAGGATAATCAGCGACAGGATCAGGAACATCACGTTGCGTTCGACCTGGATCGCGTTGAAGAAGGAGCTGTTGGATTGCTGCCAGTCGTAACTCCGGTAGTCGCGGCCCAGCACCTCGTTGATCTTCCAGCGCTCGGCGCCGATCTGTTCGGGGTCCCGGAGAAAGACCTCCATGGCGTTGGCCGCGCCTTTCAGGCGGAAGAAGACCTGGGCCGCCTCCAGCGGCATATAGATGAACGAATTGTCGTACTCGTACATGCCGACCTCGAAGAGGCCGGCCACGCGGTAGCTCTTCAGGCGCGGCAGCGGCCCCAGGACCGTGGTGTCGCCCGAGGGCGAGACCAGGGTGATCGAATCGTCCACCGTCACGCCCAGTTGCTGCGCCAGGCGGGTGCCGATCAGGACGCTGTCCTGGCCCTGGAAGCTATCGAGGCTGCCGGCCTCGATGTTATCGGCGATCAGCGCCCGGGTCTTGAGGTCCTCCGGTTTGACGCCGCGCACGATGCCGCCGGCCGATAGCGTCTTGGCGGTCACCATGACCTGGGCATGGATCTGGGCGTTGGCCGAGGTCACCGAGGCGATGGCGCGCAGCTTTCGCGCCAGTTCGTCGTACTCCTCGATCCGCCCGTCATGAGCGAAAACCGAGAGATGCCCATTCACCCCGAGGATCCGGCCCAGCAGCTCCTCGCGGAAGCCGTTCATCACCGCCATGACGATAATCAGCGTGGCCACGCCCAGGGCGATACCCAAGAGGGAAAAGCCGGCGATGACGGAGATGAAGCCCTCCTGGCGGCGGGCCCGCAGATATCGCATGGAGACCATGCGCTCGAAGGCGCCGAAAATCACCTGCAGCCTCCTCTCCGTCGGCCCACCGGGATGCGCTCACACGGCCCCTCGGGCAAGGGAGGCACGCGCCACGCGCGCGGATCGCGTCCGCACGGCGGCATTTGTATAGGTCAGGGCCCAAGCCTTGCAAAGCAAAACAACCGCACGTGATGCGCGTTCGGGGGCACCTGGCGCGCCCATCTGAATTTGATCGAGCGGCGCGGCCGCCCCAAAGGGGGCTAGACCGAGCGCCGCAGCTCGGGGTGGACGGTCTTGTCCAACAGGTGGTCCGCGCGCCCGATCACATGCCCGGATTTTCCAACGATCAGAGGATCCGGCGCCCGCAGGATGTGTCTGTCCTTGTCCGGATAGGGCAATGACGCCAGGAAATGCTCCATGCAGTTGAGACGCGCCCGCTTCTTGTCGTCCGACTTGACGATGACCCAGGGGGAATCGGCGGTGTCCGTATAGAAGAACATCGCCTCCTTGGCCTCGGTGTAGTCGTCCCATTTGCCGAGCGACGCCCGGTCGACCGGCGACAGCTTCCAGCGCTTGAGCGGGTCCGTCGAGCGCGCCGTGAAGCGGCGGAGCTGTTCTTCCTTGGTGACCGAGAAGTAGTACTTGAACAGGCGGATGCCGCTGCGGACCAACATGCGCTCGAGCTCGGGACACTGGCGCATGAACTCCAGGTACTCGTTCGGCGAACAAAAACCCATCACCCGCTCGACGCCGGCCCGGTTGTACCAGGAACGGTCGAAAAGAACGATCTCGCCGGCCGCCGGCAGATGCTCGATGTAGCGCTGGAAGAACCATTGGCTGCGTTCGCGTTCTCCCGGTTTGGCGAGGGCCACGACGCGCGCGCCGCGGGGATTGAGGTGCTCCATGAAGCGCTTGATGGTGCCGCCCTTGCCCGCCGCATCGCGCCCTTCGAAGAGAAGCACGATCCGCTCGCCGGTTTCCTGGACCCAGTTCTGGACCTTGAGCAACTCGACCTGCAGCTCCGCCTTTCGTTTTTCGTAACCTGGCCTTTTCAGTTTCGACTTGTAGGGATAAGCACCGGTCTCGAACGCCAGGCGGACCGCCTCGGGATCATGGCGCATCTCCGCCAGGGCGTGGAGCACACTCCCTTTTCTGGGCACCGCGCCCAACATGCCCACCGCCGAAGCCGACGCAGCCTCCACCGCTAGCGGTGCCGCGCGCTTTCTTGCCTTGCCGCCGCTGGCCGACGCACTGGCCTTGGTCGCACTGGTTTTTCGTTTGCGGGCGGGTTTTTTGGTTTCTGGAGCCGGCGGGTCCGCGGCGGCCGGCGGCGATAGCGGTTCCGCCGCGGGGCGCGCCTCTATCTGGGCGGCACGCGAGTTGCCCCGGTTTTTCGGCTCCATTTTTCCCTCCGACCTCTGCACGATCCATTGTCTCTTTGATTTTGCGAGCAATGTCTGGCTCTGCATTGATTGAAATCAACTGGCGGCCGCCCACCGGCCACGACTGAATGGAACGACGATGCGCGAAGACGGGGAGCTGAGGCAGCGATGCATGGATTCACCCTGGCGAGTCAGGGGCGATCCTTGGGCCGAAGCAGATGGGTCAAACGCGCCGAATCCGGATCGAACCGGCCCCAGCCATCGACCGCGCAGCGAACCCGGGCCAAGGCCGCGGTGGGGAACTTTTCGGCCAGCCGGTCCAGGGCCTTTTCATTCGATTTGGGCCCCGCCAGGCCACGGCAGAGTTCTTCGAGGCCGGGATTGTGGCCGATGACCAGGACGTTCTTACAGTGCTCGGGCGTGTGCCGCACCTGGCGCAAGATCTGCGCCGGCGACGCCAGATAGAGGGTGCGCTGCGATCGAACCTCCGGGTCGCACGCCAGGTGCGGAGCGGCCAGGTTCCAGGTTTCAATCGCGCGCCGCGCCGGCGAGCAGAGCACCCTGTCTGGCAACCAGCCACGTTCTTGCATCCAGGCCGCCATCCGCGCGGCGGCCTTGCGGCCCCGTGAAGCGAGCGGGCGGTCGAAGTCGGCCAGGCACGGATCGCTCCAGTCCGACTTGGCATGACGCAGGAGCAACAATGTTTTCATGGGCATCAAGGCTCCGCCAGGCGTGGGCCGCCAATCTGTAACAACGACTGACCGAGTAAAACAGGACTGCCGGACTGGAGGACCGATCCAGCGGTCCGGATGAAGAAGCTCCCCGAATCCTCCCTGAAGGCGCTAATCTTCGCATCCACGCCATTGTCGGATGGGGGTCGCGATATCGCAGCACAGAAAAGGGCCCCGAAAAAGCTGGCACGACCAGCCCGGGTCCAGTCCCCGCGCAGGCGCCTGGCGGTGGTGGATATTGGCTCCAATTCGGTTCGACTGGTGGTCTTCGCCGGCGACGAGGCCGTCCCCACCATCCTCTACAACGAGAAAATCTTGTGCGGCCTGGGTCGATCGCTGGCACAGAGCAATCAGCTTCATCCGTCTGCGATTCCCATTGCCTTGGACAATTTGGAACGCTTCATCGCCATTGCCGCGGCGATGTCATGCGAAGGGCTGGAGTTGCTGGCAACCGCCGCCGTGCGCGAGGCCGAGGACGGGGCCCGCTTCGTGGCGAAGATCGAAGCGCTCTACGGACACCCGGTGCGGGTGCTTTCCGGGGTCGAAGAAGCCCAGCTTGCGGCACAGGGCGTGCTTTGGGGGACGCCAGGGGCGACCGGGCTTATTGGCGACCTGGGCGGCGGGTCCCTGGAGCTGATCGCCGTGCGCGACGGCGCAATCCATCAACAGGCCACCCTGCCCCTGGGCTGCCTCAGGCTCGAAGCCGAAGTCGCCGGCGGCGGCAAGGCGCTGCGCCGTCACATCGACGATGCATTGCAGTCCTTGGCCTGGCTGGGTGACCTGCAACGCCCGGCAATCATGGCGGTCGGCGGTGCCTGGCGCGCGTTGGGCCGGCTCCAGATGGCCTGGGAGGACTACCCGCTGCGTATCATCCACGGCTATGGCCTGCCCCGCTCGCGGATCAAGGAATTGAGCGCCCTGATCGCCCAACAGCAGGGAGCGTCCCTGCGCAAGCTGTCGGCCGTTTCGGCCAAGCGAATCGACACCCTGCCGATTGCCGCCCTGGTCTTGGGCCGGCTGGTGGCCCAAGCCGAGGCGCGGCGGGTTGAATTTTCCGCCTACGGCCTGCGGGAAGGCTGGCTGTGGGGCCAAAGGCGTCGCGATCTCGAGGGCTGCGATCCGCTCCTCGATTTCGCCAGGGAATGGGCAGCCCGCGATGCCCGCATTACAGATCTCGGCGCGGCCATCACAGGCTTTACGGCGGCGCTCTTTCCCAACGAGACCGCTGAAGACCTTCGATTGCGTCGTGTCGTGGGCCACTTGACCGACATCGCCTGGCGCGAACACCCGGAGTACCGTGCCAAGCGGGCACTGGAGCGGATTCTGTCAGCAGCGACGATGGCCGCCGACCACGCCGAACGGGTCTTTATCGCCCTGGCCATCTATTGGCGCTACGGCGGCGGCGAGACGCCGGTTCCGGCGGCAGCACTTCTTCCCGATGCACGGCAGGGCAAGGCGCGGCTCCTGGGTCTGGCCCTTCGCCTGGCCGACGCCGTCGCGGCCGGGTCGGCAGACTTGCTCGGCAGCTGTCGTCTCGTCCTCGAGTCGGGCCAGGCGCGCCTCGAGATCGGGGACGCCGGTCCACATCGGCCGGGAGACAGGGTCGAGCGCCGGCTGGCCCAGCTCAACCGCTTTGTCAGAGAACGCGCCGACGCCGATCTGCTTCCCCGCTGACCACCGCCGGGGGTTCGGACGGCAGGCGGGTCAGTCGATGCTCTGGCAGAGTCGAGTCAATTCGCGCTGCGCCTCGGTCTGGATGCGCCGGCCGTTGAACCAGGCCCGACCCTCGGCGTCGATGGCGATCTCGCCCAGCACCAGACCGGTCTCTTCGAAGCGTGGATCGGCGTCGTGCCGCCGCCCGGGCCGGTCGCGATGAAAGCGGGTTTCGCTGCGCGAGAAATGCCGGGGCCGCCGGCGGCGATCCTGGTGGAGATCGAAGGGCTGGACCGTCAGGTCGAAACGATAGACCCGCGGCAGGTCGAGCTGATAGCCGCCCTGCAGGTCGGCCGGCACCACGGCACGGCCCTGGACATCGATGCCCGGCCGATAGGCGACATCGTCGCGCGGCCGGTACTCCACCAGCCGGCGGCAATCGAATTCGGTGATGGTGACGCGCAGCCCCTCGGCGCGCACCGGCGAGCCCGGGACGGTGAGCAGGAACAAGAAGACCATGGCCGCCACACGCATGGCCGTCATTTTAGGGCGCCGGGCTTAACGGGTCGATAAGAGGGTTTTTTGCCGATTGAGAGCACTATTCCGGCCGGAACTGCACCCAGCCCTGCTCGATTCCGAGATAAATCACGCCCCAGACCAGCCCGGCGATCAGCGTCGTGATGGCCGCCTTGCGCCACATCATGGGTCTGACCGGCGCCGCCGGCTCCATACCGGGCTCCGGCGACTCGTCGCGCTTGACGCCCCAGGGCAGGACGGTGAAGAGGACCAGCCACCAGACCATGACATAGATCAGAATGCCGGTGCCCCAGTTCACGGACAGCCCCTTGGCGTGGCATCGGATTTCTTTATTTTAATTTTCAACTTATCGCTCCACTCGTCTGTTAAATCGCGATTTTCCGTCATGACGTCGGTGGAATCGAGTAGGTGGCCGTGACATGGGCGACCGGTTCATCGGGGTCCGCCGCTTGGTCTGTCGAATGAATGAAGACCTCGCCCACCGCCAGCCGCCTGCCGAGCTTGATCAGACGGCAGTCGGCCACGAGATCCGCCAGGGCCGGCCGGCGCAAGAAGTTGATCGTCAGGCTGGTGGTGACCGCCAAGGGCACCTCGCCGATGGCCCCCAGCAGGGCGGCATAGAGGGTGAAATCGGCCAGGGCCATCTGCGAGGGGCCCGTCAGCGTGCCGCCGGGCCGCACATGCTTGTGGTCCGCAGGCAGCCTCGCCCGTGCGGTGCCGTAGCCGATCGCCTCGACCTTGAAGCCATAGACCTCGCAGAAAGGCATCGCTTCGTCGCAAAGACGCTCGAACGCGGGTAGATCGATCTTTGCCGGCCGTTCGCCAAACCGCGCCATCGACTGCTTCTCCCTCACTACCGTACGCCGCCACCCAACCCCATCGCGGGCAAATGGGGCGTTCTTGTATCCCATGGCACGGTTCTGTCCAAGGCGGACAGCTTGACCTTTACCGGCAGGCGTCCCAAAAAGGTTCACCTCTCGGGTCCTTCCTTCCGGCCCGAGACTCGATTGTGCGAGGACAGTTATGAGCATGGCCCAAGCTGCCGAGACCGCGGCCGATGAAATCCTGCTGCGCACCCAGGACGAGCAGGGTGTCGTGACCCTGACCCTCAACCGGCCCAAACAGTACAATGCCCTTTCCAGCGCACTGATGACCGCCCTGGAGGCCGCCCTGGCCGCTATTGGCGCCGACAGCGCGTTGCGCGCCGTGGTCATCGCCGGCGCCGGCAAGGGCTTTTGCGCCGGTCACGACCTGAAGGAGCTGCGCGGCGCCGACCGCCATGAACTGGAGCAGGTCTTCGCCCAGTGCAGCCGCCTGATGCAGGCGATCGTGGCCCTGCCCCAGCCGGTCATTGCCAAGGTTCACGGCATCGCCACCGCGGCCGGCTGTCAACTGGTCGCGAGCTGCGATCTGGCGGTTGCCGGCGACGCCTGCCGCTTCGGCACGCCGGGGGTCAACATCGGTCTATTCTGTTCGACGCCGATGGTCGCCATTTCCCGCAACGTGCCGCGCAAGAAGATGATGGAGATGCTGCTCCTGGGCGAGACCCTGAGCGCCGCCGAGGCGGCCGATCACGGTCTGATCAACCGGATAGCCGCCGATGACGGGTTGGACGGCGCCGTCAAGGAGTTGACGGACCGGATCGTCGCCAAGTCGAGCCACACGCTCAAGATCGGCAAGGAGGCCTTTTACCGCCAGGCCGAACTGCCGCTGAGCGAGGCCTACGCCTATGCCAGTCGGGTCATGACCGAAAACATGATGGCGCGCGACGCTGGCGAGGGTATCGACGCCTTCATCGAAAAGCGCTCGCCGAGGTGGCAACACCGCTGAGGCGGTGCAACCCAGCGGCACATCGGGAAGCATCGGTTAGTACCACCAGTTAGAAGGCGCGATCATGGACAAAATGCAGGAATTCTGGGCCCTGGTGGTCGACGTCTGGGACAAGGGCGTGTTCGGCGTCGAGCTGGGGCGGATCATCACCGCGCTCGTCATCTTTTTCGTCTTTCTGGTTATCCGCCGGCTTTTCGCGCGTTTCGTGATCGCCCGGCTGAAGCGCTGGACAAAGAAGTCCAATAGCCAGGTCGACGACACCGTGATTCAGGTGTTGGAAAAGCCCATCGCCTTCGTCCCGGTGGTGATGGGCGTGTTCTTCGCTTTGGAATATCTCCAGCTCCGAGGTCAAGTCGCAACCGTCGCGGCCAATATCGAGCGTTCGCTGGTGGTCTTTACGATCTTCTGGGGCATCTTCAACGTCGCCGCCCCGCTGTCTTTCCTGTTGTCGAAGCTCGAGCGTGTCTTCTCCCGCGCGATGGTCGATTGGCTGGTGAAGGCCATCAAGGGCGCGATCATCTTTGTGGGCGCCGCCGCGATCCTGGAAATCTGGGGCATCGAGATCGGCCCGATCCTGGCCGGTCTCGGGCTCTTCGGCGTCGCCGTTGCCTTGGGCGCCCAGGACCTCTTCAAGAATCTGATCGCCGGCATCCTGATCCTGGTGGAACGGCGTTTTCAGCCCGGCGACTGGATCAAGGTCGATGGCGTGGTCGAGGGTACCGTGGAGACCATCGGGTTCCGCTCGACCCGCATCAAGCGCTTCGACCTGGCGCCGGTCTACGTGCCCAACAGCCACCTGTCCGACGGCCCGGTCACCAACTTCAGCGCCATGACCCACCGGCGGATCTACTGGATGATCGGCGTGGAGTACCGCACCACGGTGGATCAACTGCGCCGCATCCGCGACGAGATCCATGACTACATCCTCAGCACCGACGACTTCATGCCGCCCGATCAGGCGACGACCTTCGTCAACATCGACAGCTTCAACGATTCCTCCATCGACATCATGATCTACTGCTTCACCCGGACGAAAAACTGGGGCGAGTGGCTGGGCATCAAGGAGGCCTTCGCTTACCGGGTGAAGGACATCGTCGAGGGCGCCGGCAGCGGCTTTGCCTTCCCGAGCCAGTCGGTCTACGTGGAGACGCTGCCCGGCGAAGCGCCCGAACGCTTCCAGCCGCCGGTCAAGGCCGACCCCGCCGGATGAGCACGCTGACCTACAGCAACGCCTATCTGCTGCGGATTCTCGAATCGGTGCGCTGCATCGCCATGGTCGGCGCCTCCGCGACCTGGAACCGGCCGAGCCATTTCGCCATGAAGTACCTGCAGGAAAAAGGCTACCGCGTGATCCCGGTCAACCCCGGCCAGGCGGGCAAGGAGATCCTCGGCGAGCTCTGCTATGGCACCCTGGCCGAGGTCCCCGGCCCCTTCGAGATGGTCGATATCTTTCGCGGCTCCGACGCCGCCTTGGGCGTGGTGGAGGAGGCCATCGCGCTGAAGGACGAAAAGGCCATCGAGGTGATCTGGATGCAGCTTGGCGTGATCAATCACGACGCGGCCAGCAGGGCCGAGGCCGCCGGTCTGGAGGTGGTGATGGACCGCTGTCCGAAGATCGAGTTCGGGCGCCTTAACAGCGAGCTCTCCTGGGGCGGTTTCAATTCGCGCATCATCTCGTCGCGGCGCAAGAAGGTGACGGTCTCATGAAACGCGACCTGCCCGAAGAGTTCGGCTTCGAGACCCGCATGATCCATGCCGGTGCCCAGCCGGACCCGGTCACCGGCGCGCGCCAGACCCCGATCTATCAGAACATCGGCTACAGCTTCCACGATGTCGACCACGCCGCCTCGCTGTTCAACCTGCAGACCTTCGGCTTCATCTACTCGCGCCTGACCAACCCCACGGTCTCGGTGCTGGAAGAGCGCATCGCCAATCTGGAAGGCGGCCGCGGCGCCACCGGCTGTTCCTCGGGCCACGCGGCCCAGATCCTGGCCCTCTTTCCCCTGATGGAGCCGGGCGACGAGGTCGTCGCCTCGAACAAGCTCTATGGCGGCTCCATCACCCAGTTCACCAAGACCTTCAAGAAATTCGGCTGGCAGGGTCACCTGGTCGACGCCGACGAGCCGGACAACATTCGCCGGGCGATCACGGAAAAGACCAAGGCCATCTTCTGCGAGAGCCTGGCCAACCCCGGCGGCGTGGTGAACGACCTCGAGGCTTTCGGCGAGATCGCCCGGGACGCCGGCATTCCGCTGGTCGTCGACAACACCATGGCGACCCCCTATCTGTGCCGGCCGATCGAATGGGGCGCCGACCTGGTGGTCCATTCGACCACCAAGTTCCTCTCCGGCAACGGCACCTCCCAGGGCGGCGCGGTGGTCGACAGCGGCCGCTTCGACTGGGCGCAGAATGCCAAGTTCCCCAGCCTCAGCCAGCCCGAGGCGGCCTATCATGGCCTGACCTTTGCCGAGACCTTCGGCGACATGGCCTATACCACCTACTCCCATGCGGTCAGCCTGCGCGACCTCGGCATGACCATGGCGCCTATGAACGCCTTCCAGACCCTGCTCGGCATGGAAACCCTCAGCCTCAGGATGGAGCGCCACTGCGACAACGCCCTGGAGATCGCCCGGTTCCTGGCCGCCGACCCGCGGGTCGATTGGGTCTCCTACGCCGGCCTTGCCGATGACCCCTACCATGCCCTGGCGGGCAAGTATTTGGGCGGCAAGGCGGGCTCGGTCTTCACCTTCGGGGTGAAGGGCGGGTACGACGCGGGAACCCGCCTGGTCGAGAGCTGCGAGCTCTTCTCCCATCTGGCGAACCTGGGCGATGCCCGCTCCTTGATCCTGCACCCGGCCTCGACCACGCACCGGCAGTTGTCGCCCGAACAGCAAACGGCGGCCGGCGCCGGCCCGGATGTCATTCGTCTTTCCATCGGATTGGAGTCGCGCAAGGACCTGATCGCGGATCTCGATCGGGCGCTGGATCAGGCCACGCGACCGACCACCTAGACATCCGCCGCGAGTCCCGTTCGAGGGGGCTGGTCCATCCCTTCGCGGAACCTGTTCGACCGCCCAGCGGAACCTGCCCCAACCAGATTTCCGAGCAAGAACAAATGCTTGGAACGCGTCACCTTTTTGCCTTGGTTTGGCCCTCGCGCCGCCCCGCGGCCCTGTGACCTTCACCGTTGCAGGCGCAAGAGAAAAGGGACGACCGATAAGAAGGATAAGGGAACATGGGCGCACCAAAGGTCAAACCACGGGATTTCCATCGCAGCGGCCCGCCGACCGCAGGCCCCAAGCGCGATCTGCCACCGCCCGACAAGGGTCCCGATCAGGCCATCGACCTCGACCGGCTGGTCTGGGATCCGGAGTACCGAGAGCGCATCCGCTCGGCCCGGGCCTTCGGGGCCTGACGCCAAGCCCATGGGAGGCAGAGCCTAGGCTTCGCTCCAAACCGCGAGTTCATAGCCCTCCGGGTCGGTGAAATGAAACCGCCGGCCGCCCGGAAACTCGAAAATCGGCTTCACGATCTTGCCGCCGGCGGCCTCGACGCGGGCGATGATCCGGGCCAGGTCGGTGCCGTAGAGAACCACCAACGGGCCGCCCGGTGTCACCGGGCCGCTGGCGTCGAAGCCGCCCTTCATCTGACCGTCCGAGAATTCGCAGTAGCCCGGGCCATAGTCCGTAAAGGTCCAATCGAAGGCCGCGCCGTAGAAAGCCTTCGCGCGTGCGATATCGGCCACGTTGAACTCAATATAGTTAATGCGGCAATCCTGTTGCGCCTCATCTGCCTCCACGGTGCCCTCCTGTCGGACCTCTGCCGGTCCAAAGCCGGTCCTGAATAGCATCCGGCGGCAGCCTTTGCACTGAACGGTCGCACCGGCGGACGATTGCTGTTACCATCTCCTGACAGGAGAGCAGCGTCATGGCCCAAGAACAACCGGTACCCAGCGACAACGTCTACGCCTTCCCGCGCAAGGGCAAACGGACCCCGCGCCGGCCGCGTCCCACCTCGAACCAGCGGTCCTGGCTCGAACGCGGCCTCGACCAGCCCGGCGGCAAGTTGCCCCTGTTCGACAAGAGCGGCCAGAACTATCCGGCCCGCACCATTCGCTCCTGCATCGATCAGGGCTGGGCCGAACCCTGGTTCAACAACCCGATCAAGCCCGATTGGATGGTCTGCAAGCTGACGTCGAAGGGCCGCGCCACGCTGAAGGGCCCGGGTGCGGGCTCGAAGGTCAAGAAGGCCTGAGCGGCCGCTCAGGGGACCCCGAAAAGACCGTTAGCCGCCAAGAGACAACCTACTACCGGGCGAAGACCGGCCGACCGTGCGGCGGCTGGATACGGGGCGCTGTCGTCACGCCGGTGCCGACGCGCTGCCTCTCGGCAGGAAGTCCTGGAGACCCCAATCGCGCAGCGTGTCCAAAATCAGGGGCACGAAGTTGTCCCAGCCGACAATCAGATGCACGGCTATGGCGAAGGTCGAACCCGCGGTCATCAAGGCGCAGAGAAAAATAATGAAATCGACGAAGCGCAATGGCGTTACTCCCCAAACTCTGGCAGACGCCCGGGCAATCCAGGATGCGAAGGCAACCGGACGACCGGATCGACAACCACCAACGCGGCCAATCGAGCCGGACGCACCTATGGGTCCCTGTAGCTGGCCGGTCGGGGCCGTGACAAGAAAAAAGGCAACGCCGCAAGGGTCGCAAGAGGTCCGTGGCCGACCAAGACCGTCGCTTCGGAGACATAGCGATCGGCGTGACTCTGCAAGGCTTTCCCTTGCATTCGAGCCGTGACCCACCGCAACCGGAGAGACCCGCCATGCCACTCGACGAAACCGGTCTGAAAGCGATCCGCCAGCACGGCGCCATGGAGTACACCCTGCCGCCCTGCGATCTCGACAAGGTCAGGCTCTACCGGCAGAACCGTCTGCGCGAACAGCTCCGGCAGCACGATGTCGCGGGTCTGCTGCTCTTCGACCAGGTCAACACGCGCTACGCCTGCGATGCCACCAACATGCAGGTCTGGTGTTCGCACTACGAGACCCGCTGCGTCTTCCTCGCCGCCGAGGGGCCCTGCGTGGTCTTCGACTATTCGAACCACCCGCACCTGGCCGAAGGTCTGCCCACGGTGGACCAGTACCGGGTCATGCCGAGCTTTTACTACTTCACCGCCGGCAGCCGCGCCGAGGAGCGCGTGGTGCAGTTCGGCGAGGCCATCGCCGACTTGATGAAGGAACATGGCGGCGGCAACAAGCGCCTGGCGGTGGACCGCCTGTCGCACATGGGGATCGATGCCCTGCGCGGCCACGGCATCGAAATTCTCGACGCCCTGCCCCTGGCCGAGCACGCCCGCGCCATCAAGTCGGCCGAGGAGCTGGACCTGATGCGGGTCTCCATGGATGTCTGTCAGCAGGGCATGCAGGCGATGAACGATGCCATGGTTCCCGGCATCACCGAGAATGCCCTCTGGGCCAAGCTGCACGAGACCAATATCGCCCTGGGCGGCGAATGGATCGAAACCCGCCTGCTGTCGTCCGGCCCCCGGACCAACCCCTGGTTCCGCGAATGCTCCATGCGGCCGATCGAGAACGGCGACCTGGTCTGTTTCGACACCGATCTGGTCGGGCCCTATGGCTACTGCTCCGACGTCTCGCGCTCCTGGTACTGCGGCGACGGCAAGCCCAACGACGAGCAGCGCCGGCTCTATGCCGCCGCCCATGCCCAGATCGAACACAACATCGGCGTGCTGAAGGCCGGCATGACCTTTCGCGAGGTCTCGGAGAAGAGCTGGCCCATTCCCGAGGAGTTTCTCTCCCGGCGCTACTCCTCGATGATCCACGGCGTCGGGCTGGCCGACGAGTATCCCTCGATGAAATTCTGGCCCGACTTCGAACAGAAGGGCTACGACGGCCGGGTCGAGGCCGGCATGACGCTCTGCGTCGAATCCTTTATCGGCGTCGAGGGCGGCAAGGAGGGCGTGAAGCTGGAGGAACAGGTGATCGTCACCGAGACCGGCGTCGAGCGCATGTCGACCTACCCCTTCGAAACCGACTGGCTCTAGGCGGGTGGATCCATATTAACGTGTTAATATCAATATCTTACGAAATCTCCCCACTCTACTCCCTGTCATCTTCGGGCTTGACCCACTGCTGTCCGGTTTAAATCTCAGTTCCATTGTAGGTTCAACTGGTTTTGGTTTTGGGGTGGTCTTGTTTCGGGTTTGAGGAGGCGGTCGAGACGTTTTCGGTGCATGAGATTTGCGCGCACGAGGCGTGCGAAAG
>JAJFGK010000165.1 GCA_021776195.1 Kiloniellaceae bacterium | reverse complement strand
CACCGGAGGCCGCGATCTTTTACCCGCTGGCTGCGTTCCGCGCTGCTTGTGGTGCGCAAGCACCACGGCGCACCACGCGCCTTGCCAGCGGGTAAAATCTTCGCGGTCATATGGGTTCCTATTCACGCTCATTGGTATTAGCGCTCGGGAAGCTCGTCGAGCCGGAAGTCCCACCAGCCGAAGAGGCATTCCCTGAAGTCGGGATCGACCACGCCTTCGATGAGAAACTTGGCGCGGATCCGCGCCTCGACCACCAGCTCGGGCTGACCCGACGCTTCGGTCATGTCCTGCAGCGTCCAGTCGCAGGGATCGAGACTCTGGTAGCGCAGCCAGGTCGCGGCAACCGCGAGGGCTGACAGAACCAACAGGATCAGGAAGCCGTTGACGGCAGCCTTCATGGTATTCAGCCTCCGGCGAGCCGCTCGATGACCCGCAGAACGCTGCGGAAGGCCATGGCCTCGCCGCCCTCCGGCCGGCCCGGCCGGCTCGAGTTGTTCCAGGCCATGAGATCGATATGGGCCCAGGGCACGGCCTTTCCGACAAAGGCTTCGAGGAAGAGCGCGGCGGTGATCGCGCCGCCCAGTCCGCCGGCCGGGGCGTTGTTGAGATCGGCCACCTTGCCGTCGATCATGCGCCGGTAGGGCCGGTGCAGGGGCAGGCGCCAAACCGGATCGCCCTCCTCCTCGCCCGCCTGGGTCAGGCGCGCGGCAAGATCGTCGTCGTTGCAGAACAGCGCCGGCAGTTCGGCACCCAGGGCGACTCGGGCGGCGCCGGTCAAGGTGGCGAAGTCGATCATCAGGTCGGGTTTCTCGGTCGAGCCCTCGGCCAGGGCATCGGCCAGAATGACCCGGCCCTCGGCGTCGGTGTTACCGATCTCGATGGTCAGGCCCTTGCGCGTCGGCACCACGTCCATCGGCCGCATGGCGTTGCCGGAAATCGCGTTCTCGACCGCCGGGACCAGCACCCGCAAGCGCAAAGGAAGCCCAAGAGCCATGATGGTCGCGGCCAGGCCCAGCACATGGGCAGCGCCACCCATGTCTTTTTTCATCAACAGCATGCCGGCGGCGGGCTTGATGTCGAGGCCGCCGGAATCGAAGCAGACCCCCTTGCCGACCAGCGTCACTTTCGGTCCCTTGGCGCCCCAGCGCAGGTCGACCAGTTGCGGCGGCCGGTCGCTGGCCCGTCCGACGGCGTGGATGGCGGGGTAGTTCTTGGTCAAGAGGGCCTCGCCCTTGATGACGGAACAGCGCCCCTTGTGTCGCCGCGCCAAGGTCTTTGCCGCCGCGGCCAAATCGTCGGGACCCATGTCGTTGGCCGGTGTGTTGATCAGGTCGCGGGTCAGCGAAATGCCCTCGGCCAGTGCCCGCACACGTTTGGCATTGCAGCCTTCCGGCACAACCAGACTCGGCCGTTCGGCCTTGGCGGGCCTTTTCTTGTAGCGCTCGAACCGGTAGCAGGCGAGCAGCCAACCCAGGGCCGCGAGATCGGCCTGGCCATCGGGCAGCGTCCCCTCGATCCGGTAGACGGCAGCCGGCAGCGTGCCCGGCAGAGCCGCGTAGGACCAGAGCGGCTGCTCGCCATCGACGCCGAGCAGCGCCGCCTGCGGAACGCCGTCAGGTCCCGGCAGCATAAGGACCTGGCCGGCCTCTGCCTTGAAGTTCTGCCCCTCCACCCAGGCGCGACGCTCTGGCGACTGGCGGGCGAGCCATGGCTTCAGCGCCCCGGGCTGGAGCGGGATCAGGCCGCGCGCCTTGTGCGGTGCTTTGGCGAGAAGGCTATCGGCCATGAAGTCGTCCTTTGTTCAAGAAATCGCCTTGCCGACCACTGGTACAACGTGGCGGCGGGGTTCAAGATGAGCCCCGAATCAATCCGGAGCCGGCGGCATTGTGGCGAGGCCGCCGCTGCCTGTCGAGACGCAGGAGACAAGAACGTGAGCCAGACTTCCACCGCACCAACAACCATGACATCCACTGGCATGAACGCCGCTGGCATGACCCCCGGCAACATGACCCTGGTCCTCGGCAACAAGACCTACTCTTCCTGGTCGCTGCGGGCCTGGCTCGCGGCCCGGCTGACCGGCGCGGATTTTCAGGAGGTCGTCATCGCGCTCTACGAGCCCGAGGCCAAGGCGGAGATCCTGCGGCACAGCCCGGCCGGCAAGGTCCCGATCCTGAAGGATGGCGCGATCACGGTCTCCGACAGCCTGGCCATCGGCGAGTATCTGGCGGAACGCTTTCCCGAGGCGGGCCTGTGGCCGACCGATCCGGCGGCGCGGGCCGAAGCCCGTTCTCGGGTCGCCGAGATGCACAGCGGCTTCGCACGCCTGCGCGAGCGCATGCCAATGGACCTGGTCGGCGACTACGCCGCCTTCGAACGGCACAAGGAACTGCCCGAGGAAATCGGCCGCATCGCGGCAATCTGGACCGATTGCCGCCAACGCTTCGGCCAGGGCGGTGCCTTTCTGTTCGGGGCCCCCGGGCTGGCCGACGCCTTCTACGCGCCGCTCGCCTTTCGCTTTCGCGGCTTTGCCGTGCCGCTGGAGGGTCTGGCGGCGGACTACTGCGCGACCTTGCTCGACTGGCCCTTGATGCGCGAGTGGGAAAGCGCCGCCCGGACGGAGCCCTGGCGCATCGAGTGGCCGGCGCTGACAAAGTAACTCGGTCACAAGGGCTTCGTGTCAGCCGGTGTTGCCCAGCCAGGAGAAGAAGCCGTTTTCCTGATAGAACCGCTGGGCCCCGTCATGGAGCGGCGGGTTCGCCACATCGTCCAGCGCGTGCCGCAGTCCCACCGTGCCGCCGAGACGATGGCTGTTTCGCAGGTAGGCCTGAACTTCGTCCTGCCAGACCGTGCGGGTCATTTCGTAGACCAGTTCGTTGGGCAGGTTGGCGCTCACCAGCCAGTGGCAGTTGACCGCCAGCGTGAGTGTGTCGGGCACGTTGAAATAGGCCCCGGCGACAATGCGTGTCGGGGTCAAGAAAGGGTTCTCGGCAATCAGCTTCTCGACCGGCGGACCCTCCAGAGGCAGGAGTGTAATCAGCGACTCCTCGGCCAGTTGGGTGATCGCCGCGGCGGGCGCGCCGGTGACGAAAAAGAAGCCGTCCAGGTGGCCGTTCCGCAGGAAGTCGCCAGCCTCCCCGACCTGCCAGTCGACCAGGTCCAGGTCATCCGGGCCGAGCCCGTAGGCGGCGAGGATCGTCAGGGCCTCGATACGGGTGCCGGACCCCTCGGGACCGATCGAGACGCGCATCCCCCTGAGATCCTCGACCCGAAAAATACCGGCATTGCGGCGCACCACGAGATGGACGCTTTCCGGATAGAGGTTGCTCACGACCCGCAGCGATTCATGCGGCCAGGCGCCGGCGAAGGCCTGGGTTCCCTGATAGGCCCAGGCGGCGACATCGGCCTGGCTGAAGCAGGATTCGAGCTCGCCCCTTTCGATGGCGTCGACGTTCGCCACCGAGCCGTCCGACGAGGGCGCCACCGCGACCAGCCCATCGACGCCGCAGCTCCCGCCGTGACCGCAGGGCCGGCTGCCCTGCGGCCGGCTGATTCCGGTCGCGATCAAGCCGCCCATCGGAAAGTAGGTCCCCGCCGGGGTGCCGGTGCCGATCTGCAGAAATCGCAAGGGTTCGGCGGCGGCCGCGCGACCGGACCCGCCAAGAGTGGCAAGTGCGCCGCCGGCCATCGCCCCGACAGCCGTGCCGAGGCCGGTCCGCAAGATCTGGCGGCGACTGATCTTCTGCACCGCTTGGTCCCTTCACCAATACCCTTGGATGGAACAACGGCATAACACGGGGCGGCTCGAGGCGCCACGGGAAAGCGGGGCCGAGTGTGGCCGTTTGACCCGACTCCCGGAAAGCGGGAAGACTGGCTGGCGATTGCGACGGACGGCGCGCCTGGAATGGGCGGGGCCTTAGCCGGGGGGAGCAACCATGCCCAGCACTGACCAGTCGATCGTCTTCGCCCTCCTGGCCGTGCTCTTCGTCCTGCTGGTCTGGGGGCGGTGGCGCTATGACGTGGTGGCCTTCGGCATCCTCCTGGCCGCGGTGCTGCTGAAGGTCGTGCCGGCCGGCGAGGCCTTTTCCGGCTTCGGCCATCCGGCCACGGTCACCGTCGCCGCCATCTTGATCTTGAGCCGCGCACTCAGCCGGGCCGGCGCCACCGACATCGCGACGCAACTGATCCGCCCGGCGCTGGGCAGCACGCCGCTCCACATCGCCGCGCTGTCGGCCCTGGGCGCGGTCTTGTCGTCCTTCATGAACAACGTCGGCACCCTGGGCCTGCTCATGCCGGTGGCGATCCAATCGGCCCTGAAGGCCAAGCGGTCGGCGACACTGCTCTTGATGCCGCTGTCCTTCGGCTCGATCCTCGGCGGCCTGATCACCATGATCGGCACGCCGCCCAACATCATTATCGCGACCTACCGGGGCGATGCCCTGGGCGAGCCTTTCGGCATGTTCGACTTCACTCCGGTGGGCGCGGTGACGGCCCTGGCCGGCGTGATCTTCATTGCCCTGATCGGCTGGCGCCTGGTGCCGCTCCACGGCCAGACCCGCTCGGCGGCCGAGGAGCTGTTCGATATCGAGAGCTACGTCACCGAACTCAGGGTTCCGGCCGACAGTCCGCATCTGGGAAAGTCCTTCGCCGAGCTGGAAAAAATGACGGCGGAGATCGACGTGCTGCTGGTCGACCTGATCCGCCGCGAGCGGCGCTACGCGGGCCCGATGGTCCGGCACCTGCTGGAGGCCGGCGACATCCTCAAGATCGAGGGCGGCCCGGAAGAAATCGACCGCTACAAGAGCAAACTGGGGCTCGAACTGGCCCGGGCCCAGAGTCGCCGTGCCGAGGCGGAAATCACCGAAGACCCGACCCTGATCGAAGCGGTGGTCGGCCCTGGCTCGCGGCTCGAGGGACGCGAGGTGGGCCGCCTGCGCTTCTTCGCCAATCGCGGCATCGCCCTGCTGGCGGTCTCGCGCAAGGGCCGGCCCACTCACGGCCGCCTGCAGACCTTCCAGATTGAAGCGGGCGACGTGCTACTGCTCCACGGCGAGGCCGAACGCCTGCCCGACGCGGTAACCGACGCCGGCTGCCTGCCGCTCGCCCAGCGCGCCATCAACTACGGCCGGCGCCACCAGGCTCCCCTGCTGATTGGGATCTTTGCGGCGGCGATCGCCGTCAGCACCCTGGGCATGATGCCGATCACCATTGCCCTGGGCCTGGCGGTCGCCTTGATCGTGGTGCTCGGTTATCTGCCGGCGCGCGAGCTCTACGACGGCATCGACTGGCCGGTCATCGTCCTCCTGGGCGCCCTCATTCCGGTCGGCGGCGCCTTGCAGACCACCGGCGGCACCGCCCTGATCGCCCAGGGCATCCTCTTGCTGACCCAGGGCCTGCCGGCGGCGGCGGTCCTGGTCATACTGATGGTCGTCACCATGTCCCTGTCGGACGTCCTCAACAATGCGGCGACGGCGGTTGTCATGGCACCCATCGGCCTTTCCGTGGCGGCCAGCCTCGGGGTCAGTCCGGACCCTTTCCTCATGGCCATCGCGGTGTCTGCCTCCTGCGCGTTCCTGACCCCCATCGGACACCAGAACAACGCCCTGATCATGGGCCCCGGCGGCTATCGCTTCGGCGACTACTGGCGCATGGGCCTGCCCCTGGAGGTGCTGGTGATCGCGGTATCGATCCCCATGATCCTTTGGGTCTGGCCACTCTGACGGCAGCGCCCGTCGCCGGCGATCCTTCTTGGGTCATGGAACGGCAGTGCTGCAATTCGGCGGGGGCAGCAAAACCGCCGCGGCCGTAAACCACTCAACTCTGAGGAATTAGGGCCTTGATCAGCGCATCAAGTGTCGAATCCGCATTTACATCGGGGCTCCGGAAGTTTGCGAGATCGAAACGCTTGACTTCATCAAGGGTCACGGGTTTTGCCAAGAACCTTAAGCGCTGAAGGACAAATTCTGCCTGATCATCGGATAAGTCCGCTACGGACGCGGAACGATCGCCCGCTGTGTCCTCGGGTGTCTTAAGGACTATCATTCGGTTCAAATCGTAGAGCGCCTGCAATTGGCCGGATTTATTCGGGCCGTTATCTTCATTGCCTTTTCGGGCAGACTCGAATTTCGCAAGTAGGTCGCGTGCACGGGAAAAATTACGAATTTGGACCCTCGATCTTGCCAGTTTCACGACCGTGGCCAATGTTTCCTGTAAGTTTTCGGCCTTCGCGGTCTCCTGGTCCTCCAGGGTCTTCATGAATTCCCCGAAAGTGTTTTGCGACAGATCCAATTGCACGGAATTTGACGCACGATCGATTTGGACCGTTATGTAGGAGTTGAGAGTGTAGGGTTGCCAGTCATTGGTCCCATTCTCATCGATCATAAGAAGGCCAGTGTTGCTATCCAACTGGATTTTGTTCCAAGGCGTCTCGCTCTGCCTGACCTCTTCCCTGATAAGGACGTAGTTCCCAACCTCGACCACCGGGTGATGTAAGCCTGGATACCCCTCGTCGGAATCCAGCGCCATTGCAAAGCGAAACTCGACATCATTATGAGTTCCCTTGAGAAAGGCTGAGCCCAGGGTCTCCAAGAGACCCAAAACCGGCGCTGCCGGTGGATAGAGAATCGCCCCCTCGCTTGCGAGAGTACTCAGAAGCGCGGTCAGTTGTTTGTTCTCCGTATCTATCTCTATGATGGCGAGATCCAACGCCAAAGGCCCGCCGTCATAGGTGATAGGTCCATAGATCGGCATGTTGTCAAAGTTCAGTGTTTGACCTTCCTCAACATCGTCGGAGAAGAAAACCAATCGACCCTCTTCGATGCCCTTGGGCGAAAAGTTAAAGTCCCTTCCTTTGCCCATTTCGAAAGCGTTCACGACGACAGCGATTTCGCCATTCGATTGGAAGCCACGGAAGGGATTCAGAGGTAGCTCCGAGAACTGTTTTACAAAGGCCTTCCGAAGTCTGATTGTAATACCTTCTTGCGGCTTGATCCTTGCGTTGGCGTCGGCTTGGCGCACTGCCTGACGAATAAGGCGCACCTTGTGATCCGCCTCTACGCCGCCCTTGCTAATGAGATCATTTTGGTCGGGGTCTGGCAATTCTCCCTTGCGGTAATCGATTTTCCCCTGCTCGGAAATTGCACAGCCCCACAACAGTTGCGATGCCAGAATAATGTACAATACCGGCGCGAAGCTTGACCCGGTCTTGCCCGAGCGCGACTTTGGGACGTCAGTTCCGGCGATGTCCTCATGATCCGATTTGAGCTGGATATTCGTCATTGCGCTCCCCCCGAATTGTCAACCCCATCGGCACAACTCAGTAACATAGGGTAGCAAATATGAGTTGCTAAGTCGGGTAAAGTGTTATCAAAGCCAGTTGAACGCGATCACGGCGCTATCATACTATCGTTGATCACCACCTCGCGGCCGACACCCCGTCACGAGCTACATCCGCGGACGTTCTTTCTTGGGATCGTAAAAGGGCAGCGGCACGACCTTGACCGGGATCCGTTTTTGGAAGCCGTCGAGCTTGCCGAGCTCCAGCAGACGCCCCTCGTCGGCATACTCCACCGCCAGACGGGCCATGGCGATGGGCGCCTTCATCAGGGGCGAGCGGCAGGCACTGGTGACCTGGCCGACCCGGGCGCGCGCCAGGTAGACGCCGTCGCCGGGCAAGGCGGGTTCCTGACCCTCGAGGATCAAGCCGACCAGGCGGTGACGCGGCCGCGCGGCGTTGCGCTCCAGGGCGGCGCGGCCGACGAAGGCCTCGGTCTTGCGCGCCAGGGGCACGGCAAAGCCGATACCGGCATCGAAGGGGTCGGTCTGGTCATCGAACTCCTGGCCGCCCATGGCAAGGCCGGCTTCGATGCGCAGCATCTCGAGCGCCTGCAGACCGAAGGGCGTCACGCCGAGCGCCTCTCCCGCCGTCATGACCGCGTCCCAAACCGCCAGCGCATGATCATGGTGACAGAAGAGCTCGTAGCCGAGTTCACCGCTATAACCGGTGCGCGAGACCATGACCGGAACGCCCTGGTTGTCGCCAATGCGCCCGATGGTGAAGCGGAACCATCTGATTTCCTCCAGGCGCGGCTGGGTCTCGGGGGTCCAGATGATACCTTTCAACAGGTCGCGGCTCTTGGGGCCTTGAACCGCGAGGTTCTGCAATTGCCCGGTCGCGGTCTTGACCCAGGCCTTCAGGCCCAGCGCCTCGGCCTGCTGGCGCAGCCAGAGGCCGCCGTGATCGTTGCCGCCGACCCAGCGAAAGTTGTCCGGACCGAGGCGAAAGAGGGTCCCGTCGTCGACCATCCCGCCGTGTTCGTAGCAGAGCGCACTGTAGATCACCTGACCGACGGCGAGGCGGCGAATGTCACGGGTCATGGTCTGCTGCAGCAGTTCTTCGGCGTCCGGCCCGAGGACGTCGAACTTGCGCAGGTTCGACAGGTCCATCACCCCGACGGCTTCGCGCACCGCCCAGTATTCGGCGATGGCGCCGCTGTCCCGGTAGTCGCTCGGCAGCCAGGTGTCGCGCGCCACGGCGTAGTTGCGGGTCAGGCCCGAGGTGCGCGGATGGAAGGCCGATTCCTGGGTCAGGACGGGGTCGCTGTCTGGGGTCATGCGATAGGCCACCGATCTGGAGAAAAGCTTTTCGGGTTTGTAGACCCGGACGTGGATCTCGGTCGGATTCCAGCCGTTGATCGGGTCGATGTCGTCGGGGCAGGCGGTCGAGGCACAAACCAGGTCGCGCTTGGCCTGCATCAGGACGTAGTCGCCCGGCCGCGACCAGGCCTCGTCGCTGTAGAGCAGGTTGTTCCAGTCGATCCGGCTGTTGAAGAAAAAGTTGATCGCGCGCCAGGCCGGGCGCGGCGCCACGCCGTAGGGCGCCAGGACCTCCGAGATATTGTCCGAGCAATTGATATGCCCGAAATAGCCTTTCTGTTCGTAGCCCCTGGCGGTGCAGGCCAGGGCGAAGGTGTCGTGCCGCCCGACCGTGTCGCGCACCACCTCGACGACCGGCAGCATCTGCTCGTCGTAGAAGCGCGAATAGAGGCCGGGTCGGGGGTAGGCGCTGCCCATCAAAGTGCGGGTCGCCGTGGCGTCGAGCTCGAGCTCCTCGCCTTTATCCAGCGCCCGCCGGTCGAGGGACATGAAGTCCGAGCACTGGCGGCCGCGGACATCGATGATCTGGATGTATTCGCCCGCCTTGACCTCGTAGCCGGTTGCCGTGGCGCGGGCGACCGGCAGATCGAGCCGGGCCGTGGCAAGCGGCGCCGGCAGGCGCGCCTCCGGCGTCTCGCCGGGCCGCGCGCGCCGCACCAACACCCGCAGATCGGTCAAAGGCGACCGACCGGTCAGGGTCATGGCCGCGCCGGGCGCGGCGATCACGCAGGTGCAAGATCGATGGGCGCGGAAATCCCGCGTCCCGCCCGGCTCGCCATTTGAGCCGAACAGTCGGGCCGCCCTGCCGCGGCTGACGGCAAGACCTCGCGCGTTCAAATCGCGCGCCAACTCCGCCGCGCCCTGTGCCCCGCCGGTCAAGATCGCCAAGATCCCGTCAGGCGGATCATCGGCGGCCAAATCGAGAGCGCCCGGATCGGGCATGCCCCGCGACGAGAAGGCGAGCAGCTCGCAGGCCTGCCGGCCCTCCAGGTCGATCACGGTCATACTGTCGTCGCGCCGCAATTCCAGGGCAATAGCCGCGCCCCCGGCGACCCGGTAGCGCTCGAGACCCGGCTCGCGCGGCAACAGACCCGGAACCGGCCGCGACCCCAAGTCGCGGGTCGAGGCGAGTGACCCGACGTCGGTCACGGTCGAACCGGCACGGTCCGGCGGGTCGCCATGAAAGCGCCACCTCCACACACGTTCAAGCACCTCCCCTGTCCTCTCGCCCGTGGTTATCCGGGGCCGCCCCGCTTGCCTGACAGAGCTCTTCGATAGACGTTAATCTTCGATTGTGGTCATCATTCTCAAGGTTGTTGTAATCGGTTGCAACAGCTATTCCGACCCTGCTTGACCAGAGCTCTGGGAGGACGATCCGAGGCGACCAAAGCGCCCCATCGACTTCGGTCAAAATGTCCGAAAACGGATTGATCTTCGTGGGCGAGACCCGATGTCCGGTCGCTTCCCCGCCTGACCCAATCGTGAAACTCCCCGATGGTGTTCCCATCCGGTCAAAGAGAATCACACCTGCATTGCGGCATTCCCCGAAAAGGCCGATTATCATAAATGGAATTAAGTTCTAACTTCTCCCAAGCACGCCGAAATGGAAGTCTATGAACAGAAACAGCGCAAAAGAGAATGTCGGCATTCGTGACGTGGCCCATCGTGCGGGTGTGTCGGTGGCAACAATTTCGCGGGCCCTCAACACGCCCGACAAGGTGGCGCAGCGGACCCGCGAGCGGGTGCTGGAGGCGGTCCGTGAGCTGAACTACATCCCCGATAGCGCGGCCCGTGCCCTGTCGCTGCGCCGGACACACATTATCGGCGCCGTGATCCCGACCATCGACAACTCGATCTTCGCCCGGTTCATTCAGGCCCTGCAACGCCGGGTCGCGGCCGAGGGCTACACCCTGATCATTGCCAGCTACGACTTCGATCTCGATATCGAGTGGGCGCAGTTGCAGAGCCTGGTCGCCAACGGCGCCGAGGCTGTCGTTCTGTCAGGCGAGAACCATCGTCCCGGTCTCTATAGCCTTCTGACGTCCAAGGGCATCCCCTACGTCAACACCTCGATCTACAACCCCGAGAGCAGGCACCCTTGCGTCGGCTACGACAACTATGGGGCCGCCAAGGAGGCTTGCGAGTACCTTCTCGATCAGGGTCATCGACGCATCGCCGTCATCGCCAACATCCTGGCTCAGAACGACCGCGCCGCGGCCCGGGTCGCCGGCATTCGCGCGGCCTTGGCCGAGCGCGGCCTTTCACTGCCCGACGACCATCTCGTCGAGCGGCCCTTCACGATCGCCGACGGACGCGAGGCCTTGCACCACCTCATGGCACTGGAGCCGCGGCCCACGGCGGTCCTCTGCGGCAACGACGTCCAGGGCTTCGGGGCCCTCTTGGCGGCCCAGAGCCTGGATATTTCGGTGCCCCGCGACCTGTCGATCGTCGGCTTCGACGATCTCGACTGGGCAAGCGAGGTCGAGCCCAGCCTGACCACCGTCAACGTCCCGACCGACACCATGGGAGAGGCCGCCGGGGCCTACCTTCTGGCCCTGCTGCGCGGCGAGACACCGCCCTCGGCGACCCGGATTCCAGTCGAACTGCTGGTGCGCGGCTCGACCGGACCGGCGCCGGCCGGCTGAGCCCCATGACAGGCCGCAAACTGCGCGACCATGGGCGATTTTCCTACAGCGCCATCACCGGCCGTCCCGACTTCAGCTGGCCGGAGAGCCGACGACTTGCGGTCTATCTGGCGCTGAACCTGGAGCACTTCGCTTTCGGAGAAGGCCTCGGCGCCCAGCTCGCGCCCAGTGCCCAGACCCCGGGCTCTCAGCCGGACGTCCTGAACTACGCCTGGCGCGAGTACGGCAACAGGGTCGGCGCCTGGCGGCTGCTGGAACTGTTCGAGGAGTTCGGCCTGCCCTGCGGCCTGCTGGTCAACAGCGCGCTCTACGATCACTGTCCGGATCTGCTGGCGGCCTTCCGGGCGCGCGGCGACGCCTTCGTCGGCCATGGCTGGAGCAACGCCGAGCGCCAGGGCGACCTCGACAGGGCCGCCGAGCGCGGGCTCGTCGCCCGGGTGACCGAGGTCATCGCCCGCAACGAGGGCCACGCGCCGGCGGGCTGGTTGGGCCCATGGATTTCCCAAAGCCCGGCCACGCCCGACCTTTTGAAAGAGGCCGGCTATCGCTACTGCCTCGACTGGTGTCACGATGACCAGCCGGTCTGGATGAAGACCCGGGCCGGCCCGCTGCTCTCCCTGCCCTACCCGCAGGAGATCAACGATATACCGGCCATCGCCGTGCGGCGCGCCTCGGCGGCCGATTTCGCCTCCATGATCGTCGATCAGTTCGACGAGATGCTGGCGCAGTCGGCGCGCCAGCCCCTGGTCATGGGCATCGCGCTGCATGCCTACATCGTGGGCCAGCCCTTTCGCCTGCGGCACCTGCGGCGCGCACTGCGCCACATCGCCGAACACACCGACGGCCGCGTCTGGCTGACCACGCCCGACGCCATCGCCGCCCATGCCGAAGGGCTGCCAGAGGGGATTCTACCGGCTCCCTGAGGCGGGCAAGGGGGGTCGGGTCCGCGGCGCGTCGCGGATTTGTGATCTTGCAGGGACAATCTGTCGCAGCGTAAGGCAGCCGACATCGCGTTATCAAGTGCGGCATCTAGTGCCATCCAATGCCGCAACAGCAGCAGCCAGGAGACCCGGATCTTGTCACCACAACACCTGCGCAACCTCGCCCTGGGCCTGGTCTCGCTCTGCTGCATCGCTTTCGCCGGCTATGCCGGCTACCTGATCTTTCAGCCCGAGGCGCGCGATCGCATCCCCATCGGCGGGCCCTTCAATCTGATCGACACCGAAGGCAGCACGGTCACCGAGGCGAGCTACAAGGACCGCTACCTCTTCCTCTACTTCGGCTATACCTTCTGTCCGGATATCTGCCCCACCGAACTGTTCGACATGACCCAGGCGCTGGAGGCCTTCGCGGAGAACGATCCCGGGCGCGCGGCCCTGGTCGACCCGGTCTTCATCACGGTCGATCCGGCGCGCGACACCCCGGAGGTGCTGCGCGACTATGTCACCCATTTCCATCCCCGCATGGCGGCCTTGAGCGGCAGCGAGGAACAGATCATGGCGGCGGTGAAGGCCTACCGCGGCTATGTGCAAAAACAGCCAAGCGACGACCCGGAAGCCTACCTGGTCGATCACACCAGTTACATCTATCTGATGGGCCCGGACGGCTATTACCTGACCCACTTCAACGTCCAGGACGACCCCGCCACCATGGCGGCCCGCCTGGACAAGCTGGTGCAGTAAGAATAGCCCTGGGTTCAATCGACAAATGCCGGTCATCCCGGACGCGACTTTTCTCCGAATCTTCGATTTGGGAAGGAAAGTCGGTGATCCGGGATCTGGGCGGAATTGAGATCAGGCGTCGGCCCGAGATTCCGGAATGACGTTCCCTGGAGAGCAATTGTCAACAGACTCTAGAAGCAGAACTTCCACGCGTCCTGGGCCATGGTCGAGACCAGGCCCCAGCGCAGCCAAACGAGCATGCAAAAGGCCATCGTGGCCGTGGCGAGACTGGACCAGAAGGTCCAGGCCAGCCAGTCCGGCGGCGGCGGCATGGGGGGTCTTTCGTCGTTCAGAGTCATGACCCAGTCTACACCACAGGCGCGGTTTCGCGAAGCGTCGTCCGATGCATCAGCCGGGTGTCCCGCGCCATGTCGTAAGGCGTGCCGGCGTGCAGCACCCGGCGGTTGTCCCACAGCACCGCGTCGCCGACCCGCCAGCGGTGGCGATAGCGAAAGGCCGGCTGGCAGGCCTGTTCGGTCAGCCCGAGGATGAACCCGCGGGCCTCGGCCGCGTCCCAACCGACGATGCCGACGCTCACCTGATTGCCGAAGTAGAGCGCCTTGCGGCCAGTCAGGGGATGGCGGCGCACCAGGGGTCGGACCACCGCCATATCGGGCTTCTCGTAGCGCTGCTTAGAGGTCCCGTGATGGCCCTGGCCTTTCAGGTAGGCCCTGAGGCCGCTCACCGAGTTGACCACCCGCAGACCGTCGTACTCGGATTGCTGGGCCGGGGTCAGGCTCTCGTAGGCCGAATACATGCAGGCAAAGAGCGTGTCGCCGCCGCTGGCCGGCACCGCCTTGGCATAGAGCAGGGATGCGCGGGCCGGGACCTCCAGATGGATATGGTCGGTGTGCCATTCCAGCTCGTCGCCCTCCTCGGCCGGCGAGAAAGTGACCGGCGGGTCGATCGTATTGCCGACGATGAAGATCTCCTTCAGGCCGGGCAGGCGGGCATCGATGCGCTGGGTCATCTCCAGGGGCCCGAGGGCGCGGCTGAAGGCGACCTGCTGCTCGGGCGACACCTCCTGATCGCGGAAGATCAGGATGCCGAAGCGCTCGAGACCGGCCTCCAGCGCCTCGATGGCTGGGGCGTCGGGCACCGCGTCCAACGACAAACCCTCGACCTCCGCGCCGATCACCGCATCGCAGGGCTTGAAACTGACCGCCATGGGTTCCCCCTTTCGACCAGCATTCTAGTCCCAGATGAAGGCGCGAGGTCAAGAGGCCGGCCCCAGGGCACTCTTGCCCGGCGGCGGCGAGGGCGACAGAGTAACGGCCAAAGAGGGAGGATTCGCCATGGGCAAGCTCGACGGCAAGATCGCGATCGTCACCGGCGCCAGCAGCGGCATCGGTTGGGCCATCGCCCAGCGCTTCCTGGCGGATGGCGCCCGGGTCATCGGCGCCAGCCGCCGAGAGCCCGAAGGGTTGGCCGAGGCGGCCGAGGGACGATTTTCCTGGCAGTCCACCGACGTCTCGGACGGGGCATCGGTCGCGGCGCTTTTCGCCGCCGCCGCCGAAGGGGGCGGCTGCGATATCCTGGTGAACAACGCCGGCATCCAGATCGAAAAGACCCTGGCCGACTCCTCGGACCAGGACTTCGCGACCCTGAACGGCGTCAACATCCAGGGCGTCTTCCTCTGCAGCCGCGCGGCGGTCCGCCAGATGCGCGGGCGCGGCGGCGCGATCGTCAATATCGGCTCGATTGCCGGGACCGTCGCCGATCACGGCATGGCGCTCTACAGCGCCTCGAAGGCCTGGGTCCACGGCTTCACCCGCGCGGTCGCCGTCGATCACGGCCGCGATGGCGTTCGCTGCAACGCCATCTGCCCGGGCTGGATCAAGACGGAAATGACGGTGTCGGCCTTCCAGATGGCCGGGGATCCTTCCGGCGCCGAGGCCAAGGCGGTCGCCCGCCACCCGGTCGGCCGCCTGGGCGAGCCCAGCGATATCGCCGCCCTGGCGTCCTGGCTCGCCTCCGACGAGGCCGCCTTCGCCTCGGGCCAGCTCTTCACCCTCGACGGCGCGCTGACCGCCGGCTCGCCGATCAATCCCGAGGTCGATGGGTAGACTCTTGCCTTTCCAATCGCCGCGGGCTGTCATGGCGGCGCGCCTGATCCAGCCACTTCGCACCTGACCGGTCCCGCCATCGCCATGACCCAGAGCCGCCCCTTTCACCTGCTGCTGCTGCCCGGCGACGGCATCGGCGTCGAGGTTCTGTCCGAGACCCGGCGGGTCATCGACTGGTTCGCGGCCCATCGCGGCCTGGCCTTCAGTTTCGAGGAGGATCTGTTGGGCGGCGCCTGCTACGACCGCCACGGGACCTTCTGCCGCGACGAGACGGTGGCCAAGGCGCGCGCCGCCGACGCGGTGCTGGTGGGCGCGGTCGGCGGGCCGCGCTGGGACGTCCTGGAGATCGCCGGCAGCCCGAGCGACAAGGACGGCCTGATGCGCCTGCGCCAGGCGCTCGACCTCTATGCCAATCCGCGGCCCTTGCGCGCCTATCCGGCCCTGGCCGACTGCGTCACCCTGAAGCCCGAAGTCGTCGCCGGCGTCGATATCATCGTTCTGCGCGAGCTCTGCGGCGGGGTCCTGTTCGGCGAGCCACGCGGCATCGAGCGCCTGGCGGACGGCTCCGAGCGCGGATTCGACACCGGCGCCTACAGCACCGGCGAAATCGAGCGCATCGCCCGGGTCGGCTTCGAGCTGGCCCGCGGACGGCGCGGACGAGTGACCTCGGTGGACAAGTCCAACGTGATGGAGGCCGGGGTCCTTTGGCGCCGCGTGGTCACCCGGGTCGGCGCCCGCGACTACCCCGATATCGCCCTGACCCACCTCTACACCGACAACGCGGCCTATCAGATGATGCGCGATCCGCGGGCCTTCGATGTCATTCTGGCGGACAACCTCTTCGGCGACATCCTCTCGGATCTCGGCGCCGCGATCGCCGGGTCGCTCGGCCTCCTGCCCTCGGCCTGCTTCTCCGGGCTGGGCGGCGGGCGTGCCCAACCGGCGCTCTACGAGCCGGTCCACGGCAGCGCGCCCGACATCGCCGGCCGGGGCATCGCCAACCCGCTCGGCGCGATCCTTTCCTTCGCCCTGATGCTGCGCTACAGCCTGGGCGCGCCAGCCGAGGCCAAGGCGCTGGAGGCCGCCGTCGGGCGTGCCCTGGAGGGCGGCACCCGGACCCGGGACCTGGGCGGCCGGGCCAGTTCGCGGGACATGACCGACGCCGTCCTGGCGGCGCTCGATCGCCGGGCCACGGCGGCATGACAGGCACAACGGCGGTAAACGTTCAGGACGAAAGGGGGCAGTGATGGGCAGACCCGAGGGGGGCGATGACGACCGCGGACGTTTCGAGGGTCCTTTCGACCTCGAGCGGGTCGGTCAGATCATCACCAAGCCGCGCGGCGAGGCCTTCGTCCTGGAGGATTTCCGGCCGATCTGGGACAGCCTCGACCTGCGCCTGGCACGTGCCTATTGGCAGCACCAGGGGATCGAGGCCTTTTTCGGCGGCGACGTGCCCTATGGCATCACCAGCGATGGCCGCCTCGCCGCCAAGGCCGCCGAGACCACCTTGGCCGGCCTGCGGGCGGCGGCCGACAAGGGCGAGCTCGGCGAGACGGTGCATCTGCTCGAACTGGGCGCCGGCTCCGGGCTCTTCGCCAAGCTCTTCCTCGACCGTCTGAAGGCGCTCGCGCCCGATTTCTACGACCGCACCCGCTACGTCGCGAGCGACGGCACCCAACGCATGCTGGACGAGATCGAAAGCTGCGCCGTGCTCGCGGACCACCGGGACCATGTCAGTCTGGTTCGCTGCAACGCCGCGGAACCGCTGGCGGAACTGACGGCGCCTGGAGTCGAACTGCCGGGCCGTGGCGGCTACCAGGCGGTCTTCGCCAATTATCTGTTGGACGCCCTGCCCTTCACGATACTCGCCCGCCACGGCCAGAACCTGTGGGAGCTGCAGCACCGCACGGTCATCGACCCGGACGCCGATCTTTCGCTCTACAGCAAGCTGACGCCCGATGAGCTGCGCGAACGGCTGTTGAACGACGATCCTGAGACGCTGGGCGACCTGTTGCATCTGCACCGCGCCTGCGTGGTCGACTCCCGCTATCAGCCGGTGACCCGCGAGGCGCTGGCCTTCGCCGAGGCGATCCCCGACGAGCCGGCCGACGAAGCTCTGATCTACCTGCACAGCTATGGCGCCCTGCGCTGCGTCGCCGAGGCCTTCGAGCTGATCCGCCCCGGCGGATTCCTCCTGGTGAGCGACTATGGCTACACCGGCGATGGCACCCGCAAGGACGTCTTCGAGTTTCAGCATTTCGGCGAGTCGGTCGCCTGTCCGGTCAACCTCTTCGCGCTCTGCCAACACTTCGCGCGCGATCCGGCCATGACCGTGGTCGGCCCGGAGACCGACCCGGAGAGCCTGTTCAGCCGGCTGATCGCCCGGCAACCCGACGAGGCCCTGACCGAAGCCTTCAAGGACCAGTTCGGCAAGGAGGGCTGGGACCGGCTCGCGGCGCCAGCCAACGAGGCCCGCGCCCACCTGGAGAACAAGGAGATCGAAGCCGCCCGCTGGAAGTTCCAGGAGGCCATCGCGCTGCAGCCGACCAACTGGATGCTGCTCGAGGAGGCGGCCGGATTTCTGCTCTACAATTGCAAGGATCATGACGCCGCCCTGGAGCTGGCCATGGAGGGCCTCAAGCTGAACAGCGTGTCGCCGAAGCTGTGGAACCTCTTGGGCGACTGCTTCTTCGCGCTGGAGGATCTCGACAAGGCCGAGACCGCCTATCAAAGCGCCATGGCCTTGAATTCCGGCGACGTGCTGGCGCGCCTCAACATGGTCTACATTCATATGAGGCGTCACGCCTACGCCGAGGCGCTGGCCTCCATCGCCGAGGCGTTGAGCCTGGACCTGGAACTGCGCTACCGGGAGACGCTGATGGAAAAGCAGGATCAGGTGCTGGAGATGATCGTCTCCAAGCGGCGCGACGAGCTGCAGCGCGCGATCAACCGCTTCCGGGGCCGGCGCGGCCTGCCCGGCCGGCCATGAAGTACCTCGACAGCAATCCACCGAAGCTGACCGCCGAGGAGGCCGCGGCCTGCCTATTGCGCCACTTTGGCATCGAAGGCGACCTGACCCCGCTCTACAGCGACCGCGACCAGAACCACCGGGTCGACGGCACCGATGGCCGGCGCTTCATCTTCAAGATCTGCAACGCCGAGGAAGCCCCGGCGGCCATCGCGCTACAGACCGCGGCGCTCGATCATCTGTCCAGTCGCAATCTCGACCTGGCCTTGCCGGAAGTCGTGCGAACCACGGGCGGCGAAGCCTGGGCCCGCCTCGAGAGCGCGGCGGGACAGGAGCACATGATCCGCCTGGTCAGCTTCGTCGAGGGCGACCTGCTGGAAACCGCCCCGCCGACCCCGGCATTGCGCCGTTCCCTGGGCGGCGCGGTGGCCCGGCTCGACCTGGGCCTGCGCGGCTTTTTCCATGCGGCGGCGGACCAGGACATCGTCTGGCGCGTCGGCCAGGCCGCAACCCTCGCCGGCGAGGTGGAGCGCGTCGTCGAGTCGCACCGGCGTCCGCTGGCGACCGAGATCTTCCAGCGCTATGAAAAGGACATACGACCCCGGCTGGCCGGCCTGCGCGCCCAGGTGATCCACAACGACGTGACCGCGGTCAACGCCCTGGTGCGCCCGGATGACCCCGAGAAGGTCGCCGGCATCATCGATTTCGGCGACATCGTTTTCGATCCCCTGATCGTCGAGCTCGCCGTGACCGCGGCCGACACCACGACCGCGGAAGAAGCCCCGCTGGAGGCCATCGGCCAGCTCCTGGCCGGCTATGACGCGGTCCTGCCCCTGGAGAGCCAGGAGGTCGACCTGCTGTTCGATCTGGTCGCCCTGCGCCACGCCAACAACGCGGTGATCTGCGCCTGGCGCAAGACCCATTCGGCCGACCGGGACAATTACCTCCTGGCCTATGAAGAACCGACCTGGCACGCGCTGGAGCGGCTGCTCGCGATCGATCGGCGAGAGGCCCGGGACTATCTGCGCGAGGTCTGCCGGCTGCCCGAGGTGAGCCGCCCCGGCATCGATCCGGAGTCCGCGCGGGCCGCTCTGCTGAACCAGCGCGGCCAGTCCTATGGCGCCGGCCACGCCCTCTTCTACGACCAGCCGCTGCATCTGGTGCGCGGCGCCGGGGTCTGGCTCTACGACCAGGCCGGCCGGGCCTATCTCGACTGCTACAACAACGTGCCCCAGGTCGGCCACGCCCACCCCCATGTGGCCAACGCGGTGGCCCGCCAGGTGGCGGCGCTCAACACCAACACGCGCTATCTCTACCGCAACCTGAGCGCCTACGCCGAGCGGCTGACGGCGCTGATGCCCGATCCCCTGGACCTTTGCGTCTTCTTTTCCTCGGGCAGCGAGGCCAATGATTTCGCCTGGCGGCTGGCCCGGGCGGCGACCGGCAAGACCGGCGCCCTGGCCATCGACGACGCCTATCACGGGGTGACCGAGGCGGTCTTCGGCTTCTCGCCAATCGAGTGGACCGAGAGATCTCCGGGACCCGACTGGGCCCGCCCCGTCAAACCGCCGCACCGCTATCACGCGCCCACGGGGGCGAGCGAGGCCGAAGTCGCCGCGGCGGCCCTCCTATCCCTCGACCAGGCCATTGCCTCGCTGGCCGAGGCCGGTCTCGGCACGGCGGGTTTCATCCTCGACACGGCCCTGACCAGCTCCGGCGTGCTCGACCTGCCGGCCGGCTACCTGGAGGCCGCCTTCGCGCGGGTTCGTCAGGCGGGCGGGCTTTGCATCGCCGACGAGGTGCAGATCGGCTTCGCGCGCACCGGAACCCACTTCTGGCGCTTCCAGGCCGAGGGCGTGATCCCCGACATCGTCACCCTGGGCAAACCCATGGGCAACGGTATGCCGCTCAGCGCCGTGGTCACCAGCCGCGCGATCTTCGAGGCCTTCAAGGCCGGCAGCGGCCTCTTCAGCTCGGTCGGCGGCAACCCGGTGAGCTGCGCCGCGGGCATGGCCGTGCTCGATGTGATCGAACGCGAGGATCTGCAGGCCAACGCGGCGCGGGTCGGCGCTTATGTGAAGGATCGGCTCAAGGATCTGGCACAGCGCCACAGCTTGATCGGCGACGTCCGCGGTCAGGGCCTTCTGGTTGCCATCGAGTTCGTCGAGGACCGTGCGACCAAGCAGCCCGCCGTCGCCAAGACCAAGGCTCTGGTCGAGGCCCTGGTGCGCGAGGGCATCATGACCGGCACCGAGGGAACCGCCGGCAACGTCATCAAGATCCGCCCGCCCCTGGTGTTCCAAGAGGCGCACGCCGAGCTACTCTTGAAGGCCCTGGATCAGGCGCTCGCGGCACAGTAACCTGCGCCGGGACCAGATAGGGAAAAGCAACATGAAGGTTGTGATCACGGGGGGCACCGGCTTCATCGGCCTGCGCCTGGCGCGGTCGATCCTGGCGCGCAACGGGCTGACCGGGCCGGACGGTCAGCCGGCGGCGATCGACGAAATTTTGCTGTTCGACCAGGCCCTGCCCGCCGAACGGCCGGAGGGCCTGGACGAGCGGGTCAAGATCGAGGCCGGCGACATCTCGGACCGCGACAGGGTCTTTGGCCTGATCGACCGCGACGATATCGCGGTCTTTCATCTGGCCTCGGTGGTCAGCGGCGGCGGCGAGAAGGATTTCGACCTCGCGATGCGGGTCAACCTCGACGGCGGCCGTCATGTGCTGGAGGCCCTGCGCGCGCGCAACGGGACCCCGCGCCTGGTCTTTGCCAGCTCGATCGCGGTTTTCGGCGGCCAGGCCATGGTGCCGGTGGTCGGCGATGAGGCCAAGCAGACCCCGCAAACGACCTACGGCATCACCAAGACGATCTGTGAGCTGCTGACCAACGACTACACGCGCAAGGGCTTCATCGACGGCCGCTCGGCGCGCCTGCCGACCGTCATCATCCGTCCCGGCAAGCCCAACGCCGCGGCTTCTTCATTCGTCAGCGGGGTCTTTCGCGAGCCCCTGAACGGCGAGGACTTCGCCCTGCCGGTGAAGCCGGAGACGATCATGCCGCTGCTCGGCTACCGCGCCATCGTCGAGGGCTTCATCGCGCTCCACGAGCTCCCCGGCGCGGCTCTGGGCGACGACCGGGCGGTCAGCCTGCCGAGTCTGACGGTCTCGGTGCAGGACATGATCGACGCGTTGCAACGGGTCGCCGGCGACCGGCCCTTGGGCAAGATCTCGGTCGCGCCGGACCCCTTTATCGAGGCCATCGTCGCCGGCTGGCCGTCGGACGCCAGTCACGCCCGCGCCGACGCCCTGGGCCTGCCGCGCGAGGCCAGCCTGGACGAGATCGTGGCCTACTACATCCAAGACTATGTCGACGTCGAAGCGAGGACAGCATGACCCAGGACGACAAGAAGCGGCGCAGCAGCGAATGGTTCGGCGGCGCCAGCAAGGACGGCTTCAACCATCGCAGCTGGATGAAGAACCAGGGCCTGCCCCATCACCTCTTCGACGGCCGGCCGGTGATTGGCATCTGCAACACCTGGTCCGAGCTGACGCCCTGCAACGCGCACTTCCGCGAGTTGGCCGAGCGGGTCAAGCGCGGCGTCTACGAAATGGGCGGCTTCCCGCTGGAGTTTCCCGTCATGTCCCTGGGCGAGACCCTGATGCGCCCGACCACCATGATGTTCCGCAACCTGGTCTCCATGGACGTCGAGGAATCGATCCGCGCCAACCCGATCGACGGCGTGATCCTGCTGGTCGGCTGCGACAAGACCACCCCGGCCCTGCTCATGGGCGCGGCCTCTTGCGACCTGCCGGCCATCGCGGTCTCCGGCGGACCGATGCTGAACGGGCGCTGGCGCGGCGAGGAGATCGGCTCGGGCACCGACGTCTGGCGCTTCGATGCCATGGTCAAGGCCGGCGAGATGTCCATGGCCGACTTCATGGACGCCGAATCCTGCATGTCGCGCAGCAAGGGCCACTGCATGACCATGGGCACGGCCTCCACCATGGCCTCCATGGTGGAGGCGCTGGGCATCGGCCTGCCGACCAACGCCGCCATTCCGGCGGCCGACTCGCGGCGCAACGTGCTGGCCCACATGGCCGGCCGGCGCATCGTCGAGATGGTCCACGAGGGCCTGTCCATGTCCCGCGTCCTGACCCGTCAGGCCTTCGAGAACGCGGTACGGACGAACGGCGCGATCGGCGGATCGACCAACGCGGTGGTCCACCTGATGGCGCTGGCCGGCCGGCTCGGGGTCGAGCTGAACCTCGACGACTGGGACAGCCTGGGCCGCGAGGTGCCTTGCGTGGTCAACCTGATGCCCTCGGGCAAGTACCTGATGGAGGATTTCTATTACGCCGGCGGCCTGCCGGTGGTCCTGAAGGCGCTGGGCGACCAGGGGTTGCTGCACAAGGACGCGCTGACCGTCAGCGGCCAGTCGATCTGGGATAATGTGCGAGACGCCACCTGTTACAACGAAACCGTCATCACCCCCTTTGCCGCGCCTTTCAAGCCCCAGGGCGGCATCCGCGTGCTGCGCGGCAACCTCGCGCCGGACGGCGCCGTGTTGAAGCCGTCGGCGGCGACGCCCGAGTTGATGCAGCATCGTGGCCGCGCCGTGGTCTTCGAGGACATCGACGACTACAAGGCCCGGGTCGACGACCCCAACCTGGAGATCGACGCGGCCTCGGTCATGGTGCTCAAGTGCTGCGGTCCCAAGGGCTACCCGGGCTTTTCCGAGGTCGGCAACATGGCCCTGCCGGCCAAGCTGCTAAAGGAAGGCATCACCGACATGGTGCGGATCAGCGATGCCCGCATGAGCGGCACGGCCTACGGCACGGTGGTGCTGCACACGGCGCCGGAAGCGGCCGCCGGCGGGCCGCTGGCCCTGGTCCAGAACGGCGACATGATCGAGCTCGACGTCGCCGGCGGGCGCCTTCATCTGGAGGTCTCCGACGAGGAACTGGCGCGCCGCGGAGAAGCCTGGCAGGCCCCGGCCGGACCGGACCGCGGCTATGCCAAGCTCTACCACGACCACGTCATGCAGGCCGACAGCGGCTGCGATCTCGACTTCCTGGTCGGCGCCTCGGGCGCCCCCATCCCGCGCGAGAGCCACTGAAAAGAGTCTCGTCATCCCGGACAGGGCGCAGCCCTGAGCCGGGATCTCGTGCAGCAGCTGCCTGGGCCCGAGACCCCGGCTCGGTCCCCAGCCACGCGGCCGGGTTCCGTCCGGGGTGACACCCGTCCTGAGGTTTGTCAGGTAATCAGGCTGGCCAGGAAACGGGCCGCGACCAGTGCCAGGAAGCCGGCGAAGGCCAGTTCCAGCTTGCGGCGCGAGATGCCGTGGGCGATGCGCACGCCGAGCGGGGCGGCCAGCACGCTGGCCGGGATGATGACCGCGGCGCCCAGCAGACTGACGTAGCCGAGCGAGCCCGGCGGCAGCCCGCTGGCTCCCCAACCGGCCCAGATAAATCCCATCGTGCCGGGAACGGCAATGAGCGGGCCAAAGGCCGAGGAGGTGGCCACGGCCTGGAGGATCGAGCGGCCGTAGAGCGTCATGAAGGCGGTAATGAAGGCGCCGCCGCCGATGCTCATGAGGGTCGAGACCAGGCCGACAAAGCCGCCGTAGAGCGCGCGACCCGGGTTGCCGGGGATCTCGCTGCCGAGGCGCCAGGACTCGCGCCCGAAGAAGAGCTTCAGCGATATCAAGGTGGCGGAGACCGCCCAGATCAGCTTCAGCAGGCCGGCATCGGCGTAGCGCGCCACCAGGGCGCCGAGACAGACACCGGCGATCACCGGCAGGGCCATGGACTTGACCAGGGCCAGATCGACCGCGCCCCTAGCCCGGTGCGCCAGGAAGGAGCGCAGCGAGGTCGGAAAAATCACCGCCAGCGAGGTGCCGATCGCCAGGTGCAGGCAGAGCGCCTCCTCGACGCCGATAACCCGAAAGGTCTCGTAGAGTGCCGGCACCAGGATGCCGCCGCCGCCAATGCCGAGCAGCCCGGCCAGCAGCCCGGTGACGAAGCCGGCGGCCAACAGCGCGGCGGCCAGGAGCGCCATCTCGTTAACAGCCAGTCCGGGATCCATGGCCTCGAAGCCTGATTACAATTGTTGCCCAGGGAACGTCATTCCGGAACCCGGTTCGGCCCAAATCTTCGATTTGGCGGTCGAACCGAGGTATCCGGAATCTCGGGCCGACGCCTGACCTCAATCCCGCCGAGATCCCGGCTCGCGACTTTCCATGCCAAATCGAAGATTTGGGGAAAAGTCGCGTCCGGGATGACCGCCATTTGTCAATCGACTCTAGATCCACTGCCCTCAAAATGCTCTCCCCCGCCGAAGCGGGGGAGAGACAGTACAGCCAAGCCGGAAAACCCGGCTCTTACTTGAACCACCAGCGCTCGGCGGCCTTGTCGCCGTCGAAGCCCCAGTTGCTGGCCATCTGCGCGGGCAGATGCAGCTTGTTCGTTGCCGCGTGCACATAGGCCATGAAGAGCGGAATGACCGAGCCGCCTTCGTCGTGCAGGATGCGCTGCATTTCCACATAGATCTCGCGCCGCTTGGCGGGATCGAGCTCGGCGCGGCCCTGGATCAGCAGCTTGTCGAAAGCCTCGTTGGCCATGTGGGTCTCGTTCCAGTCGACGCCGGTCTGGTAGACCTGGGAGAACATCCAGTCCTCGGTCGGCCGGCCGCCCCAGTAGCTGGCGCACCAGGGCTTGGCGAGCCAGACGTTCGACCAGTAACCGTCGTTGGCCTCGCGCACCACCTCGATGTTGATGCCCGCGGCCTTGGCGGCTTCGCTGTAGAGCTGGCCCGCGTCCACCGCGCCCTCGAAGGCCGTGGCCGCCATGTGGAGCTGCAGGTTGATCGAGTCGTGCCCCGCTTTCTTCAGATGGAACTTGGCCTTGTCCGGGTCATGCTCGCGCTGCGGAATCTCCTCGGCCGTGGCGCGGTACTGGTTGGCCGGGCCGATCGGGTGATCGTTGCCGACTTCGCCGTAGCCCTTGAAGATGGTCTTCAGCCACTGCTCGCGGTCGACACCGTACTTCAGCGCCAAACGCAGGTCGTTGTTGGTGTAGGGATCGACGTCCATCAGCATGGGCAGGGTGATGTGCTGATTGCCGACGGTCTGGAACACCGTCAGGTCGGTGGAGCGCTTCAGCAGATGGACCGTCTTCAAATCGACACCGCCCATGACATCGATCTCGCCGGTCTGCAGAGCCGCCGTGCGCGCCGCCACGTCGGAGATATAGAGGCTCTCGACCTCGTCGAAGTGACCGCGGCCTTCCTTCCAGTAGTTCGGATTCTTCTTGGTCAAGGTGCGCACGCCGGGGTCGAAGGCGTCGAGCACATAGCCGCCGGTGCCGACGCCGGATTCCCAATCGATGCCGCCGCCGTCCTTGGCCGGGCAGACGCCCAGGTGATAGTCGCTCAGCAGGAAGGGGAAATCGGCGGAACCGCCGGACAGGGCGAAGACCACGTTGTCGCCGTCGATCTTGACGTCCTCGATGGCGGCGATGATGCCCTTGGCGGCCGACTTGGTGTCCTCGCCGCGGTGATGGTTGATCGATTCCATCACGTCATTGGGGGTCATGGTCTTGCCGTTGTGGAACTCGACGCCCTTGCGGATCTTGAAGGTCCAGGTCGAGGCGTCGGGCGAGGAGTCCCAGGATTCGGCCAGTTCGCCGATCAGCGAGCCGTCCGAGGCGATCTCGGTGATGCAGTTACGCAGCTGGCCGAAGGACACCATGATCATGTATTCGTCGAGGATCTGGGCCGGATCGAGGGTGTCGCTGGTGGCACCGCCGGTCAGTCCTTGACGGAGCCGACCGCCCTTCTTCGGCGTGGCCGCTTCGGCCTGTTTCACAACCTGGGTCGCCGCGGCAAGGGACAGACCCAAAGCCGTGGCACCGGTCACGAACTCACGGCGGCCGACCTTGCCCTGTTGGAAGGCGGCCGTCAGTTGGTCGAGTTTCTCGGTCATCTTAAGATTTCTCCCTGTTGAATATTATTGCCGGCATTTTAGCCTTGGCCGGCGGCCCAAGAAAAGCACGAAGGTCTTAACTTCATCGAATCGTTATTTTGGCGTGTTCCTGGCCAAGGTTGTCCGGTTTTGCATGGTTCTCGCCCATTTTTGGCCGCAGACTGCGGGCATGACCGACAACGCGACCCCAGCACCGGCGGCCCCATCCCCGGCGGCCCCATCCCCGGCGGCCCAGGACCAACCCGTCGCAAGCCAGGCCGGCAAGGCCATCGGCCTGATGCTGGCGGGGGTCGCCATCTTCTCGATGATGGATGTCCTGGTGAAGTGGCAGGGGGCCATCTACCCCGTCGTTCTGATTATGTTCTTTCGCAGCCTCTTTGCCTTGCTGCCGCTTTCCGTCTTCGTCTTCCGCGACGGCCTGGGCAACGCCTTGCGGGTCAAGAGCCCGGTCGGCCACGTGGTGCGCTCGCTCATGGGGCTGGCGGCCATGGGGGCGATCTTCGTGGCCTATACCCAGATGCGCCTGGCCGACGTGGTGGCGATCACCTTCGCCGCGCCGATCTTCGTCACCGCGCTGTCGGTGCCGCTGCTCGGCGAGAAGGTCGGGTTGCGGCGCTGGTCGGCGATCTCGGTTGGCTTCATCGGCGTTCTGGTGATCGTGCAGCCGGGCCCCAGCCTGTTCGACAGTGCCGCCATGATTGCGCTGGCCGGGACCGTCTTCTACGCCCTGGCCAGCATCTTCGTGCGCAAGCTCTCGAAGACCGATCCGGCGACCGCAATCGTCTTTTACTTCACCTTGACCTCGACCCTGGTCACCGGGGCGCTGCTGCCCTTCGTCTGGGTCACGCCCAGCCTGCCCGACCTCGCCATGCTGATCGCCATCGGCATCATCGGCGGCGTGGCACAGTTGACCAAGACCCAGGCCTTTCGCTACGCCGATGTCGCGGTCATCATGCCCTTCGACTACACCGCCCTGATCTGGGCGACGCTCTACGGCTACCTTTTCTGGGACGAATTCCCCGCGCCCATGACCCTGTTGGGCGCCGCCATCGTGATCGGCTCCGGGCTCTACATCCTGCTGCGCGAATCGAACCTGGGCCTGACCCGGGGCGCTGCCCGCCGGCTCCAGACCAAGCGTTAGCTAGAGCACTTCTTTGTTACATGGAAGCATTTGACCGGGATTATTTTGTCTTCTGGCAAGGCGCGCTTCGAAGAGCGATACGAGCATCGGTCGAGAAGCGGAACGCGGCCAGAAGACAAAAGAACCCGGCCTTCGGTGGGTCCTAGACGATCCCCCTCTCCCAACTGGGGGTGCGTTCCGCTGCTTGCCCGATGCCCAATCTCCAAGACCGGGGGCATCGCGCCGCACAGCGCGCCTTCCCGAATGATCGCCTATGACCCATCGAATGTTTCCATGTAACAAAGAAGGGTTCTAGGACGATCAGGCCGCCGTCCGGACGGCAAACCCATGGCGCTGCCACAGCGGGCCGATCACCGGATCGGCCGCGACCGCGGCGGCGACTTCGTCGATCCGCGGCGCGGCTGCCGGTTCGGGGGCCCAGTCCCGCAGCATGGCGAGGTAGACGTCGGCCATCGACAGGATATCGCCGCAAAGAAACGCGCTGTCCTGCAGCGCTGCCTCGATGACCGCGAAGTTGCGGTTCATCGCCGCCGAGCCGGCCGACTTCACGGCCTCGACGCCCGCCGGGTCGCTGGTGTAGCGGTCGGGATAGAAATAGCGCAGGTCGGCCTCGTAGATCGCGGTCGCCATGAAGACCACCCAGCGCAGGAAGCGGGCACGGCCGGCGGTGCCCTGCGGCGGCGCCAGGCCTTTGTCGGGAAAGGCATCGGCCAGCAGGATCACCATGGCCGCCGACTCGGTCATCAGGGTTCCGTCCGGCAAGACCAGGGCGGGAACCTGGCGCATCGGGTTGAGGGCGATGAACTCGGCGCCATTTTGATCGCCCTTGGCAGTGTCGATCACCACCGTCTCGAAGGGCGCGCCGGCCTTCACCAGCGCCGCCTCGACTGGAAATCCGCCCGACCCGTCGTGGCTGTAGAGCGTGTAGGTCATGGTGCTCTCCTCTCCGTGATGTCCGCCTGGAGTTGCGGGCGATCATAAGGCAGGTTTGGGCCAATGGCGATACGCGGCAACAGCCTCGAAGAGTAACGAGCCTTGACTATCGCAGTGCGACCGCGAAGGATCTGACGACCGCAAAAGACCAAAAAATTCAACAATTTCTATATGGGAGGATAGCATGCGATTTTCGAACCTGGCGGCCTGCGCCGTCGCCGCCCTGCTGCTCGCCAGCCCGCTGTCGGCGGCCGAGTTGGTCTTGAAATTCGGCCACGTCGGCAAGCCCGGCTCGCTCTTCGACCTGACGGTTAGCGAATTCGCCAAGCGCGCCAATGCCAACCTCGGCGACCGCGCCGAGGTTCAGGTCTTCGGCTCGTCGCAGCTCGGCAAGGACAAGGAGTTGCTGCAGAAGTTGAAACTGAACCAGGTGACCTTCTCGCTGCCGTCTTCGGTGATGTCCTCGGTCGCCGATCACTTCGGCATCTTCGAGATGCCCTACATCATCAAGGACCGGGTTCACATGAACCTGGTCGAGACGGCATTGTTCGACTCCGTGCTGCAGCCGGCGGCCCAATCCAAGGGCTATCGCATCCTGGCGCTGTGGGAGAACGGCTTTCGCAATATCACCAACAACAAGCGGCCGGTGAACGTGCCCTCGGACCTGGAAGGCGTGAAGCTGCGCACCCCCAAGGGCGCCTGGCGGGTCAAGATGTTCAAGTCCTATGGCGCCAACCCGACGCCCATGGCCTTTTCGGAGGTCTTCACGGCACTGCAGACCGGCGTCATCGATGGCCAGGAAAACCCCTACGCCCAGATCGCCTCGGCCAAGTTCCAAGAGGTCCAGAAGTACCTCTCGATCACCGGCCACGTCTACACGCCGGCCTACGTGCTGGTCTCGGAGGAGCATTTCTCGGCCCTGCCCGAGGACGTGCAAGAGATCCTGGTGGGCACGGCGCGGGAGATGCAGTCCTACGTCTATGCCCTGGCGGCGCGCCTGGAGCACGACCTGCTGGCCGAACTGTCCGCGGGCATGGAGGTCAACACCGCCGACAAGCAGGCCTTCATCGACGCCTCCAAGCCGATCTATGACGAGTTCGCCTCGTCGGTCGAGGGTGGCGATGCCCTGATCAAGTCGGTGATGGACCTGGCCAACTAGGCCTTCGCTTCGCGGCCCCGTCGGGATAGGGCGGGGCCGCGCTCTTCTTTTCTTCCACCCCTGGAATCCGCGATGCTCGACCGCCTGGCCAAGTCGCTCACGTGGCTCCTTGAATGGGTCACCATCTTCTTGATGGTCAGCTTGACCGTCGTGGTGCTGGTCGCCGTATTCTACCGCCTGGCCGACGATTCGCTCTCCTGGTACGACGAGGTCGCGGCCATTCAGCTTTCCTGGGTGACCTACTACGGCGCCGCCCTGGCGGCCTTGAAGCGCGGCCACATCGGGCTCGATTCGGTCTTGCTGGCGATCCCCCTGCCCTGGCGCATGGCCGGCGTGGTCCTGGCCGAAATCCTGGTCCTGGGCTTCTTCGCCCTTCTCGCCTGGACCGGCCTGACGGTGCTGCGGGTCCTGGAGGGCGAAAGCCTGGTGGCGCTCACCTGGGTCCCGATCCAATTCACCCAGTCGGTCATCCCGGTCGGCGCGGCGTGCTTCATCCTGGCCGAACTGCTCAGCCTGCCGGGCTACTGGCGTCAGGTCGCGGCCGGCCGTAGCGCCAACCATGGCGGCCCGCCCGACGGTCTCGACGACGACCTGACCGACAAGGCGGGTGCCTGAGCCATGCTGATTCTCTTCATGTTCCTGGCCCTGGTGGCGATGATCTGCCTGAACGTGCCGATCGCCGTGGCGCTGGCGATCTCGGCCATCATCGGGCTGGTCGCCACCGAGGGCGTTGGCGCGATCGTGACGGTCGCCCTGGACATGTACGACGGCTCGACCAAGTTCTCCCTGATTGCGATCCCGATGTTCGTGCTGGCCGGCGCGATCATGAACGCCAGCGGCATTTCCCAGCGCCTGATCGCCTTCATCTCGGCCCTGCTCGGCTTCATTCGCGGCGGCCTGGCCATGGTGTCGATCGGGGTTTCGATGTTCTTTGCCGAGATTTCCGGCTCCGCCGTGGCCGATGTCGCGGCGATCGGCTCGATCCTCATCCCGGCGATGAAAAAGCGCGGCTATGGCGCGCCGCTCGCCGCCGCGGTGACCTCGTCCTCGGCCTCGCTGGCGATCATCATCCCGCCCTCGATCCCGATGATCCTCTATGCCGTCTCGGCCGGGACCTCGGTGGAACAGCTCTTCGTCGCCGGTTTCGTGCCGGGGGTGCTCGGCGGGCTCGGCCTGATGGGCGTCGCCTATGGCTTCGCCCGGCGTTACAACCTGCCGGTGGAAGAGGCCTTCAACACCAAGCGGGTCAAGGAAACCTTCATCGAGGCGCTGCCGACCTTCGCCCTGCCGGTGATCATCCTGGGCGGCATTTTCGGCGGCTTTGTCACCGCCACCGAGGCCGCCGGCCTGGCGGTGCTGGCCTCGCTGGTGATCGGCGCCTACTACCGCGAAGTCGACTTGAAGCGCCTCAAGGAGGCCATGCTGGACGGCGGCATGCAGACCGCCGTGGTGATGCTGCTGGTCGCCGCCTCGGTCCTGATGGGCGGCTTTTTGACCCGCGCGCAACTGCCCCAGCAGCTCGCCCAGGAGATCCTCGCCTTCACCGACAACCGCTATGTCATCCTGTTGCTCTTGAACGTCTTCTTCCTGGTCATCGGCTTCTTCCTGCATTCCGCCGCCGCGATCATCCTGGTGGTTCCCATCGTCGTGCCCCTGATCCAGGTGGTCGGCATCGACCCGGTCCACTTCGGCCTGGTGGTGACCCTGAATCTGGCCATCGGCCAGCAGACCCCGCCGGTCGCCTCGGTCCTGATCACCGCCTGCACGGTGGCCAAGGCCAACATCTGGGAGGTCTCCAAGGTCAACGTCTACTTCGTCGCGGTGCTGCTGGCGGTGCTGCTGCTCTGCACCTACGTGCCCGCCGTCCCGATGTTCCTGGTCGAGTATTTTTACCGCTAGATATTATCGATTCCCGTTGAGCCGTCGTGGTTCCGAGGTCTAACCTCGACCGCACAAGAACCAGAAGACAGCGACAGGGAGGGAGAGCGACATGAAGGCAGCCGTGCTGCGCGAGGTTGGCAAGCCGCTGACCATCGAAGAGGTCCAGGTCGACAATCCGAAGTCCCACGAGGTGCTGGTGCGAACCGCCGCGGTCGGGGTCTGCCACAGCGACCTGCACTATATCGAAGGGCTCTACAGCTGCGATCTGCCGGTGGTCCTGGGCCACGAGTCGGCCGGCGTGGTGGAGAAGGTCGGCGCCGAGGTGACCTACGTGAAGCCGGGCGACCACGTCATCACCTGTCTGTCGGTCTTCTGCGGCCACTGCGAATTCTGCACCACCGGCCGGCCCTTTTCCTGCGAGAACCCGGAGACCGACCGCGGGGCCGATGAGACGCCGCGCCTGGCCCAGCCGGCCGGCAAGATGAACCAGATCTACAACCTCTCCTCCTTCGCCGAGCAGATGCTGATCCACGAACATGCGCTGGTGAAGATCCGCGAGGACATGCCGCTCGACCGCGCCGCCCTGATCGGCTGTGCCGTGACCACCGGTTTCGGCGCCGTGACCAACACGGCGCGCATCGAGGTCGGCAGCACGGTGGCGGTGATCGGCTGCGGCGGTGTCGGCCTGTCGGCCATCAACGGCGCCGCCATCGCCGGGGCCGGACGCATCATCGCGGTCGATATCAAGGGCTCGAAGCTCAATCTGGCCAAGCATTTCGGCGCCACCGACGTGGTCGATGCCAGTCAGTGCGATCCGGTCGAGGCGATCAAGGAGATGACCGGCGGCGGCGTCGAGTATTCCTTCGAAGCGCTGGGCCTGAAGCTGACCAGCGAGCAGGCTTTCCGGATGCTGCGAACCTCGGGCGTGGCCACCGTCATCGGCATGGTGCCCGAGGGCCAGATGATCGAACTGGAGGCCGCCGAACTGCTGTTCGACAAGCGCATCCAAGGCTCGAACATGGGCTCCAACCACTTCCGCGTCGACATGCCGCGCTACGTCGACTTTTATCTGAACGGCAAGCTGAAGCTCGACGACATGATCTCGCAGCGCATCGCGCTGGCGGGGATCAACGAGGCCTTTGCGGAGATGAAGCAGGGCGAAGTGGCGCGCAGCGTGATCGTGTTCGATCGCTAAAGCGGGGACCAGGCCATGGCGCGACTACTGACGGACCACGAGGACTTCGACGGCCTCACCAGGACCGAGAAGACCCTGGCGAGCGCGCGCTACCATGACCCGGCGCACTATCGCCGCGAGCTGCGGGACATCTGGTACCGCCACTGGATCTACCTCTGCCGCGCCGATGGGCTGGATCGGCCCCTGGCCTTTCGCACCTTCACCGTCGGATCCCAGCGCATCTTGCTGCTGCGTGACGACAAGGGGGCGCTGCGGGCCTTCCACAACACCTGCCGGCACCGCGGTTCGATCCTCTGTCGAGAGGCCGAAGGCCGCTTCAAGTCCAAGGCCATCGTCTGCCCTTACCATCAGTGGACCTATCGTCCCGACGGGCGGCTGCTGCAGACCAGCTCGCTGGCGGAGGCCCCCGACTTGGACAAGACAGCGCTCGGGCTTTACGACATCGCCCTAACGGAGTGGCGCGGCAGTGTCTTCGTCTCGCTCGCCGAGACGCCGCCGCCCTTCAGCCTTTCCACCAAGGAACGGGCGGGCAGCTTCGAGAACTGGCCGCTGGAAGATCTCGTCGTCGGTCATAGCTGGCGCAAGACCATGGCCTGCAATTGGAAGGTCTTCTGGGAGAACTTCAACGAATGCCTGCACTGCCCGAACGTGCACCCCGAGCTGACCGACCTGGTGCCGATCTATGGCCGGCGGATCTCGCGGTCGCGCGACGACCCGGACTGGGCCCTCAAGGCCGGCTCCGCCGATCCCCGCGACAAGGGCGGCCTGAAGGCCGGTGCCGAGACCTGGTCCCTGGACGGCCAGGCCCACGGCGCCACTTTCCCCAACCTGTCCCCGGCCGAACGCGAAGCGGGCCAAAGTTTCTTCGTCAACCTGCCCTCGACCTATATGGCCGCCCACCTCGACTATGTACGGGTTATCCGGCTCCTGCCGCTCGGGCCCGAGGAGACCGAGCTGCAGGCGGAATGGCTGTTTCCCGCCGAGACCCTGCAGGATCCCGCCTTCGATTTGGGCAACGTGGTCGACTTCGCCAAAACGGTCCTGTCCCAGGACGCCGAAATCTCCGAGCTCAATCAGCAGGGGCTGCACTGCCTGCGCCATGAACACGGCGTGCTGATGCCCGAGGAGCATCACCTGCACCGCTTTCACCAATGGGTCGAGGAGTCGCTGCGCGACGACTGATTCCAACGGCCATAAAGAATGACCGTCCGGCGCTCACTCGCCGCTTACGCTGCGGACGCGCAGTCGCGCTTGCCAAGAACCCATGAGTCAATCTCCTGGGCTCTTGGTATGACCCTCTTCTGCCACATCAAGTCAGTTGAAGTAGACCTTCAGACCCGTGGTGAAGAGGATGGTGTCGAAATTGGTGCTTTCGGAGACGCCGTCGACCTCGACATCGGGACGATGGAGCAGATAGCGCACCTCGCCGCCGACCGACATGTTCTCGGCGATGAAGTACTCGAACCCCCCGCCCAAGACCCCGACGGGGGCAAGGCCGCGGGCGCTGAACTGCGGCTGGGCGGGATTGGCGGCGAGCCGCTGGCGGTCGTTGGCCTCGACGAAGCCGACGCCCGCCCCGGCGACCGCATAGAGACGGGCCAGATCGTCCCAGATCGGATAGCTGTAGCGCAGGGTCGGGATCAGGGTCCAGATCGACAGCTCGCGGATCGCGTCATCGATCAGAACGGGACTGTTGTTGTTGGTGTGGATGACCGTTTCGTAGTGTTCGAGCACCAGGTCGACGGCCCAATAGCGGTTCAGCTCGACACCCGCCTGGACGCCGAAGATCTGCTCGCGTTCCTTGTGCGGGGCGTCGAACTCGTCGGTGATCTCGATGTCCGGTTGCCAGGTGGCGCCGAGACGCAGGCCGAAGGTGGGGATGATCTCGCCCAGGGCCCAGAGCGACTCGCCGGGATCCAGGGGCCGTGGCTGCCGCTCGGGCCCGGGAAAGAGGAAGGTCACGGTGCCGCTCAACAGGATCGAATCCAGATCGCCGTCGACCGTGCCGCCGCCGGTATCGATGTCGGCCTCCTGGAACACGTAGCGCCCGTCCAGGCCGAAGGCCACGTTGTCGGCGACGAAGTAGTCGAAACCCAGGCCCAGGGACCAGGCCAGGCTCTCGCCGCGGCTCTTGAAGTCGCCGATCACCGGATCGCTGCCCAGGGAGTTGCGGTCGTTGAATTCGTAGTGGCCAATACCGACACCGGCCGAGACATAGGGCACCAGGCGGTCGTTCATGACCGGGTACTTGGCCTTCACGGTGGGCATCAGGGTGACCACGGTGTACTCGCCGATCTGACCGTCGACATCGGTGTTGTTCACGTTGGTTTCATGAAAATCGAGCGCCAGTTCGGTGCTCAAGTAGCGGTTCCAGGCATAGCCGACCGAGGTTCCGACCAGCTCGTTGCCGACGCGCTCGGCCTCGGTCTCGAAGCTGGGGGCAATGTCCGAGTCGGCATAGAACTGTTGGCCGCCGCGGAACTGCAGGTACCAGCGCGGCCGGTGCAGCGGCAGGGCCGCGGCGTCGATGAACTGGTCCTGATCGCTTTCGACCAGGACGGACTGATCCGGCACGCTCACTGTCGCCGGAACCGCGCTCACCTCGCTGCCGGCAGGCAGGGATCGCTGGGCCGCCAGTATCGGCGGCAGAGCGGGCGGCGGCGCCGGGCGCGGCGCTTGGATCAGAGTGACCCCATCGCCGCCGATCACGACGACATCCTGGCCACCCGGCAGCGGCTGGATCTGCCCGTCGAGCGGCCGCAGCGGCCAATGCGGCACCGGGGCAAAGAGATCCGGCGTGCCCGCCGAGACGAAACCATAGCTTCCCTGGCCATAGCTGCCTTGCGACGCGGCACCCGCCGCCGAGGCCGTGAGGCACAGCAGCGCGGCGCCCATGGCGAATAGAGAGAGCGAACGCTTCACCTTGTGCAACTTCCCCCGAAGCTAATTAGCGGCGCACATATCATGGGGCGCCGCCAACAAAGGCGAGCCGTTCCGAGAACGTCCCCTGCCGCGCAGAGTAGCACCAGGCCACGCTGGCGGTCCAGGGCAAGCCGCAGGGGCGCATGGGTGCCTCCGGGTAAACCCGCAGCGCAACAAAATTCGAACAACCGCCCTTAAGTAACGATTTAGTAACCATATGCTAAAGTGCCGTTAACCATCTCGGCTCATGATTGGCTGGCGTTCCTGGTACATCCCCGAAGATGCAATTGGAGCCGATCATGCCCGCTGTCGCCCACGATATCTTTGACCGTTTTGCCGAGGTTTACGACCGTCAGAAGCACGAAGACCTGAGCCTTCAGGATTATCTCGCGGCCTGCCGCGACGATCCCTCCGTCTACGCCAGCGCCGCCGAGCGAATGATCGCGGCCATCGGCGAGCCCGAGATGATCGATACCAGCAAGGACAGCCGCCTCGGGCGCGTCTTTCTCAACCGGACCATCAAGGTCTATCCCGCCTTTAAGGACTTCTTCGGCATGGAGGACACGATCCAGCGGATCGTGGGCTACTTCCAGTACGCCGCCCAGGGTCTCGAGGAACGCAAGCAGATCCTTTACCTGCTGGGGCCGGTCGGCGGCGGCAAGTCTTCGCTGGCCGAACGGCTGAAGCGTCTGATGGAGGATCAACCGGTCTACGTCTTGAAGGCCGGCGACCAGATCAGCCCACTCTTCGAATCGCCGCTCGGCCTGTTCAATCCCGAGGAGTTCGGCGAGCTGCTGGAGGACAAGTACGGCATCCCCACGCGCCGCCTGACGGGGCTTTCTTCGCCCTGGGCGCAAAAGCGGCTGGACGAATTCGACGGCGACATCTCGAAGTTCTCCGTAACCAAGCTGATGCCGTCGCGCCTGCGCCGTATCGCGGTCGCCAAGACCGAGCCGGGCGACGAGAACAACCAGGACATCTCGGCCCTGGTCGGCAAGATCGATATTCGCCAGCTCGAGCACTACAGCCAGAACGACCCGGACGCCTACAGCTATTCCGGCGGCCTGAACTGCACCACCCAAGGGCTGCTCGAATTCGTCGAGATGTTCAAGGCGCCGATCAAGGTACTGCACCCGCTTCTCACCGCGACCCAGGAGGGCAACTACCTGGGCACCGAAAGCTTTGGCGCCTTTCCCTTCGAGGGCATCGTGCTGGCCCATTCCAACGAGTCGGAATGGGATCAGTTCAAGAACAACAAGAACAACGAGGCCTTCCTCGACCGCATCTGCGTCGTCAAGGTGCCCTATTGCCTGCGGATTCAGGAAGAAGCCGATATCTATCAAAAGCTGCTGAACAGCAGCGAGCTCGACGGCACCGCCTGTGCCCCGGAAGTCCTGGAGATGCTGAGCCGCTTTTGCGTGCTGACGCGCCTGCGCGAGCATGAAAACTCGTCGCTCTATTCCAAGATGCGGGTCTACAGCGGCTGTAACCTGAAGGACACGGACCCCAAGGCCAAGTCGGTGCAAGAGTACCGCGAGGTGGCCGGCGTCGACGAGGGCATGAACGGCGTCTCGACCCGCTTTGCCTTCAAGGTGCTGTCCGAGACCTTCAACTACGACACCGAGGAAATCGCCGCCGACCCGGTGCACCTGCTCTATGTCCTGGAGCAGGCCATCAAGCGCGAGCAGTTTCCCAAGGAGACCGAGGACCGCTATCTCGACTTCATCAAGTCCGAGCTGTCGCCGCGCTACGCGGAGTTCATCGGCCACGAGATCCAAAAGGCCTATCTGGAGTCCTATTCCGAGTATGGCCAGAACCTCTTCGACCGCTACATCGCCTATGCCGACGCCTGGATCGAGGAGCAGGACTACAAGGACCCCGATACCGGCCAGGTCTTCGACCGCGAGATCCTCGACGGCGAACTCTCCAAGGTCGAGAAGCCCGGCGGGATCGCCAATCCCAAGGACTTCCGCAACGAAGTGGTGAAGTTCGCGCTGCGCGCCCGGGCCAAGAACGACGGCAAGAACCCCTCCTGGACCAGTTACGAGAAGATCCGCGAAGTGATCGAAAAGCGGATGTTCAGTCAGGTCGAGGACCTTCTGCCGGTGATCTCCTTCGGCTCCAAAAAGGACAGCAAGTCCGACAAGCAGCACGCCGAGTTCGTCCGCCGCATGACCGATCGGGGCTATACCGAACGCCAGGTCCGCCGGCTGGTCGAGTGGTACATGCGGGTCAACAAGGCAGGATAGGGCGAAACGGAGACCGGCTGGGCGCAATCAAACCTAAGTGAGATAGCAGGATGCGGCATTTCATCGACCGGCGGCTGAACCCCAAAGACAAGAGTCTTGGCAACCGCCAGCGGTTCCTGCGCCGCGCCCGCGCCCAGATCAAGAAGGCGGTCAACGAGTCGCTGCAAGATCGCTCCATCACCGACGTCGGATCCAAGGAGAAGATCTCGATACCCTCCAAGGGTATTCGCGAGCCGCGCTTTCGTTTGAACCCGACCGGCGGGAAACGCGAAGGCACCTATCCGGGCAACAAGGAGTTCACCCCCGGCGACCGCATCGCCCGGCCGCCCAGCGGCGCCGGCGGCGGTGGCAAGAAGGCGAGCGACCAGGGCGAGGGCGAGGACGACTTCACCTTCGATCTGTCCCGCGAGGAGTTTCTCGATCTCTTCTTCGAAGATCTGGAACTGCCCGACCTGGTGAAGACCAACCTGAAAGACGTGACCGCCGTCAAACCCCGACGCGCCGGTTTCACCACGTCGGGATCGACCAGCAATCTCAACATCCTGCGCACCATGCGCAATTCCTACGGCCGGCGTCTGGCGCTTCGGCGCCCGGTCCTGGGCGACCTCGACGAACTGCGCGAAGAGCGGGCCTATCTGAGCGCCCTGAAAAAGCCGACCGCCGTGCAACAGCGCCGCCTGGTCGAGATCGAGGCCAAGCTGATCGATCTGGAGCGCCGCTGGCGTCTGATCCCCTACATCGATCCCATGGATGTCCGCTACAACCGCTTCGATCCGCAGCCCCAGCCCAAGACCAGTGCCGTCATGTTCTGTCTGATGGACGTCTCCGGGTCCATGGGTCAGCACGAGAAGGATCTGGCCAAGCGCTTCTACGTCCTTTTGCATCTCTTCTTGAAGCGTCGCTACAAGCGCATCGATATCGTCTTCATCCGCCACACCCATCAGGCCCAGGAAGTCGACGAGGAGACCTTTTTCCATAGCCGGGAGACCGGCGGCACCATGGTCAGCACCGCGTTGGTCGAGATGAAAAAGGTGATCCGCGATCGCTATCCGGCCAAGGAATGGAACATCTACGCGGCCCAGGCTTCCGATGGCGACAACATGGAAAGCGACATGTCGTCCTGCCTGGCGTTGCTTGCCGGCGATCTTCTGCCGCTCTGCCAGCACTTCGCCTACATCGAGATCCTCGGCGAGCAGGAACTGCTGCGCTTCGCCAGCGCCGACAGCGGCAAGACCCTGTGGCGCGGCTACCAGGGCCTGGAAGGCGAATGGCCGAACTTCGCGAAGAAACAGATCTCCAAGCCGGGGGACATCTACCCGGTGTTTCGCGAGCTCTTCGCCAAGCAAGCCAGCTAGCGGAAGGAGCGGCACTCGTGGCAAGCGGATCCAAGGCCCCGGCCAAGAAAGAGAACGGCGGCGAGTTCCTCTTCGAGGGATCGGACTGGACCTTCGACAAGCTCAAGCGCACCTACGCGGCGATCGAAGAGATTGCCCGCGACGATCTGGGGCTCGACACCTACAGCAACCAGATCGAGGTCATCACCGCCGAGCAGATGCTGGACGCCTACTGTTCCATCGGCATGCCGCTGATGTATCAGCACTGGTCCTTCGGCAAGCGCTTCATCCACGACGAAACCATGTATCGCAAAGGCTTTCAGGGCCTGGCCTATGAAATCGTCATCAACTCGGACCCTTGCATCAGCTACTACATGGAAGAAAACACCATGGCGATGCAGACCCTGGTTCTGGCCCACGCCGCCTTCGGCCACAATCACTTCTTCAAAAACAACTACCTGTTCCAGGAGTGGACCGACGCCAAGGCTATCCTCGACTATCTGGAGTTCGCCAAGGGCTACATCGCGACCTGCGAAGAGCGACATGGCCTGGAGGCGGTGGAAGAGATTCTGGATGCCTGCCACGCCTTGATGGACCAGGGGGTCTTTCGCTACCGCCGGCGCTACAGGCCCAGCGACGAGGAAGAAAAGGCCCGCATCGAGGCCCGCCTGGCCTACGAGGACGAAACCTTCAACGACATCTGGCGGACCCTTCCCCAGGGCCCGGCCTCGAGCGACCCCAGCGAGGCCGAGGCGGCCGCCGACGAGCGCCGCAAGACCTTGAAGCTGCCCGAGGAGAACCTGCTCTACTTCGTCGAGAAAAACTCGCCGGTCCTGGAGACCTGGGAACGCGAGATCCTGCGCATCGTGCGCAACATGGCGCAGTACTACTATCCGCAAAAACAGACCAAGGTGATGAACGAAGGCTGTGCCTGTTTCGTCCACCACACGATCGTCAACGAACTGTTCGACCGGGGTCTGATCAACGAGGGCACGCTGCTGGAAATCCTGCACAGCCACACCAACGTGGTCTTTCAGCCGGACTTCGACGATCCCCGCTTCAACGGCATCAACCCCTATGCCCTGGGCTATGAGATGATGCAGGACATCCGCCGCATCTGCGACGAACCCACCGAGGAGGATTTCGAGTGGTTTCCCGACTTCGCCGGCTCCGGCGCCTGGCGCGAGACCCTGCGTGACGCCTGGGCGAACTTTCGCGACGAGTCCTTCATCAAACAGTACCTGAGCCCGCATCTGATTCGAAAGATGCGCCTCTTCAGCATCGACGACGACGCCAAGAAGAATTACCTCTCGGTCGGCGGAATCCACAACGAACAGGGCTACCGGAAGATCCGCGATACCCTGGCGCGCAGCTATGACATCTCCGGGCTGGAGCCGGATATTCAAATCGTCGACGTCGATCTGCTCGGCGACCGCCAGTTGGTGCTGCGCCACAGCCAGCGCAACAACATCGCGCTCTCGGAGAAGAACCGCGACGAGGTGCTGCGCCACCTGCGCCGGCTCTGGGGCTATGACGTCCGCCTCCAGGGTGTCGACGCCGACACCGGCCGCCGGCTCTACGAGACCTCCACCGAGGCGCCCGCCGCATCCACGTCCAAGGCCGCCGGCGCCGCCTGATCGCTTCGAGGACCCATCGCCTGCAAGAAAACGTCTATGCAGCGCCTTTCGCCTGTGCTTGCCTAGCCGATTGTGAGCCACAGGGTGATTGGGAGGACTGGATGACGACCCAGAGCGGGCCCCTCGACCTTATCTCCACCGCGCGCTACCCCTTGGCGGCGCTGGACCAGCCCCAGGGCCTGGCGTTGGTCGAGCGCTGCCGCGCGGCCCTGACGGAGGACGCGATCTGCACCCTGCCCGGCTTCATTCCACAGCCGGCCCTGGACCGGCTGGTGCGCGAGGCCGAAGCCCTGGTCCCCTGGGGCCACTACTACGACGAGCCGCGCTGTGCCTACGTCGATGAAGACGAGACCGACCATCCGCCAGGGCATCCCCGCAAGGCCAGCCACCCCAATCGTTACCGGCAGGTGCTGAACCACCGCGTTCCCAACGACGCGCTGCTGCGACGTCTCTTCCTCTGTCCCGAATTGACCGAATTCGTGCGCCGGGTGCTCGGACACGAGACGCTCTATACCAGCGCCTGCCCGCACCTGGCCCTGACCCTGCAGATCGCCTGGGAAGGCGACTGCAACGGTTGGCACTACGACGGCAACGATGGCGTGGTGACCCTGTTGCTGCAGGAGCCCGAGAACGGCGGCAGCTTTCTCTACGCGCCCTACATCCGCGACGAAGGCGGCGGCGAGGCGGCGCAGAACTACGCGGCCGTGAGCGCGCTCTTCGCCGACCCGGAAACCCATGCCCGCCGGGCGGAGATCGGCGCCGGCACCTTCACCCTCTTCAACGGCAGCCGTTCCCTGCACGGCGTCGCCCTGGTCGGCCCCACCCCGCGGCCGCGCATCGTCGCCATCTTCAGCTATGACCGGCGCCCCGATATGGTCTTCCCGCAAGACTATGTCGACCATGTGCAGTCCTTTCCCCAAGACGCCCTGGCGGCCCCATGAGCCCGGCCCCATGAAAGCGGCCCCATGAACTTGGCATTATGACAGCAGCGATGGCTCTCGCGGCCCTCCTGTCCCTTGCGCTGTCCAGCGCCGCCGCTCTCGCCGCGGCGGGCAGTCTGGACGGTCGGTGGTGTTCGCCGGACGGCCGCCAGCTCACGGTTTCGGGCCTGGCCGTCATCACCCCGGCTGGCCGGGAGGTGATCGGACGCTACAGCCAGAAGGCCTTCGCCTTCGTCATGCCGGAGCGCGAGTGGGACGGCGGCAAGACCATCTGGATGGAGCTGAAGACCCGCGACAGCGTCCGGGTCAGCGTCCAGTCGCCGCACCAGGAAGGCCCGCCGCCCCACGACCTTTGGCGGCGTTGCCCGGACATCTCGGACCTGCGGCCGGCACGGCCCCCGCGGGCGATCCTTTAGAACGACGGAGAGACGACCGTGGCCTTGCACTTCACCCGCGAAGAATTCGCCGCGCGCCAGGCGCGGACCACGGCCGAGATGGCCCGCCGCGGCCTGTCCGGCCTGCTGATCTTCCGCCAGGAGACGATGTACTACCTGACCGGCTACGACACCTCCGGCTTCGTCTTCTTTCAGTGCCTCGTGCTCACCGCCGATGGCCGCCTGGTGCTGCTCACCCGCCTGCCCGACCTGCTGCAGGCAGGGCACACCTCGACAATCGACGATATCCGGGTCTGGCAAGACCGGGCCGAGGCCAACCCGCTGGGCGACCTGACCGCATTGTTGGCGGAACTGGGCCTGCAGGATGAAAAGCTCGGCGCCGAACTGGATGCCTTCGGCCTGACCGGACTTTGGTACGAGAAGCTAAAAGCGGCCCTCGATGGGGTTTGCACTTTCGAGGACGCATCGGATCTGGTCACCCGGCAGCGGGCGGTCAAAAGCCCCGCCGAGATCGCCTTCGTTCGCCAGGCCGGCGAACTGGCCGACACCGCCCTGGCCGAGGCCAACCGCATGGCCGTGCCCGGCGCCTTCGAGGGCGATATCCTGGCGGCCATGCAGGCGATCTTTTTTCGCGGCGACGGCGATCATCCCTCGATGGACTTTATCCTGGGCTCGGGCCGCGACGCGCTGCTCTGCCGCTACTTCGCCGGGCGGCGATCGCTCGACCCCGAAGACCAGATGACCCTGGAGTTCGCCGCCTCCTTCCGGCACTATCACGCGGCCCTGATGCGCACTATCCTGACCGGCCGGGCCAGCGAGCCGCAGCGCGACCTGCACAAGGCCTGCCGCGACGCGCTGCAGGCCTGCGAGGAGACCTTGAAGCCCGGGGCCACATTCGGCGCGGTCTTCGACGCCCATGCCAGGGTCTTGGACGCCGCCGGCTACCGGGATCTGCGCCTGAACGCCTGCGGCTACGGCCTGGGCGCCACCTTCCCGCCGAGCTGGGTCGACTGGCCGATGCTCCACCACGGCAATCCCGGCATCGCCGAGCCCGGCATGACGATCTTCCTCGACATGTTTTTGATGGACGCGCCCGACGGCCTCACCATGTCCCTCAGCGAGACGGTGTTGGTGACCGACAACGGCATCGAGCGCCTGTCGGCGGCGTCCTGGGATCTGGTGGTGAACTGACGGTCACGATGGATCGTCACCCCGGACGGGTCCCGGCTATCGGCCGGGGACCGAGCCGGGGTCTCCCGACTTCGCGTAACGCGATGGGCAAGCAACGATACGGCAGACTGGCGGAGCCGGCCAAAGATCCCGGCTCGGGGGCCGGGATGACGCACTCTACAGCCTCAATCGATCGCCAGTGCCTGGCCCGTCGCTTTCGTCCAGCGCCGCTTGAAGACCGCCCATTCGGCGGCCTCGCGGCTGGTGAAAACCTCGTCGTCGAGAAGCCGCACCGGGCTGCCGCGGCCGCCCTCCAGCTTGCCGATCACCCAGGAGCGGTTGCGCTCGCGCGATACCAGCACGAACTTGTCGTCCATGGGCTCCCAGCGCAGCCGGTTCAGCAGGCGCATCAGATCCGCGCTGTGCGGCCCCCAGGGCGCCGCGCGAAAGGCGCGGGCGAGAGGCAAGTCGCGGGCTGGATCGATCTCGAAGAGCGGGGCAGACTGCATCGGCGCGTTCCTTGTCGGGACGCGCTTAAGCTAGCTCAACACAAAGGACCCCGTCATGCCCAAAACCGCGATCGTCTCCGACAAGGCCCCCCAGGGTCATGGCCTCTATTCGCCGGCCGTACGGGCCGGGGACTTCATCTTCGTCTCGGGACAGGTCGCCATCGACCCGGCGACCGACGCGACCCTGGCCGACGGCGTCGCGGACCAGACCCGCCACGCCTTCCGCCACATCCAGACCCTGCTGGAGGCCGGCGGCGCGACCCTGGACGACGTGGTCAAGGTCAACTCCTTCCTGGCCCGCCGGGAGGACTACGAGACCTTCTCCGCGGTCTATTCCGAGTTCTTCCATGAGGAGCCCGTGCCGGCCCGCACCACGGTCTCGGCCGGCCAGGTCTGGGACCTGCTGGTGAAGATCGATTGCATCGCCTACACCGGCCCGGTTTCGGGATCGCCGTGAGCGCCGGGCGGTGAGCCGCCTGCTCGGCTATAGCGACCGCTTCTCCGCGGCGCCCGGCGAGACCATCGCCTTCAAGGTGAGCTGCACCGACGGCGCCGCCGACTACCGGGCCGAGATCGTCCGCCTGACCTGCACCGACGACCATCCCGACGGACCCGGCCGCCGGGAAACGCCGGTCGAAAGCCCGGTCAACGGCCGCTATCCGGCCCGCCGGCAGCCGCTCCGGGCCGGCTCCTACGGGCTGGTCCCGGCGGCCCCGGTACTGGATGCGCTGACCTCCTTCACCCTGCAGGTCGTGATCTGGCCGACCTCGGCGGCGCTGGGCCGCCAGGGCCTGGTGACGCGCTGGAACGAAGCGAGCGGGACGGGCTTCGGCCTCTTTATCGAAGACGGCTGCGCCGCCCTGCGGCTCGGCCGGGGCGAGGGCGAGGTCGAGATTTTGTCCAGCGGCAAGGCGCTCATCGACCGCGAGTGGTACCGTCTGACGGCGCGCTACGACGCCGCCGATGGCCGGGCGCAGATCCTCCAGGAGCCGCTGGCCGACAACCCGGTGATCGACAGCCGGGCCACGGCCGACAGAGCAGTCGGCAGGGGCGCTTTCCGGCACCCGCAAGGCCCTCTCCTGATGGCCGCCTGGCAAGAGGACGAAACCGAGGGGCGCTTGGCGACCGGTGGCCACTACAACGGCAAGCTGGAAGCGCCGCGCCTGGCCGCGGGCTGGCACGACGGTGAGGCCTTCGACGCCTTGGCCAGCTGGGATTTCTCCCGCGATATTGGCTCGGATCGTCTCATCGACAGCGGGACCGCCGGCCTTCACGGTCGCGCGGTCAACCTGCCGACCCGGGCCGTCACCGGGCACGACTGGACCGGCGAGACCCAGCGCTGGCGCGACCGGCCGGACCACTATGGCGCGATCCATTTCCACGACGACGATCTCGCCGACGCCGGCTGGGAGACCGACTTCACCCTCACGGTCCCGGAGACCCTGTCCAGCGGCGTCTATGGCGCGCGCCTGACCAGCGCCGGCGGCGCCGACATCGTGCCCTTCGTGGTGCGGCCCCGGACCGGCGAGCCCGGCGCGCCGGTCGCCTTCCTTGCCTCGGCCGCCACCTACACCGCCTATGCCAACACCCGGCTCGCCATGACCGACCCGCTGGACGAAATCGAGCGCGGGGCGCTCTATGAGTTTTTCGAGGCCGACCTCTACCTGCAGGAACACCCCGAGCTCGGTCTGTCGCTCTACGACCAACACTTCGACGGCAGCCCGGTCCTGACCGCCTCGCGCCTGCGCCCGGTCTTGAACCTGCGGCCCGGCACCCGGCTGTGGAACTTCAACGCCGATATGATGATCGTCGATTGGCTGACCGCGCGCGGCTTCGCCCACGATGTCATCACCGACGAGGATCTGGACCGCGAGGGCCCCGCCCTGCTGGCCCCCTATCGCGCCCTGGTCACCGGCAGCCACCCGGAATACTTCTCCGATGCCATGCTGGGCGCCGTTCGAAGCTATCGCGACGGCGGCGGACGGCTGGCCTATCTCGGCGGCAACGGCTTTTACTGGCGCATCTCCTTTCACCCGGACGAACCCGGCATCATCGAGTGCCGCAAGACCGAGGGCGTCCGCAACTGGGACCTGGCGCCCGGCGAGCGCGACCACGCCTTCGACGGCCAGCCCGGCGGGCTGTGGCGATCTCTCGGGCAGGGCCCGCAGGGCCTGGTCGGGGTCGGAACCACGGCTTTCGGCTTCGACCGCTGCGGCTCCTACCGCCGCACCCCCGGGAGTTTCGACCCGCGCGCCGCCTTCATCTTCGAGGGCATCGGCCCGGACGAGGTTATCGGCGATTTCGGCCTGGTCGGCGACGGGGCCGCCGGCGTCGAGATCGACCGCCACGACCGCGCGTTGGGAACGCCGGCCCACGCCCTGGTGGTGGCCCGCTCACAGGGGCTGTCGCGCAGCTATATGCCGGCGCCCGAAGAACAGCCCTACCTGCACCCGGCCATGGCCGGCGACGAGAACGCGCGGGTCTGTGCCGAGATGGTTTTTTTCGAGGCGCCCCGGGGCGGAGCGGTCTTCGCCACCGGCTCGATTGCCTGGGCCACCAGCCTCTGTCACCAGGGCTACGCCAACAACGTCGCCCGCATCACCGAAAACGTCCTGCGCCGCTTCCTCGACCCGGCGCCCTTCGTTTGAGGACTACCAGAGTGACTGAAGGATGAAACAGAGGGCACAGAGGCCATAAGGAGGGCACGGAGAAGCTTAATTTTCTCTGTGATCTCCGCGCCTCCTCTGTGCCCTTTGTGTAACTGTAACTTTTTTGGGTCGCTGTCAGGCCTTGGCGCTGGGGCGGCTGGAGACCTTGTCGTACCAGGCCTTGATCGCGGTCGCGCTGTCCGCCGGCTTGGCCTCGACCATCTTGGCGAAGTCCACCACCACCAGGGCCAGGATATCGGCGATCGAGAAGCGGTCGCCGCCGACGTACTCGCTCTCCTCCAGGCGCGCGTTCAGGGTCTCGAAGAAGTGCGCGGTGCGCAGCTGGCCGCGCTCGGCCAGGGCCGGGATCTGCGGGATTTTCTGGGTGCCCGGCACGGCATGATCGACGAAGCGCGGGGCGGTGTTACGCAGGGCTTCGGCACAGGCCCCAAGACCCTCCAGCTCGCAGCGCTTGTGCCACATCTCGATCACCGCCTTTTCCTTGGCACCGCGCCCCAGCAACGCCGGCTCGGGCTGGATTTCCTCCAGGTAGCGGCAGATTGCCGTGGTCTCGGTCAGGCAGGTCCCGTCGTCCAGCACCAGGGTCGGCACGGAGCAGTTGGGGTTGATCGCCCGGTAGGTCTCGGCGAACTGTTCGCCCTCGCGCACGTTGATCTGTTCGCTGTCCAGCGTGATGCCCTTTTCGGCGGCGAAGATGCGCACCCGGCGCGGATTGGGCGCGAGCGCGAAATCGTAGTACTTCATGAGGGTCTCCCTGGAGGTCGGTTTTTTTGGCAAACCGGAAGCTAGCAGATCGCGCCGCCATGAAAAGGGCGCCGCCCCTCAGGCCACCCGGCCGTAGAATGTTTGGCGGGTGTGGGGGTTGAGCTCGGTGCCTTCCTCGGGGCTGTAGGTGAAGACACCGACCAGGCGCGGGCGGGCGCCGATGACCGGCGTCACCCGGTGAAGGGTGCGGCTGCCCTTGAACAGCACCAGGGATCCGGCCGGCTGGCGCAGCTCGCGGACCTGGTCCGAGCGGCCCTCGAGCACGGCCCCGACCGCCTCGTAGTTCTCGGCCCCCTCGGCACGGATAAAGGGCGCGTACTCGAAGCTGGCGCCGCCCTCGCCCTCCTGTAGCAGCAGGGTCAGGGTAAAGGACGCGTTGTCGAAGTGCCAACTGGTCTCGCAGCCCTCGTTGTAGACCAGGATGTTCACCGGGGCGAGCGGGTCGGCATAGGGATAGAGCCGGGGAAAGCCCAGAACCTCGGCGACGAATGCGGCAAAGGGCGGCCAACGATAGATCCCGTTCAGCAACGATTCCTCGGGGATGAAGTCATAGCCAAGGGTCGCCGAGTTCGTCGTCTGCTTGCGGTTGCGCGGGTGATCGGCGGGCAGGTCCGGGTCGTCGGCCACCAGATAGGGGCTGTGCCGCTTGGTCTTGTAGAAGGCCTCGCCCAGGTTGGGCGCGACCTCGGCGACGGCGCGCGGCAGGTGATCTGCCTTCAGAAAACCCTCCAGCACGCTGGCCCCGGTCTCGGCCAGGCCGGCCTGGCAGTGCGCCGCCAGGGCCCGGTAGCCCGCGCCCGCCGGGTCCTGGAGCGGGTAGCGCTCAAGATCGATCGCGTCGCGAATCTCGGTTTCCCTCGCCATGGCTGTATCCTCTCTCGTTGCGCTGCGATCTTGCGCCCAGAATCGACCAGCCTGTCAAGATTGCTCGGGGTCAAAAGCAAAGGGGCGGGATAAACCCCCGCCCCTTCCAAGTCCCGCCTCGCGGCGGTTACTTGTCAGCGTTTAAGACATCGTGGTCTTAGAAGCCGATCTTCATACCGACGATACCGGCGACGCCATCGGCATCGGTGCCGTTGCCCTCGTCATCCCAGTCGGCATACATGACCGTAAGGCTGGACTTGATGCCCGGGCCAACGGCGTAGGAGACGGCACCGGCGACAGCCTGCATGACATCGTCGTCCGGGTCGCCGGCGGAGCCTTCCACCTTGGTGTAGATGCCGGTGACGCTGGCACCCCAGGGGCCGGTGTTGTAGGACACACCGAGGTCGGCCGCCCAACCGTCGGTCGTCCGGCTGGAATCCTCCAATGCGAAGGAACCGCCGACCGTGAAGCCGGCAACGCCGACGTTCACGCCCGCGGAGAACTGCTGCGGGTCTTCCAGGCCGCCCACATCGGACGCCTCGGCGCGACGGTAGCCACCGGCAACCGCCACATCGACGCCGCCGAAGGACTCGACGAAGTTCGCGCCGACCGAGAAGAGGTGATGCATCTCGGTG
>JAJFGK010000164.1 GCA_021776195.1 Kiloniellaceae bacterium | reverse complement strand
CGCTGTTGCTGGCCGCCCGACAGTTCATCGGGAAAAGAGTCGGCCTTCTCCGGAATGTACACCTTTTCCAACAGAGACTCCGCGAGGTCCTGCGCCTCGGCGCGCGGCAGACCCAAAACCTTGATCGGCGCCAGCATGATGTTCTCCAGAGCGGAGAGGTGCCTGAAGAGCTCGAAGTTCTGGAACACCATGCCAAGATCGCGCCGCACCATATGGGCCTTGCGGGAGGTGTGGGTAATCTCCTCGCCGTCGAAGACGATGCTGCCGCCGTCGACCGGCTCGAGCAGGTTGATGCAGCGCAAAAGCGTGGATTTTCCCGAGCCCGAGGGGCCAATCACCACCACGGTCTCCTGGGCTTCGATCGAGAGGGTGACGTTGTCCAGGACAAGGAGATCGCCAAAGGATTTGCGGACCTGTGAGATCGTGAGCATGGCGTCCGTCACCGCATGCTGGCCTGTTGAACGCCGGTTCCCAAGAGCCGGCGCAGGAAACTGGGGGGCTTCGCGGCGGTCTTGCGGCCTCCGCCGGCGGCCCAGCGTTCGATATAGGACTGAACGAACATGAAAACGGTGGTGAACAGCAGGTAGTAGAGCCCCGCCGCCGCCAGGGCCTCGAGGTAGCGGAAGTTGGCGCTGGCTTCCTGATTGGCGACCAGCAGGAGTTCCTCGACCGCCACCACCGAAACCAGGGCCGAGAGTTTCAGCATGCCGATGAACTGGTTGCCGATGGGAGGAATGACGATCCTCAGGGCCTGGGGCAGAACGACATAGCGCATGACCTGCCAGTCGGTCAGCCCGACGGCCCGGCCGGCCATGCGCTGGCCCTTGCCGACGGCCTGCAGACCCGAGCGCATGATCTCGGACATGTAGGCGCCTTCATTCAGGGCCAGGGCAATCATCGCGCTGGTAAAGCCGGAAAAGATGATCCCGAAGGACGGCAACACGTTGAAGACAAAAATGATCTGAAAGAGCACCGGCGTCCCGCGGAAGAGCCACAGATAGAACGTCACGATGAAGCCCAAAACGGCAATCTTCGATTCCTGCATGATCGCAATGATCAGGCCAAGCAGAATGCCCAGCAGCACCGCCATGACGGTGATCAGCAGGGTCATGCCGGCCGCGCGGATGAAGCTGGACGACACGAAGTAGTCGTAGATCAGTTCGACGGAACTCATAGGTCTCGCTCAGGCGCAACGCTCGAAGGCCGCTTCTCGAGGCGCGGCGGCCGGCGCGACAGATCGCCCCGGCTTGCACGCGCCATCGTCAAAAGAGCGAGACTGACGATGGCAGGTTATACTTCGCGATCAAGGCTTTGTAGGTCCCGTCGGCGACCGCCTTGTTCAGGGCATCGGTGACCGCCGCTTTCATGGCGCTGTCGCCCTTTCTCACGGCGAAGCCAATCTGGGTGTCAGCCGCGAAGGTCTCGCCGACGATCTCGAAGACGTCCGGCAAGGCGGTAATCTGCACGGTGGCGCCCGGCGTGGAGTTGAAGAAGGCGTCGGCGCGCCCCTGGCGCACCGTCAGGGCGCTGTCCTGCGCAGTCGGCAAGGTCATGACGTTGATCGCGGCCTTGCCGGCGGCCTCGCATTTCGCCGAGTCTTCGCGCGCATAGCTTTCCTGGATTCCACCCAATGTCACAGCGACGGCTTTGCCGCAAAGGTCGTCACGGCTGCCGATGTTGCCGGGGTTGCCCTTGCGGACAACGATCTCGTTTCCAACCCTCATGTAGGGGATGAAATCGACCTGCTCGGCCCGTTCTGGCTTGATGTACATAGCGGAGTTGATGATATCGAGCCGACCGCCCTGAAGCGCCGGGATCAATCCCTTGAACTCCATGTTCAAGGGATTGACTTCAAGCCCCATAAGCTCGGCCATATGCGCGCCGAACTCGATGTCGAAGCCCTTCAACTCGCCATCTTCCGTATACTCAAAGGGCGCGAAGGTCGCCGCCGTTCCGTAGGTCAACTTCCCCGGTTCGATCAGCTCCTGGCCAGACGCCGTGCTGCAAATCGACCCAATCGCGAGCGACAAGACCGCCAGTCTGATTTGTTTGAACATCTTTCGACTCCCTGTTTCAGTGCCGACTTACTGGAATGACCAGTGTTTCGGCGATTGTCCTATGGAGGGCTTCCCATCCAACCGCGCAACGTCTCGACGGCGCCCTCTTGCAGAAGATTGTATCAAAACGTAATTTGAGTACAAGATTGATATGGTCGATAACAAGGTGTCAAGCAATCCGGCAAATCAGGTCGAGGGGGGCCCCGGATCCGCTTCTCGGGCGGAGCCCTTCGCGGAGCCGCTCCAGGTCCGCCTGCTGCGCTATTTGAAGGAACTGAATCTTCCCCAAGGGGCCCATCTGAAAGAACAGGACCTGGCCGACGCCATGGGCGTTTCACGCACGCCGATACGCAAGTCGCTGGCGTTCTTGGCCGAAGCCGGCGTGGTGGAAGCCCGTCGGCACCGTGGTTTTGTCCTGCGGTCTCCGGCCAGCGAACTGATTTCCGCGGCCGTGGAGCTGCCGGTCACCGATGACCGACAGCTGTTCGATCGCATCGCGCTGGATAGGCTGAACGGCGATCTCCCCGATATCTTCTCGGAAGAGGAGATCGTGCGACGGTACAGCGTCAGCCGCCGCATGACCAAACGTGTGCTCGCGGAGCTTCGCGACGAGAACGTCATCGTCAACGCGCCGCCCGGTAACTACCGCTTCAGCAAAACCCTGAACACGGTCCAATCCAGCGACGAAAGCTACGCGTTTCGCCTCTCTTTGGAACCTCAAATTCCCTTGCTCAATGGCTTCTCGCCCTCTCCCGATGCGATCCGACGATGCCGCGGCGAGCATCTGCAGTTTCTCGAGATGGACCCAGAGCGCCGCACCAACAGGCTGGCCTACCGCCTGGACGCGGAGTTTCACGAGATGCTGGCGGAGGCCTCCCGTAACCAGTTTTTTCATGCCGCGATCGTGCAGCAGAACAGGTTGCGTCAGCTGCTCGAGTATCGCGACTACAACAACCAGGCACGGGTGCTCCTGTGGTGCCGGGAACACCTCGAGATCCTGGACGCGGTGGAATCGGGAGACCGGATGCTGGCCTCGGAAAGGCTGCGCGCGCATCTGCTCAATGCCATGGCCTATCGACCCCACGCCACAGGCGGGCAGGTGCGTTGAGGGTGGGGTGCGGGCAAAGACGACTGCCGTTTGCCAGATAGAATCTCCCTGTGACACAATCGCCGTGGCATGCCGATTTCCTTTCCTTCCTCGCCCTTCCGTCTGGCGCTCAATCCGGGGGCGACGCCAGAGGCCGGCTACGGCGACCGGCAGGCCGCCGTGCTCGACGCCGCGGGCCTGGCCGAGGCGCGGCGCTGCATTGCCGCCTGGCCGGGCTACGCGCCGACACCCCTGGTCGAGCTGACGGGACTGGCGGCCGAGCTCGGGATCGGCCGCCTGTTCTACAAGCAGGAAGATGAGCGCTTCGGGCTTCACTCCTTCAAGCCGCTCGGCGGCGCCTATGCCGTGCAGCGCTGCTTGATGCGCGAAGTCGCGGCGCGCAGCGGGCGAGACGCCATCGACCCGCGGGAATTTCTCGAGGGCGACCACGCGGCGATCCTATCCGGGGTTACCGTGACCGCCGCCACCGACGGCAATCACGGGCGCTCGGTCGCCTGGGGCGCGCGGATGTTCGGCTGTCGCTGCGTGATCTACATCAACGAGGCGGTGACGCCGGCGCGCGAGGAGGCGATCGCCGCCTATGGCGCCGAGGTTCGCCGCCATCCCGGCAGCTTCGACGACGCGGTGCACGAGGCTTTCGCCGTGGCCCGCCGCGAGGGCTGGCACGTCATTCCCGACACTAGCGACGGCGAGACCGTCACCGCGCCACGCGATGTCACCCAGGGCTATGCCGTGATGGCGGCGGAGGCGATCGAACAGCTTGCGGGCAAAGACCCGCCGACCCACCTTTTCATTCAGGCCGGGGTGGGCGGCATGGCGGCCGCCGTCTGCGCCGAGTTCTGGCGGGCCTTTGGACCGGACCGGCCTGTCACGGCCCTGATCGAACCCAAGCAGGCCGCCTGCTGGTTCGCCAGCCTCGCCAACGGCCGCCCCACGGCGGTGACCGGCGACATCGATTCCTTCATGAGCGGGCTGGCCTGCGGCGAGGTCTCGACGCTGGCGTGGGAGATCCTCGAACCGGGCGCCCACGCGGCCATGATCCTCGAGGACCCGGCCGCCGAAGCGACCATGCGCCTGCTCGCGACCGGTGTCGGCGCGGACCCGCCGCTGGTCGGCGGCGAGTCCGGCGTGGCCGGGCTCGCGGGCTTGATCACCGCTGCTCGCGATGCCGCGGCGCGGCGCACTCTCGGTCTCCATGACACCTCGCGGGTCGTGGTTTTCGGGAGCGAGGGCGCCACCGACGCGGAGCTCTACCGGCGCGTGGTCGGCCGGTCCTGGCAAGAGGTCGCGGCATGACCGACCCGCCCAGCGGGTCCACTGTATCCATAAATGCGACCTCGACCGATGCCGCGAGATCCAGGACAATGTGTTTAATCTTGCGCTCCATCGCGAGCCAGACAGCTATGGCCTGATCGCGGCGACCAAGGGTGCCGTGAAGGGCGGAGGGGACGACGCATGAGCTTGGGTTTGGAACGCGAGATCATCGACCGCGAGGCCTATGACCGGAACGTGGCGCGGTTCCGCGCGGCGGGCATCACGCTGCCGCGGATCGCCGAGCTGGCCGACCCCCTGGCCCATCTATTGGCCAAGGCGGCATCTCTGGCGGAGGTCGATTGCGATGCGCCGGAGATCGGCAATCTGTTTCGCGTCCACTGGCACAACGATGCCCAGCGCACCGGGCTGGCACCGGTCCCCGAACATATCGTCCTGGGGCCGGAGCTGACCGGTGTCGAGGCCAAGATTATCGTCGCCCTCGGCAACCGCTTTCCGATGATCCGCGCTCACAAGGTTCTGGCCGCCTACGGCTGCCTGGTGCCGCGTTTGCTGTCGGGAAAATTCGATGCCGCGCGCCATCGGGCGGTCTGGCCCTCGACCGGCAACTACTGCCGGGGCGGGGTGGCGATCTCGCGCATCCTCGGCTGCCGCAGCGTCGCCGTCCTGCCCGAGGGGATGAGCGCCGAGCGCTTCCGCTGGCTGGAGCGCTGGACCAGCGAACCGGCCGATATCCTTCGCACGCCCGGCACCGAGAGCAACGTGAAGGAGATCTACGACGCCTGCCACGAACTGGCGAAAGATCCCGGAAACATCATCCTCAACCAGTTTTCGGAGTTCGGGAACTACATCATCCATCGCGCCGTCACCGGCCCGGCCCTGGCCCGGGTTTTCGCGGCGGTCAAGGGTGCCGGCGGGCTGCGGGCCAGAGCCTATGTCTCGGCATCGGGCTCCGCGGGCACCCTGGCGGCCGGCGATCATCTGAAAGACACCCTGGGCAGCGAAATCTGCGTCGTCGAGGCGCTGGAGTGCCCGACGCTGCTCTACAACGGCTACGGCGAGCACAACATCCAGGGTATCGGCGACAAGCACGTGCCCTTCATCCACAACGTCATGAACACGGACTTCGTCATCGGCGTTTCCGACCGGGCGTCGGACAGCCTCAATATGCTGTTCAACACCACCGTCGGGCGCAGCTATCTGAGCCAACGGGCCGGCGTCGACCAACAGGCCCTGGCGTCCTTGGGGGATCTCGGCCTGTCGTCCATCGCCAATGTGCTGGGCGCGATCAAGTACGCCAAGTACATGGGACTGGGCCCCGACGACGCGGTGATTACCGTGGCGACCGACGGCGCCGAGCTCTATGAGACGGAACTGAGCCTGGCCGAAGAACGCCTCGCCGGCGGCCGGTTCGACGAGTTGATGGCGGCGGAGGTCTATGGCCGCTACCTGCTTGGGGCGGCGACGGACCACACCCTCGAGCTGGATCGCCCGGGCCGGGAGCGGATCTTCAATCTCGGCTACTACACCTGGGTCGAGCAACAGGGGGTTTCGCTGGCCGACTTCGACATCCGGCGCGATCAGGCCCATTGGGACGGCATGATGGACCTGGTGCCGGTCTGGGACGACATGATCGAGGCCTTCAACAAGGCCTGACCCAGTCGAGTCCCCGGCACGACGGCCCGCCTGCCAAGAACCAAATCTCTATATGACAAAGCTGCCCCGCCTGATAGCATCGCTCGCACATGCCGCGCGGCAAGCGCGGCCTCATTTGCTTCGGGGAGGGAACAAAGATGCAAAAACGAAAAGTCTTGAAACAATTTCTGACCGCGATCGCGGCGCTGCAATTCTGTGCCTTGTCTGGCGTGGCCTTGTCGGCCGATCCCATCGTCATCGGTCTGCCGCTCAACCAGACCGGCCCGGTTGGCGTTGCCGACCATCAGGATCACCTGAACGGTACCATCCTGGCGATCGAGGAAATCAACGCCGCCGGCGGTGTGCTGGGGCGCCAATTGGAGTACAAGGTGGTCGACACCGATCTTTTGACCCCGGAAGGCACCCAGGCCGGCTTTCAGAAGCTGGTCGACGAGAAAGTCCACGCCTTCTCGTCTCCCTTTGTTTTGGCGACCAACCCGGCCATGGATGTAACCGCTGCCTATGGCGCCCCGCACCTGAGCGGCGACACCAAGATCGACGCCATCAACTACTTCAAATCAAATCCCGAGAAGTACTCCAACTTCTTCCATATCGATCCGCCGGAGGTGAACTACGGCGTTGGCTTCATTCCCTTCCTCGACGCCCTGGAGGCCTCGGGAAAGTGGAAGCCCATCAACCACAAGATCCATCTTGTCCAGGGTCAGATCGGCTACAACCAACGAATCTCGGAAGCGACCATACAGGCCATCAAGGACAGCAACGGCAAGTGGGAGCTGGCAGGGGTTTCGGACATTCAGTCGCCGGTCCAGGACTGGGGCCCGACGATCCGGGACATCCACAAGTACGAGCCGGGCGTCATCATGCTGAATCACTGGGTGGCGGCGGCCTATGCGGCCTTCACCGACCAGTACCAGGTGAACCAGCTCAAGGGCAGCTTGATCTACATGCAGTACGGGCCGTCCCAGCCGGAGTTTCTCGAGCTCGCGGGCGACGCGGCCGAGGGCTACATCTGGAGCACCGTGCTGGGCGTCTACAACGACGAACAGGGTGCCGCGTTCCGGGCCAAGTACAAGGAACGTTTCCCCGGTATCATGGGCCTCGCCTATACCGGCATGGCCTATGACGTCACCTACATGCTGAAGAATGCCTGGGAAGCGGTTGGCGATCCCAACGACTTCAAGGCGGTCAACGATCATATCCGCGCCAACAACTACCGCGGCGTCGTCGGCTGGTACATCCTGAACAACGACTGCCAATGCTCGCCGTCCTATCCCGATGAGGTCGATAGCATCGACAAGGGCATGGGCCATCTGTTCTTCCAGGTGCAAGACGGCGAGCACAAGATCATCGCGCCGGACCCGCTGACCGAAGCGGAGTTCCGTCCGGCGCCATGGATGTAGCGGGCGCGGCGGGACAAACCGAGACGGAGCCGCTTTCCGAGAAGGGGCCGCTTTCCGAGAAGGGGCCGCTTTTCGGGTGTCGGGGCATTCATCTGACACTCGGCGGGCGGCCGATTCTCGAAGATGTCGGCCTTGACGCCTACCGCGGGCGGATCCTCGGCGTCATCGGTCCGAACGGTGCCGGCAAGACCACGCTTTTCGAGGTCTTGAGCGGACGGATCCCCGTGCAGCAAGGCCAGGTGACCCTGGAGGGCCGCGACGTCAGCCGCCTGACCATTCAGCAGCGCGTCCGCGTCGGCATCGGGCGGACCTACCAGAGCCCGGTGGTGCCGAACGAACTGTCTGTGGCGGAGGTTCTGAAGGCTGCCCGCAAGGCCTTTTCTCCCAGCCTGACATCGCACCAGGCGGAGTGGGCGGCAAATCTGGTCGGGCTGAGGGTGCCGGGCCGGGTGCGGGCCGGGTCGCTCGACACCCTGCAGCGGCGCAAGCTCCTGATGGCCTGCCTGCTGATGCGCCGGCCCAAGGTGCTGCTGCTCGACGAGCCGGCATCGGGACTGATCCACGCGGAGCTGGAAGAGCTCGACCAGGTCCTGCGGATGCTGGCCCGCGAGTTGAAGATTTCGCTTCTGGTCGTCGAGCATCGATTGGAGTTGCTCGCCGCCATTGCCGACGAGGTGATGGTGCTCGATCTGGGCCGGCGGATCGCCAGCGGTCCGCCGGACGAGGTATTCGATCACCCCGAGGTTCGCGCGGCTTACTTCGAGGGGGCGGCCCATGGATGATGTGCTCCGGATCAAGGGCCTCTCGGCCGGCTACGGACCCTTGCGGGTGCTCCATGACATCGACTTTTCGGTCCGCCGCGGCGAACGGATCGGCCTGGTGGGGCTCAACGGTCACGGCAAGTCCACGCTGTTTCGCGCCATCACCGGTCTGGTCGACTGGCAAAACGGTTCGATCCTGCTGAACGGAGTCGAGATCGGCGGGCGACGAACCCATGGTCCGGGCCGCAACACGCATCGGATCGCCCGCCAGGGGGTCGCCTTGATGCCGCAGGGCGATGCCATGTTCATTGGCCTGACGGTCCGCCAACATCTCGATTCCGGCGCCTTCACGCGCAAGGCCTGGCGCGAGCGCGCCGAACGCCGCGAGCGGATTCTCGAGATCTTCCCGCCCCTGCGCGAGATCCTGGGCCAGCCGGTCGGCAAGCTCTCCGGCGGCGAACGCCGCATGGTGACCCTGGGGCGCGGCCTCATGGGCGACATCAAGCTTTACCTCGTCGACGAGCCATCGCTTGGCCTGGCGCCGAAGATTTCGCGCGCGGTCGTCGACGCCTTGACCAAGGTCGATCTGGCCGAGGGCGCGATGGTGGTGGCGGAGCAGAACCTGCAGCTGCTGGAAGGCTGCGTGGACCGGATGGTCGGCATGCACGCCGGCGAGATCAAAGGCGACGTCGACTCGCTCGCCGTTCACTCACGGGACGGCTGAGCCATGGACCTCTACACCTTGATGTCCGGCCTGCAGCTCACCTGCATCTACGGCATTCTCGCCATCGGCGTCTCCATCATCTGGTCCAGCCTGGGGATGCTCAATCTGGCCCACGGGTTCACCTTCGCGGCCTCGGGCTATGGCGCCTGGTGGGCGGCGACGACCTTTGGCAAGAGCGCCTTCGTGGTCTTTGCCGCCGGCATATCGACCGGGGCGTTGGTCGGGCTTCTGATCTATTTCGTGGCCTTTCTCTATATCCACGACAAGCCCAACTATCAGGTGCGCGCCCTCATCGCGACCATGGCGATCAACATGATCGGCGTGCAGACCCTGATGTGGATGTTCGGGCCGCGCATGAAGCCCCTGCCGAAGGTCTTCGGCTCCGGCGCCGTCAGGTTCGGCGACGTCGTCATGACCTACGGCCAGGTCGGCACCGTCGTGTCGTCGGTCTGCGTGCTGGGCATTCTGCTCACCTGGCTGGCGACCAGCCGGCGCGGGCTCGAGATCCGCGCGATGATGCAAAATCCCGAGGGCGCCGCGCTGGTCGGCATCTCATTGAGAACCACCGCCCTTTGGGTCATGCTGCTCTGCGGCGCCTTGGCGGGCCTTGCCGCGGTGCTGCTGTCCCAGACCTTTTACGTCAATCCCTATGCCGGTCTGCAGCCCCTCATCAAGGGCCTGATCGTGGCCCTGCTGGGCGGCCTCGGCAGCATCGGCGGCGCCATGATCGGCGCCGTCATCATCGGCTTCACCGAAGCCTTCACGGCGGCTTACCTGGGCGGCCAGTACGTTCTGATGGCCCAGTTCGGCTTGATCATCGTCATCCTCTTGTTCCGTCCGCGCGGCATCGCGGGGCTGCTGGACGAGGCCCGGGAAGAATGACGATGGATCTGTCCAAAGAGGCCGAGGCCAACGGCGCTGCGAAATCGCTGGCCAAGTCCCTGGTCGGCCGGCGCAACTGGTTTCCGCGTCTGAGCCTCTCGGGCGAGCGGGCGCTGCGCCGCCGCCGCATCCCCTTCACCCGGACCACCTGGTTCCGCGGCCACGCCGAGGTCAATCCCCGCGATCTGACCCGGGAGTACAAGCTCGAGGACAAGCGGCCCTGGTTCTGGGCCGTCGGGCTCCTCATCGCCCTGGTCGCGCCGATCCTGGTCGGCACCAATCTCATGCTGACGGCAGCCACGACCTTCGCGCTCTTCTCGGCGATCAATCTCATGTGGATGCTGGTCATCGGCACGGCGGGAATCTTCTCCCTTGCGACGCTGGCGGTGGTCGGCGCGGCCGCCTATGTAACGGCTTGGCTGTCGATCGAGTTCGGCATCACCTGGCCCACCATGCTCTTGCTGGGCACCCTGGTCGGGCTGGTATTTGGCGCCATCATCGGGCTGCCGGCGCTGCGGATCGATGGGCTCTACTTCGCCCTGCTCACCATGGGCATGGTCGAGCTCTGCCGGGTCTTCGTGGTGCAGTCCAAGACCTTCGGTTCGGCCCAGGGCGGTCTCTTCGGCGCCGATACCTTCATCCCCGCCGAATGGGAACTGCGAACGCCCGGACTGATCCTGGGTTACGCCGCCGCCTTCGCCCTGATGCTCTTGATGCTGTGGATCTACCGGCTGGTCAACAGCCAGCGCCTCGGGCTGCTGCTGGCGACCGCGCGCGAGTCCGAGGCGACGGCGGAGGCCATGGGCATCAACTACCATCTCGCCCGCTTCACGGTCTTCTTGATCTCTTCGGCCGCCCTGGGACTGATCGGCGGGTTCTATGCCGCCTACTTCAAAGGGGCGTCGCCGTCGCTCTTTTCGATCGACATGGTGATGCTGCTCTTCGCCATGATCGTGATCGGCGGGCTCGGCCGTGCCGAGGGCGCGGTGATCGGGACCGCGGTGGTCGTATTGATCGACAAGATGTTTGCCGAATTCGGCCCGATCAGACTGGTGGCGATCGGTCTCATCATGCTCGGCGTGACGCTCTATGCGCAAAACGGGCTGGTGGGAATACGAGCCCAGTTCATCGAGTTCCGCAACAAGAAGAAAAGCGAAAGGCGGGCGGAGAGAACCGAGAAGGGAGGCGAAGCGATGCCGGAAGAGGCCACTGAAATACACGACAAGGACAAGCTCTATTTCAGGCGCTTCGACAAACGCCTGCGCGATCATCTGAAGACCCTGATCTCGCCTGAATTGATCGAGGAACACCGGCTGAAACCGCTCGGGCAGCACAGCGATGCGCTCGAACGGGTGCTGAACTACTTCCGCATGGCCGGCGGCGAGAACAAGTATGTGCTCTATGAAATGCAAGCCGGCACCGCCTACAAGATCATCGCCACCACCGGCGTCAAGGGGACGCCGCCGCGCGACGTGGACGATGTCGTACACACCAACAAGAACGATGCCCTGCACGCGGTCTTTCTCCGGCGTGTCCAAGATCTGATGGATTCTTGAGCCATGGCCGAGATTACACTGACAGGCTACGCCAACCGTTTCAGCGTCAAGCCGGGTGAAGAGATCGAGTTCATGGTCAGCGCCGAGGGCACCGAAAGCGCGGATGTCCAGCTCGTGCAGTTGATCCATGGCGACGAGACCCCCGGCGGTCCCGGCTTCATCGAAAAGGAGGTCGCCGGCCCGATCGATGGGCGTCATGGCGTGCGCCAGCAGTTCACCCAGGCGGGCAACTTCGCCCGGGTGGAAGACCCCGGCAACCGCTTCGCCCTCGATGGCGATTTCTCGCTTTGGGCCGTGGTGTGGCCGACGACCCCGCACAAGGGCCGCCAGGGCATCCTCACCCGCTGGTCGATCGAGAAGGATCTGGGTTACGCGCTGGGCATCAACGATAGCGGGTCGCTCGAATTCTGGGTCGGCGACGGCAAGAAGGTCGATGCCATACAGGCCGAGGTCGCCCTCAACCCGCGGCAGTGGTATCTGGTCGGCGCGAGTTACCAACGCGCCAGCGGGCAGGCCGTCCTCTACCAGCGACCCATCGAGAATCGTTACGGCAATCTCTTGTCCAAGGTCGTGCCGCTCGACATGAACTCCCACGTGACGGAGACTCTTCGGGTCGCACCCGGCGACGCGGGCAGGGGCTTTCTCTGGGCCGGCGCCAACGACCACAACGCGGAGCGCGGCGATTTCGTCAGCCAACTCTATAACGGCAAGATCGACCGCTGCGGCGTCATCGCCCGCGCGATGAGCCGCGGCGAGTTCGACGGGCTGCTCGACCTCGACGCGCCGCCGGCCCAGAGCGTCGCCTGCTGGGACACCAGCCTGGGCTATTCGGCCAACGGCATCGGCGACAAGCTGATCGACATTGGGCCCCAGGGCCTGCACGCGGAAGGCCAGAACAGGCCGGTTCGCGCCGCCACCGGCTATAACTGGAACGGCAAGGACGACTGCTTCCGGCTAGCGCCGGAGCAGTTCGGCGGGGTTTGGTTTCACGACGATGCAATGACCGACTGCCAGTGGCAGACGACCTTTTCGATGACGGTGCCGGAGCTCAAGAGCGGGGTCTATGCGGCCCGGCTGCGGGCCGGCGGGGTGGAGGACCACCTGCCGTTCTTTCTACGGCCGAAGGAGCCGAGCTCGGCCATCGCGATGCTGATGCCGACCAATAGCTACCTTGCTTATGCTAACGACCGCCTGGGATTGGACTTTCCGACCTCGCAGGTCGTGTCCGCCCATGTGCCGGTGTTTCATAAATGGGACATCGAGCTTTCCAAGCACCCGGAATATGCCTCCTCGACCTATGACAGTCACAGCGATGGCGGCGGCGTTTGCTATTCGAGCCGGCGGCGGCCGATCTTCAATCTCCGCCCCAAGCATCGCATGGCGGGCACCGCGGTGGCCTGGCAGTTTCCCGCCGATCTGTCGGTCATCTTCTGGCTCGAAAAGAAGGGTTATGACTACGACATCATCACCGACGAGGATCTGCACCAGGAGGGGGTCGCCTGTCTCAGCCCCTACCAGGTGGTCATCAACGGCACCCACGCGGAGTACTATTCGGCCCGGATGATGGATGCCACGGAAGACTACCTGGCCGCCGGCGGCAGGGTCATGTACCTGTCCGGCAACGGCTACTACTGGGTGGTCTCGTTTCGCGACGATGACCCGGGGTGCATGGAGGTGCGCAAGCTCGATTCGGGCTCGCGCGCCTGGCAGGCCTTGCCCGGCGAGCACTACATGGCAAGCAACGGCGAGCGCTCGGGCATCTGGCGCAATCGCGGGCGGCCGCCCCAGAAAATCATCGGCACCGGCTTTACCTCGGAGGGCATGGACGAAAGCAAACCCTACCGGCGCATGCCCGACAGCTATCACAAGAGCGTCGCCTGGATCTTCGAGGGCGTCGAGGAGGAGGTCATCGGCGACTTCGGTCTCGCCGCCGGCGGCGCCGCCGGCATTGAAATCGACCGCTACGACCTCTCGCTGGGCACCCCGCCGCACACCCGGCTCCTGGCCTCGTCCGAGGGGCACTCCGACAACTATCCCAGGGTGGCCGAGGAGATCGCGTTCAATTTCCCGGGCCAGGGCGGCACGCAGCACTATCACATCCGCGCCGACATGACCTACTTTACGACGCCGGCCAACGGCGCCGTCTGGTCGCCGAGTTCCATTGCCTGGGGTCAGGCCTTGCCTTGGAACGACGGCGACAACAATGTCTCGACGGTGATGGGCAACGTCCTGGACGCCTTCGCCAAGCCTGGACCCTTGCCGGGCGGCGAGTTCCACGGCGAAGAGAAGCACTGGAAATAGGGCCGGGTTCGAAAGCCTGTCGTCAGCCCCGTTTGAGTCCGCCGAGCTGGCCACCAACCTCGCCGGCGAGAGACGCGGCGATGAGTTCGATGGGGTGGAGGCAGGGGAGCCCTGTCATTGCGGCGATGTGCCAGCGGCAGGTCTCGCTGTCGCAGAGCAGGAGGTCGGGCTTCTCCAACGCGACCTGCTCGGCCAACGTCCGTCCCACCGCCTTGGCGATGCCGTACTTGTCCCGGTCATAGCCGTAGGTGCCGCCGACGCCGCAGCAGTCCGCCTCAGAGACAACCAGGTCGAGATCTGGGACCAGCCCAAGCAGTTCGGCGGCGGGGACCCCCATGCCATGACCGCGCAACTGGCAGGGCGCGTGATAGAGCACGCGCTTGGGGACCGCGCGCAAGTCTCGGGCCAGATCCTCGTAGTGGCGATCGCGGAGAAACTCGGCGACATCGAAGACCGCGCCGGCAACCGCGCGGGCCGGCCCGTCGTCGAGGTCCAGGTAGGCCGCATATTTCGACTTCAATGTCAGACTGCAGCTGGTCGAGGTCGAGACGATGGGGCGGCCCGCGACGGGCGCCAATGCCGCGACCAAAGCGTCGGCGCGTGCCAAAGCACCCTCCGTCTCACCGCTCGAGAGCAGGGGGAGTCCGCAGCAGGCGGCGCTCGGCGCGTCGACACGGTAGCCAAAATGATTGAGGGTCCGGACCAGGGCCTTGCCGACCTGGGGGTCGTAGTTTTCGACCGCACAGCCGGAAAAGTAGGTCAGGCGGGGTCCTTCGGGCTGCTGTCGGCGAATCAGCCAGCGGCGGAAAACCGGGCCGCTGATCCGCGGCAGCGGCGCATTCCGGTGAACACCGATCGCCTTTTCGGCGAGGATCCGTAGCAGGCGACTGCTCAAGATGGCATTGGCAAGCCAGGGCGCCAGGCCGCCAAGGCGACCGGCAAAATCGGGCCGATTCACCAGTTTCTGGCGAAACGGCAGGCGCTTGGAGGTGGCCCCTTTCTGCGCCTTGGCCAGGGTGATGATGTCGGTGATCGCCACGTCGTTGGGGCAGACCGAGGTACAGATTCCACAACCGCTGCACAGATCCGGGGAAAGCTCTCGGACCGGATCGATGACGCGGAAGCGCGCGGCCTGGGGCCCGGTGTACTTGGGACCGGGGAACCGGTCGGTGACGGCCGCGACCGGGCAATGGGCCTGACAGATCCCGCACTTGGTGCAGCGGTCCATGCTACGCAGCACGGCGTCGCGGCCGCGTGGCGGCGCCTTTGACTGCGACGAAGGGCTCTGCTGCAAGTTCATGGGGCACCCTGCTCGGCGATCAGCGCCATGGACCGCCGCCACGAGGCCCAAAGCGAGGCCCGCTCGTCGGCGCCCAGTTGCGGCTCGTAGACGATGGTGGCTTGTTTCTGGGCCCGAACGTCATCGAGGGTCAGGCTGCCGGCTCCGATTGCCGCGAGCAGGGCAGCACCCAGGGCTGTCATGTCGGCTTCCTGGGAGACCGCGACCGGCATGTCCAGGAGGTCGGCCTGTCGCTGCATGAGATAGCCATTGCCTGTCGGCCCGCCGTCGGCCTTCACCAGCGTGATTGTACCGCCGAGCCTTTCGCTCAAGGCCTCGATCACCTCGGCGCAGCGAAAGGCGATGCCATCGAGCAATGCCCGCGCGATATGGCCGGTCGTGGTGTCCAGACCAAGCCCGAGGATTGCCGCCCGGGCACTCGATTGCCAATGAGGCGCCGAGAGCCCGGTAAAACAAGGCACCACCGCCACGCCGCCGCTGTCGGGCACGGATTCGGCCAGGGCGGCCGTGTCCCGGGCCGATGGCAGCAGTCCCGAGCGCACCATCCAATCGATCGCCGCACCGACCGAAAAGACACCGCCCTCCAGCGTGTAGTCGAGCCTGCCGCCCAGATCCCAGGCGACAAACACCGGCAACTTGCCATCAGGCACGACCGGATCGGGGCCGGTGTTGACTTCGATAAAGGCGCCCGTGCCATAGGTCGCCTTGACCGTGGTTGCATCCCAGCAGCCCTGCGCGAAGAGCGCGGCATGGGCGTCCACGGCATCCGCGGTGATGCGGACCGAAGGGCTGTCGACGGCTGGGTGGCGGATCAGTCCGAAGTCTCCCGTGGTCGGACGGATCTCCGGCATCTGATCCTGGCTCAGGGCAAAGGCCTCCAGGAGGTCACGGTCCCAATGGACGCCTTTCAGGTTGAACAGCGCGGTCCGCGAGGCCGTGGCCGCGTTGGTGGCATGGACCGCACCGCCGGTCAGCCGGTGGATGACGTAGCTGTCGGTGCCGCCCAGCCGGACCCCGCCCTTGTTGAGGGTAGTCTTGACCATCGGATCGTTCTCCAGCAACCACTTGAACTTGGAGGCGGAGAAATAGGGATCGAGATGGATGCCGGTGCGCTCGCGTATCAGCCGGTCGACGCCCTGGTCCGCCAGGCAAGCACAGAGGTCCGCCGTGCGTCGGTCCTCCCAGGAAATCGCCGGTCCCAGCGGTCCCCCTGTTCGGCTGGACCAGGCCATGCTGGTCTCGCCTTGATTGGCAATCCCGATGGCGGCCACGTCGCGCCAGGCGAGCCCCGCCTTGGCGAGCGCCAGGCGGGCGGCTTGGTTGCCGGACGTCAGGAAATCCTCGGGGTCGTGCTCGACCCATCCGATTGCTGGCGTCCGCTTGGGCATGGGAACGGAAACCGAGGCGCGCTTTCTCCGGCCTTCCGGATCATAAACCAGCGCCGTGGTCGTGGTGCCGCCATGATCGATCCCGATAAAGACACCGCTTTCCATGGTCTAGAGCACTTTCAATGAGTAAGGGGTCATTTGACCGGGACTATTTTGCCCCCTGGCAAGGCGCGCTTTGCAGGGCGATGCGTGAGCATCGGCCAAGGAGCGGAACGCGGCCAGGGGGCAAAAGAACCCGGCCTTCGGTGGGCCTTGGAAGCTCCCCAGTCTCGACATCGGGGGGTGCGTTCCGGCACTTGCCCGATGCGATAGCATCGCGCTGCTTACCGCGCCTTCCCGAGTGAGCTTCCAAGGCCCATCAAATGGCTCCTTACTCATTGAAAGTGCTCTAGACCTCCAACACCTTGCGGACCTCTTGTGCCGCCCGCCAGCCGGTGGCGATAGCGACCCCCTCCGACGATGCCTCGCGGGTCGGATGCCAGTGGGCCAGAGTCGTGCCGGTGACAAAGAGGTTCTCGAACCGAGGCTCGTTCTCAGCCAGTGGGCGCAGCTGGAGATCCGTCTCGACTCCCGTCTCGTGCAGGGCATCGAGCGTCGGCTCGACCGCGCCAACAGCGAGGGGGCCGGTCTGGTGCACCGCCAGACCGAAATTGGGCTCGGTGACGCTGCCGGCGGGGCTGACCTCCAGTCCCCCCATCAGGACGCCGCCGCTCGCCAGGATGAAGGCCGCAGCCCGGTAGTCTCTGTTGCCTTCGTCATAGACCGCCTCCACTCGGGCCCCGCTACTGGCCGTGCCGCGCAGCCGGGCGCCGAGATGGAGAGCGACGCCCTTGCGCCGCAAGATCCTCATGAGGTGGCGATGCAGGCGGAGTCCCGGGACACTGGGCGGCAGAGTCGGGACCTCGAGGCAGCGCACAGCGAGCGCCTGCTCCGCCGCCCGCAGGACATCGCGATGACGCGCGAGACCAAGAACGGCCGGAAAGAGGACGACCTCGCTCGCGGGGGCCAGTCGACCTTTCAGCCGGCCGAAGTAGGCCTCCGGCTCGCTCAGGTCATCGAACGCGCGCGCCAGCCCGAGGCTCTCGAAGCGGGCCGAAGGTCCCTCAATGGAAATGATGTCTGCTTCGATGTTCCTTTGGGTCAACGCCGCCCGCAACAGGCCCACGGGGAGATCCTGATAGCCCGCGAAGTCCACGATCGAAACTTGTTTGCCCTTTAAGTCGTCGAACAGCGCTTGATGCGCCGACCGGGCGAAGGAAGGCATTTCCAGCCCTGCCGGTGTGACCGCGAGCGCGTTGTGGCCGTTGGTCCGATAGGTCGGACCGTCATCGCTCGCGCCGGACAGATACCAGTCCAGGGCCTGTTGCACCGATTGGCTGCCGATGCGCCGATAGGGATGCCGCTGGTCGAGGTCATCCATGGCAGCCAGCGGATCGGCTATGGCTTCCCCGGCGGAACGGCCTGCGTAACCCAACAGGTGAATTCCGCCCGTCGAATAGTGGAGAGAGCCCGCGCCTCGGGCCATCAAGCGCACCCGATGACCCGCTTCCGCCAGGATCACGGCGGCTATCAGGCCGTCCAGTTCGGCCCCGACAACGATCACATCGGACCTCATCGCCGGTCCTCGTGGGGCAGCGCGCCAGGCGTCGGGCGAAATCCAAGAAGGCCGCGGGCGACCCAGTCGCTCAGCAGCACCTGTCGTGCCTGTTCGCTCCAGGCCGTCGGCACCATGCCCTTGAGCCGTTCCAGCCAAAATCGCTCCAGATCGTCGCTTGCCGCATTGCCGGCGCCGGCCTCGGCCAGCAGGCTCGCGGCGCGGCTGGCACAAAAGGTGCCTTGGCAGGGCCCGAAGCCGAGACGGGACCGTCGCCGTAGATCATGGAGATTTCGCACCCCTTCATCGGCAATCAAGGACTTGAGCGTCGCCACCGACACCTGCTCGCATTCGCAGACCTTTGGTTCTCTTGCGACCTCGGCCTCGCTCTCCTCATAGCGCTCGATCGGCCGCCATGGCTTCTGGGACCGCCCACCGAGAAGCGCCGTGGTCGCCGAGACGCTGGGTCTGTTGAGACCGAAGCCGCGGCAGACATGGTTGCCCAAATCCTCCGCCATGGCACGGTGCGTGGTCAGAGATCCGCCGCACACAGTAAAGAATCGGTCCAGTCCCTGATCGCCGTGATCGATGACCTTGTGACGTCGGGGCAGGGGCTCGCCCGCCGGCCATGATGGCGGCTTTACCAACGGCCGCACCCCGGCCCAGGCGCGCAGGGCGCGGTACTCTCGGATGGACGGGACAAGGGGTTCCGCGCCCTCCAGCAGCTCTTGAATCTCTTCAGGCGTCACCTGGGTCGTGTCCGGGTCCTCCACGACCCGCGAGGTCGTGCCGAAGAGGCTGACGGTGCCGGTCGGCACGATGATGTCGTGGCTTGTGGGGGGGCGGCAGCGATTGATAATGGATTGGACCATCCGGTGGGCCAGCACGATAATCGAGCCCTTGGTCAGCTGGAGCTCGACCTGTTGGCCGACCAGCGATGCGATTCGCGCCGACCAACTGCCGCTCGCGTTGACCACACAGTCAGCCTCCAGGGTCTTCCCCTCTCCCCTGCCAGCCACGCGAACCGTGGCGCCACCGGCGCCCCTGACCGTGATTTCCGTGACCTGGTGACGAGTCAAAATCGTGCCGCCGCGCAGCCGGACATCGGTCGCCAGGGCGTTGACCAAGAGCCAGGGATTGATCGTGGCGTCGGGGACCGTAAAGGCCCGTCGGACGCGACGGCTGATCCGCGGCTCGTCGCGCATCACCGCTTCGGGATCCAGTTCAGACACGGGGATTCCCGCCGCCTCGCAGCTCTGGTGGAACCGATCGGCGAAGTCCGGCGGATCCTCCGGAAGGGCGACGAAGAGACCGCCACGGGGCTCGACCACATCGGGAACCAGGTCGGCAACGATATTGCGTTCGCGCATGCACTCGCCGGCGTAGTCCGTGTCGGTGACGGCGTAGCGCGCCCCGCTTTGCAACATGCCATGGAACCGGCTGCTGGTGCCTGACCCGAGATCGCCGTATTCCACGAGGGTGGTGCGAAAGCCGCGCAGGATCAGGTCCCGGGCGACGGCACAGCCGGTCGCGCCACCGCCGATCACGACCACATGAGGGGCATTTTCGTCGAGCTGAGATTCGCGGCTACCCGGCATTCAGCCCGAGCTCCTTTTTTCGCGCGGCCGCCCAGGTGCCGATCAATCGGTCGGCGACGATGGCGATGAATGCGACGCAGATACCCGCGGTGATGCCCCGGCCCGGATCGACCTTCGAGAGCGCGATCAGGGTTTCCTGGCCCAGATCGCGGGTTCCGACCAAGGCGGTGATCACCAGCATGGATAGGCCCATCATGAGGGTCTGGTTGATGCCCAGCATGATGTCGGGCAGGGCGAGCGGCAGGTAGACGCGGCGCAGGATCTGCAGGCGCGTGCAGCCGACGGAGGTCGCCGCCTCCACGACTTGAGCCGGGACCTGGCGCAGCCCGTTGTCAGTATAGCGCACCGCCGGGACCACGGCGTAGAGCACGATGGCGACCATGGCCGAGAAATCACCGATGCTGAAAAGCATAATGACCGGAATCAGGTAGACAAATGCCGGAAGGGTTTGGAGCGTGTCGATGACGACTTGGACGACCCTGTGGACCCGGTCGTTCGATGCCGCCAGGACACCGATCGGAATACCGATGGCACTCGCCAGAAAGACGCAGACACCGACCAGATAGACCGAGATCATCGCCTTTTCCCAAAGGCCCACCGCGGCGATAAAGGCGATCAGCGCACCGCAGAGAAGGGCAAGGCGGGGGCCTCCCAGGCGGAGACCGCAGGCGGTGGCGACGGCGACCACGCCAAGCCAGGGCAGAGCCAGCATGAAACTCTTGGCCGGTTTCAAGAGGTAGATGAAACAGGCGTCGCGGACCGCGCCTATGTAGACGTGGAGGTTGATGTTGATCCAATCGATGATGTTGTCCCAAAAGCGTCCCGTGGTCACCGTCCAGGCATCGGGGATCGCCGCGGCCGGTTGATACCAGTGCCCAAGCGCTGTCAGGGCAAGCACCATCACGCCGCAGAGGAGCATCACCTTGTAGCGGGCTTTGGGTCCCCCGCGCGCTTCCCCATGGACCGGGCGCCGCGCCGCGTAGCGCTGGCTCACCCGGTCGAGCACGATGGCGACCAGGGTAATCGCGATTCCGGCCTCGGCGCCCTGGCCGATCCGCAAGGCCTTCAAGGCCTGCCAGACATCGAAGCCAAGACCGCCCGCACCGATCATCGAGGCAATGATCACCATGTTGAGGCTCAACATGATGACCTGATTGACCCCGATCATGAGCCGCGGCCGGATCGACGGCAACATGACCCGCCAGATGAGTTGACGCTGGGAGCAGCCGGCCATCTCGCCGTACTCGACGATCTCGCTGCCGACCTGCGACAGCGCCGAACGGGTCACACGCGCCATTGGCGGCATGGCATAGATCAGCGTGACCACGAGAGCCGCCGCCGGCCCATAGCCGAACAGCATCACCGCCGGAACCAGATAGGCAAAGACCGGCATGGTCTGCATGAAATCGAAGATCGGGGTCAGAATCCGGTCGACGCCGTTCCAGCGATAGGCGGCAATGCCAAGCAGAACACCTGTCGCCACGCCAATCAGGACCGCGACGATGATTGAGGCGAAGGTCAGCATGGTGCTTTCCCATAGCCCCAGGAATGCGACATAGATAAAGACCAGCGCGATGAAAAGGGCCAGCCGGCGGTCCTTCAAGGCCAGCCCCAAGGACACGAAGAGCGCGGTAATCGCGATCCACGAGAGCGGCGGAATCCGGAGGGTCTCTCCGTCTTCGAACTCGAATTTGAAGCCGGTGGCCAGCAGCCCCTTCAGGAACAGTGTCGGCGCGTCGAGAAGGGTGCCGAACCCGCGGGTCAATTCTTTGAATGTGAAGAATCCGAGATCCGCATCGCCCAAAAGCCATTTCATGGCCAGGGTGATCTCCCGGGCGACGGGGACCACCCACGTCTTGGGATAGGTCACGGCCCAGGGGAGAAAATCGCCCGTTGCCATTAAGAAGGCCGTTAGGGCCAGCGCCAGCAAAATCACGACGTTGCCCGGCCGAAGCCGGCTTGGACGCACCGCGTGCCCGATGGCGATCGTTGTCATACCGCAGCGATCCGTTCGAAAGGGAGCGGTGAGCGACGGCCAGCCCCCATTCGCTGGCCGCCGCATGGTCCTCCGATCCCGATATGACTACCGGATGGGTCCAGAGTGGTTCGTGGAGTGGAACCCCCGCTTACTGGAGCCAAGGCTTCCAGGTGGCTTCGTTCTCCGCGATCCACTGGTCGGCGACGGCCTCGATGGCGACCCCGTCGACATCGCTCTTGTAGACCATCTCGCCCATCGACTTGCTGTCGAGCTGGAGTTTTCTCCAGACATCATAGGCCTTGGGCCACTTGGCCTCGCCGCCTGCCCAGGCGGTCTTCCACATGAAGCCGTTGGGGCGGCCGCAATCGTAAGCCATCTCCTTGTTGGGACCCCAGGCCGGGTCTTCATAACAGGCATCTTCATAGTCCGGCCATTTGACGAACTCGCCCTCATAGAGCGCGGGCAGCCAGAAGGGCTCCCAGGTCCAGCCGACGATCGGTTGCTTGCGCTTGATGGCACCGACGAACTCGGCGGTCAGGGCGCCGTCACTGCCGGCGTGAATCACCTCGAAGGGCAGATTGAGAGCCTCGACGCGCTCGCCGTCATGACCACCCCATTCGATGGGGCCGCTGAGGAACCGTCCCTTGGGGGAGGTCTCGACCACCGACAGCGCAGCGGCACAATCGGGTTCCAACAAGGCTTTCCAATCCGGCAGGCCCGGGCAATGGTCCTTAACATAGAGCGGGTACCACCAGTCCTCGTTCACCGCGATTCCCATATGGCCCATGTTCAAGACCTTGCCGGACTCAAAGGCCGCGGCGAGCGCGGCCTTGGCGGTGGTGTCCCAGCCGGGCGAGCCGATGTGCAGATCGCCAGCCTCGATTCCAGCGAACTGCCCGAGGTAGTCCGCCGGGGTCAGCTCCACGTTATAGCCCAGCTTCTCGATCAGCCTGGCATAGATGTTCATGATGATGTTGTCGCCCGAGTAACCCATGATCACGACCTTGATGGGGTCCTTGGATTCCGGGACGCCGGCCCTGGCGTCAGATGCCTGCCCGGTCATGGCGGCTAGTCCCGCAATCACCGCGCCGACCGCAAGGGATCGAAACTGTCTCAGCATTGCACTACCTCCCAAGTGTGCTTGTGATGAATACGCGAAGCAAACCCGGACATATGGAGTCCGGTTGGATTGATGTTATGTCCGAAATTGTCATATAACAATCACAATTATTCACGTTTATGACCGATTTTTCTTGAAGAATGATTGTTTGTGTCATGGTATAGGGGCCGACGATGACAAGCCAAACTCGAAACCCAGCCGCCCGAAGAGCCGCGATTCAGCGGCAGCTTCTTCATGACGAGACCGTTAGCGTGGAGACCCTCTCCCGCGAGCTCGCTGTCTCCGTGGCGACCATCAGGCGGGACCTCACGGTCCTGGACAAGGCGGGCGCGGTGCGCCGGACCCATGGCGGTGCGGTGTCCCAAACCGCGCGGGGAGCCGATCAGGACTTTGCCCTGCGCGAACGGGTCGACGCCGACGCGAAGCGCGCCATCGCCCAAAAGGCGCTGGAGTTGGTCCAGGCCGATCAAACCCTGTTCATGAACGATGGCTCGACCATCCTCGCCTTGGCGCGAGAATTGATGGCCGAGGGCTTGCCGCTGACCGTCGCGACACCGGGCGTAAACATCGCAACCTGTCTTTCGGAAAGTCCCCGGATCGCGACCTATTTGCTGGGCGGCCGTGTCCGTCACAGAATTCTGGGTACCTCGGGCGACTTTGGCGAACAGATGCTGCGGGCCTTCAATGCGGATACCGCCTTCATCGCGGCCGAGGGCTTTTCTCTCCGCGAGGGCCTGACCTACTCCTATGAATCGGATGCGAAGATTGCCCGCTTGATGAAGGAGCAGGCAACGACAGTGACAGTCCTGGCGACGGCGCGGAAGCTCGGCCAAAGAGATCGCATCACCGCGATACCGGCGGCGGCGGTGAATTTCCTGATTACAGACAGCAACGATACCGATCTATTGCGCGGTTTCGCATCGGCCGGCATCACGGTCCTGGTACCGGAAGTGGGTCCGTCGTCCCTCAAGAATGGGGCGGCTTCCGGCCGGGGCTAGCGAGGTGACCGGTGCGAGCGAGGTGAGATGAGCAGTTTCGAAGTAAAGTCCGTGGGACCGGATATCGGCCAGGCGAAAATCTCCTGCCGGAATCTGTGGAAAGTCTTCGGCCCGAAGCCGCTCGATGTCATGCAGCGGCACGGTTTTGCACCTTCACAGGCGGTTCTCACGGACACAGGCAATATCGCTGCCGTGCGCGGTGCCACCTTCGAGGTCGCGGAGGCCGAGATCTTCGTCATTATGGGACTGTCGGGTTCCGGCAAGTCGACCTTGGTGCGCTGCCTGTCGCGGCTCTTGGATGCAACCGCCGGTGAGGTCATATTCGAGGGCCAGGATCTGCAAGCCCTGTCGCGGGATGCCCTGACGCCGATCCGCCGCCACAAGATGGGCATGGTTTTTCAGCACTTCGCGCTTCTGCCCCACCTGACGGTCCTCGGGAACGTGGAGTTTCCCCTGGAGATCCAGGGTATGGACAGCTCGGCACGGGAAGCCCGCGCCCTTGAGATGATCGAACTGGTCGGCCTCGAGGGGCGCGAAGACTATTATCCGCGCGAACTCTCCGGTGGCCAGCAGCAACGGGTCGGCATCGCCCGGTCTCTCGCTGGTGAGCCCGACCTCTGGTTTCTGGACGAGCCCTTCTCCGCCCTCGATCCGCTGATTCGACGCGAGATGCAGGACGAGTTCCTTCGCCTGCAAAGCGTGCTCCGCAAGACCATCGTCTTCATCACGCACGATTTCGACGAGGCCATTCGCATTGCCGACAGAATCGCCATCATGAACGACGGCGAAATCGTCCAGATCGATACGCCAGAGGATCTCGTCTTGAACCCCGCCACCGATTATGTCCGGGAATTCACCAAAGAGATCCCCCGTGCCAAGGTTCTCTCGGTCGGTGCCGTCATGGCACCCCTGGAGGCGCGCGCCAATGCGACATTGGCGGTTTCTGTCAGCGCCAAGATCGAGGATATCGCCGCGGAACTGCTCGACAGCGAAACCGGAGCGACGGTTGTCGACGACGACAAGCGCCCTGTCGGTCATCTGAGCCAGCGAACCGTCTTCGAGCTACTTGCCGGGCGCGCATAGCTGGCCGGATAGCGCCGTGCAGACGCCGAGATCCCTTGAATCTCTCATCTGTCCGCCCCGCTCGGCGCCCTCCTAAACGGGGCTAAACCACAGGCCCGCGCGGTTCCCGCGGTCGTCGTCCGTTTGGACGTTAGGTAGTGAGGCTGGGATCGATGTGGCAGCGAGAGTCCGCGAAACAAAAATATATTTATTTTTGGATGGAATAAATTCCACGACAAACGAAATAGATGTTCTATGCCGCCAGTTTGGCTAGAAAAAATATCATACAAATGTTATAATGTGACGATATAGTTTTGTAAATATTCCAAAAATTAACCAATAATTGGGCGATTAGCGACACTAATCATATCTTTATTCAATAAAAATGTGTAATTTCTATGGAAGATTGTGCGATCTTTTGGTCTGCCAAAATAAAAAAATTTGTTCGCTGGACTGACTCGGTATATTCGACTAGTCTTAATGATTATACAAAAGGACAAGATGTCCTCTGAGAAACTCGAGGCACCAGGGAATATTTGACGAAAGAGACTGGTCGAAGGGGGTGACTCCGCACTGCTGGAAGTCACGTGGCGAAGTCTGTGCGCAGCTCAAAGGCTCGAGCGGCATTTTTGGGGAGACTGAATATGAGGGTTAGCATCTTCGGTGCTGGCTATGTCGGAGTGGTGTCGTCGGCCTGTCTAGCAAGTGCCGGACATCAGGTTATTGCCGTCGATCCCAACGAAGAAAAAATCAATATCGTCAACCAAGGCCGCTCGCCGATCGTCGAGGAGGGTCTCGAGGAGCTGTTGCTCGACGCGCACCAGCGCGGCGCGCTGCGCGGCAGCCACGATGTCGGCGAGGCCATTGCCAACTCCGATCTTTCCTTCGTCTGCGTCGGCACGCCGAGCCGCGCCAACGGCAGCCTCGATACGCAGTACGTCCAGAAGGTCTGCGAGGAGATCGGCCAGCAGCTTGCCTGGAAGTCCGATTTCCACTCCGTGGTCATCCGCAGCACGGTTCTGCCAAACACCATGCGCGATCTGGTCATTCCGACCCTGGAGCAAGCCTCGGGCAAGGCCGCCGGGACGGACTTCGGCATCGCCTTCTACCCCGAGTTCCTGCGCGAAGGCACCGCGATCGAAGACTACTTTCGCCCCGAGATTTCGGTCTTCGGCGTGCGCGACGATATCACCCTGACCCGCCTGCGCGAGCTCACCAGTGCCGTTTCGGCCAAGGAGATAGCCACCGAGATCGAGATTGCCGAGGGCGTGAAGTACGCCTGCAATTGCTGGCATGCGGTGAAAATCAGTTTCGCCAACGAGGTCGGCAACGTCTTCAAGTCGGCGGACGTCGATTCGCACAAGGTGATGGAAATCCTCTGTATGGACCGCCGGCTCAATATCTCGCCGGCCTATCTGCGCCCTGGCTATGCCTTCGGCGGGTCCTGTCTGCCCAAGGACCTGCGGGCGATCCGATACCTGGCGAAGCAAAACGACGTCAGCACGCCGTTGCTGAGCGCGACGCTACTGGCCAATCAGCAGCAGGTCGACAGGGCCTTCGACATGATCGCGCACCAGGGCTTGCGCAAGGTTGGCATGCTGGGTCTCAGCTTCAAGGCGGGCACCGACGATCTGCGCGAAAGCCCGCTGGTCGAGCTCGCGGAGCGGCTCCTGGGGAAGGGCTACGACCTGCGCATCTTCGACCGGAATGTCGACGTGTCGGCGCTGATCGGCAGCAATCTAAAGTTTGTCCAGTCGCGCCTTCAGCACCTGTCGAGCCTGATGCAGGACGACCTCGACGAGATCATCGATCGTTCCGACGTGATCATCGTCGGCAACGGCGACGCGGGTTTTCGCGATGTGCCCTCGAGGCTGCGGCCGGACCAGAAGCTCATCGATCTCGTGCGGGTCGACGCCCAGCGCGTGTCCGATGAGCAGTACCACGGAATCTGTTGGTAGGGCGGCGGCGATTGCGTTCGTCGATGGAGCCATCTCCACGGGAACGTTCGGTCTGGGGGCTCGTCCGGCATGTTGCTTTTTAATCACCTCGTCTACCTCGCGGCCCTGACGGCCTTGGTGTTGCTGTTGCCGGCCGAGGCATTGTCGCCCGAGGAGGCGCAGTTCGTCTTCGTGATCGGGATCATCGGCATCTGGCGCTACAGTTGGGGCGCCACCCATTGGGTGCGCTTCCTGATTTACCGCCACATCGTTTTTCCGCGCTGGCGCGCGCGCTGCGAGGCGTTGGGACCGTCCGGGCGTCCCAGTTATCTGTACCTGCTGATCACCAGCTTTCGAATCGACGCCGAGACGACACGCCGGGTCTATGACGCTGCCATTCGCGAGGCGATCCGCTATGGCAGCCCGGCGACCATCGTCGCCTCGATCGTGGAGCGCGGCGATCAGACCTTCATCAAGCAGCTCTTTGTCGCGCAGAACCCGCCAGCGCACCTGAAGCTGGTCTTCGTTCGGGTCGCCGGCACGGGCAAGCGCGACGCCCTGGCCTGCGGGTTCCGCGCCATCTCCAAGGCCGCCGGGCCGCCCGGCGCGATCGCCGCCGTGATCGATGGCGACAGCATGCTGGCGCCTGGTCTGCTGGAGCGCTGCTGTCCGATCTTCGCCCTCTTTCCGAAGGTCGGCGCCCTGACCACGGACGAGGTCTGCGTGGTCGAGGGCAAGAGGGTCTTTCGCGAATGGTACAACATGCGTTTCGCGCAGCGCCATGTGCTGATGGGAAGCGTCGGGCTGTCTCGGCATGTCCTGACCCTGACCGGCCGCATGTCGATGTTCCGGGCGGACATCGTCACCCATCCGGACTTCGTCGACCAGATCGAGCTCGATTGGATCGATCACTGGCGTCTCGGCCGTATTCGATTTCTGACCGGAGACGACAAGTCGTCCTGGTTCTATCTGCTGCGTAATCGCTGGCAGATGCTCTATGTCCCCGATGCCCAGGTTCTGACGGTCGAAACGCCGCCCGATCCGGCGTTCATCTCGAGTTCGCTTCAGCTCATGCGGCGCTGGTTCGGCAACATGCTCCGGACCAATGCCCGTGCCGCCGCCCTGGGTCCGCGGTCCATGGGGCTCTTTACCTGGTGGTGCATCGTCGATCAGCGCCTGTCCATGTGGACCTCGCTGGCCGGGTTGACCGCGGCCTTTCTGGGCACCCTGGTCGTCAATCCCTTTGCGTTCTTCTACTACCTGATTTGGATTGCCTTCACCCGCTACCTGCTCACGCTCAGCCTACTGGCCGCGCGGCCCCGCGTCAGCGCCGTCTATCCCTTCCTGCTCTACTACAACCAGATCGTCGGATCTTTTGTAAAGATCTTCGTCATATTCAGGCTGAATAAGCAAAAGTGGACAAGGCAAAAGACAACTCTCGGTAATACTCCGATAGGACTCAAATATAAGATGGCCGAATACGGGTCTCTTTACTCACATGCTTGCGCATTGATTCTCTTCGCAACAGCGATCGCGACGGCGGCCGGCATCTTGCCCGTTCCGGATCCCGGTCTTTGGTCGACTTATCTTCTGGGGATGAAAGTATGAACGAAGCGGCGCCCGCGATCGTCCATGAAGCCGAGGTACAGCGGCAGCATGTGCGGCTGAAGTTACCCTTGAACGTGCAGGTTGGGTCCCGGCAATACGCCGTGGGTGACTGGTCGAACGCGGGTTTTGCCATCGTCGGTTTCTCTCTTGATCTCGGGATTGGTAAGACCGCCAAGGGTCAACTGCTCTTTCCCGCGGAGGGCTTTACCCTCGCGCTCGATATCGAGTTCGAGATTCGCAACATCAGTCGCGAGGAAGGCCGCGTCGGCTGCCGTTTCATCAATCTGTCGGGCCACCAGTTGGCGACGCTGCAGTATCTCGTTTCCGCCTACATGACCGGCGAACTGGTTCAGGTCGGCGACATTATCGATGTGGCGGCGCGCAACAACTTCACGACCGCGCGCAAGGTGCCGAGCCAGACCGAGGGAATGTCCTGGCGACAGCGGGCCATTCATGCGCAAAAGCGCGCCTTGGGTTTCTCTCTGCTGGCGCTGCTCTCTGTCGCCTTGATCGCCTACATCGGCGCCTCGATCTTCGAGCGAGTCTTCATCGTCACGGCTGAATCGGCGGTTGCGAAAAGCGACACAATCGTCATCGAGGCGCCCCGCGCCGGACTCTTGTTCGTCAACGCCTCGGCCCGCGCCGAGCAGGTGAGATCCGGCGAACCCCTGTTCGCGATCAAGACCGACCTTGGCAAGACCATCACCATCGACAGCCCCTGCGACTGCCTGCTCGAAGGCGACCGGCTTGCCGGCCAAAGGTGGGTCCGTGCCGGCGAGAAGATCATGAACCTGATCCCGCAATCGCAGCCGCTCCGGGTCGAAGCCGTGGTCAGCTATCAAGAGGCGCTTCGCCTTCAACCGGGGCAGATGGCCTTCATCGCCGCTCCGGCTTGGGGTGGGGGAAACCGCCAAGGCAGGGTTGTCGAGATCAGGGCGCTGGGCGACGGCGACCCGCGCGCCTGGGTGCGGATCGAGCCTGGAACGCCTCTACCCGCAAGCCTGGCGGGAATCCCGTTGGCGGTACGGATCGACACGCTTGGTCTGGGTACGGCCCGCCAGTGGCTGGACCGAACCTGGTGGCAGGCCGAGCCGCTTAAAGACGCAGCGGCGCAGACCGGCGAGGCGCTTCAGCAACAAGGTCAGGGGAGGCAGCCTTGACCGGTTTGGCGGCTCATCCGGTTATCTTATGCGGCGGCTCGGGCTCGCGTCTCTGGCCCCTGTCCCGTGCCGACCGCCCCAAGCAGTTTCTCGCCCTCTACGGCGACAAGTCCTTGCTGTCCAACACCGTCGAACTGACCCAGACAATCGGTCTCGGCGACGTCCTGCTGGTCGCCGGCGCCAGCCAGGGCGAGATGCTCGAGGCGGATGTTCGGCGCTATGGCGCCGTGATTGCCTCGACCATTCTGGAGCCCTGCGCACGCAACACCGCTCCGGCCATCGCACTGGCCGCGTTCGAACTCCAACAACGCGATCCCGAGGCGCTGATGATGGTCATGCCGGCCGATCATTTCATGCAGCCGGATGCGGCGCTGCGCGACTCGGTCGCTCTGGCCCTGGAGACGGCCCGGGCGGGCAAGATCGTCGTCTTCGGGGTGACACCGACCGATCCCAACACCGGCTACGGTTACATTCAACGGGGCTCGGCTCTGGTTTCGCCCGCCGGCGCATTCGAAGTCCGGGCCTTCACGGAGAAACCCGACCGGGAGCGGGCCCAGGCGTTCCTGGCGTACGGTGGATACTTTTGGAACAGCGGAATCTTCGCGTTGCGCGCGGATGTATTCCTCGCCGACCTGCTCTGCTTCGCGCCTGAGGTTTTCGCAGCCTGCAAGGCTGCCTTCGCGGCGGCCAGCCGGGAAGACGGCGTCCTGCGGCCCGACGAGAAGTCCTTCGCGGCTTCGCCCAGCATTTCAATCGACTATGCGGTCATGGAGCGGACCCGGCGGGCCGCCATGGTTCCTCTATCGACCTTCTGGAGCGACGTCGGTTCCTGGAAGGCTCTCTGGGAAATCGCGACGCCCGGCAACAACGAGACCGTCGCTTTGGGTGATGCCATCGCCATCGGGACGGACGGCTGTTACCTGCGGGCAGAGCACCGTCTGTTGGCCGCGATCAATCTTTCGAACTTGATCGTGATCGAGACCGCTGACGCGGTGATGGTCTGTCCGCGAGAGGACGCGGAACAGGTCAAGGCCGTACTCCAGCGTGCGCAGTCGCTGGGCTACAGCCAGGCCGAGCGGTCCCATCGGCAGTCCTACGGTTGGGGCACCGCGGCCTCCCACGAAGTCGCGGCGAATTGCCAGGTCACCACCCTGACGGTGCAGTCCCGACAGCAAACCGGACAGCGCGTACCGGCGGAGGCCTGTAATCTTTACATCGTGGTCTCTGGGACCGGGATGCTCCTGTGCGATGGGATCAGGCGCGATATCTCGCGCGGCGCGGTCGTGGCCGTGGCCGGCAGTTCCAACCACAGCATTCTCAACAGCGGCACCGAGCCCTTGATTCTATCCGAGACCCGCATCGTCGGGCAGACGGATTTTCCCGGCGTTGAGGCACCCCAGATGAAGCGCGACACGGTGTCGGACGGACCCCTGGCCGAACCGGTCGCCGGGACCATGGCACGATGATCAGACGAGCCCATTGGCCCATGGCGGCCCTCGCCTTTGCCGTGGCTCTTGGCTTCCAGGCCGCCAGGGCGGAGCTGGCCGAGGTCGAAGATCTGGTGCTGCAGGCCGAAGCCGCGCCGACGCCGGAGCAGGCAGAGGTCCTGTGGCAGCGGGTCATCGAGGCCGCGGCGCAGGCGACCTGGCCCGAGGGCATCGACCTTGGCACTGCCCAGGGGGCACTGTTCGAAGTTCGGCTCGAGCTCTTTCGTCGCGCGCCGACAGAGGAGGTCTTTGCCCGGTTGGACCTGGCGGCGCGGGCTTTCAGCGATCCCTATGTACGGGCCTGGGCTCTGATCCGCGCGGCTGGCGGGCTGTTGCAGAGTGACCTCGACTTCGATGCCCTGGAGCTGCTGCGCGGGGCATCCGACCTGCGTTTCGAGCTGACCGATGTTGCCGCGGCCGACCGGGTACTGGCCGGCGTGGCCGAGATGGCCCTGTCGGCTCCAAACGGAGACCCGGTCTACTTTTCCCGGGCGCTGATCTATATCCGAGACCTGATCGCCGAGATGCAATCGCAGCGGCCCACCCTCGCGGCATGGCGGGCCTACGCATCGGCTTGGTCTCGCCGGTCGGACGACCCCGCATTTTTCGAGGCGGCGAAACAGGACCCCTCGGAGTCGCGCGCCGAGACCCTGGCGGACATGGTCGAGCGGTTTTTGGACCCCGAGCGCCCCGATCTCGATCGTGCGCTGGTTGCCGGCCTGATGATCTCGGAAGAAGGACGGGACCGGCGCAAAGAAGTCCTGACCAAGGTCTATCACGCCGCGATGGAACAGGACCGCTTTATCGAGGCGGTGGTCGCGCTGGGCGCGAGCGGCGATACCAACGACGCTGGCAATGCGCTGCGCAAGCTTGGCAAGACATTGGTCGACGCGGGGGAGGTGAGCCGGGCGGCCTACCTCGCGGCCTTTGTCGACGACGGCTACTACAGCGCCTATCTCTGGGCCCGGGTGGCACGGGCCTATGGGGAAGATGGCTACGCGGCGCGCGCTGAAAAGGCCATCGCCGAGGCGCTGTCCCGCGCCGACACCCTCGTCGTCATCTCGCGGCGCGACAAGGCCCTGGCCGCGGTGGCGAAGAGCCTCGCAGAAAGCGGCGACGGCGAACGGGCCTATCGGGTCTACCGCCAGATCGAAAACCCCGGACCTTATGACAAGACCACCGCGGCGGTGGCCAAAGCGCTTGCCACATCGGGGGCGGAAGACCGCGCCCGCGAACTGCTGGAGAACCTGTCGAACCGGGAGACGGGACTCGAGACCCGGCGGGTGCTCCTGGGGGCGATGATCCGATCCGGCCGGCTCACTGGCGACGAGGTCGATGACCGACTGACCGCGAAGGAGCGCGATGACGATGCCTTGAGCGGCGACATCGCGGTGGCCTTCGGCTGGACGGGCGACACCCAGACCGCTTTCAGGTGGGTGGATAGGCTGAAGTCTCCCATCGCCCGCCTGCAATCCCTGACAGCGATTTGCCGCGATCCACCGTTGATCTGGCCGGATGGCGCCACTGCGGAGTTGGCCAGGCTTGTGGGCTCGACCCTCGCGCAGGTCGATGGAAGCGACAAACAGGCGCAGCGCAGCCTGGAGGCGGCGGCGGCGGCCTTCTACGGCTGCCGGATGATTGAAACGGCCGATATTCTGGCCCAATCGGTCTCGGGAAAGCAGGCACGGCACCGGATCAGATCGCAAGCTCTACTGGCGCAAATCGACAGCGGCAACACCTCCCCGCATGAAGCCCTGGACCATGTCGCGGCTCTGAGCCAGCCCGACCAGCGCGACGCCCTGCGCCAGGCCCTCGCGGATCGCCTGCTGGGGCACGGCGATATCATAACGGCGTCCAGGACGGTTCAAGAGATCGAAGACTGGAAGCGACGGACCCAAGCCTTTCGTCGCCTGGCGGAGCTTCAGGCCCGGCAGATCGATGTCTATGGCCTGCTGGCGGAAGGCGCGCCGCGCCAGGAGCACTTCGAGGTCGGCAGCTTACTGGCCGGCATGAGCGAGGATGAATTGTCCCGGCCGTTTCCGGCCGCCGCGCAAAGCGCTTTGCTCGAAGAGAGCATCGTTGCCGCCGCGACCGGCGAGGCCGCCAACCTGCCGGTCATGCGGCCAATGCCACAGACCGCACTCGGTATTCAGATCCCGACACCGGGATATCTAGAGCGCCTCTCAGCGAGCGAAGCCGATGTCGTCGCCAGGACGCCACCCGCGGTCCTGGCTCAGGTCAATCGTCTGAGCGTGGACACCAGCATTTACAACACCTTCAACAAGAAGTTCATCTTTGCCACGAGTCGCGCCGCCTTTCACGAGATGCAGCAGACGGCCGCACCCGACCTCATTTTCGTCGGTTTCGGCGTGGTCGACTTGGCAACCCTTTACGATCGTCTGCGAGCCAAGGGGCTGGACGACTACATCCTGCGCGACGGCCGGGTCTACACCCTGCGCAGGCCGTTGGTCGTCGGCGACGGCGGAACCTTGGTGATCTCGGGCTCCGATGTCGATGAGCTGCGTCTGGTGAAGGAGGTCGGCGCCTATATCGTCAATGCGGGAGAGCTCCACATTACCGGCACACGCGTGGTGTCCTGGCGCGAGAAAGCCCACGAACTGGCCTGGGCCACTTACAGCACGCAGCTTGAGTTCCGCCCCTTCATGACAGCTTGGAGCCGGTCGAAGACCTACATAGCGGGCAGCTATATCTTTGGCCTGGGCTATGCCAACGACAAGGCCTACGGCCTGTCGCTGACCTCTGGTCCCGACAAGCTGGTCGACCTTTCGATTCATAATATTCCGCGGCCGGTCGCGGTGATTGTCGATAACAGTTTCGAGAACATGCACTACGGCTTCTACTCCTATGAAGCCGACGATGTGGTGTTGGTGGGCAACGAGTACCGGGCCAACATCATCTATGGCGTCGATCCCCATGATCGCTCCCGGCGACTGACCATGGCTTTCAACACCGCCTACGGCGCGCTGGTAAAGCATGGCCTGATCATTTCGCGCGAGGTTTCGAACTCCAGCTTTATCGGCAACCTCGCATTCGACAACAAGGGGTCGGGGATCATGGTCGACCGCGAAAGCCGTGGGACCATGACCTATGCCAATACCTCCTTCGGCAACAAGCAGGACGGGCTTACGGTTTTCGAGAGCGACTGCCAGATCGTTGCGGCGAACCTGCTGACGCAGAACGGCCGCTCCGGCATCACCGTGCGCAACAGCCGGGACGTCGGCCTCTTCTTCAATCATGTGACCCAAAATGGCCATGCAGGACTGCACGCCTATACCTCCGATCTGGCGAAGCTGGAGAAGCACGCAAACCGGGACGTCGAGCTGGATCCCTATTCGACGGTGGTGGCGCTTTCGGCGATCGGCAACCGCATCCAAGCCAACAAGTACGGCTTCATGGCCGAAGACCTGGCGGCGCTCGCCTTGCGGCGCAACGAGTTCGTCGATCAGTCGCCCAACGTCTTTGCGGGCAACATTGCGCAATACCTGCCTTATCTCTTCAGCCGCCACGACATCAAGGTCGCCGGCGTGGTCACCGCGTCGCGCTGCATCACCGGCGAGGTCGAAGCGCACGCCTGCCGGTTCCGGGACGGTGGCTATTTCGGCGGCGACGGTCAGGGGCTGCTCGACGCACTGCCCAGCCGCCAGGCCTGCCCGGCCCCGTCCGGCGACATCGAAGAGGCGGAGGCACAATGATCTCTATCGCCCGCCTTGCAACGCTTTGCGCCCTGCTTTCCGGCCTCGCTGCCGTGGCTGGCCCGGCCCTCGCAGGCGGTGCGCTGTTTGACGTTCAGCAGCGCCGGGAGGAGCTACAGGCCAAGGCCTTCGAATCGGCCAGGGCCGCTTGCCTTGCGCCGAAGGCACCCACGGTCGAAGACCTGGATCCGATCGACGGTTTCGAGTCGACCGAGGGCTACGGCGCCGACCGTGCTGCCCGGGATTTCAATTGGGCGGTCATGATCCTGTCCGGGCGCGCCCTGGCCGGCGACGGCGAAGCAGGCCAACGGCTGGGCGACCTTCTGGTGCGCTGGGCCGAGGCCGGCGCATTCGAGGAGACCGAAGAGCAACACGATGCCTACTTCGCGCTGAAGCGAAGCTTTCTGCCGGTGGTGGTGGCCTATTCGATCGTCAGAGACTCACTCGACGCGAAGGCGGCCGCGCGCACCGGCGCGTGGATCGATGGGTTGGTGCGGCGTGTCGACCGGCGGTTCGACGGAGAAGTCGATCACAACAATCACCGCATTCTGGCCGACGGGTTGCTGTCGGCCTGGGGCGCCTTGATCGAAGACGACGCCTTGCTGGACCGGGGCGATGCCCGCCTGCGGATGGTCCTGGCAAGTGCGGATCGCAGCGGCGCCTTGCCATTGGAACTGCGCCGGGGAAGCCGCGCCCTGTGGTACCAACGGCTCGCCCTGGACGGTCTGGTGGTCATCGCCGAGGCGCTCAGGACCGCGGGCCGGCCCGACCCCTACGCGGTACGGGCCTCCGGGGTTTCCCTGGAGACCCTGTCCGCGGGTCTTCTCAATGGCGTCACCGCGCCGACCACGGTGATGCGCCAGACTTCAATCAATTACATCCCCGGGCCGAGCGAACGTTACTGGGAGCAGGACCTCGGGTTCCTCGATCGGCGCGGCCACGACCGCCACTATCTGGCCTTCGGCGAGATTCTGCGCGGGCAGTTGCCGCAGGGTCTCACGCGGCGCCGGTTCGAGGGCTTCATGGCGCGCCATGCCGACGACGAGAGGCCCCTGATCGACGAGTTCGTCGGCGGCAACGCGACCTGCTTTTGGTGGCAACCGCCGGCGGTCGAGGATGACGGGTCATGACCTTCTCTCGCACACCGTGGGTTTTGGGGCCGATTCTGCTGCTCTTGCTGTCGTCGGCCGAAGCTGCGGAACTGCCCGGCATCGAGAGCATCGCCGCCGCGGCGCGGGGCGGCGAGGCCGCCATAGTCGAGGAGGCCCTGGCGCGCCATATCGCCGAAGGCGAGGCCTCGGGCCTGATTGCCTTGGGCGATCTGATGCGCCACCGTCCGACGCCGGTCGGCCTGCGCGTGATCGACTCGGTGAATGCCGCGCGGCTCTATCGGGCCGCCATGGCGCGGACGGTGGTTGCGGAGACCGCGGCGCTCGCGAAGCGCCGCCTCGGCCTCTTGTTGATCAACGGCGGTGCCGGGCTGCCGGCGGACCCGGGCCATGGCCTGTCCCTGCTGCGCGAGGCCGCCGAGGCCGGCGATGTGATGGCCGCACTCGATCTGGGAAAGCGGCTGGCCGGCTGGGATTTCGAGGCGGATGCCGTCGAGATCGAGGGCATTGAACCTGGAACGGAAAAGGCAGTTGCCCGGCAATGGCTGTGGCGGGCGCTGGAGGCCGGCAAGGGCGAGGCAGCACTCCATCTCGCCGAACTGAATAGCGTGGAGCCGGCATCCGACCAGACCATGTCGTCGGCGGATCTGGGCCTCTATGGCCTGACGTTGCTCAAGGCACGGGCTTGGAGCGGCGCGGTCGCGGCTGCATCGACCATTGGGCAGAGTCTCTATCACGGCCTTGGAGTGTCGGCGGATCCATCCGCCGCGGTTCCCTGGCTGAGGCAAGCGGCGGATGGCGGCAACGACGCGGCGGCCCTGCTACTCGCCCAGATTATCGGTGCCGGCGAGGGTGTGGAGGCCGATCGCGTCGAGGCCGGGAAGATCATGATAGCGATGGCCGAGCGCGGGTCGGTGAAGGCCGCGGTCAGCATCGGTCGCAGTTTAATCGGGGCGGTGCCCTTCAGTGTCGATCGCGACCTGGCACTGGAATGGCTGGAGCGCGCGGCGCGGGCCGGCGACCAGTCGGCCCTCAGCGCGCTGGCCCAGCTCTATCTCACGAAGGGCGACTTCGGATTGGCGCTGGCCTGGGCGCAGGACCTGATTGCGGCCTCGAACGCCGACTACGGCGTCAATGTCATTCTGCGGGTCCTCAATAGGACGCCGGAGGGGCCCGACCGGGACCAGGCGCTGGCGATGACCCGCGACGTCACGACCTTGGAGGGCCTGTCCGCGGACCTGCGGTCGGAAGCTTCGCAGGCACTGTTGCGGTTCGGTATGTCCTCGGCCGACACCAGACTGGCTTTGGCCGGCTTGAGGGCCGCAGCCCATTCGGGCAACGCCGTGGCCGCCCGCGCCCTCGCCCGTCATCTCGAAGCTCTGTCCCTTGCCGAGGCAACCGACGCCCTCGATGTGCCGGATCTGTTCGCGGCGGACCTGCCGGCAACTGCCGCAGGGCTGGCCAGCGATACCGACATCCGCACCTGGGCGCGGGCGGAAGCGCTCCGCTGGCGACAAAGGGCGGCAGGCCTGGGTGATCTCGAAAGCAAGATCATCCTGATCGTGCGCGGTGAACTGGACGACGACGCGCGGGCCAGACTCGATTTCTTGCTGGCCGAGAGCGACGCAACGAACGTCCGCGCCTTGGTCGCCGTCGCCAAGGAGATGAAGGCCAGCAAGACCGATCAGATTCGCAATCTTCGCCTGGCCTTCAAGCTGTTCGAGCGGGCTGCCTCCCTGGGTGACCGTTGGGCCATGGTCGAGACCGGACGCTTTTACATCTGGGGCCTGGGGGCTACGCCCTATGAGCCGAGAACGGCGATCGCCTGGTTCAAGCGCGCCGCCGAGGCCGGAGAACCCTTTGCGTTTCATGTCCTGGGCGAGGTCTACGCCTCTGGCCGGGGCGTTCCGATCGATCACCAGAAAGCCTTCGAATACTACCAGACCGGTTTCGACTATGGCGAATTGAAGAGTGCCCGGCGGCTTAGCCAGGCCTATCTGGGGGGCTTCGGAGTTGCCCAGGATTTCGACCAGGGCATTCGCTACATGAGAATTGCCGCCGAGGGCGGCAACGTGTTTTCCATGATCGAACTCGCGACCCTGTTTCTGATCGGGCCGGCGGACCAGCGGGACTTCGCGCGCGCCTTCGATCTGCTGCTGCGTGCCGCGCGGATCGGGTCGCACGACGCGGAGTTCATCCTTGGAAACATGTACGAGAAGGGTGTCCACGTCGCGGCCGACCTGGACCTGGCCATCGAATACTACGAGCGCTCCGCGCGGGGCGGGTTTCCGTTGCCGCGCAGTCGGGCGCAGGCGCTAAGACAGCAGCGCGAGAGCCAGCAGGAGCCCCCTCCGGTCGGCGAGCCCGGCAGCGCGGAAGCCGCGAGCGATTCCCATGGCTAGACCGGGCAAGATCCGACCGGGGCGCTGCTTGTCGGCCCTGGTCCTGGTGAGCGTCCTGGGGGGCCTGTTGGCGATCTCGGCCTGGACCCTGGTCGCGCGCTCCGGCGATCTGCCGGTCTTGAAGGGGGCGGCCTTTCCAGACCTGATCGAGGGCGCCGCTGCCAGCCGTTTCGAGACAGCCCTGCAGAGGGAGTTGACGATCCGGGACTCGATCGTCGGCCTTTGGGGGGCGGTGAGTTTTCGGATCTTCCAGACCGGCAAGGACGGTGTGCTGCTCGGCCGCGATGGCTGGCTCTTCACCACCGAGGAGTTTGCAACCAGCGACCAGGAGGCCTCGACGGTCACCCAGACCATCGACCTCATCGCGCGGGTCCGGCTGTGGCTCGCGGCCCGCGACAGCGCCCTGGTGGTGGCCCTGATCCCCGCCAAGGCGCGGATCGAAAAGGCTCGACTCGGGCGCTTGGCCTGGCCCGAGGCCAAGGTTCGCCTCTATGATCGGGCGCGCAAAGACCTGGCCGCCGCCGGGGTCCTGGTCCCGGATCTGCGCCAGCCGCTGTTGGACTTGTCGGCTAAGCGGGCGGCATTTCTCAAAACCGATACCCATTGGACTCCCCAGGGCGCGCAGGGCGTCGCCTATCGGCTGGCGCAGGCTGTCGCCGCCGACTGCGGCGGCTTGGAGATTGCCGGACGTCCCTTTGCGGCGGTGCCTTCCGAAGAGCGCGCGCGCCAGGGCGACTTGACCCGATTCGTGCCGACCGGCCCCTTCAATGCCTGGCTCGGGCCGGCGGCCGAAACCGTTCAGGCCATCGAGGCCCGCGCGCTTGCGACCGGCGCCGAGGGCGGTTCGGCCGGACTGTTCGGAGAGCTGGCCATTCCCATCGCGCTGGTCGGGACCTCCTACAGCGCGATGGAGGAGTGGGGCTTCGACCAGGCACTCCGCCTCGCTTTTCAGGCCGACGTCTTGAATCTTGCCGATTTGGGCGGCGGGCCGCTGGCCCCGATGGCCGCCTTTCTGACGGATCTGGAAGCCGGTGACGTCGCGGCACCGGCGCTGGTGATTTGGGAAATCCCGGAACGGTTCCTCGGGACCGCCTACGACACGTCATTCCCCACGAGTCTGTTCGACAGATCGCCGCCGCAATTGGCCTCGATCTGTCTCCCCAAGGGTCGGGCAACGCAAATTGCCCCAAAAGAAACGATAGGGCCGCGACCAACCGAACAAGGAGGCTGAGAATGGGTATGTACGATGCAATCACCGCGCGGAGCTGGCTCTTCGAGGAGGTGCTGCCGCGTTGGTCCACCGCGGGCGTCGACCATGAGGCCGGCGGCTTTCATGAGCTGTTGGACTACGACGGTCTGCCGGTGGCGGGGGTGCCCAAACGGATGCGAGTTCAAGCGCGGCAGATTTTTTCCTTTTGCTACGCGCGGTCCCATGGTTGGGACGGACCGGCCCTGGCCCTCGCGCACCACGGGTTTCGCTTCCTGACCGAGCACTACTGGCACGAGGACGGTGGCTTCGTCTTTGCCGTCGATGACCAGGGGCGACCGGTCGACGACCGCCGCGAGGTCTATGAGGCGGCCTTCGCCCTCTTGGCCTTCGCCGCCTACTTCAAGCTCAGCCGGAACCCCGAGGCCCTGAGCTGGATCGAGCGTACCGAGGCCTTCCTCGACGGCCTTGGCGACGGGGCCGCCGGCGGCTATCTCGAAGCCGTGCCGGCCAGCCTGCCGCGGCGCCAGAACCCGCACATGCACCTGCTGGAAGCCAGCCTGGCTCTTTTCGAGGCGACCGGCGCCGAGCGTCACCTCGACCGGGCCCTCAAGCTCTGGTCGTTGTTTCGCGAGCACCTGTTCGATGCCGAGACGGGGACCCTTGGCGAGTATTTCGATGCGGACTTGCGGCCCTGCGCCGGCCAACTGGGCCAGGCCGTCGAACCGGGGCATCATTTCGAGTGGGTCTGGCTGTTGGAACGTCTGCACCAGTTCACCGGCGAGGAGGTCTTTGCCGCTCAGATGGCCCTCTATGATTTCGCCGGCCGTCACGGGGTGTCATTCCAAAGCGGCCTGGCCCTGGATGAAGTGTCGCGCTGCGGCGCCGTGCGCGTGGCGACCAAGCGTCTCTGGCCGCAGACCGAGCATCTCAAGGCCCTGGTGAGCCTGGGGCGCTTCAGCGGCTATCCGGTCTATCTGCAGCGCGCCGACCAGGTCTACCGCACGATGGCGGCGCACTACTTCGATGTCGGCAACGGCACCTGGCGGGACCGTCTGGACGAGACCGACAAGCCGGTCGGTACGGTTGCCCCGGCCTCGACGCTCTATCACGTCATCGTCTCGGTCCTCGAGCATGTCGATCTGGCGGAACGGCTGAGCGGCGGCATCGGCCAGGCCGCGGCGTGACTGCCGGCTACCATAGCGGCGGCACGGGTTGAGCCATGGTTTTCTCCTCCCTGGTCTTTGTCGGCCTCTTTCTGCCGCTGTTTCTCGCGGGCTACTACCTGACGCCGGCGCGCTGGCGCTCACTGTTCATTCTGCTCGGCAGCTATCTGTTCTATGGCTGGTGGCGCGTCGACTTTCTGCTGCTCTTCGTCTTCGTCACGCTGTTCAGCTATGCCGTGTCGCTCGCGCTGCGGTCCACCCTGCCGGCCCGCCGCCGCAAGCAGGCTCTGATTTTGGGCGTGGCTGGCAACCTCTCGGTCCTGGCCTACTTCAAATACTTCAACTTCGGGATCGAGAGTTTCCAGGCCCTGGCAGGCGGCCTGGGGCTGACACCCTGGGAAGTCTGGTCGGTGATACTGCCGATCGGCATCTCCTTTTACATCTTTCAGGCCATCAGCTATCTGGTCGACGTCTATCGCGGCGACGCGGAGATCGCCGAGAGCTTTCTCGATTTCGCCGCCTTCATCGCCTTCTTTCCACAGCTCATCGCCGGACCGGTTCTGCGCTACAAGGATCTCGCCGGTCAATTCAGGCAGCGCGACCATACCCTCGACAAGTTCAACGAGGGCGCCCTTCGATTCGCTTCCGGCTTCTGCAAGAAGGTGGTCCTGGCCGACACCATCGCACCGATCGCGGACCTCGCCTTCGCCCAGAGCAACCCCTCGTTTCTCGATGCCTGGCTGGGGGCTCTGGCTTACTCGGCGCAGCTCTATCTCGACTTTTCCGGCTACAGCGACATGGCCATCGGGATCGGTCTGATGCTGGGTTTCCGGTTCATCGAGAACTTCAATCACCCCTACATCAGCCAAAGCATCACCGAGTTCTGGCGGCGCTGGCACATCAGCCTCTCGACCTGGCTGCGCGACTACCTCTATGTGCCCCTGGGGGGCAATCGCAAAGGCAGCTTGCGGACCTACGTCAATCTGATGGTCACCATGCTGCTGGGCGGTCTGTGGCACGGCGCCAACTGGACCTTCGTCGCCTGGGGCGCCTGGCACGGCCTGTTGCTGGCGCTGGAACGCCTGCTCGGAGGCAAGGCCGGCAGCCCCTATCCGCGGCTGTTGGCCGGGCCGATCACCCTTCTGCTGGTGATCGTCGGCTGGGTCATGTTCCGGGCCGAGAGCGTCGGCGGGGCAGTGGCGATCTATCGGGGCATGTTGGGTTTCAACGGCTGGGGCCTGTCGGACCATATGGCCTGGGCGGTCACGCCCCTGCAGGCCGCCATGTTGGTCATCGCCTATGTCTTCATCTACGGCTCGGCGCTCTATCAAAAACACCGCCTGGACGACCGGCCCGGACGCTGGGCCAGGACCGTCGGCCTGGGACCCCAAGTCGTCATGATCCCGCTGCTTGTCCTGGGCGTCAGCAAGATGGTGTCGCAGAGCTACTCGCCCTTCCTCTACTTCCAATTCTAGGGACGACGGAATGCCCACCCACCTTGTAAATAGCGGCCCTGCAGCGCCCGGCATCTCCTGGTGCCGGCGCATTTTGCGCTGCGCTCTGCCAGTCGCGGTCCTGATCCTCGTTGTCGTCGCCGGGCTCGACGCCACGCCGGCGTCGGCCCGCATCAAGCAGTTCGACTGTCCCGATCTGCAGAACCCAGAGAAACGGCCCTTGATGCCCATGGTACAGGGCTATGACGGCTGGTTCTTCCGCGAGCGCAGCGCTTTCGTCGACAGCTATTTTCTGATGACCGATACCAGGGCCTATCTGCGGCGCCTGGCCGAGGCGTTGAAGGCGCGTGGCACCATAATGGCGCTTGCCTTGGTGCCGAGCCGCGGCCTGCTTTATCTCGACGCGGCCGACACGACTGAGGGGAGCCCGTCGGTTTTCTCGTCCAGCATGGCCGAGCGGGAGTTCGACCTCTTTATCGAAGAACTGCGTGATCTCGGTCTGGTGGTGCCGAACTTGCGCGAAGTCGCGCAGCGCCAGGTCGAAGCGGGTGTGCCGTTCTATTTCAAGCGCGATCACCATTGGACCCCGCAGGGGGCACGAGCAGCGGCGCAGGAGGTCGCGCGGGAGCTCCGCGAGACCGGTGACTTCGACAAGTTCGCGACCAAGACCTACGAGACCGAAGAGGTCGGGGAGTTCTTGTGGTTTGGCGGCATGCCGGAGGAGATTGCGCGTCTCTGCGCCGATCCGATCCCGCCAGAGGAATCGATTGAGTTCCGCACCTTTGAAGCGGTCATGTCGGCCGACAGCCTTTTCGGAGACGTCGCGGAGGTCGATTCGATAATTCTGGTGGGAACCAGCTTCAGCTCCGTCGACCTGTTCAATTTCGATGGTTTCCTGGCAGAGGCGACCGGTGTTTCCGTTACCAATCACGCCATCGCGGGTGGCATGTTCCTCGGTTCGATTCTGTCATACCTCCACAGTGCGGCCTTCGATCAAGCCCCACCGGGCATCTTGCTTTGGGAAACGCCGTCTTACTACGACATCAACCTCGACACCGGCGTCGTGTTCCGTCAGATGATCGCCGCCGCACGAGGCGCCTGTACCGGGCCGGCCGTCGTCCTCGAAGATCGGTTGGGACTGTCCGGGGCGGCAGGCGGGCTCGATATCCCTGCCGATCTGCGGATCGCCGGTCACAACTACTATCTCTTTGCCGAGATCGACGATCCCCTGGTGAAGAAGTTCACCTTCGCGCTGGATTACCATGGCGGCGATGGCGAATGGGTGCCCGTCGACCGATCCGGCCGTCTTGTGAACCACGGCCGCTTTTTCCTTGAGCTCACCGATGAGATCGACGGCGCGTTGGCACGGGTTTCCCTGGAGTACGCGGGCGAGACCAACGCGGTGGCGAACGTCCGTCTATGCCGAAAGGCAAGTCCTGAAAGTCACTGAAGACAGGAAAACTCTCCCATGTTCAATTTTCATCTCCGACCTCTTCTATTCGTCCTTGCGGTTCTTTTCGCTCTATCGGGTACGGCCTGGGCCGGCGAGGAGTCGCTCTACGATACACCGCCTCCGCCAGGCGCGGCTTTCGTTCGTGTGATCGATCTGCGGCAAGAGCCGTCTTCTCCGGTCGATATCTCCGCCCTGGGCGCGGTAGAGAGCGACGATAATGGCGTGACGCCCTACTATGCGCTCGTGGGCGAAGTCGTGGCCGTTCGCGTGGGCGATGCCAGCCTCGACGTCCCCTTGATGGCGGGGCGTTTTACCACCGTTGTGGTTGGTGCTGGCCAGCCCGAGCCGGTGCTATCCATGGTCGAAGACCAGATCAGCGAGAATCCGAGCAAGGCCGGCGTCCAGTTCTACAATCTGACCGACCAGCAGGCGGTGACGCTCCACGCGCCCAAGTTCAAAGTCGATGTGGTCGCGGCAACCGACCCGGGGAAGGTCGGCAGCCGGGAGGTCAACGAGGTCAAGATCGACCTTGAGGCGCGCGCCGGCGGCTCGGTGATCGCACGCTTTGCCTCGGTGCTGCTGAAGCGCCGCGCCCAAATCGGCTTCATCGTCGCGGAAGTCGGCGGTCAGGTCGTTGGCTTTCAAACCCAGGCGCGGGTGGTCACGAAATGACGCGCCCGGACAATGGCCCTGCGCAGGGTAATGCAGGATCCTGAGACAGTTTGATGAACAAACTAGTGGCCATAGGAGGGGTGACGACGGCGCTCGCCGGACTGGCGCTGACGCTTTTTGCGTCGGCGAGCCTGGCGGCTCAGGCCTTGGAGATCCCAAACCTCGATTTCGCATCCCTCTGCCGGAGCGAAGAGCGGGTGAGCGGGATCGGCCTTGCCGCTTCGGATTGGTCGGGTGACCCGGCGCTGCTCGCCCCAGACCAGGTTTACCCGACCGCCCTGGCCCTGCTGTCCGGCAGTTCGGCCTTGGCTCGGGACCCGGTGCGGGCGGCGGCATTGTTTGCCTATGTGGTCGAGAGGGGAGGCCAGCACGCCAGCGCCGCGCGGGTTGCATTGGCGACGTTGCTGTTTAGCGGTGACGGAATCGAGCGCGATACCGAACGGGCGATCGATCTGCTCCGAAAGGCGGCGAGCGAGCGGGCTGCCGGGGCGGCTTCGCGCCTCGCCAAGCTCTATGAAGCCGGCGATCTGGTCGAGCGCGACCTGGCAATGGCGACGCGGCTTCTGCGTGAAGCCGCCGCCTGGGGCGATGCCAATGCGTTGGTGGACCTTCTACGGCTGGAGCGCCAAGGATTGACGACCCTCGCCGAAGGTCGGCAGACCATAATCAACAGTCTTCGTGTGGCGATCTTTGAGTCCGTGGCCGAAGCCGACTGCGCCATTCTCAAGATCGTCGCGGACAGCTACCTGACCGGTCGGGCGTTCGAACCGGACGTCACCATTGCGATCCGCTGGTATCGGGCGGCCGCTGAAGGGGCGGTTCCCGCCGCGCTTTTCCAGTTGGGGCGTTTCTATCGCCGTGGGCAGGGCGTACCGCTCGATACCGAAAAAGGCTGGTCGCTGTTTCGTGAGGCCGCCGCTCAGGGCTATCTCAATGCCGCCGTCGCCTTGGGGCGGGCCCGGGTCGCAGGCTACCGGGTCGGGCTCGATCTGGAGGGCGCGGAAACCTACCTCCTTGCCGGCGCCCGATCCGGTCTGCTTCCGGCCATGGAGGGATTGGTGGATCTCTACGGCGGGATCGATGGCGAGATGCCGCAGCCTGAAGCAGCCTTCGCCTGGGTGGAGAAGTCGGCTCATCACCCCGACAGTGGCAGTATGCAGCTCATTCGTCTGGCGCGTGCTTTCGAGGGGGGCAAGGGGACGGCGCGGGATCCTCGCAAGGCGTTCGAGGCTTATCAAGCGGCGGCGAAAGCCGGTAGCATCGACGCGCTGCTGAAGCTCGGCGCCTATTATCGCGCGGGCGAGTTCGTCGAGGCAGACCCGGGCCGAGCACAGCGTTACTACCGCCAGGCCGCGTTGCGTGGCAATCGTGATGCCATTCGGGCCATGATCGCGCGGCATCGCTGTGGCTTTGTCGGTGATCCTGACCTGGAAAAGGAACAGCTCTGGGTCGAACGTGCCATGGCGGTCCAGGTCCTTGGTGAAATTCTGGCGCAAATTCGGCTGGCCCAAAGAGACAACGACCAGGTGCGCCTAGAAATCTTCGTGCGCTTTCTTCGCCGTGCGGCAAAAGGTGGCACCAAGCGTGCGATGGCCTATCTGTCCCGGTACTTCGAGATTGGACTTGGTGTGGAGCGGGATGAGAGTTGGGCCAGGAAATGGCGTGACCTCGCAGTGGCGCCGGGTCCGCAACAGAACGAAGCCCTCCTGGCGCTCGCGAAAGTCGCGCTGAGCGAAAACGGTGGCGGCGGCGACAGTGATGTTGCGGCCCTGCTCGAGTCGCTGGCCAAATCCGGGATGCCCGATGCCATTTCCGCCTATGCCGATTGGATCGAGGAGAATCAACCCGGCAAGGACCATGAAGTCGAGAGGCTGCGCCGCGAAGCCGCTGAGCTGGGCAATCTTCACGCCCGGCGAAAACTAGCCACGGGCGCGCTGGTTCAAGGTGGTACCGAGCAGGGACTGACAGAACTCCTTGCTCTCGCAGAAAAGGGCGACGCGGCCTCCCAGTTGTCTTTGGCCGAAGCCTACAGCCGCGGTGTCCTGGCCGACCGCCCCGATGCCGCCAAACGGGCGGGGCACTGGTTTGAAGCGCTCCTCCAGGCAGACAGTTGCGATTCTTCGATGCTGGCCCGTATGGCTCGGCTGGCGGTGAGCGGAATAGCCGGGGGCGCCTATCGGGATCGCGCCGACATTTGGATCGCCCAGGCCGAACGCCTGTTTTGGGGAAACTCGAAAGACGCACGAGAGCTCGCCAAATACTTCTGGACCGTACCCAAGACGGGTGCGGATTCGCAGCTGGAGCAAAAAGCGGTCCAATGGGCCGCCGAGGCGTTCCATCGCGGCGACCGCGGCGCAGCCCGTGAACTGGCGCGTCACTATCGCAACCGGGGTGAGTTCGACAGGGCGTTGACCTGGTTCGCGCGGGGCGCCGATAGCGGGGACACCGCCTCGATGACCGACCAGGCTCGATTGCTGCGCCGGCTTTACCGAGAGACCGGGGACGATGCCTATCGGGCCAGCTTGCTGGCCGCGGCGACGGCGGGCCAGTTGGCCGCCCAGGTGGAAATGGGGCGTCTGATCCTCGACGGAGCGACAACCGAGGCGCAGCGGGGACAAGCCATCGATTGGCTGTTGCGTGCGATGGCGGATGGACAGAGCGATGCGGCAGGAATCCTGGTGCGATTTCTCGATGAACTGCATGACCGCATCGGCAAGGACGACATGCGTCGGCTGGTGGCCGCGGTGGAGAGTAGCGCGGCTGACAAGCCTAGCGCCATGGCTGCCCTGGGCGAGGTCTTTGCCTCCGACCTCTTGGGCCCCCCGGACCTGGAGAAGGCCGTGCGCTGGTCCCGAGGCGCGGCGCAGGCTGGCCATCGCGGCGCAATGCGGCGCTACGGTGATCTGCTGCGCGACGGACAGGGCGTTGGGCAGGACCGGGCCGCGGCTGTCGGCTGGTACCAGAGGGCGGCCGACGCCGGCGACACAACCGCTATCGGCCGGCTCGGCGATGCCTATGCCCGAGGCCTCGGGGTCGAGGTCGATCTGGACAGGGCCATTCAGTTTTACCGCCAGGCGGCGGACCTGGGCCATCGCAGCTCAGTCTTGAACTTGGCCAAGGCATATCTCGATGGCGACCATGTCGCGCGGGACCCCGTGCGTGGCCTCCGGTATCTGCGCAAGGCGGCTGACCTGGGCGAGCCGAGGGCCATGCTGAGGCTTGCCGATATGATCGCATTGGGTCAGGCGGGCGATGGCGGGGCAGAGGCCGCTGCGCGCTGGATCCGGCGGGCCGCGGATACCGGGAATCGAAAGGCGAAGTTACGTCTTGCCGCCGCTTACGACGTCGGATTTGGCGTCAACCGCGACCCGGACCGGGCCGGTAAACTCCGAGAAGAGGCAAATGAATGAACAACCGATCGAGAATTTCTCCACCGGCGCTTAGGCGGAGCGTTCTTCTCATGACTGCCTGGATAGCACTGTTGTCGCTGACGATCCTGTTTGTCATTTCCAAGGATCGGGTTCGCGCTGGCACCGATCAACCCATGCTCGCCCATCCCTTTGTGGCAGCGTCCCCGGATCCCGCCAATCCTCCCAGAAGTATTATCTGTGAGGCCCCGCCGACGCCGGTTGTGATCGTTTCGACCCACAGCAAGTACCAGTCAGGCGACAGCACCCGGTCGGCGCTCGACGCATCCGCCTCGGCGTCCTACGCGCAGCAGATGAAGCCCGTTCTCACCTTTCGTCAAACCGTCGTAGGCTTTGCCAACAAATACTGGCGGGATCCGATTAACTCCGTGGACGCGGGGCTCTGCGCTTGGTCCTGGTTGGAACACTGGGCCCGCGCCCGCGCAATGACCGACCTGCGGACCGATCAAGCCCGCATGGGCTTGGGACAAACCCTGTCGGCGGCCGCCTTGGCCTACATCCAGGTTGCCGACTTGCCGGGTCTCGGAAGCAAGCAGCACCTTTTCGTGCGGCGTTGGATCGAGGCTCTAGCCATCAGATCAATGAGCTACATGAACAGCGACCCCCTGCGTGCCTCGACGCGCAACAATCTCCGCTATTGGAGTGGGTTAGGGGTCGCCGCGACCGGCATTGCGCTCGGTCGGATGGATCTTCTTGAGTGGGGTGTCGACAGCGCGCGTCTGGGACTGAGTCAGGTCACCGCCGGTGGTTACCTGCCCCATGAACTGGCGCGGGGAAAGAGAGCGCGCGACTACCATATCTTCGCAGCCGCGCCTCTGACAATGATCGCCGTGCTGGGTAAAGCCAATGGTGTTCACCTGACCAGTGGCGAGCGACATGCACTGCGCATTCTGCTGAGACGCGTCATCGCGAACCTGGGTCAAGGGACGCACTTCGAGCAAAAGACCGGGGTGGTCCAGGTGCCGTTCCCCGGCGGGTTGGTGCAGCGGCATCGCATCGCTTTTCTCGAGGCCTTCCTCAGCCTCGAATACAACCCCAAGGCCCGGATCGTGCTTCAGAACAAGCGCCCCGTTGCCTACTCGTCCCTTGGCGGCGATCTGACCCTGCTCTTTGGCAGGTCGAATTGATCCAGTCACCGCAGCGCCCTGCCGCCGGACGCGGGTTGCGGACGGCCCTGACCTTGGGCGTCCTCATGAGCGCGACGGCCTTGATCTCTTGCCGGACGGTTCTGCTGGAAAAGCCCGGCAGCGTCGCTCTCGGCGAAGCCTATGAGCTGCGGGCGGAAGGCGAGGGAGCCGCGGCGCGGGCTCGCCTTGAGCAGGCCGCCGCGATCTCCAGTGGGCGCCTGCGCAATCGCGTCCTTCGCGAGCTGGCCCGCGACTATGGGGCCGGCCGGGGCGGTGACGCCGACCCCGAGCGCCGGGTGGCGCTTCTGGCAGAGGGCGCCGCAGCCGGCGATGTCGCCATGACCCTGTCTCTGGCGGATGCCTATCGTCTCGGTCAGGGCGTCGCCCAGGATCCCGAGAAGGCGGCGGGTCTCTATCGCACGGCCGCCGCCGAAGCACCGGTCGCGAAGCTGCGGCTGGCCGGCATGATCCGGGAAGGCACGCTGGGCGGCGACGCGGGCCAGTTGACGCAGGAGGCGGTCGAGGCCTTGCAGCGATCGGTTAGGCGGGGCGACCGTGGCGCGGCGCGGGAACTCGGCCTGCTGTACGATGAGGGGCTGCTCGTCGGGGAGGACCCAGAAGCGGCGGAGCGGTGGTACCGGCAGGCTATCGACCTGGGAGACACCGCCTCGGCCACTTCCCTGGCACTGCTCTGGCTGGAGACGGATCGCCGCGCGCGGGCCGGTCATGACGCCGCGGATCTGTTGGCGCAGAGCGCCCGGCGAGGCGATTACAGGGCGGCGCGGCTGCTGGGTGGACTCTACCGGGAAGGCGCGGCCGACCTGCCGGCCGACCCGGGTCTGGCGATGGAGTGGTTCGAAGTCGCCGCCCAGGCCGGCGATCCGGGCGGCATGGTCGGTGCGGCGCTTTTGATCCTGGCCGATCCGCCCTTGCGCGCCAGTCGAGGTGCCGACGCGGTGGCCTACCTGCGCGACGCCGCGATCCGCGACAGCGGGTCCGCGCATTTGCTTTTGGGCCGGCTGAAGGCCGAAGGCGAATTGGTCGAACGGAACCATTCCGCCGCGCGTGGGCATTTCGAAACCGCCGCCGGACTGGGCGCCAACTCGGCCCTGGTCGAGCTTGGCGAGATCTACCGCCAGGGGATCGGTGTCGCGCCGGACTTTGCCCGTGCGCTGGCCTATTTCCAACGTGCCGCAGACACCGGACTTGCCGGCGGTCTCCTGGCCATGGGACGCGCCTACCAGGATGGTACCGGCGTCGAGCCCGATGCGGCCCGCGCCCTGGCGTTGTTTCGAACGGCGGCAAGCGCCGGCGTGGTGGCGGCCAGCCTCGCCGAAGCGTCGCTCCATCTGTCGGGCGCGTTGGGCCGGGTGGACGCCGCGACCGCCGAGACGCTGTTGCGCGACGCCGCCGGACAGGGCGAGGCCCGGGCCCTGGTCCTGCTGGGACGCGCTGTGCGGGACGGTCAGATCGCGGACCCTGGCGACCTGGCGCCGCTGACGCTCTTCGCCAAGGCCTGGGAGTCCGGCGAGCGCAGCGGGCTTCTCGAATTGGCGCGGGGCTATCGCGACGGCCTGGCCGGTCAGCCCGATCCGCGCCGGGCCGCGGCACACTACGAAACCGCGGTGGAATTGGGTGAGCCGACGGCCAAGGTCGAGCTGGCCCGGCTCCTGCTCGATCCCGCGGCGCCACCGGTCGACCGGACCCGCGCCGAGGGCCTGCTGGAGTCCGCGCTCGCCGACGGCGAAACGCGGGCGGCGGTGGATCTGGCGCGGTATCTGCTGACCGACGGCCAGGGCGCGTCGGCGACGCGGGCCCGCGGCTTGTTGCGCGGCGCCGTCGACCGGGGCCTGACGCTGGCCACCATCGACCTTGCCCGGCTGCTGCGCGATGGCATCGGCGGGCCGCGCGATCTCCCCGCGGCGATGGCTCTCTTGAAGGAGGGGGCCGCCAGGGACGAGCCTCGGGCCTGGCTGGAGCTCGGCGGCCTCTACCGTGACGGGCTCGGGGTCAACCCGGACCCGGCGGTTGCCGCGCGCTACTTCGAGCAGGCCGCGGGTGCCGGCCTCGCGCCGGGTGCGCGAGAGCGCGGCCGGTTGGCCCTGGCCTCCCAACCGGCCCGGCTCGAGGAAGCGGCGCTCTGGTTCGACCGGGCCGCGGCGCTGGGCTCGGCCGAAGCCCTGGTGGACTCCGGCAATCTCATCCTTGCCAACCCCAAAGCCGAGCGGAAGGATTACCAGCGCGCCTTCGACCTGTTCAATCGGGCAGCCGCTCAGGGAGTGCCGGGCGGTTACTTCGAGATGGCGCGGCTCCACCGCAGCGGACACCTCGGGCAGCCCGACAGCCGGCGCGCCGTCGAAGCCTATGAAAAGGCCGCTGCCGCCGGCTCCTCGGCCGCCGTACGGGCCCTGGCGGGTCTCTACCTGGAGGACGGCGCCTCCCACTACGACCCCAAGAAGGGGATCGACTATCTGCGGCGCGCCGCCGCGTCCGGCTCGGTGGCCGCCACCGTCGACCTTGCCGAGCGCTTGATGGAGGGGGCGCTGGTGACGCGCGACCCCGATGGCGCGCTGGATCTATTCGAGAGGGCCGCCGAGGCCGGCAGCAGTTCGGCGGCGCACAGCCTGGCGGACCTTCATTGGCTGGGCGAGTTCGTCCCCCAGGACAAGGCCAAGGCCCTGGCTTGGTACCGCCAAGCCGCGGAGCGCGGCGGGATCGCCGCGATGCAGAAGATGGCCACGGTCTACATGATCGGCGATGGCGTCGAGCGCGATCCGGGCGCGGCCCTGGACTGGTACAAACGTCTGGCCGATGCCGGGGAGGCTCGTGGCCTGGTCGAGGTCGCCTTTGCCCACGATCAGGGGCTGGTGGGGGCGGCCGATCCGGCGAAGGCAGCGCGGCTTTTGACGGAAGCCCTGGCCAAGGATCCCTTTGCCGCCGAGGCTGCCGCCTCGCGCTATCTTCAGGCCGGCGAACTCCACGATCCGCAAAAGGCGGACCGCCTGTGCCTTCTGGCTTGGCAGCGCGATGACGGCGCCTGCGCCTTCCTACTGGCGTCCATGCGCGAACGCTCCCTGCCGGCCGGCGTGAAGCGCGCGGAGGCCGTGCTGTGGTACCGCCGTGCCATCGAGGCCGGCGATCCGCGCGCGACGCGTCAACTGGGCTTGATGCATTTGAGCGGCAATCTTGTGGAAAAGGATCAGGACCTTGGCCGGGCCCTGCTCCAGGAGGCGTCGGATAGCGGCGAACCGCAGGCGATGCTCGAACTTGCCACGGTCTATGCCATGGGGCTGGGAGTCGGAATCGATCGCGGGATGGCCCACGATCTCGTCGAGCGGGCCGCCGAGGCCGGATTGGCCGAAGCGCAGTACAAACTGGGGATTGCCTACGCGACCGGTGTCGGCGTGGAGCCGGATCGCGACCGGGCCCTGTACTGGTTGGATGCCGCGGCCAGCCAAGGCCATGAAGCGGCGGCCAAGCTGCGTGACAGCCTGGCCTTGGAGCGGGGGTAGGAATGAGTTTCTTTTTGGATCGCCGTGCCGCAGCGCGTTCAATCGGGCTGCTATCGACGCCTTGGACGTCGCTCTGGGCGGGTGCCTTTCTGCTGGCCTTTGCCGTGGCCCTTCCGCCCGGTGTCCTCGTAGCGCAAGAACCGGAACTCGAAGCGCCGGTGCCCCGGCTGCCGCCGCAGCGCGATGAGGTCTATTCGCCGGAAGGCTACGTGGTCTGGTCCTACGGCGGTGCCGCGGGTCTGGAGTTTAGAGACAACATCTTTCGCAGCGATAGCGACCGGGAGACCGACATCGTCGCCGTGGCGACGCCGGGGCTGGAGCTTCGCAGTAATCTTGACCGGCATCAGGTCGGCGCGTCGGCGGCCCTGGAAGGCGGCAAATATCTGGAGAACGGCGACAGCGACTACCTCGATGCCAATCTCCATCTTTTTGGACGCTATGACCTGTCGGACTATTCCAGCCTTGGCCTGGGCGCCCGGGCGCGCTTCGAGCACAGTGACATCGGCGCCACCGTTGACGACGATGCGCAGGCCGAAGATCCGACGATTTTTCGCATCTACGCCTTCGATGGCGGCTGGGGTTATGACGACATGACCGATTGGGCCGCCTCGCTGTCGCTTGAGACCGAGCTCTACGACTTCGACGATGGCGACCGGGTCAATGGCGCCGAGATCGACAACGACGATCGGGATCGCTGGCAGGGCTTCTTCGCGGTCGATGGGGGGACCTATGTGACCGAGGGCGGCCTGCTCTATGCGAAGGGAGCGGCCGATATCCGGCGCTACGACCGTCGGGTCGATGGCACCGCGGTGATGGGCCGGGATTCAGCCGGCGGCCGGGCCTGGCTCGGGTTTCGCCACGGCCAGCGGCGCGACCCGCTTTACTTCAATGCGGCCAGCGGGTTCGGCTGGCAGGACTACGAAGCCGGCGCCTTGGAAGATGTCGACTTCCTGCTGCTTGATGTCGACGCGGCTTGGCGCCCGATGGACGGCCTTGTCCTGGAAGCCGGCCTGCACCGGACGGTCGACGAGGTGACGACGACGGGCGCCTCCTCGCGATTGGCCACGCGCTTTAGCCTGGGCGCGCGCTGGGACCTGGTTCCCGAGGTAACGCTTGTCGGCAAGTACCGCTTTCGGTTCGACGATTTCCAGATCGATAGCAGCGCCACGGGCGTCGCGGACCGCGATGACCTCAATCATAGTGTCACGGTCTCCGCCGCCTACCATCTGCTGCCGGAACTGGACCTGGAACTTGGCTACAACTTCCAGCACCGGAATTCGGACGTCTCGTCCTCTGATTTCTCGGCCAACACGGTCTTCGTCCGGGCGGTACTGCCCTATTGAATGGCGCCGAACCAGCCCAGGAATTCGGACCTCGCTTGGATCCGCGAGCCAGACCCCCGGTCCCGCCGGGGCTGGGTCGCACCGGCTGTCACCGTTGGGGTCGCGGCACGCGGGCCAAAGAAATCGCGTCCCCGGCCTTTATTTCTTCGGGTTCGCGGGGCAGGCTTGGGACCTTGGCCGCCACCTTGCCGCCCCGATGCGGCCTGGCGAGCGGTTCATGGGAAGGAAGGCCGGCTTTGGAAGCCTTGACCGTGGATGGCGAAGCGACAACCACGGGGGTATCGCGCGACCGGGATCCGGTGGCGGCCGCCCGGGAGTTCCACGCGTCGGTTTGGCGGCCCGGCCTCTCCGCGGCGCTGTTTTTCTGCTCACCGCAGTATAATCTGGATCAGTTGGGCGCGGAACTTAGCCGCCTCTTCGAAGACACGCCCCTGGTGGGCTGCACGACCGCCGGCGAGATCACGCCCGAGGGCTATATCAACGGCAGCATCACGGGTGTCGGGTTCGGCAGCCCGGACTTCGTCACCGTGTCCGAGGCGGTCGAGGATGTCCGCAACTTCAGCATCGCCAGCGGGCACGAACTGGTTCGCGCGGCCCTGTTGCGGCTGGACCAGCGGGCACCGAACCGATCCGAAGGCTCGACCTTTGCCTTCTTGATGATCGACGGCATGTCCCGGCAGGAAGAACGGGTCGTGTCGGCGATTTACAGTTCCCTGGGGGAGATACCCCTGCTCGGTGGCTCGGCTGGAGACGACCTTTCCTTCGAGCGAACCTTCGTCTTTAGTGAAGGCCGGTTCCGCGAAGGTGGCGCGATACTTCTGCTGGTCCACACGCGCCACCCCTTCCGCCTGTTCAAGACCGAACACTTTCAGAGCACCGGCGTGAAAATGGTCGTCACCGATGCGGACAGCGACAAGCGGCTGGTCAGGGAACTGAACGCGGAGCCGGCCGCTCAGGAGTATGCACGGGTGATCGGCCTGCCCCGGGAAGGCCTCAATCCCATTGTCTTTGCCGCCCATCCCCTGGTCGTGCGGGTCGGCGGCGAATATCATGTGCGCTCGATCCAGCAGGTCGAAGAGGACGACAGCCTCAGTTTCCTCTGCGCCATCGACGAGGGGATCGTCCTGACGCTGGCCGAAAGCGGCGACATTGTGCGCGAGTTCGACAAGTTTCTTTGCGACCTGCGCGGCACCCTGGGCGAACTGCAGGTCATCATCGGCTGTGACTGCATTCTTCGACGCTTGGAAATCGAACGTAAGGAGGTCAAGGACGCGATCTCGAAAATTCTGCTCGAGAACAAGGTGATCGGCTTTAGCACCTATGGCGAGCAGTACAACTCGATGCATGTGAATCAGACCTTCACCGGGGTCGCCATCGGGCGGCGCCGGCTGGATCGATCATGACGGCGCCGGACATCCGGACCCGGAACGAGCCGGTCTCCGAATTGGTCCGTCAGTCCGACGCGTCTCCCGCGATCGGGTCCGAGGCCGCCGGCGAGGCGGACTCCAGGATTGCGGCTCTGGAATCCGAAGTCGCCAAGCTGCGGCGGATCAACAACTCCCTGATCCGCCGGGTCGAGCTCAACACCGATCATCAGGGCAATTCCTTCTCGCTGTTCCAGACCGCCATACTGCTGGAGAATCAGGTCCGGGATCGGACCGAAGAGGTCCAGCAGGCGCTTTGGAAACTGGAGGAATCAAATCGCGAGCTCAGCCACGCCAAGGAAGAGGCGGATACCGCTTGGGAGCGGCTCTACGAGGCCATTGAATCGCTCTCGGAGGGCTTTGCGCTCTTCGACCGGAATGACCGACTGGTGCTCTCCAACTCCAAGTACAAGGCCTTCTTCTCTGGGCTCGGATCGCTCATCGTTCCGGGTATCTCATTCACCGATTTCATCCAGGCGGCGGTCGTCAACGGGATTGTGAAGATCGCCGGGGACGACCGGGAGGCCTGGATCGCGCGTCGCTTGGCCAGGCACCGGGAACCGGGAGCGCCGGTGGTCATGGCGCTGTCCGACGGACGCTGGCTGCAGGTCAACGAGCGGCCGACGAAACGGGGCGGGACCGTTGGCATCTATACCGACGTCACCGAGATAAAGAAGTCCGAGGCGCGGCAGCGCGAGCGCGCGCTGGAGGAAAAATCCATCGAGCTGACCGCGACCCTGGACAACCTGGTCCAGGGCGTTTCCGTGTTCGACCGCGACCGGAAACTGGCCTATTGGAACACGCGGTTTCTGTTGCTCTTGGGCCTGCATCCGGGCTCGAACTGGGCGGGCCTGTCCTTCGACGAAATCATGGGCCAAGAGGCGGTGCGCGACGCTTTCCCGAGCACCGATCTCATCGCCGATGTGAACAACTGGTCCGCGGCGGAGCGCAGTCCCGGCGCCTTTCGCGTCGAGTACCGCCGCTTCGACGGCATGGTCGTGGAGGTGCGGCGCAATGCCATGCCGGGTGGCGGCTTCATTTCAACCTACACCGACGTGACGGACCAACGCCGCGCCGCCAAGGTGCTGGAGGAAGCCAAGGTGACGCTGGAGCGCCGCGTCGCCGAACGGACCCTGGAGCTGACCGAGTTGAACGAACAGCTGATTGCCGCCAAGTCCGAGGCCGACCGCGCCAACCTGAGCAAAACCAAGTTCCTGGCTGCCGCCAGCCACGACCTGCTGCAGCCGCTGAGCGCGGCGCGGCTGTTTCTCTCCGCCATGCCGGACAGGGGCGTGACCGCGGAGGCGCGACATTTGATCGAGCGTGTCGAAACCGCTCTTGAATCGGTCGACGGGCTCTTGAAGGCCTTGTTCGACATTTCGAAGCTCGACACGGGGGTCATCATTCCCGAATTCACCTCCTTCCCGGCCGGGCTCTTGTTGAATGGCCTGGCGGAGGAGGTCGGTATTCTCGCGGAGAGGAAAGGGCTCACTCTCGAGGTCGTACCCAGCAGCGCCATTATCAGAAGCGATGTACTGCTGTTGCGGCGAATCCTTCAGAACGTCATCAGCAACGCCATCCGCTACACGGAGTCCGGGCGGGTCCTGCTGGGCTGCCGGCGCCGGCGGAATGGTCTTTCCATTCAGGTCTGGGATACCGGCCCGGGTATCCCCAGCGAGAGTTACGACACCATTTTCGAAGAGTTCCGCCGCCTCGATCAACGCGGCACGGGATCTGGCAGCGGCTTCGGGCTGGGCCTCGCGATTGCGCGGCGGTCCGCGCTGATCCTGGGAAACCAACTGTCCGTGGCCTCCGAGGTCGGCAGGGGATCGGTCTTCTCAATCGAGGTGCCCTACGGCCAGGCATCGCAATTGGCACCCGGCGCTATCGCGCCGCCGCTCTATCGAAATCTCGGTCTCAGCAAGGCGACCATCGTTTTCATCGAAAACGACGAGGACAATCTGGAAGCCATGACCGCGCTCTTGAACAAATGGTCTTGCCAGGTGCTGCGCGCCCACGACAGCCAGGAGGCGCTGGAGGTAATCGACGGGAGCGGCCTCGACCCCGACCTGGTGATTGCCGACTATCACCTCGACCGCGATCTGGTCGGTCTCGATGCCATCGATGAAGTTCGCCGGCACTGCGGTCTGCCGATCCCCGGTATGATCGTTACCGCCGATCATACCGCCCAGGTTCAGGAGGCGGTGAAGCGGGCAGGTTACGAACTGCTGCAAAAGCCCATCAAGCCGGCCGAACTCCGGTCCTTGATGTTCCACGTGCTGGCCTGACCCAGACCGGCGACCGTCAGCAGTTGTTCGAGAGAATGCTCTGGAACTCGGTCTTGCGGGCCTCGATGACCGCTTGGGTGCGACTGAAGACCTTCAGCTTTCGCAGGATGGCCGAGACGTGGGCCTTCACGGTGGTCTCGCCGACGTCGAGTTCGTAGGCAATCTGCTTGTTGAGCTTGCCCTCGCTCAGCAGCTGAAGGACCCGGAATTGCTGCGGCGTCAGACTGGCCATGCGCTTGGCAAGGTCGCCGTCGTTCGATCCGCCTGGCTCTCCGGTGCCATCCTCGTTCTGATAATCCGGGGGCAAGAACACGCCGCCCTCCAAGGTTTCCTGAATGGCCTCCCTCAGCATGGCCGTCGGCGCCGACTTGGGAATGAAACCGACCACGCCATAGCCCAGGGCCTCGGCGATAATGCGTCCGTCGTCGGTACCCGAGACCACGGCGATAGGAAGCTTCGGGTACTGGGTTCTCAGCGTCAGCAGACCGTTGAAGCCGGTAGTCCCGGGCAGGTTCAGATCCAACAGCACGAGATCGATATCGCTGTTTTGTGATATCGCCTCGATCGACGCGCCGATCGAATCGGCTTCGACGACCGAGGCATCCTCCAACACCTGTTGGATAGAGCCGCCAAGCGCCTCGCGGAAGAGAGGGTGGTCGTCAACGATGAGTATCTTTGGCATTGGCGGGTTCTATTCCAATAGCTGCGCTTCTTGTGCCGCGTCGCCTGACAGGTATCTCATTATCGCAGGCCCTGCACGGGGCTCTGTCTTGCTTGAATCGCGAACCGCCGATCAAGGCGCGACGGCACTCCATCTTGGCGGCTACCGGGTGGAGGTCGAGTGCCAGCTCAAGACCTTCGATCCCAAGCGCGGCAACCCAGCCATACTACAGAGTGGGACAGGCCATGCCGCATAAGACTTTGGTATGAGCACGGGCGGATTGGGATTCTATCCGGGCGTGCCGCGGGTCTGTCGGCCAGGATCGCGGCCCATTGGCATGAAGACCTATAGGGACCCGATGACGACCGCGCTATAGTCCGCGAGGCAAGACAGGCAACCGCTGCGCCACGCGAGGCGGTGGTGGACGCCGAGGGGGCGGAGGAAGGAAAGGTCGGCGATGATGCGCTTACTGGCATGGCTCGCAACATTCACCGCGCTGTCGGTTGCGGCGACGGCGGTTGCGGCGACGGCGGGTGCGGCGACGGCGGCCGCCCTGCCATCGCTGACCAACGACTACCCCACCGTCGCGCGGGCCGACTACGTGTTCGCCTGCATGGCGAGCAACGGCCAGTCCCAGCAGGCCCTGGAGCGCTGTTCCTGCAGCATCGACATCATCGCATCGATCCTGCCCTACGCGCGCTATGTCGAGGCGGAAACCATCATGCGTTTGCGCCTCGTGGGCGGCGAGAAGGGCTCGATCTTCCGGACCAATGCGCAAATGAAGGAGGCCTTCGCGGACCTCAAACGGGCCCAGGCGGAAGCGGAGATCCGCTGTTTCTAGCCATTGCGATCACGAGCCCGAAGCGGTATCCGCCTGAATCTCCCAGCTCTTGACGAAGGTCTGGTCCTCGGTGTCGGTCACCCGCGCGGTCAGGCGCCCGGAGGGCTTGCCGAGAAAGCGAAACCGCAGCGACGGGTCCTCGCTCAGGGAGATCGCCCCTTCCACCGTCAAGAGGGGCTCACCGTCCCGCAGAATCTCGATGTCGCGCACGAAGTGCGCCGGAATGTAGTAGCGGGTGATCTGATCCATCTGCAGACCGGAGTTGTTGGGATGGCGGATCTGGAGCTGCGCTTCGTGAAGGCGGATGTCGCTCGCCGGGTCGCCCTCGAAGGGGTCGGCGCCGAACTGGCGCAGCCGCATCTTGCCCAGATTGGCCATCGCCTCGTCCATGTCCTTGCCGGCAGGGGCCGAACAGCCGCCCGAGGCCTTCACGAAGCGACTGGTCATAAAGAGCCTGCCGTCGCTGGTCTCGGCGATCGCGCGCACATGACTGTAGGCGTTGACCCGAACCCTGGTCCCGATCGAGGCATAGCCGCTCTGGGGACCGAGATGAAAGACCGCGGCAACCGGCGCCGGGTTCGCGTCGATCACCAGGGTGATGGATTGGATGTAGGTCTCGCCCTGGGGCTGGAGGGCGACGATTTCGATGGGCACGATGGCGGCATCGTGGGCCCGCTTGGGCGCTTCCAGGGCCAGCCAGTCCGAGCCATCGAGAATCGTCCGCTCGCCGAAGAGATCGCCCTTCAGGTCGAGCCAGATTTCCTCTTCCGCGGCGGCCGGCTGGGCAAGGCCGCCAACCAGTGCCAGCAGCCAAAGGAGAGCGCTTACCACCCCAAGGCGACGATCGGTTGTGTCTTGGCCGAGAAGCTTCATCGGTTTGGCTTCCTTTCTCACGGTCGGCAGTCTAACAGATGTCGCCGCCTTTCCATAGGGCTCGGCGCGCACCATGGCGCTATTCCCACTCCAGCTCGGCGAATCCGGCGGTCGCGTTGCGCGGATTGAACTGGTCGAAAAGCTGCCAGAAGCCGCGTTCCGACGCCGCCGCCTCGCCGGCTGCCTGGCCAATGGTATTGCCCGCGGCGATCATCGCGCGCAAATCACGGGCCAACACGGTCAGGTAGCGTCGCTGGGCCGCCAACGCCTCCGGCCAGGCCATCGCGACCGGTCCGTGGCCCGGCACGACCCTGGCGGCGGGCAGGGCGGAGAGCCGCGTCATCACCTCGAACCAGCCCTTGAGGTTGCCGTCCAGGACCGGGAGGTGATCGACGAAGAGCAGGTCTCCGGTCCAGAGAACGCCGCTGCGCTGGTCGAACACCGTAAGGTCGCTGTCGGTGTGGGCCGTCGGCCAGGCGGTCAGGATCAGGACCCGGTCGCCCAGGTCGAGCTCGAGACGGTCGGTCACCTGAAGCGTGGGGGGAATGATGTCGCTGCCCTCGAAGGCGTTGCCCAGGAGCCGCTCCGCGGCTTCGAGGTAGTAAACGCCGCGCGCCGCCATGGCCGCCGCCAGGCGACGGTGCCCGACAAAGTCGGTCGATCCGCCCACAAAGGCCGCATTGCCGAGTACATGGTCGGGATGCGCATGGGTGTTGATGACGTAGCGAACCGGCAGTTCGGTACGATGTTCGATCGCCGCCAGGAGAGCCTCGCCGTCGGCCAGACTGCCGCCGCTGTCGATTACGGCCACGGCATCGCGCCCAATGATAAAGCCGATGTTCGCGATGCCGCCGGCGTTCGTCTCGCTGCTCAAGGCGTGGACGCCCGGCCGAACGAACAGGCCGGACGCGACCTCCTCGACCCGGGCCGGGTCTCGCGCGTCCTGTGCAGTGGCTCCCGCCGCCGACCCCGCGAGGATCAGCGCCGCGAGACCGAGGGCTGGAGCACTGGGCATGTCGGTGCGCCGATTAGTCGAAGATCGCAATGTGACGGTTCTTGGCCAGGTCGAGGTCGATGATCTGGTCGATGCCGCTGGCCCCGGTGAAATGGGCGTCCTGGATGTCGGCCTTGCGGAAGACCGCGCCGGCAAGCTTGGCATTGTCGAAACGCGCGCCGGCGGCCTCGACCTGCATCAGATTGGCGCCGCTCAGGTTGGCGTTGGTGAAGTCGGCAAACTCCATCAAGCCCATGGCCAGGTCGGCGTTCTCCAGGTTCGCGCCCGTGAGGTCCGCGTTGAGCAGCGACACCCGCATCAGGCCCATCGGCTGGTTCTTCATGTCGGCGGCCAGGATCGCGTTGGCCAGATTGGCGCCTCTCAGATTGGCGCGGTTCAGGTTGGAGACCAGACGCGCGCCCTGGAGGTCCGCATTCGAGAGATCGGTTTCCGCCAGGACTGTCGAAAAGGCGCTGACGTTGCGCAGGCTCGCGCCGGCGAGGTTGGCTCCGCGCAGGATGGCGACGTCCAGATTGGCGCCGGACAGGTCCGCCTTGGTCAGGTTGGCGCCCTGCATCTCGACACCGCGCAGGTCGGCGTTGGTAAAGTCGACCTCCCGCAGGTCGGCCCCTCTCAAGTTGCCCTTGAGAAAGTCGAGCCCACTCAGGTGCAGCCCCGAAAGGTCGCGTCCCGACAGATCGGGCGGCAGGCCCGATTCCGCGGCGCGGTCGAGGACAGCCTTAACCTCGTCGACCGTCAATTCCGCCGCCGTCGCGGGTGGGGGCAGGGCGATCCCTTGCGCCATCGCGAAAAGCACCGTGCAGACGCAAAGAAAGACGGCCCGTGGCGAGGCCGACGGGGTCTCCGCGTTGCGGGTCGTCTCGTGGCGATCGGCAAGATGTCCCGACTCTTCCAGCAGTCCTGTCACGAGCTGTTGTCTCCCCGTCAATCCGGTCCAGAGGCTCAAGGACCAGTGCGGTTCGCACTTTAGCGCCGGATGGTGGTAAAGCCGAGTCGCAGTCGGCCGATGGCGTGTCGCACTTTAGTACTGCGCCCTCGGTGCCCAGGCATTGTTTCTCAGCAAAACCGGGCGGTTGGGCCTAGTGCAAAGGTACAATTGTCTGACCTGGGGCCGATATCTAGGATAGTTCGCAACCGGCCAAAGGTGCGGTACGCATGAGGTCATGCAATGATCCGGTGCTAGCGCTTAAGTAGAAAAGACAAAACAGATAAGGCCGGCGGGTGACCACAGTGAGGCATAGCATTCGGCCCAGAAAATTCCGAATCGTCGATGGCGAGTTGTCGCCGTCACATTCGCTGGCAGGTCCGGTGGCATTGGACCGGCGCCCGTAGGGTCTGTGCTGGCATCACTCACGACGCCGCTGCGGCAACGATTGCACAATTGGGAGGAACCGACATGAATCGAGTTATGAGGCTATCGAGCATGGCACTGGCCGTCTCGCTCTTCGCCGTTCCATCGGCGCAAGCGAACGAAGAGCTTCTAACGATGCAGCAGAACCCAGCCGACTGGGTGATGCAGACAGGAAACTATGCCAATCACCGTTACAGTGAGCTGGCACAGATCACCAGGGACAACGTCGGCGATCTGAAAGTGGCCTGGAGCTTCTCGACCGGCGTTCTGCGCGGTCATGAGGGCGGTCCGCTGGTCATCGGCGACACCATGTACGTTCACACGCCCTTTCCCAACATCGTTTACGCCATGGACCTGAAAGCCGACGGCGCGATCAAATGGAAGTACACGCCCAAGCAGAATCCGGACACGATCCCGGTCATGTGCTGCGACACGGTCAACCGCGGCGTGTCCTATGCCGACGGGAAGATCTTTCTCTATCAGGCCGACGCCACGCTGGTCGCCCTGAATGCGGTCAGCGGCGAGGTGGAGTGGAAAGTCTCCAACGGCGATGCCAAGGTCGGCGCGACGGGAACGAGCGCGCCGATGGTCGTCAAGGACAAGGTCATCGTCGGCATCTCCGGCGGCGAATTCGGAGTGCGCGGCCATTTGACCGCCTACAACATCGCCGACGGCAAGGAGGCCTGGCGCGCCTACTCCATGGGCCCCGACGGCGATACGCTGATCGACCCGGACAAGACAACCCACCTGGGCAAAGCGGTCGGCAAGGACTCCGGCATCAACACCTGGGAAGGCGACCAGTGGAAGATCGGCGGCGGAACGACCTGGGGCTGGTACTCCTACGACCCCGACCTCGATCTGATCTACTACGGCACCGGCAACCCCAGCACCTGGAACCCGAGCCAACGGCCCGGCGACAACCGCTGGTCCATGGCGATCTTCGCGCGCGATCCGGACGACGGCATGGCCAAGTGGATCTACCAGATGACGCCGCACGACGAATGGGACTTCGACGGCGTCAACGAGATGATCCTCTCGGAGCAGGAGATTGACGGCAAGATGCGCAAGCTTCTGGTCCATTTCGACCGCAACGGCTTCGGCTACACGGTCGATCGCGAAACCGGCGAGCTTCTGATTGCCGAGAAGTTCGATCCCGCCGTGAACTGGGCGACCCATGTCGACATGGAGACCGGTCGGCCGCAGGTGGTGCCGCAGTACTCCACCGAGCACAACGGCGAAGACGTCAACTCGGTTGGGATCTGCCCGGCCGCGCTTGGCTCCAAAGACCAGCAGCCTGCCGCCTATTCGCCCAAGACCGGGCTGCACTACGTGCCGACGAACCACGTCTGCATGGACTACGAGCCCTACCGTGTGTCCTACACGGCGGGCCAGCCCTACGTCGGCGCCACCCTTGCCATGTATCCGGCACCGGGCGGCGATCACATGGGTAACTTCATTGCCTGGGATGCGACCAAGGGCAAGATCAAGTGGTCCAACCCCGAGCTCTTCTCGGTCTGGTCGGGTGCCCTGGCCACGGCGGGCGATATTGTTTTCTACGGAACGCTCGAGGGTTACTTGAAGGCGGTTGACGCCGAAACCGGTCAGGAGCTTTTCAAGTTCAAGACCCCCTCGGGAATTATCGGCAACGTCACGACCTACATGCAGGGCGGCAAGCAACAGATCGCCGTGCTGTCGGGTGTCGGCGGTTGGGCGGGGATCGGCTTGGCGGCCGGCCTGACAGATCCAAACGCCGGTCTGGGCGCTGTTGGCGGCTATGCCGCGCTCAGCAACTACACGGCTTTGGGTGGCCAACTGACAGTCTTTACACTCCCATAAGAATACCTTCTGTCGACTCTCCTTGTTCGCCCGGTGTCATGTTTTACGAAGCATGGCACCGGGCCCTTTTTTCGTCACGATTGACTGGTTGCTTGAGGAGCGGGATGACATGGGATGGGCAGTATGAAAGCGTTGAAACCGGGCTTGTTCGCAGCCTGTCTTTTGGTTCTGAGCGGTCTGATGTGGCCGATGGCCGGCCTGGCCGGAGAGGCCGTGACCTCCGAGGACGGCAAGTACTTCGATGCCGACGGGAATCCAACCTACCGCATCGACGAGGACGGCGTCGTCGACTGGTTCACCTACAGCGGCTTTCGCCGTTACCATGCCGAATGCCATGTTTGCCACGGCCCGGACGCCCTGGGCAGTTCCTTTGCGCCCGGCCTCGCCGACTCGCTGCAGGCCCTGACCTACGACGAATTCGTCGAGGTGGTGGTCAACGGGCGTGAGAACGTCTCGGCTTCCGCCCAGAGCAAAATGCCGCCCTTCGGCCTCAACCCCAACGTCATGTGCTATCTGGACGATCTCTATGTTTACCTCCTGGCCCGCTCGGACGAGGTCTTGGGGCGGGGCCGTCCGGCCAAGAAGGAGGCCAAGTCCGATGCCACCCGCGAATCCGAGAACGCCTGTCTCGACGGCTGATATCCCGCGGCCCGGGGGGGTGGGCATACTCCTCGCCGGTGTCCTGGCGCTGGCGATCGGCGCCGGGGTGTCAAGTCCGTCCCTTGCACAGACCGCCGACCTGGTGGACCGGACCCGCTTTCGGGTCTGCGCCGATCCGGCGAACCTGCCCTTTTCCGATAAGACCCAGGCCGGTGTCGAGAACAAGCTGGCCGAACTCTTCGCGCGCAAGCTGGGCGTTGCCACCAGCTATACCTGGTTCCCGCAGGCGACCGGGTTCATCCGCAATACCCTGCGGGCCCAGAAATGCGATGTCGTGATGGGCTACGTGCAGGGCCACGAACTGGTGCAGAACACCAACCACTACTACCGCTCGGCCTATGTCCTGGTTTTTCCCACCGGCTCGGACCTCGAGGGCGTGGAAAGCCTCGACGATGCCAGGCTGAAGGGCAAGACGATCGGCGTGACCGCCGGCACGCCGCCGGCAACGGTCATGGCCATGAACGGACTGCTCGCCACGGCCAAGCCATTCCATCTCGTGGTCGACCGGCGCTTTTCCTCGCCGGGCGAAGAGATGATCAGCGAGATCGCCTCGGGGGCCCTGGACGCCGGCGCACTCTGGGGGCCGATTGCCGGCTTCTACGGCAAGAAGAGTCCCGTTCCCCTGACAATCGTGCCCTTGACCAGGGAGAGCAGAGGACCCCGCATGGTCTACCGCATCACCCTGGGGATTCGGCCGCGCGAGCCGGACTGGAAGCATCAGCTGAACAGCGTCATTGCCGAGAGCCAGGAGGAGATCAACGCCATCCTGCGCGACTTCGGTGTCCCCTTGCTCGACGAGAACGACAAATTGATCAATTGATGCACAGCGCGGTGGAAAACTTACCGAGACCGTCATGGCGCGGTGGGGTCGCTTTTGGGGTCGGCCTTTGGCTCGCGCTTGCGTCTTTCTGTCTCGTTACGGCCGCATCGGCCATGCCGCCACCGATAGCTGCGCCGGGCGCTGGCACCCATCCTTGGGCGATACCCGTGCAGAGCCCGGCGGAACCGGACGGCTATCGCATGGGGCAATACCGGGCCCCCACGCCCGCCACTCTGCGCGGCGCCCTGGCAGTCGATACGGCTGCTGCCCGGGCGCTCTGGGACGCTGGGCAGACGCTCTTTATCGATGTCCTGCCGCGTCCGCCCAAGCCCAAGGACCTGCCCGAGGGGACGGTCTGGCGCGACCGGCCGCGCGATAACATTCCGGGCAGCGCATGGCTGCCCAATGTCGGCTTCGGCGCCTTGAATCCCGAGCTCGAGGCCTACTTCCGCCAGTCCCTGGCAACGCTGACCGGCGGCGATCCCGGCAAGCCCTTGCTGATCTACTGTCTCACCGATTGCTGGATGTCGTGGAATGCCGCCAAGCGGGCCCTCGAACTCGGTTACCGCCAGGTCTACTGGTATCCCGAGGGCACCGACGGTTGGCTGGCCGGCGGCGGCCGCGTGGAAGACTCGCAACCGCTGGCGGCGCCCGACAACTGATACCAATGAGCGTGAATAGGAACCCATAGGATGGGAGAAAATCAGTCCCAGGGGAAGGCGCGGTGTGCGGCGCGATGCCATCGCATCGGGCAAGCGCCGGAACGCACCCCTGGGACTGATTTTCCCCACCGGAGGCCGCGAAGATTTTACCCGCTGGCTGCGTTCCGCGCTGCTTGTGGTGCGCAAGCACCAGGGCGCACCACGCGCCTTGCCAGCGGGTAAAATCTTCGCGGTCATATGGGTTCCTATTCACGCTCATTGG
>JAJFGK010000163.1 GCA_021776195.1 Kiloniellaceae bacterium | reverse complement strand
GCGAAAGCTCGCGCTCAACATCCTGCGATCCCATCCCGAAAAGGCCTCCATACGACGCAAAATCAAGCGCGCAGGATGGGACGACAAATTCCTCTGCTCCCTCATCGGACATATGCGATAGCCCTGCCGTCGAGGGGGAGGTGAACGTGCTGCAGCGTCATCGATATCCCGCTCCCCCTCGACGGGGGAGGGCAGGGATGGGGGCGGGGCCACCCGAACGCTCTCGGCCGATGATCGCGAAACCCTGATCATCCGCCCTGATCGAGGCCGGGGAACAGGTAGGGCTTGTCGCTGGCGAAGTCGTGGTCCGGGTTCTCCCAGGCGATCATCTTGCCGGGGTTCAGCAGGCCCTGCGGGTCGGTCTCGCGTTTGAAGGCGAGCTGCACCGCATCGGTCTGTTTCATGCCGCCCTCCTCCAGGGTAAAGCGGTGCGGATTGAAGACCGGGACCCCGGCGTCTTCGTGCAGGCCGATGATCTCCTCCAGCCGGGCCTCGCCGCTGTAGCGCACCAGGGGCAGGCCGATGCAGGCCGGCAGGCCGTCGTGGCGGGTGAACTCCAGGTGGATCGGCACCTCGTCGCCAAAGGTCTCGATCATCGCCTGCACGCGGGCCAGGGGATCGGGCCCGGGATAGAGGGTCTGCAGATAGGTGATGGTTTTGTCGACCTTCAGGGCCTGAAGCGTGGTGTGGTTCCAGGTCAGTTCGTAGACCGGCGGCCGGTCCTCGTCCGGTGCCGCCCGGTCCGAGCGGAAGAGAACCGCGCCAGGCGCGGTTCCCGCGAAGGCCAGGAAGGCATCGAGCGCGTGAGGCGCCACCATGACGATAACCGCGGTCTTGGTCCGTGGGATGAAGTCGCTGTAGTGCTTGAAATAGTCGTGCGCCACCGGTGCGGCCACCACGCTGCAAAGCTTGGTGAGGATGCCGTCCTGATGGCCCAGATCGCGGCCGAAGGCGGCGGCGCTCAGGACCTCATCGAACCCGAGGATCACCTCGACCCAGTCGAAGGACTGGGTCAGCGGGATCTCGACTTCGGTGATGATGCCGTTGGTGCCATAGGCGTGGGTCGCCTTGTGCAGGTCGTGGCCGGTCAGCTCCAGGATGCGCGGTTCCGCCTCCATGGTGACCAGGCGCAGGCGCGCGATGTTGCCCAGCTCGCGCAGGCCGCCCCAGCGGATCGAGCCGATGCCGGCCGAGCCGCCGGCGATGAATCCGCCGACCGTCGCCCGCTGGTAGGTCGAGGGAAACATGCGGATCTCCTGGGACCCACCGCGGCCATCCGCCGCCCGTGCGGCGCGGTCGATGTCGGCCAGCACCGCCCCGGCACCCAGCACCGCCCGGCCCGGCCCGATTTCCTTGATTGCCGAGAGGCCGGCAAGGTGGAGGATGACGCCGCCGGAGAGCGGCATGGCCTGGCCATAGTTGCCGGTGCCGGCCCCGCGCGGTGTGACGGGAACGCCGTGGCGGTGACAGGCGGCGAGCACCCGCGCGACCTCTTCTTCGCTGCGCGGGTTGACCACCAGATCGGCGCTGACCTTGTTCAGCCGCTGTTTCAGGCCGGGGCTGAACCAGAAGAAGTCGCGGCTCTTCTGCCGCACGATGGCCGGATGGGTCTCGAGGACCAGGCCCTCGAGGTCGCGGGTCAGGGCCTCCAGATCGGCCATGTCATACCTCCATCAGCCCCGTTGCTCCATGAGATCGTCGAGGTCGGCATAGTCGGGAAGCGCCCGCTCGATCGCAAGTCCGTCCCGCACCACGACACGCTCGCTTTCGGGCCGCGACAGCAGTTCGCCATAGGTCCGGCCCTTGAAGACGATGAAGTCCGCCGGCGCGCCGGGCGCGAGGACAGCGGCGTCGGACAGCCCCATGATCGCCGCCGGCGTCTTGCTGACCGCGTCGATCCAATCGGCCATGGGATGGTCGAGCTGGGCGATACGGGTCGCCTCGCGAAAGACCTCCAGCATGTCGAGATCGCCATAGGCGTAGAAGGGGTCCCGGGTGTTGTCGCTGGCGAAGGCCACCGGAATACCCCGGGCGCGCATCTCCTGCACCAGGGTGATCCCGCGCCAGCGTGGCGTGCGGCCGGCCTCGCGGCCCTGGAGGTAGAGGTTGCAGAGCGGCAGGCTGACCACGGCGACACCGGCCTTGGCCAGCAGGTCGAGGGTCGCCATCGCCGGGGCCTCGGGCTGCACCGCCAGGGAACAGCAGTGCCCGACGGTGAGCCGGCCCCGGTAGCCCAGACGCAGGGCGGTCTCCGCGATGGTCTGCAGCGTGCGCGACTCCGGATCACCGTTCTCGTCGACATGCAGATCGAGATCGAGACCCTGGTCCATGGCCCCGGCGAAGAGCCGCTCGATCAGGGCGCCCTGATCCGGCATCTTGGTGGCCACGGCACCGAGCAGCCCGCCGACCGCCGCCATGCGCCGCGCCAGGTCGGAGAAGAAGGGTTCTTGCGCGACGCTGTCCAAGCCGATCAGACAGACCCCCTGCAGGGCGATACGCCCGGACCATTCGGCCCGCAGCGCCTCGAAGACCGGCCAGCTCACGGCCTCCTGAGGGGGAATCGAGTCGATATGCGTGCGGATCGCCCGGGTGCCGTGGGCCCAGGCCGCCCGCAGGGCGAAGTCCATGCGGCGGCGCAGATCCTCTGCCGCCCAGCGCCCGGCGCGGTCGGCGCCCGCGGCCACCAGCGCGCCGCCGAAGGTGCCGTCGGGATTGGGTTGGCGCGGCCAGATATGGCCCTTGTCCAGATGGGTGTGCAGATCGACGAAGCAGGGCAGGATCAGCCTGCCGCGCAGATCTTCCGAGGGAACCGACGCCGCGGCCGAAGCGCCGGCCGGCCGAACCTCCGTCAGCCGACCCTCGCGCACCGCCAGATCGACCCGGCAAAGCCCCTCGCGGTCGGCGGGCGCCGCTGTCTCGGACAACAGGCAGGACGGGACCCGCACGTTGGCCAGGCGATAGGCGGCCTGACGACAGAAAGCGGCGAGTTCCCCGGTCATTCGGCGCCCGGCCGGTCTTTCAGGTTCTCCAGGGGATAGCCGGCGACCTCGGCGAGCAGGCCGGCGAAGGCCGCCGTCGCATGTTCCATCATCGCCGCGCCGATGGCCGGCGTGGCGGCGGCGGCGTTGCCGGCGACGCCGGCCGGATGCAGGTCCTGGGACTGCCAACCGACGCTGATCGGCCCGACCAGGCGCAGGTAGCGATAGCGGGCCTCGATTTCGGCCAGCACCGGGCGGAAGTTCTCGGCCCGGTCCATGCGCACCAGGTCAGGGCGCAGGTGCAGCATCATGGACGTCTCGACCTGGCCGCCGTGGATGCCATGGCGGGCCTCTTCGTCCGGGACCAGGCCCTCCGGCGCGCCCAGGCTCCACCAGTTCGAGGCCAGGGCCATCATCTTGTGACGAATGCGCAGCTCGCGCACCACGATCTCCATGATCTGGGGTTGGCCGCCGTGGGCATTGAGGAAAACGATCTTGCGCAGGCCGGCCCGGGCCACGCTGGCGCCGATCTCCAGCCAGTCGGCCAGCAGGGTTTCGGCGCTGTGGGTCAAGGTGCCGGGATAGGCCAGATGCTCGTTGGACTTGCCCACCATGGCCGTGGGCAGCACGATGACCGGCACGTCATGCGGCACCAGGGTGGCGGCCTGATGGGCGACCGCCTCGGCGATCACCGCATCGGTGGAGACCGGCAGGTGGGGGCCGTGCTGCTCGATGGCACCGACCGGGAAGAGCGCGACCGTGCGTGTCGAATCGAGGGCTTCGAAGTCGTTGGTCGTCATGTCTTGCCAGAGCCGAGGCGAGCCCATTAGCGTCTCCCGAGGGAATTGGAAAGCGATCTGATCATGGCCAAACATCACACACCAGACGAAATCCGGCCACCCTTTGCGAACTACGTGCACGGGGTCGAGGTGGCGCCAGGCGCGCGCCTGCTTTTCTGCTCGGGGCAGCTCGGGGTGACGCCGACCGACGAGGTTCCCGAGGCCGTCGCCGACCAGGCCCGGCTCTGCTACGAGAACATCGGCGCGATCCTCGCCACCGCCGGCATGGGCTACGGCGATATCGTGCGCATCAGCACCTTTGTCACCGCGCCGGATTACCTGGCCCCGGTCATGGCGGTGCGCGACGCCTTCGTCGCCGATCCACCGCCGGCCTCGACCTTGATGGTCGTCGCCGGTTTCGCCCGGCCGGCCTTCAAGGTCGAAGTCGAGGTGATCGCGGCACGGGAGGGCGCCTGAGGTCATGACCCCACACGCGGCCCTGCCTTCGATCGACGCCCTGCTGCGCCATCCGGCCGGCGACGCGCTGACCGCCCGCCATGGCCGCCCGGCGACGGTCGCCGCGCTGCGCGCGGTCGTGGCGGCGCGGCGCGCGGCCGGACCGAGGGCGCCATCCCAACCAGCCGCCGACCTGGCGACAACCCTGGTCGGCGACGCGGCGGTCCTCCTGGAAACACAGGGACGCGCCGCGGTGCGCCCGGTCTTCAACCTGACCGGCACGGTGCTGCACACCAACCTGGGACGGGCGGTCCTGCCCGATGAGGCGATCGAGGCGGTGCGCCAGGCAGCCGCTTCGCCCACCAGCCTGGAGTACGACCTCGCCGGCGGCCGGCGCGGCGAGCGCGAACGCGGCCTGGCCGAACGGCTCTGCCGCCTGACCGGCGCGGAGGCCGCGACCGTGGTCAACAACAATGCCGCCGCCCTGTTGCTGGTCCTGAACAGTCTGGCGCTGCGCCGCGAAGTGCCAATCTCGCGGGGCGAATTGATCGAAATCGGCGGCGCCTTTCGCCTGCCGGACATCATGGCGCGGGCCGGCTGCCGGATGATCGAGGTCGGCACCACCAATCGCACCCACCGGCGGGATTTCGCGGCGGCCCTGGGGCCGCGCACGGCGCTGATCCTGAAGGTCCACTGCAGCAACTACCGGATCACCGGCTTCACCGCCGCGGTCCCGGAAGCGACCCTGGCCGACCTGGCCCACGAGAAGAGCCTGCCCCTGGTGGTGGATCTCGGCTGCGGCGCTCTGGTCGACCTCCAGACCTATGGCCTTCCCCAGGAGCCGACCCCCATGGCGACCCTGGCGGCGGGCGCCGATCTCGTGACCTTCAGCGGCGACAAGCTGTTGGGCGGGCCTCAGGCCGGTCTCGTCGTCGGCCGCAAGGATCTGATCGACAAGATTCGGCGCAACCCGTTGAAGCGGGCCCTGCGGCTCGACAAGATGACCATCGCGGCGCTCGATGCCGTACTCCGGCTCTATGAGGATCCCGACCGCCTGGCCGAACGGCTGCCGACCCTGCGCCAGCTGACCCGCCCGGCCGCGGCGATCCAGGCCCAGGCCGAAGGTCTCGCGGCGGCCATGGCGAACGTCCTGCCAGAGGGCGTGAACCTGACCGTCGTCTCGTGCGAGAGCGAGATCGGCAGCGGCTCCCTGCCCGGCGCGCTGCTGCCCTCCTTCGCCCTGGCCTTCGCGTTTTCCGGGCGCGGCCGGGGCGGGCGCCTGAAGCGCCTGGCGGCGGCCTTTCGCGATCTGCCCATGCCGGTCATCGGGCGCATCGCCGATGACCGTTTCTGGCTCGACCTGCGCTGCCTGGAGGACGAGCCGGGCTTTCGCCAACAGCTTCCGGTCCTGCGCGGCGCATTGGACCCGCAAGGGTGATCGTCGCCACCGCCGGCCATGTGGATCACGGCAAGTCGTCGCTCACCCGGGCGATTACCGGGGTCGACACCGACCGCCTGCCGGAGGAAAAGGCGCGCGGTCTCTCGATCGATCTCGGCTATGCCTACTGGCCGCGGGACGACGGCACCCTGGTCGGCTTCGTCGACGTACCGGGCCACGAACGCTTCGTCGCCAACATGCTGGCCGGTGTCACCGGAATTGACGCGGCGCTGCTGGTGGTCGCCGCCGACGACGGCCCCCGGCCGCAGACCCGCGAACACCTGGCGATCCTCGATCTGCTGGGGGTCACCCAGGGCCTGGTGGCCCTGACCAAGGCCGACCGGGTGACCGAGACGCGCCTTGAGGAAGCCCGGCGCGAGACCGAAGCCTTGATCGCACCCTCGAGCCTCGCCGGCGCGCCGATCCTGGCGACCTCGACCCAAGGCGGGGCCGGCCTGGATGAGCTGACGAGACGGCTCGCCGCCCTGAAGCCGCGGCGGCACGCGGGCGGCCGCCGCTTCCGCCTGGCGATCGACCGGGTGTTCACTTTGACCGGGGTCGGCCTGGTGGTGACCGGGACAGTGCACTCCGGTCAAGTCAACGTCGGCCAGACCCTGGCACTGTCGCCGGACGGCCCGGAACTTCGGGTGCGCTCCCTGCACGCCCAGGACCGGCCGGTCGCGACCGCCAAGGCGGGGGCGCGCTGTGCCGTCAACCTGAGCGGCGAGGGCGCGACGAAGGCCGCGATCCGCCGGGGCCAGTGGCTGGTCGAGCCGGGCGGGCGCATCGCCAGTCGCCGCCTCGATGTGGCGCTGCGCCTCGCCCTCACGGAGACGGCCGAACTGCGACAGGACCAGCCGGTCCACTTCCACAGCGGCGCGGCGGACGTCACCGGACGGGTCGTGCTGCTGGACCGGCGCAGCCTGCCGCCCGGCCCCACAGCCTGGGCCCAGATCCTGCTCGACCGCCCGGTCGATGCGGTTGCCGGGGACCCTTTCATCCTGCGCGACCAGCCGGCAAGACGCACGCTGGCCGGTGGCCGGCTCGTGACCCCTTTTGGCGCGGCGCGCGGACGCGCCCGGCCGGAGCGCCTCGGCTGGCTCGCCGCCATGGGGCAGGAGGCCCCGGACCAGGCCCTGGCCCGGCTGCTGGGAAGGGGCGAGCCTCTCGACCTGGAGCTGTTCCGCCTGGCGCGGAACCTCGACGAGCCCGCCCTGACCGTGGCCCGCCGCGATCTGGTCCATATCGCGGTACCCACCGTCCAGGGTGTCTACGCCCTTACCCCGCGCCTCTGGCAGTCCTGGCAGCGGGCAATCGAACGCCTTCTGGCCGAGAGCCATGCCGAGCGCCCGGACCAGCTGGGCCTGGCCCGCGGCGAGATCGGCCGCGCCATGATCCCACCGCGCCCGGCAGCGGCGCTGCTCGATGGTCTGCTGCGCCACATGGCCGGAGAGCGCCGGCTCGCCTTCAGTTCCGGTCTTTATCGTCTGCCCGGGCACCAACCGAGCCTCGCGCCCGGCGACGAAGCGACCTGGAACCGCCTGGCCGCCGCATTGGCCGAAAGGGGGCGGCAGGTGCCGGTGATCCACGAGCTGGCCGACGGGTTGGAGCTGGAGCGCGCGGCAGTGCTCGCGCTCTGCGGCCGGGCGGCGCGGCTCGGTTTGCTGTTCCACCTCGGCGGCAATCGCTACGCCCTGCCAGCCACGGTGCTTGAGCTGGCAAATACGATGGAATCCCTGGCGGCCTCGAGCGGCCATTCAACCGGGGCCTTCAGGACCGCCGCGGGGATCGGGCGCAACCTGGCGGTCGAGGTGCTGGAATTTTTCGACCGGCGCGGCCTGACCCGGCGCGAGGGGGCGGGCCGTCGTCTCCTGGCCCGCGCTAACGATCTGTTCGGCGCGACCGACTCTTGATCGAACAGCTAGCGATAGCTAGCCTCGGCCCTGGAGGGAAGACCTGTCCGGTGATGGGCGCGGGCTTCAAACCCGTCGAGGGGCGCCGAGCGTGCCTGGTGGGTTCGACACCCACTTCCTTCCGCCATTCCTGGGGGAGACCGACAATGCAGACGAGCCCACCTGAGGGAGCCACGCCATGGCCCGGTTAGCCGACATCGCCGAGCCGATGCGGACCTACGTCGCCGAGCTCGAGTGCCAGCCGGCGCCCAGCGAGCCATGGGTCACCGGGCCGCCGCTGGCCGCGCGCCGGGTCGCCATCGTCACCACCGCCGGTCTGCAGCGGCGCGGCGACCGGCCGTTCGATTTCGACGCCGACGACTACCGGGTGATCCCGGGCGATATCGACCCCGCCGATATCGTGATGAGCCACATCTCGCAGAACTACGACCGCAGCGGCTTCCAGCAGGATTACAACGTGGCCTTTCCGCTGCAGCGCCTGCAGGAGATGGCGGCCGAGGGCGAGATCGGCTCGGTCGCCGCCTATCACTACTCCTTCATGGGCGCGACCGCGCCCGAGGCGATGGCGGCACGGACCCGCCAACTGGCCGGACACTTGAAAGGCGACAAGGTCACTGCGGTTCTCCTGCTTCCGGTTTGACCTTTCTGCACGCGCGCCGTGGGCGGGCTCGGACAGGTTCTGGAAGAGGAGGGGCTGGCGACGGCACAGATCAGCCTGGTGCGCGAACATACCGCCGTCATGCGGCCGCCCCGGGCGCTCTGGGTGCCCTTCATGCTGGGTCGGCCGCTCGGTCTGCCCGACGACCCGGCCTTTCAAAAACGCGTCCTGCGCGCTCTGTTGGCCCTGCTGGAGGCACCCGCCGGTCCGCTCCTGGTCGACTACCCCGAGGACGTCCCGCCCACGGGCGGCGGCGGGGATGATGGCGAGGGCTGGGTTTGTCCGGTCTCCTTTCCACCCAACGACGACGGCCCGCCCTCTCTGGCCGAAGATCTGCGGCGCGAGCTCCAGACCCTGCGGACCTGGTACGATATCGGGCGGGAGCGGCGCGGGCGGACGACCGTCGGCCCCAGCGGTCTCGCCCAGGAGGCGGTCGCCGACTTCCTGGTGGCGGTCGCAGAGGGCCAGTCACCACCCAATCCGCGCCCGGATCTCCCCTACGGTGAAGCGGTTCGGCTCGCCGGCGACGATCTGAAGGCCTTTTGCTACGAGGCCGCAATGGCGCAGCCGGGACCCGTTCCGCCGGCCGAACTGGACCGGTGGTTCTGGACCCAGACCACCGCGGCCAGGGTCCTGGCGGCGATCAGCGATCTCTGCCGCGACAGCGACGACCCCTCGATGGAGCAGATCGCCAACATCGTCGTCCCCGAGGAACTGCGTCCGCTGCTCGGCTGAATTTCCGAGGGGTCAGGACAGGGCATCGCGCAGGGCCTCCGCCAGTTGACTTCGCTTAAAGGGTTTGGTGAGCAGGACCGCGTCACCGCCGAGAAACCCCTCGCGGCCGACGGCCTCCGCGGGATAGCCCGACATGAAGATGACCTTCAAGCCGGGATGGTGCCGGCGGGCCTCCAGGGCGAACTCCGGTCCACTGGTGCCGCCTGGCAGCACCACATCCGACAGCATCAGGTCGGGCAGCTTCCCGGAGGCCAGAACCCGGCGCGCTGTCGTGGCGTCCGGCGCATCGACGATCCGGTAGCCGAGCCCGTCCAGCATGCGGGCGACGAGGTCGCGGACATCGAGGTCGTCCTCGACCAGCAAAATAGTCTCGCCCTGGGTCGCCGCGATGCCGGGTTCCCAGTCCGGGTCGTTGCGTGGCGCCACGCGCCCGCCGCGGGGCAGATAGAGTGTGACGGTCGTGCCCTCGCCAGGCTCGCTGGCGATGATCGCATGGCCGCCGGACTGCTTGGCGAAACCATAGACCATCGACAGTCCTAAGCCGCTGCCGCGGCCAACCTCCTTGGTGGTGAAGAAGGGCTCGAATGCCTGCATCTGCACCGCGTCGCTCATGCCGGTCCCCACATCGCCGACTGCCAAAGTGACATAGTCGCCGGCTTCCATCTCCGGAATGCCGGCCGCGGCGGCCTCGTCCAATGTGGCATTGGCGCAACGGATTGTCAGTGTCCCGCCGTGCGGCATGGCGTCACGGGCGTTGAGAGCCAGATTCAGAAGCGCATTCTCGACTTGGCTCTGGTCTGCCAAGGCATACCAAAGGTCCGGGGCAATGCTATTTTCAACCTCGATCGTGGCGCCCAGGGCTCGGGTCAGGAGGTCGGACATCCCCGAGACCAGCGCGCCGAGATCGACCGCTCGCGGACGCAAGGGCTGCTGACGCGAGAAGGCCAACAGGCGCTGGGTCAAGTCCGACCCGCGCGCCGTCGCGCTTAGGATTGGTGTTGTCAGGGACGCGTCGATCTCCGCTCTGGCGGCTAGCAGTTCGGCGTTACCCTGGATGACAGCGAGAAGGTTGTTGAAGTCGTGCGCGATGCCGCCGGTCAATTGACCCACGGCTTCCATTTTTTGGGCTTGACGAAGCTGCTCTTCGCTGGCGCGCAGCTTTTCCTCGGCATGTTTCTGATCGGTGATATCGGCGGCAGTCCCGCGATAGCCGATGAAGTTGCCCTCTGCGTCAAATCGCGGAATGCCGTTTACGCGAAGCCACTTCGGCTCGATGTTTTCCCCGACTCGCAGATACTCGAAATTGCGGAAGGGTCGGTGCTCCTTCAACGCCTGAAAATGCTCGTCCCAGGTCGAGCGATCAAAGTACTCGCCCACTATGTCCGCGCGTGTCTTGCCGTAGTGCCACACCGGCGGGACCCCGACACTCCGCACGCCGTACTCCCACACAGATGTGAAGCGCAGGTCCGCATCCGTCTCCCAGAACCAGTCGGCCGCGGCTTCGGCGAAGTCGCGGAAACGCTGTTCGTTCTCCTTGAGAGCAAGCTCGGTCTTCTTCAGCTCTGTGATGTCGGTCCGCATTCCGACGAAGCCGCCTTCGCGGGTCCGCCGTTCCTCGGCGCGGAGCCAGCGGCCGTCGGACAGGCGCTGCACGATGGGGCCGCTCGGATCGCGATGGTGGCGCATCCGCTCGGCGATCCAATCCTCCTCGCGCCCAATGGCGTCCGGGAATTCGCCACGGTAAACACCGATGCGCAGCATGTCCTCGAAGCGCTGACCCAGGACCAGCGCATCGGTGTGCAAAGCATAAAATTCCCGGTGGCGCTGGTTGCAGAGCACGAGACGATCCTCGGCGTCGAACAGGATGAACCCGTCGGGAATGGACTCGACCGCCTCGAGGAGCCGCGCCTCGATTCGGCTAATCTGCTCCTCGTCCGCTCGTTTGCGTTCGGTGATGTCCTCGACGTGACCCTCGAAAAAGCGTAGCCGCCCATCTTCGCCCGTGATCCGCCAAATGTTCTGCCGGGCCCAGAAGCGCTCCCCCGTCTTGTGGCGATAAATCTCGCACTCGAATCCGAGAACGGCCCCTTTATTTTCAAGGGTTGCACGGAGGGTCGCGCGGTCCTCCGGGTGAACGTAGACCTCGGTGGCGATGTCCCTGACCGCCCGAAGCAGCTCGGCTTCGCTCTCGTAGCCATGCATCCGCACGCCAGCCGGATTGACCGCAATGTAGCGGCCCTCCGGGATCGACCGGAAGACGCCGATCGCAGAACGCTCATAGAGGCGTTTGTAGTCCTCGAGCGAGAGACGCTCATCGGCGCCTGACCTTGACCTGTTAGTCCTTACGGACATGTCACCCTTTCAGACGGATCCGGCCGGCCCGAACTATCCGATACCGGCCCTGATCGCGGACCCATAGGTCCGGTTGAAATTGAAGCGCAAGATTCGAGCGTAAAGGTCCAAGAGTTTGCGTGACCGGTCAAGTCCGTTGACGCCTGCGCCCTCAGCGCCAAGCACCCTTTGAGGCGTATTTCACCACACGGACTGCACCTAATGGAGCCACCCGGCGTTGTACCGCCGCCGCGAACCCGATAGTGTCCTATCAAGCGAGCCGGTTGCTGAGACAGATCGTCGAGAGCTGTTGCCGAGGCAGCCGGGCGACTGCGGGAAACCACTGGGAAATGGGTGTTGGCAGGGTATGGCATCGGATCTGAGCGGCCGGATCGTCAGCGATCTGAAGAACAACGATATTCGTTTCGTGACCACGGTGCCCTGCAAGCAGTTGGCCGGCGTCATCGATGCGATCGAGAAGGATAACGAAATCCTCCATGTGCCCTCGAACAAGGAAGACGAGGGCATGGGACTTTGCGCCGGGGCCTATATGGGCGGCAAACGGCCTTGCATTATCATGCAGAACACGGCCATCGGTGTCACCATCAACACCCTGGCCACCCTGATTCAGTACTATCAGATCCCCCTGCCGATGCTGATCAGCTATCGTGGCGAGGTCGGCGAGAAGGTCGCCTGTCAGGTGGAGATGGCCTTGCACACCAAGGCGCTTCTCAGCCAGCTTTCCATTCCGACTTTTCATTTCCGCCACGCCGATCAGGTCGGCGAGCTGGACGGCATCTTGAAGTACACCCAGATGTGCAAGAAGCCGACGGCGATCCTGACCGACGCCGGCTTTTGGAGGTCGGCGGCATGATCAGAAGCGAGATCCTGGCATCCATCATCCCCGTCATCACCGACCAGTTGGTGGTTTGCAACATCGGCCTGCCGTCGCAGGAGCTTTTCCAGCTCGACGACCAGCCGAGCAATTTTTACATGCTGGGCACCATGGGGCTCAGCTCGTCGATCGGCCTGGGGTTGGCCCTGGCGCAGCCGGAAAAGGTCATCGCCATCGACGGCGACGGGTCGGTTCTGACCAACCTCGCCACCCTGGCGACCATGGCCAACAACGCCACCGACAACTTCGTGCTGCTGATCATCGACAACGGCAGCTACGGCTCGACCGGCGACCAGCCGACCTATGCCGGCATGAAGACCTCGCTCACCGCCGTCGCCCGTGCCTGCGGTTGCGATGACGTGATCGAGTGTGAAGCGGCCGAGACCGCCGAGGTCTTGCGGAAAGCCCTGGATTCCAACAGCATGACCGTCATCGTCGCGAAGTGCGACTCGGGCAACATCGAAGTCCCGGTCATCGAGATGAACCCGGTGGTGATCCGCGAACGCTTCATGAGTGAGATTCGAAACAGACAGACAAAAAGCTGATCGCCAGAGGAGCCCTTTATGAAAGCGAATACGATTTTTTCGGTGGCGGTAGGGGGGCCATCACCATGGTGCGGCTAGCCGACATCGAAGAGCCCGAACGTTCGTCCCTCGCGTCGATGGCCTGCCCGACTTATGACTCGACACCCTGGGTCCCCGGTCCGGCGCCGGCCGCGCAGCGGGTCGCGGTCATCTCCACCGCCGGCCTGCAACGCCGCGGCGACCGGCCGTTCGATTTCAACGCCGACGATTACCGGGTCATCCCGCGCGGCCTCGATGCGGCCGACCTGGTGATGAGCCATATCTCCAGCAACTTCGACCGCACCGGCTTCCAGCAGGACGTCAACGTGGTCTTCCCGCTGGACCGTCTGGCCGAGATGGCGGCCGATGGCGAGATCGGCTCGGTGGCTGACTACCACTACTCCTTCATGGGCGCCACCACCCCCGACGAGCTGGAGGGCACGGCACGCCACCTGGCCGGCCTGCTGAAGGGCGACG
>JAJFGK010000162.1 GCA_021776195.1 Kiloniellaceae bacterium | reverse complement strand
CGTCGCCCCGGATACCGAGGTTACGCGCCCCAGCCTGATGTCCTGGTCGCTCATGGCTCACCATCTTCCTTGTGTCGGAGATTTCAGATCGTCGTCACGGCAGGACCCTACTATGCCCTGTCGGCCGCCGCCATCGCTATACAACTTTTTGGATGGTGGGCAAATTGTAATTTCCCGCAACCGGTATCCAGCATTGAAAATCGAATGGGTACGATTTGTTAAATCTTATCCACTAGATTCCCTCCTGACCGCGCCTCCCTGTCGGGCCGCGGCAGTCGATGAAGGAGTATGGAATGTCGGGTACCGTTCGGCTGGCCGTGATCGGCTTGATGGGAATTTTGCTGTGGACCACCCAGGGGCTGGCCATCGAGTCCAGGCCGACCCTGGTCAGCGGCAAGGAACTGCTTCGCCAGTGCAAGTCCGACCAGGGCATCTGCCACGGATACGTTGCCGCCGTCGCCGACGTCATGTCCAGCGTCGGGGCCGTCCACGGGTACGCCTCGTGCGTGCCCGCCGACGTCACCGTCAAGCAGCACACCCGGGCCGTCATGAAATGGATGGAGACTCATCCCGACGACCTCGGTTTCACCGCCCACAGTATCGTCGCCGAGGCCCTTTCCGAGACCTTTCCCTGCAAGTAACCGCGGGCTCTAAAGCGGTAGTCTGAGCCGCGCCCGGAGGCCGCCGTTGGGCGAGTCGCCCAGGATGATGTCGCCGCCGTGGCTGCGGATGACGTCGCGGGCGATGGTCAGTCCGAGGCCGACGCCGCCGGTGACCGGGTTGCGCGAGCTCTCCAGGCGGAAGAACGGCTTGAACACGTCGTCGCGCTTGTCCGCCGGGATGCCGGGGCCGTCGTCGTCAACGGTGATCTCCACCGCATCCCCGCGCCGCCCGGCGCGCACCGAGACGTGGCCGGCGTAGCGCATGGCATTGTCCACCAGATTGGTGACGCAGCGCTTGAAGGCGTTGGGCCGCAACGGCACCGTGATCTCGCCCTCGGTGTGCTGGTCCACGGTCCCGCCCTTGCGCCGGGCCTGGGCCGCGACCTCGTCGAGCAGGACGTTGAGGCTGGTCGGGGCCGGGGATTCGGCGCCCTCGCCCCGGGCGAAGGCCAGGTAGCCGTCGAGCATGTGTTCCATTTCGCCGACGTCTTCCTTGAGCTCCTCGACGCCGTCCTCGGTGTCGAGGAGTGCCAGCTGCAGCTTCATGCGGGTCAGCGGCGTGCGCAGGTCGTGGGAGACGCCGGCCAGCATTTCCGTGCGCTGGCTGATCTGGCGCATGATCCGTTCGCGCATGACCAGGAAGGCCGATGCCGCCTGCCGTACCTCGGTGGCGCCTTCCAGCTTGAACCCCTCGACGTCCCGGCCCATGCCGAAGTTGTCGGCGGCAACGGCGAGGCGGCGGATCGGTTTCACCTGGTTGCGCATGAAGATGGTGGCGACCCCGAACAGGATCATCGACGTCCCCACCATCCACAGCACGAAGACGTAGGTGGTGGAGCTGAACAGCCGCTTGCGGGTGGTGATGACCCTGAGTACCGCGTCGGTGAGCTGCACGTCGATGATCACGTGGCGGTCCATGGACCCGGTGTCGATCTGGAAGGGCTTGCCCACGTATTCGCGCATGGCGCGGCTGAGGATCCGTTCCATGCGCCCCTCGGGTTCCATCTCGGTGTTGGGAAGGATTTCGGATCCGCGCAGGCTGGCGACCATGTCCATATGGGCGGCGGCCACGTTGTAGATCCAGTTGTGCTTCTTGGGATTGGGCTGCTGGTGCAGGACCTCGATGATGGACGCGATGTCGCCGGCGACGGCGCGGGCCAGGCGCAGGCTGATCTTGTCCCAGTGGGTCTCGTAGAAGATCAGGGCCGAGACCAGCTGCAGGATCACCAGCGGCGTGACGATGATCATCAGCGAACGGCCGAGCAGACTGCGCGGAAGGAAGCGTTTGATCATGGTCTCCGTCCTGCCCCCGGCCCGGCCCTCAGTCGGGCCTCAAGACGTAGCCCTTGCCGCGGACCGTCTGCAGGTAGCGCGGCAGCCGCGGATCGCGCTCGATCTTGCGCCGCAGCCGCGTCACCTGCACGTCGACGGCGCGGCCGCCGCCGCTGGCACCGGTGCGCCGGGTCAGTTCCTCGCGGCTCAGTGTCGCCCCCGGTTGCTCGGCCAGGGCGTTGAGCAACGCCGCCTCGACCGAGGTCAGGCGCACCGGGCGGCCGTCGCGCAGCATCTCGTTGCGCGCCGGATCGAAGGTCACGTCGCCCAGACGCACCTCCGCCGGCGGCTCGGCGCGCCGCGGCACCCGGCGCAGGATGCTGTGGATGCGCAGCAGCAGTTCCCGGGGTTCGAAGGGCTTGGTCAGGTAGTCGTCGGCGCCGCGTTCGAGCCCGGCGATGCGGTCTTCTCCCTCGCCCATGGCGGTGAGCATGAGGATCGGCACCGTGTTCGTCCGCCGCAGGTCCTCGGCGAAATCGAGGCCACTTTCCCCCGGCATCATCAAATCGAGGACGATCAGGTCGAAGGCCAGCGAGGTCAGCCGGGCCCGGGCATCGGCGACGTCGCTTGCGGTTTCCACCAGGAAGTCGTTCTCGCTCAGGAATTTCCGCAGCAGCTCGCGAAGGCGGTCATCGTCGTCGACCACCAGAATGTGCGGAAGGTCGGTGTTCATCCCTGATGCCCAATATCCGTTGACAACCCGTCGCGGGCAAAACCGCCACCCGGCCCCCATAGTACCATAGGGACGCCGATGCAAGCGCGGGATGTGATCCCGCCGCCCGACGGCGTCACTCGCCGCCGCCCGCGCCGCCGTTGCCGCCGACCCGCCGGCGGTCGTCTTCGTTGATGATGTTCCGCAGCACCGCCCGGAAACCGGCCGCTGCCTCGCCGCCGGCCTCGGCGTAGGCCCGCGCAATGCGGCCGCTCTGGCGCTCGGTGAGAAGGGCCTCCAGATCGCTCCCCTTGGTGGTGAGGAAGAGCAGCCGCCGCCGGCGGTCGCCATCGTCGGTCCGGCGCTCGACGAAACCCTCGCGCATGAGCTGACTCAGGACCCGGGACAGGCTCTGCTTGGTGATCCTGAGGATATCGAGAAGCTGGTTCACGGCGATGCCCGGATTGCGCCCGACGAAGTAGATCACCCGGTGATGCGCCCGCCCGAAGCCGTAGCGGGCGAGGATGGCGTCCGGTTCGGCGGTGAAATCCCTGTAGGCATAGAACAGCAGTTCCATGGCCTGGCGCAGGTCCTCTTCGCCGGAAAAACCGGGGTTCCCTGTGGGTTTGGGTTGCTCCATCGGGGTTCGTTACCACTGCCTGGGGTCGGTGAAAACAATTTATGTCAGCATTGTTGACATATATGCCAAGGAATGGTACCAAACGCAAGATCATTTCGACACTATCGACACCAAGGAAAGAAAGTTACATGACCAGCGCCCACTTCGACGACCGCGACGGCCAGATCTGGCTCGACGGCGAGATGGTCCCCTGGCGCGACGCCCGGGTCCACGTGCTCACCCATGCCCTGCATTACGCCTCCTCGGTTTTCGAGGGCGAGCGCGTATACGGCGGCAACATCTTCAAACTCACCGAGCACAGCGAACGCCTGGTCATGTCGGCCCAGACCCTGGGCTTCGCGCTGCCCAACAGCGTCGCCGAGATCGACGCCGCCTGCGACGCGGTCTGCGCCGCCAACGGCATCGTCGACGGTTATGTCCGCCCCGTCGCCTGGCGCGGCAGCGAAATGATGGGCGTCTCGGCCCAGTCCAACACCATTCACCTCGCCATCGCCGCCTGGCCGTGGCCGTCCTATTTCTCCCCCGAGGCGCGCATGAAGGGCATTCGCCTGAAGACCGCGCCCTGGCGCCGCCCGGCCCCGGAGACCGCGCCCGTCCACGCCAAGGCCGCCGGCCTTTACATGATCTGCACCTTGTCCAAGCACGCCGTCGAGGCCGAGGGCTACCACGACGCCCTCATGCTCGACTGGCGCGGCCAGGTCGCCGAGGCCACCGGCGCCAACATCTTTTTCGTCTTCGGCGACGGAAAATTGCACACACCGACACCCGACTGTTTCCTCGACGGCATCACCCGGCGCACGGTCATCGACCTTGCCCGCGAGCGCGGCATCGAGGTTGTCGAGCGCGTCATCATGCCCGACGAGGTCGCCAAGGCCACCGAGGTCTTCCTCACCGGCACCGCTGCCGAGGTCACGCCGGTGGGAGAGATCGACGGCCACACCTTCGTCCCCGCGGAGTTGACCAAGCAATTGATGGAAGACTACGAAAAAGCCGTCGGCAAGAGCGAGGCCAAGAGCGAGGCCGCCTCCGCCGCCTGAACCGCCGTCGCTGGCAAATACCGAACGCCGAAAGGCCGGGCAGACGCCCGGCCTTTCGTTTTGACCACGCACCATCCGGCCACGGACCAGCTCAGGGGTCCCGGTCCAGCGCCCGCTCGACGATCTTGGGCGACCGCAATTTCCTCGCCCGGTGGTCATCACTGATGGCCTTGCGCCGGCCGGAGCTCAGCCACCACCCGATGAAACAGACAGCGGCGGTAAAACCAAATACCAGCGCGAACGTGGCATCCTTTGCAAGCACGCCGACAATGGTGAACAAAGAGAAAAACAAGAACGAGTCGGCAAACAAGCTGGCCCGGTTGTGATAAAATTTCCTGGCCTCGGCAGGAAGGACGTCACCAAATGAATCGCGAACGATGGCGACGGCAAAATCAAAAAATCTCTTCATGATTACCGACTTCAGGTTGCCTTTTTGAGAATTCCTGCGGGTTGGCAACATGATCCAAAGCGGCAACTGTGGAAACTCGCCGGGCATTCCCATGGCCGCCGCCCGGACCCCGGGAAATTCTGGGGCGAACAGGCAGACTTTTCTTTTTCGCCGTGATATCGTTTCGCCGTTCGGCAATCATGTCGCGAACATCTTTACGTCGGATTAATCAAAGGACGACTACTCACCGCCGCATGCGATAATGGCCGTGGCGCCCCGCCGGCACGCAGTCGAGCCGGAGGCGCGGCGCCAGGGATTGAGGAGGAAGCGATGCCGGAAATCGGTGGATTCACTATCTTCGTGATTGCCATACTCATACTCGCCGTGGTGCTCGTCATGATGGGCGTCAAGGCGGTGCCCCAGGGCATGGAATTCACGGTCGAGCGCTTCGGCCGCTACACGCGCACTCTCCGCCCCGGCCTCCACGTGATCACCCCCATCGTCGACCGCGTCGGGGCCAAGATGAACATGATGGAAAGCGTCCTCGACGTCCCGCCCCAGGAGGTGATCACCAAGGACAACGCCATGGTCACCGCCAACGGCGTCGTCTTCTTCCAGGTCCTGGACGCCGCCAAGGCCGCCTACGAGGTCAACAACCTCGAGCTCGCCACCCTCAACCTGGCAATGACCAACCTGCGTACCGTCATGGGGTCCATGGACCTCGACGAACTGCTGTCCAAGCGCGACGACATCAACGCCAGGCTCCTGAACGTGGTCGACCACGCCACCGCGCCCTGGGGCATCAAGGTGACGCGCATCGAAATCAAGGACATCTCGCCGCCCAAGGATCTGGTCGAGGCCATGGCCCGGCAGATGAAGGCCGAGCGCGAGAAGCGCGCCAACATCCTCGATGCCGAGGGCTTCCGGCAGGCGGAAATCCTCAAGGCCGAGGGTGAGAAGCAGGGCCTGGTGCTGGCCTCGGAAGGCCGCAAGGAAGCCGCCTTCCGCGACGCCGAGGCCCGCGAGCGGACCGCCGAGGCCGAGGCCAAGGCGACCGATATGGTCTCCGCCGCGGTGGCCAGTGGCGACATCAACGCGCTCAACTACTTCGTCGCCCAGCAGTATGTCGCGACGCTCGGCAAGTTCGCCGAATCCAAGAACCAGAAGATCCTCTTCATGCCCCTGGAGGCCACAAACCTGATCGGTGCGGTGGGCGGCATCGCCGAGCTGGCGCGCGACGCCATGACTCAGCGGGCCGACAAGCGGCCTCCTGGCGCGGGACCCTGGTCCGGCGACGACGAAAGCTGACCGTGATGGACGAGCTCCTCAACAGCGCGGAATTCTGGCACTGGTGGGTCGGCGGCGGCGTCCTGCTGGGCATCGAAATCGTCACCGGCACCTTTGCGCTTCTGTGGGCGGCGATGGCCGCCGGGGTGGTCGGGGTCGTGCTGTTTTTCTTTCCCGGCCTCGGGTGGGAGGCCCAGTTCCTGCTCTTTGCCTTGCTGGCGGTGTCGAGCGCCGCGGGTTGGTACCTCTACCAAAAGAGCCAGCCACCCACCGAAACCGACCAGCCGTCCCTCAACCGGCGTGGCACCCAGTACATCGACCGCCACTTCACCCTGGAGGACGCCGTGGTCAACGGGCAGGGCAAGCTCAGGATCGACGACACGATCTGGAAGATCGAGGGCGAGGACATGCCAGAAGGCACCAAGGTACGCGTCACCGGTCTCGACGGCACCATGCTGCGCGTCGAGCGGGCCGACCGGCCTGTCGCCACCGACCGGCCCGCTCCAGCGGAGAGACATTGACCCGAGAGGCTCGCCGCTCGACGTCGCCGTCGCCAAATTCGTTTGCCTGTCCATGACCTAGACCACGATATCGATGGCCGCATCGGACGTGGGCGTTTCGCCCGACGGATCGGCCGCGGTCCGGCTCGGCTCGGCGGGCTGGGGCGACGGCACCGAACCGGGATGGTTGCGCGCGAAGTGGGCCAGATGCAGGACGATCCGATGCAGGGCTGAAAGATCGATGTCCTCACCTTCGGCGGCCTTGGCCCGGACGCCCTCAAGCGCCGCTTCGATCCGGTCCCGATGTGGCACCCCAAGTCGTTCGGCCGCCTCCGACAGCGCCGTCAGCCCCTTCTCCAGCTTGTCACGGTCGATCTCGCCGCCGCCCTTGGCCTCGAAGGCCAAGCGCGCCACGGCGAGGAAGGTTCGGCGCAAGCCTTGGGTTTCGGGGTCTGTCGTTGGCGCCGGCCGGGCGGTTGAATCGCCGTCGCGGGACTGAAAGGTGCTGCGGCGGGTCTCCCCCTGCGGCTCCAGGAGGCTGCGTCCCCGCTCTCCCTTGGGCGCGGCCAGGGCCGGCTGCTGCGGGCCCGGCGGGAGCGGAAGCCCTCGATCCTTGCCGTCGATCTCCATGAATTCTCCTTCGTACTCCGCCGCATCGGGCTAAAAGCGCACCTGACCTGTCCTCAGCAACAGCGATGCCAAGAGCGCAAATCCCTGGTCACGATTGGGCAATCTTAGTTAACGTCCCTGACCCGACAGGACGGGTCCGGCCGCTCTTGCCGGATCGAAACTGCCGCCCGGCAAAACTTGCCGGCCTTGGCCTTGCCCGCGGGCGCTGTTAGAGAAACCACGACGACGACCGAGGGCGGAGCGCCATGGCCTACGATTCCCTGCGAGACTTCATGGCGCGGCTCGAGCGCGAGGGCCGCCTGGTGCGCGTCGCCCAACCGGTGTCGCCCGACCTGGAGGTCACCGAAATCCAGACCCGCCTGCTGGCCGAAGCAGGGCCCGCCGTGCTCTTCGAAAAGCCGGTGCGGGCCGACGGCAGCGCCTACGAAATGCCGCTGCTGGCCAATCTCTTCGGCACCGTCGAGCGGGTCGCCTGGGGCATGGAGCGCCAGCCCCACGAACTTCGTGCGATCGGCGAGACCCTGGCCTTCCTGCGCCAGCCCGAACCGCCCGGCTCGCTTAAGGAAGCCATGGCGAGCCTGCCGCTGGTCAAGAGCGCCCTGGCCATGAAACCGAAGACCGTCGGCTACGGCCCGGTGCAGGACATCGTCCTGCAGGGCGAGGAGATCGACCTCGGCCGTCTGCCGGTGCAGACCTGCTGGCCCGGCGAGCCGGCGCCGCTGATCACCTGGCCGCTTGTCGTCACGAAAGGCCCCGGCTCGGGCAAGGAAGACGACTTCAACCTGGGCATCTACCGCATGCAGGTGACCGGGCGGAACCAGACCCTGATGCGCTGGCTGAAGCACCGCGGCGGCGCCCAGCATCACGCCCGCTGGAAGAACGAGCGGCCCGAGCCCCTGCCCGCCGCCGCCGTGATCGGCGCCGACCCCGCGACCATCATCGCCGCCGTCACGCCGGTCCCCGACACCCTTTCGGAGTATCAGTTCGCCGGCCTGCTGCGCGGCCAGAAGGTCGAGCTGGTAGGCTGCAAGACCCAGCCCCTGAAGGTGCCGGCCAGCGCCGAGATCGTGCTGGAGGGCGAGGTCTCGCTGCGGGACTACCGCGACGAGGGTCCCTACGGCGATCACACCGGCTACTACAACGCGGTCGAGTCCTTTCCGGTCTTCACCGTCACGGCCATCACCATGCGGCGCGACCCGATCTACCTCTCGACCTTCACCGGCCGCCCGCCGGACGAGCCCTCGGTCCTGGGCGAGGCCCTGAACGAGGTCTTCATCCCACTGCTGCAGCAGCAGTTTCCCGAGATCGTCGACTTCTGGCTGCCGCCGGAAGGCTGCAGCTACCGGGTCGCGGTGGTCTCGATGAAGAAGGCCTATCCCGGCCACGCCAAGCGGGTGATGATGGGGGTCTGGTCCTATCTGCGCCAGTTCATGTACACCAAGTGGGTGATCGTCGTGGACCAGGACATCGACGCGCGCGACTGGAAAGAGGTGGTCTGGGCGATCTCGACGCGCATGGACCCGGCGCGCGACATCACCCTGATCGAAAACACCCCGATCGACTACCTCGACTTCGCCTCGCCGGAGGAAAGCCTCGGCTCCAAGATCGGCCTGGACGCCACCAACAAGTGGCCGCCCGAGACCAAGCGCGAGTGGGGCCGCGAAATCGCCATGGACCAAGCCGTGGTCGACAAGGTGAGCGCCATTTGGGACAGTTTGGGCCTGCCGGGCAGCGGCAAGCCGATCTGGTAGCCGGATCGGGGCGAGGACTCGAGAGGGGGAACAGCCATGAGCGAGATGACCTGCGGCGAGGCCACCATCGGCCTTTTGAAGGCCTACGGGATCGACATCGCCTTCGGCATTCCCGGCGTCCACACCCTGGACCTCTACCGCGGGCTCGACCGCTTCGGCCTGCGCCATGTCACGGTGCGCCACGAACAAGGCGCCGCCTTCATGGCCGACGGCTATGCCAGGGCCTGCGGCCGGCCGGCGCTCAGCCTGCTGATTTCCGGGCCCGGGGTGACCAACGCGGCCACCGCCATCGCCGAATCCTATGCCGATTCCATTCCCAGCCTCATCGTCTCCAGCGTCCAGGGCAGCGAGGGCCTGGGGATGGGGCGCGGCGAACTGCACGAGATGACCTCGCAGCAGGCGGCCATGGCACCGCTGACCGGGTTCAGCGCCACCGCGCGCAGTCCCGCCCAGGTGCCCGAGTTGATCGCCCGTGCCTTTTCGCTCTTCGCCTCCGCGCGGCCGCGACCGGTGCACATCGAAATCCCCATCGACGTGCTGGCCGCGCCGGCCGACTTCGACCCGACGCCGCGCAACCTGCCGCAGGCGACGGCCGCCGCCGGGCCGGCCCTGGCGCGGGCCGTGGAGATAATGGCCGCGGCCGAGCGGCCGGTCTTCCTGGTCGGCGGCGGCTGCTATGGCCAGGGCGAGGCCATCACCCGCCTGGCCGAGCGGCTCGGCGCCGCCGTCATCCAGTCCCGGGCCGGCAAGGGCGTGGTGGCCGAGGACCATCCGCTCTGCCTCGGCTTTGCCCTGCGCCGCGAGCCGGGTCTGGCTCTGCTGCGCGAGGCCGACCTGGTGGTCGCCCTGGGCACCGAGATCGCCCCGACCGACCACTGGCAAAAGCATTTGGCGATGGGTGGCCGGCTGGTGCGGGTCGATATCGACCCGGTGGCCCTGAGCCGCGACTATCCGCTCGATGCCGCCCTGTTGGGCGACGTGGGCCTCACCGTGGCGGCACTGCTCGAGGCCCTGGGGCCGCCGGACAACGACAGCCGCGGTCACTGGTCCGGGAGTACCCTTGACGACGCCCGGGCCGCGGCGGCGGAACTGCGCACCGACAAGCAACTTGGCCACATCAAGGTGCTGGAGGTGCTGCGCCAGGTCCTGCCGCGCGACGCCTTCATCGGCGCCGATTCGACCCAGCTGGCCTACACCGGCTCGATCGAGTTTCCCTGCTACCGGGACCGGTCATGGCTGTTCCCGGTGGGCTACGGCACGCTCGGCTACGGTCTGCCGGCGGCCATCGGCGCCAAGCTGGCCGACCCCGCGCGCCCGGGTATCGCCATCGCCGGCGATGGCGGTTTCCTCTTCACCCTGCCCGACCTGGCGACCGCGGTGGACCAGCGGCTCGGCCTGCCGGTCATCGTCTGGAACAACGCCGGCTACGGGCAGATCCGCGATGACATGCGCGCCAGGGGCCAGGCCGAGATCGGCGTCGAGCTGACCAATCCCGACTTCGTCGCCCTGGGCCGTTCGTTTGGTTGCGAGGCCTGCTGTCCGGAGAATCTGGACGACCTGCGAAGCGCCCTGACCCAGGCCCTGACCCTGGACAAACCGACCGTGATCGAGCTGCGCGAGTCGGATTTTCTGTAGCCTGGTCCGGTCGGATCGGCCGCAGCACAGCCCTCTCTCCAGAAAGAAGCCCGGCACCAGGACGCATCCGCTCTCATGAGAGGAACATAGTCATCCATAGCCCATCGATGAAGGTGGCCAAGTTTGTTCTCGCGCTCATTGCCTTGATCGGCATGGCTTTCGGCGCGTGGGGCACCTTTACGGTGACGGGACGATCACACTTCGACGAGATGGATGGGCTCTACCCGGTATTTGCCGGCATCGGTGGCGGTCTCTTGATCGTCGTCGTCATCGCGTTGCAGGCACTCACGGCATTCGTGGCGAAAAAAACGACCGACACTCCGTCAGCAAAACCAAGATTTAGCCGATACTCCCTCTTTCTGCTTTTGGCAGTTCCCATCTTCATGTACGCGCTGTTCGAGATTTTCTGCGACTCCACATTAGGAACAGGCGGGACCGAAGTCCTTAGCTATTGGTGGGGCAACAGCTCCTACTCCATCGCCATTCTGATCCTGACGCTGGTCCTCGCCTTCACCCACTCCCTGTTGTTTGTCGATTTCCTGAAGATGTTTTATGCCGCCCACTTTGGCGCTGAGAGAACTTACGTACACCTGGGAAAAAACTTGGATAACGGCCCCTACTTCTATGATTTTTCGGACAGTCTGAAGCGCCCCATTGCCACCATTGGGGATACCTACGATCAAACGAAATGGTTCTTCGACAGCTTGTTCGACCTCAAAACCGAGACCGTGATTCAGTACGGCCATCGCCCTGAAGATGTGCTCAAAACCAAAGCCTTTGGGGTGTCATCGGCAATAGCGTCCGTCTTCGTTCAGTGGGCATTGCTATTTTTTTTAGTGTTAGTGGCCCTCGGCGTTTTCGGCACTTACCTGGAAGAGGTCGTCCCGGAAACGGAAACGTTCCATGGAGAGTCCACCTTCGTGACCGCTGTTTCGTGGCTCTGGGCCGAGCACAACACCGCCTTCATGGTCGTGCTGTCTACGCTCGCAGCCCTGACGGCCTTGGCTTTTTGGGGCTCCACCAACAACCGAAAACGGCTCCAGAAGAAATTTCGATCCGAGTTGGTAACGCCCTTGCCTGACAAGATTACGCCGGGACACAGATTGACCGGTGAAATCGTCGACTACGCCAAGGAAAGCAGGAGCAAGGGTGGGTCCTCGCGACGTCGGCCCACACACTACAACCTATTGATAAAGTTTGAGAACATCTATGCCGTGCCGATATGGTTGCGGATCAGCTTGACGGCGTCGGCCGCCAACAAGAAATGGATGAAACGCGTTGAGGGGCCCGGCACCATCCGCCAGAAATTCGTGGTCCAACCGGATTTGTCGGTCTGGCCGGACCATCTGGAACTGGAAGACCTCACCTAAACCGAACAGTCCGGCCAAGTCCTGCCTAGTACTGCTTTCGCGTCGAGATGCGGTTCTTCAGGCGGCGGCCGGCGCGCAGGCGGGCGAAGTTGTCGAAGAAGAGATCGAGCGTGCGGGCGATGTAGTTCTCGGTGTCGTCCGAGGTGCAGTGGGCGGAGACGATCAGATTCGGGGTGGTCCAGAGCGGCGAGGACCGCGGCAGCGGCTCGGGATCGAAGACGTCAAGTACCGCGCCGCTCAGATGGCCCGCGGCCAGGCGCCCGGCCAGGGCCTCGTAGTCGATCACCCGGGCGCGCCCGAGGTTGACCAGGCTGGCGCCGGGCTTCATCAGCGCCAGGCGGCGGCGGTCCAACAGGCCCTCGGTCTCCGCCGTCAGGGGTGTCGTCACGACAACGAAGTCGGCCGCCGGCAGGACGCTGTCCAGGGCCTCGGGCGGCACCACCTTGTCGGCGAAGCGGTGCGGACGCCCGGAGCGGCGCACCGCGACGACCCGCAACCCCAGACGCTGTTTCACCCATTGCGCCACGGCGCCGCCGATGGCCCCGAGGCCGAGCAGGAGAACCGTCTTGCCGTCGATCGTGCTGGAAAAGTTCTTCTCCCAGCGGCGCTGGCGCTGGGCCGTCGCCATGGCCGGCACCCGGTTGTTCAGCATCAGGATCGCCGTGCCGGCGAACTCGGCGGCCTTGGGCGCATGGACGCCGCTGTTGTTGGTCAGCGCCACGCCGCGCGGCAGCCAGTCGAAGGGCCGCAGGTGTTCGCTGCCGGCGCCGGTCAGTTGGATCCACTTGAGGCGCGGCGCGGCGCGGCGCCAGTCGAGCGCCGGAAAGCGCCAGCCGATCATCATGTCGGCCGGGCCGACACCGGCCTCGAGCCCCTCGTGGTCCCAGCTCCAGTCCACGGTCAGGAGGCGGGCACCTTCCGGGTGCCGCTTGCGGGCCGCGGCGACGCGGTCCTCGGTCACCCAGAAGAGCTCGGGTTGCGATGACAGCGCGGCAACGTGAAGCCGCCATTTTGTGCGATCAGGCGGCACCGATCACCCGATCCAGAACCCAGTTGTCGATCACGTGAACCAGCGGCTCCATGTGGGAAAAGCGTCCCGGCAGACAGAAGGGCGAGGATAGGCCGATCTGCTGCTGGTCGGAGATCTCGTTGTCCTCGGCGATGGAGATGTCGAGGCGGCGGTAGTAATTCTGCACCAGCTCCTCGAAATCGTCCCGGGCGACGGTGTCCTCGGGAAAACAGGACCCGACGATCAGCTTGCTCTGCCCCGGCCCTTCCGGATGCAGCTCAAGCCACCACATGCAGTCGTAGGTGCAGCCGAACATGGTGCTGGGATTGATCAGAATGTAGTAGGTGCCCGCCGCCGCGTCGCCTTTCAGGGTCGGGATGAAGGGAAAGCCCTTCATGCCCGGCAGCAGCGCGCGTGAGCCTTCGTGGCGGGTGAAGAGGCCGCTAAACTCTCCTCGTTCCGGCAGGATCGGCGGATTGTGGTCGCGCTTTTGCCGCTGCAGGGTTTTCAGGTGCACCGTCGGCACATGATAGGACTCCATGGCGTTTTCCACGTAGACCTTCCAGTTACAGGCCAGTTGGTACTCGGCGCGGCGGGTGCAGCGCATGCGCTCGAAGCCGTAGGACTCCATCAGGGCCGGCAGGTCGCCCAGATGGGCCGCCAGCGAGTCGGCCTCCTTGTCGAAGTTCAGGAACAGGAACCCGGCCCAGGTCTCCAGGCGCAGCTCGATGAGATTGTAGTTCGACTTGTCGAAGCCGACTGCCTGGTCCATCTCGGGCACGAAGTCCAGCGTCCCGTCCAGCTTGTAGGTCCAGGAATGATAGGGACAGGAGAGGTTCTTTTTGTTGCCCTCGCCGCAGGCGATCTTGGCGCCGCGATGCCGGCAGGTGTTGGCGAAGGCCCGCACCTTGCCCTCGTTGTCGCGCAGCACCACCACCGGCACGCCGACGAACTCGAAGGCGAAGTAGTCGCCGGGACTGGGGACGCGGTCGACCCGGCCGATGAAGTTCCAGGTCTTGAGAAAGATGCCCTCGACCTCGCGCTGATAGAACGCCTCCGAGGTGTAGCAGTGCCCGGGCAGGGTCTCCGCCTCCAGCAGGGGCCGCCGGGTGCTTTCGTAGAGCCGGGGGTCCAGGATTTCACTCGCTGACAGCATCGCCACTCTCCCTATCTTCTCAATTCCGATCCAAGCACGCTTGCCGGCCACCAAACAAGCCGGGCCGTCGAACAAGCCGGGCCCTCAAACAAGTTGCCGCGGGATCGGGCAGTTCCATGACCGGGCCAGGATGCGCTCCTCGCCCTCCCAGACATCCAGGTCGGCGGTCAAAAGAAAGGTTTCCTTGGTGGCGCGCAGCCGGGTCCGCGCGTCGATGCGCACCCGGAAATCGCCCCGCTCCAATCGATTCTCGAAGCGCATCTCGGTCTCGGCCGACAGAGGGTCGCCCGCGGTGATGGTCGTGCGTTCGCGCGAGTTGCGAAAGCCGGCCACCATGCCGTGGTCCTCGATGCGGGCGAGACCGGAGCCGCGTTCGGCCAGCATTTCGACCCGTCCCGTCGCCAGGTCGCGCTCCATGCGGTTGGTCACCTGCCCCGGCTCGATGACGGTCGCCGCCATGGCCGGTCCTTCCTCGGGCCCGGCGAAGGCGGCCACCGCGGGCTCGCCCTCGCCCGCCGGGCGGACCGGCAGGGTCAGCGTACCGGCCCCGGCGAAGAGGGTCAGGGTCACGACCTCCGGCGAGGGCCAGATCATCGGCCAGTAGGTGGTCGAGACACTGATCCGTATCCGGTGGCCGGGTTTGAAGGCATAGGCGATATCGTTGAGCTGAACGCGCACCCGGGTGCGCTTGCCCGGCGTCATCGCCACCGGGCTCTCATGGCCGTCGCGGTGGGTCAGGTTGAGGATGCCATAGGTGGCCCGCGCCACCGAGCCGTCCGGTTTGACGTCGTTCAAGCGCACCGCGACGAAGGCCGAGGGACGGTCGACGGCAAGGTCCAGCTCGACCACCGGAGCACCGAGAATCTCCAAAGTCTCGGTCAGGGGCGCGCCGTCGAAGCAGAGCGAGGCGCCATCGTCGGAACGCTGGTCGCCGGGAAAGTCCGGCCCGCTGCCGCCGGTGCCATAGGGGCACCATTCGCCGCCATCCAGCCCGCAGGTCTGCGGCGAGGCGTTGACCAACAGGGTCTCGCCACCCGCGGTGTCACCCAGGCCGTCGGCATTCAGGTGGAAGGTCGCGGGCGCGATGCGCGGGCTGGGCCAGACCGTCTCGCCGACCCAGCGTCCGGGCGCTTCGGCATACCAGGGGGCGGCGGGCAGGTCCTCCTCCATCAGGACCCGCAACATCGGCTCGTCCATGATACCGGTCGGCCGGTCCTTCAGCCAGTGATCCCACCAGCGCAGGCTCTCCTGGAGGAAGCCGATGGCCGGTCCGGGCGCGCGCTCGGAATGACCCCACTGGTGGCCGTGGGGCCCGATCAGACCGAGCCGGGGCACGTCGAGATTGGCCAGCAGGCGGAAGATGGCGTTGGAGTAGCCATCGAGCCAGCCGCCGACGGCGAAGACTGGAATCTCGATGGCGCCAAAGTCCTCGTTCACCGAGCCGTGCTTCCAGTAGGCATCGCGGTGCTGGTGGTTCAGCCAGGTCTCGATCGGACAGGGCACTTCGGCGAGGCGTTCCATCCAGTTGTCGCGCCAGCCTTCGCCCATGATCACCGGGTCGCCCGGCAGCGGCAGGATCGAGAAAAAGGTGGTGCCCCAGTCCATGTTGTCGTTCAGCAGGCACCCGCCCATGTAGTGCATGTCGTCGGTGTAGCGGTCGTCCGTCGAGCAGGAGGTGATGATGGCCTTCAGAGCCGGCGGCCGGCGCGCGGCGACCTGCAGCCCGTTGAAGCCGCCCCAGGAGATACCGAACATGCCGACCTTGCCGCTGCACCAGGGCTGGGCGGCGAGCCAGGCGATCACCTCCAGGGCGTCGTCCTGTTCCTGCTGGCTGTACTCGTCGTGCATCACGCCGAAGGAATCGCCGGCGCCGCGCATATCGACCCGAACCGCGGCATAGCCATGGCCGGCCAGATAACGGTGCTTGGGCTCGTCGCCGCCCCGGGTCTGGTCGCGCTTGCGGTAGGGCAGGTATTCGAGAAGCGCCGGCACCGGGTCGGCCTCGGCATCCTCGGGCAACAAGATCCGCGCCGCCAGCCGGTGGCCAGAGGTCAGCGGAATCCAGATCCCTTCCTCCAGCTCTTTGACCTTGCGCGGAAAGCTGTCGACGATCTTCATGATGACACCCCTTCTTCCTTCTTGCGCGCCGCCACGAAGGCCTGCAGCTCCCGCGCGGCGGCGGGGTCCAGTTCCGGCGGTTCGTAGTTGTCCAGCAGTTGGCGCCAGACCTTGCCGGCGCGGTCGGTCGCCGTCTGGGCGCCGTCTTCCTGCCAGGTCTCGAAGTTGCGCCAGTCCGACAGCATCGGCGAATAGAAGGCCGTCTCGTAAATCTCCATGGTCTGGGACGAGCCGAAGAAGTGGCCGCCGGGTTCGATTTCGGCGATCACCTCGACCGAGAGCGAGCCTTCATCGACCTCCAGGGGGCGCAGAAACTCGGCCATCATCTGCAGCATCTCGGCGTCGATCACCGCCTTCTCGAAGGAGGCCGTCAGCCCGCCCTCGAGCCAGCCGGCGGCGTGATGGACCAGATTGGCGTGCCCCATGACCGAGGCCCAGAGCGACATGCCGGATTCGTAGGCGGCCTGCGCGTCGGGGGCGTTGGAGGCGTTGGTGTTGCTGGAGCGATAGGGCAGGCCATAGCGCCGCGCGATCTGCCCGGCGGCCAGGGTGGATTTGGCGTACTCCGGCGTGCCGAAGGCCGGCGCCCCGGTCTTCATATCGACATTGGTGGTAAAGCCGCCATAGATGCAGGGCGACCCCGGCGCCACGATCTGGGCAAAGGCGATCCCGGCCAGGGCCTCGGCATTCTGCTGCACCAGGGAGCCGACGATGGTCGGCGGGCTCATGGCGCCGGCCAGGGTGAAGGGCGTGATCGAGACCGCCTGGCCGTTCTCCACCGCCTCCATCAGACCCTCCAGCATGGGCCCGTCGAAGCGCCGCGGCGAGTTGGCGTTGATCGTGGTGTAGACCCCCGGCTCGGCGGCGATCTCGCGTCGCGTCTTGTTGCGCGCGATGGCCAGCATCTCGATCGAATCGGCCATGCGCCGGCGCCCCAACCCGCTGGCGTGCCAGGCCTTGTCGGTCAGGTTCAGGTAGGCGAGGTTGCAGTCCAGGTGGCGGGTTTCGGCGTTCAGTTCGATCGGCGCGATGGGCGCGCCGCCGCAAAGATGCAGCACGTTCAGGCTCTGGACCAGACGCACGAAGTTGTTGAAGTCCTCGAAGTTGCCAGACCGCCGGCCGCCCGCCAGATCGCTCGCGTTGGGCGGCCCGCCCACGGAATCGAAGGTGATGTGGTTGCCGCCGAGCAAGACATTGCGCTCGGGGTTGCGGGCGAAGAGCGTGAAGGTCTTGGGCGCCTTGTCGATGGCCGCCATCACCAGGGCCCGGTCGAAGCGCACCATCCGGCTGTCTTGATCGACCGTGGCGCCGGCGGCCTCCAGAAGCTCCAGGGCGCGCCGGTCGAGGAACTCGATGCCGAGCCGCTCCAGCACCTCCATCGACGCATTGTGAATGGCCTCGACCGCTTCCGGGCGCAGCACGCGGATCGGCTCGTAGGGGTTGGTGACCCGGCGCCAGGGCAACTGTTGGACGGCGTTTCCGCGGTCGCGGCCCTTGGGCCTGTGGCGTCCCCTGCGTCCCGTCATGGCGCGGCTTTAGCCGCCGGCAGAACGCGCTCGCGGCGCACCAGCGGGCCGGCATCGCCCACGTCCAGCTCCTCGGCATAGCGGTGCCCGGCATAGACCGCGTCGGCGGTCAGGCCCGGTGCCTGGGCATCGCCGAGACAGACCGGCAGCGAAATCTCGGCCGCCGCCAGAGCCTCGGGCCGGGCCATCAAGGCGTCGTAGAGACGGCGATCCGGGGTCCGGGAGGTCACCAGTACCAGGCTGGCGCAGTCGATCTGCCTGCGCGCGCCGGTCGGCGAAAAGGCGATCTCGACGGCCCCTTCCTGGCGCGCGACCAGGCTGTGAGAAACCTCGATGCCGATCCCGAGCTTGTAGAGATGCGGCGCCAGCAGGTGGTGCTCGTCGGTCCAGATGGTCCAGCTCGCCGGCTCGGGCGCCGGGGTCACCAAGGTGACATCGTGGCCCTGGGCCCGGAGCATTTCGGCCAGACCGGCGCCCATGTAGTAGTGATCGTCGTCGAAGATCACCACCGGGCTGGCGACCGGCGCGCCGGCCAGCACCGCCTCGGGGGTCAGGACGGCCCCAGGGGCCGTGGTCTCGCCGGGGGCCGTGGTCTCGCCGCAGCCGGGGATCGGCCCGCGGCTGCTGCGCCCGGCGCCGTCGGCGCGCCAGCGCGCGCCGGTGGCCAGCACCACCCGGCTGCCCTGGAACTCCAGGATGTCCGAGGCCTCGAGGCGGCTCTCCAGGTAGAGCCGGACATTGGCCATCTGGCCGATGCGGGTCATGCGGTGGTCGCGCACCCGCCCCCAGGCGGCCAGCCCGGGCAGGGCCGCGGCCAGGTTGATGTGGCCGCCGACCGTGCCGCCGGCCTCGGACAGGGTGACGTCGTGGCCACGGTCGCCCAGGGCCATGGCGCATTCCAGCCCGGCCGGCCCGGCGCCGATCACCAGGATCGGCCGGTCCGAGGCCTTGGGCCGGATGCGGTCCGGGTGCCAGCCGCGGCGATACTCCTCGCCCATGGTCGGGTTCTGGGTGCAGCGGATCGGGCTGCAGGCCTTGAAGGTCGCGCGGCAGATATTGCAGCCGATGCACTCGCGGATATCGTCGAGTCGGCCCTGTTCGATCTTTTTGGGCAGGAAGGGGTCGGCGATCGAGGGCCGCGCCGCGCCGATCAGATCGAGCACGCCGCGCCGGATCGCCGAGACCATGGCATCGGGCGAGGTGTAACGCCCGACGCCGACCACCGGCTTGGTGGTGACCTGCTTGACGAAGCTGGTGAACTCTTCCTGGCTGCCCTCGGCGAAGTAGCGCGAGGTCCCGGAATCGCTACGGTAGTCGCTGATGTTGACGTCCCAGAGGTCGGGCAACTCCGCCAGCATCTCGACCACCTCGCGGCCCTCGGCGTCGCTGCGCAGGCCGCCCTCGACCTGGAACTCGTGGACCGCGAAGCGCACCGCCACGGCGCACTTGTCGCCGACCGCTTCCTTGGTCTCCTCGATCATCTCGCGGAACAGCCGGACCCGGTTCTCCAGGCTGCCGCCGTACTCGTCGCTGCGCTGATTGAAGCGCGGGGTGATGAACTGGAAGGGCAGATAGGCGTGGCCGGCATAGACGTAGATAAGGTCGAAACCGGCCCGCTCGGCGCGCCTGGCGGCCTCGACCTGCCAGCGCCGGAGGTCCTTGATATCGGTCTTGTCCATGGCCCGGGCGTGAAGTGGATTGAGGTAGGCGATCGGCCCGCCCGAGGGCGACAGCGGCAGCTCGCGGGTGCTCTTGTTCGCGGCATAGAGGCCGCCGTGCCACAGCTGGGTGCCGGCCAGCGCGCCGTGGTCGTGAATCGCCTCGGCGACCATCGCCATGGCGCGGACGTCGTCCTCGTCCCACAGGCTGCAGGAGGGGAAGGGCGCATCGTCCGAAGTCGGATGGATCGAGGCGTACTCCGTGTTGACCACGCCCCAGCCGCCCTCGGCCTTGGCCGCGCGCATGGCCGCCAGGGTGTGCGGCAGCTCGTAGCCCATGCCGGTGCAGTGCGGCACCTGATAGAATCGGTTCTTGGTGGTGACCGGCCCGATGCGCAGCGGCTCGAAGAGGACCTTGTACTGATCGGGCGTGGTCATAGCTGGTCGCGGGGGATGCGGTGATCCCAACTGCGCTCGAAAATCGGCCTGTCGCCCTCGAAGGCCTCCAGCTTGGCCTCGACCCGGAAGGTCTCCAGGTCGCAGGAAACCACCGTGGTCTCGACGTTGCGGACCCGCCAGTCGCCGCGCCGCAGTTCGACCTCGCGGCGCATCTCGCTGCGCGCCGAAAGCGGATCGCCCTCGACGATCCGGTAGATTTCCGACGCCTTGCGGGCGACCTCCAGGCCGATGTCCTCGAGCCGCTGGGTGCCGCTCTCTTCCTCATGCCAGAAGGCGACGGCCCCGGTGGCCAGGTCGTGGCTCAGGCCGCGTTCGAGCTTGCTTTCGCTCAACCGTGTCGTTGGCAGCGGCGGCGACGACTCGGCCGGCTCGAAGGGGACATCGAGTTCGCGGAGCTGTTCGGCCGGGCAAAGCGGCAGCGCCAGCCGGCTGACCCCGCTGAAGAGCGACAAGCTCACCCCGCGCGGCGAGGGCCAGGCCATGGGCCAATAGACCGTCGAGACCGCCAGGCGAATGCGGTGGCCGGGGCGGAAGCGGTAGGCGACGATCTTCAGGGGCAGCTCGACGGTGATCCGCTCGCCCGGCGTCAGGGCCTGCGGCTCGGCGTGACCGTGGCGATGGCAGAGGTTCAAGAGGCCAAAAGTCACCCGCGAGGAATGACCGTCGGGCGCCACCTCGCAGAGCCGCACCGCCAGCATGGCCTGGGGCCGGTCGCTGCTGAGTTCGACCGACAGAACCGGCTGGCCCAGGATCTCCAGCGGCTCGGTCAGGGGCTCGCTGTCGAAGCAGAGCGACAGCGCATCGTCGGCACGCTGATCCATTTGAAACTCGGGACCCTCGCCACCGGAATCGAGCGGGCACCACTCGCCGGACGCCAGGCCGCAGGTCAGGGGCGTGCGCACCACCAGGGCCTGCTCCGGCCGGGCGTCGGCCTCCAGGCGGTCCGGGTTCAAGACCAAGGTCCGGCTTTCACCGGCGTCCGGCGGCCAGGCATCGAGGCCGCACCAGCGGCCCTCCATCCGGGGACCCCGCGCGTCGGCGTGCAGGCCTTCCTGCATCCAAAAATGAATAGGCGGGTCCTGGGCCAGGCCGCGGTCCAGGCCTTTCAGTCGCTCGTCCCAGAAGCGCAAGCAGTCCTGCAGGAAACCGATGGCCGGGCCCGGCGTGCCGAAATGTGGATAGAGATGGGTCCAGGGGCCGACCAGGGCCCGCTTGGGGGCCTCCAGGTTCTGCATCAGGCGAAAGATCGCGTTGGTGTAGCCGTCGGTCCAGCCGCCCACCGCATAGACCGCGCAGTCGATCGCCGCGTAGTCCTCGCAGACCGAGCCATGGCGCCAGAACTCGTCGCGCCGCTGGTGCTCCATCCAGGCGATCAGCGGCACCGGGTTGGCCTCCAGGCGCTGAAGCCAGAGGTCGCGCCAGGCCTCGCCCACCGCGTCGCGGTCGGGCGGGCGGCAGACCACGCCGAAGATCCCGGCGCCCCAGGAGATCCCGTCGTTCAGCAGGCAGCCGCCCATGTAGTGCACGTCGTCGGCGTAGCGGTCGTCGGTCGAGCAGACCGTGACGATGGCTTTCAGCGCCGGCGGCCGGCGCGCGGCGATCTGCAGGCCGGCGAAGCCGCCCCAGGAGATTCCGATCATGCCGACCGCGCCGCTGCACCAGGGCTGCGCCGCCACCCAGGCGATGATCTCCAGCGCGTCGTCCTGCTCCAGCGTGAGGTACTCGTCCAGCAGGACGCCTTGGGAATCGCCGCTGCCGCGAATATCGACGCGAATGGCGGCGTAGCCATGGCCGGCGAAGTAGGGATGGGTCCGGGCGTCGAGGCCCGAGGTGCCGTCGCGCTGGCGATAGGGAATGTATTCCAGTATCGCCGGAACCGGATGGCTCTCGCCATCGACCGGCCGCCACAGCCTGGCGGCCAGCCGGGTGCCGTCGGCCAGCGGTATGGCGACGTTCAACTCTTCCCGGATCTCACAGGGATAGTCCCGGCGAATTTTCATGACAGACTGCGGTGACACCTAACTTGAGGAAAAAGGCGGCCGCCGGCCCTCGGCCCGGCGGCCACCCCGAAAATGCCAGCCCCCGCCGGGGATCAGGCCTCTTTCCATGCGAAGTTATCGAGATACCAGAGCCAGCCGGTGGGCTGGATAGATACTTCGAGATCGTCGCGCCAGATTGTGCCGACCGGCTCGTGGGTGATGAACACGTAGCCGCCGGTATCCTCCATGATCTCCTGCATGCGGATGTAGATCGCGTGGCGCTTCGCCTCGTCGGTCTCGACCAGGCCTTCCTTGTAGAGCCGGTCGAACTCCTCGTCCTTCCAACGCTCCCAGTTCCAGACGCCGACCTGCTCCGAAATGTACCACTGCGCCATTTGACTGGGGTCCGGCGAGTCGAGGTAGCGCATGAGCCAGAGCTGCAGGTCTTTCCAGTCCTCGCCCTCTGACTCGAGGCCGAGGTTCCAGAAGGGACCCGCGTCCATCGGGATCACGTCGACGGTGATGCCGATCTCGGCCAGGTTGGCCTGCACGATGGTCGCCGCGGCGATGCGGTCGGTGCGGTTGATGGTGCGCAATTCCAGGGTCAGGTCGGTGACGCCGGATTCCTCCATTAGCGCCCGGGCCGCTTCCAGGTCCGGTCTTTCGAACTTGGTCTCCTTGCGGTGCCCGATCAGACCCGGCGCCACGATGCCGCGCGACCGCGGGCTGATGCCGGCGTAGGCCGCCTCGATGATCAGGTCGACATCCACGGCATGCTGGATCGCGCGGCGCACGCGAATGTCCTGCAGTTTGGGGTGCTCGGTGTTGAGACCCATCCACAGCCAGGCCGTGCTCGGGTAGACCTTCAGGGTGGTGTTCTCGGGCGGCCCGTCCTTTTGATAGCGCGCCAGGGTGTCGGTCGAGATGTGGGTGATGTCGATCTCGCCGGCCTCGTAGGCGATCTCCGCCGTCTTCTCGTCGTCGATGATGACGAACTCGACCTCGGCGACATTCGGCTGCTTGCCCTTCCAGTCCGGATTGGCTTCCAGGGTGTAGCCCTGCTTCTGCACCCACTCCTTCACCCGGTAGGGACCGCAGTAGAAGTTGAAGATGCCGTCGAACTTGCCGCCGGCCGCCTCGACCGCCTTCTTCGAGACGATGGCGCCGGTGCCGTCGGCCAGCCAGGTGTACCAGATCGGCGCGAAGGGCGTATTGAGACGCAGAACGCCGGTATAGGTGCCGGTCACCTCGACCGTCTCCAGGGCGACGGCCTTGTCCTTCCACTCGGCGACCTTCATGCGCTCCAGGGAGTACTTGACGTCCTCGGCGGTCAACTCGTCGATGGCCTCATGGGTCGTGCCGTCGTACCACATGATACCGGGCTTGAGCTCGAAGGTGATGGTCGAGGGATCGGGCTGCCCGACCGATTTCACGAACTCGCTGGGCTTCCAGCCCCACTCGTCGCTGTCGTCGGTGTAGCTGACCAGGCGGGCCAGACAGGCGAACTGCAGGACCATCTCGAAGCCGCCGATCATGTAGCCCGGGTCGGTCGAGACGATGGTGCGGTTGGCCCGCACGCGGATCTTGCGGCTGCTCATGCCGGCTGCCAGGGCCGGGCTGATCAGGCTGTCGACGAAGCTCGAGGCCGCCACCGCGCCGGCGGTCGCCATCAGCATACCCCGCCGGTCGAATTTCGGTCCTGTCATTGAATTCCTCCCTTGTTGAAGATTTGGCCTTGTTGAAGATTTGGCATTTTTTCCGGGATTCTTTCCCGATCCCATAGTCTTGGCCCAAACCGTATCACAGTGGCAGCGCAGGCTTCACCCATAAATTCGTCAATCCGCATGATGCCTGGGGTGTCGCATTGGTCGCCACCGAAGAGACTCACCCGGACCGCAGGGTTTCCAGCGGCTTGGCGTCGGCGGGCGAGGGGAAGGGGAAGTGGCAGGAGGCGAAGTGGCCGGGCGCGACCTCCTTGTAGTCCGGCGCTTCGGCGCGGCACCGGTCCACGGCAAAGGGGCAGCGGGTGTGGAACTCGCAGCCCTGGGGCCGGTTGCGCAGGGAGGGAATCTCGCCCTGCAGCTCCAGTTTGTCCCGGCGCTTGTCGGGGTCGGGCTCCGGCACCGCGGCCAGCAGGCCCAGGGTGTAGGGGTGGGCCGGGCGCTTGAAGATCTCGGCGGTGGTGCCGAGCTCGACGAAGCGGCCCAGGTACATGATGGCCAGGCGGTCGCTGACGTGGCGCACCACCGGCAGATTGTGCGTGATGATGAGATAACTGAGGCCGAGCTCGGCTTGCAGCCGCTTCATCAGGTTCAGAATCTCGCCCTGGACCGAAACGTCGAGCCCCGCGGTCGGCTCGTCGGCGATGATGACCTTGGGATTGAGCGCCAGGGCGCGGGCGACGCCGACACGGCGGGCCTGGCCGCCGGAAAGCTGGTGCGGGTAGGCGTTCATATAGCCCTCGTGCAGCCCCACCATGTGCAGCAGGCGGCTGGCCTCCTGGGCCAGATCCCGGTCCTTGAAGCCATGAATCTTGAAGGGCTCGACGATTTGGCTGCGCACGGTCTTGCGCGGGCTGAGGCTGGCGATGGGGTCTTGAAACATCATCGCGATCTCGCGCCGGACCGCCTTGTAGGCCGAGGGGGCAAGGCCGACCAGTTCCTGGCCGGCGAATCTGATGCTGCCGGACTCGGCCGCGACCAGGCCAATGACGGCCCGTCCCAGCGTGGTCTTGCCGGACCCCGACTCGCCGACCAGACCCAGGGTCTCGCCCTCGCCGAGCGTAAAGCTGATCTGCATCACCGCGTCGATAAAGGGGTCGTCGATCTTCGCCATTCGGGCCTGCAGGGCGCCGGCGATGCGAAACCGGATCCGGACCTCCTCGGCGACCAGCAGCGCGGTCATGGCCGCACCAGAAAGCAGCGCGCCGAGTGGTCGCCATTGACCGGGTAGGTCCCCGGCGGCTCCTGGCCGCAGGGCGCGAAGGCCTTGGGGCAGCGCGGCGCGAAGATGCAGCCCGACGGCAGTTCGATCAGGTCCGGCACGCTGCCGCCGATGGTCGGCAGCTCGGCCTGGAGTTCGGGGATGCGCGCCGGATCGCACTCCAGCAGCATCTGGGTGTAGGGGTGCTGCGGGTTGTGGAAGAGGTCATGCACCGAGCCCTGCTCGATCACCTCGCCGGCGTACATCACCACCACCTCGTCGCAGAGTTCGGCGATCAGACCCAGATTGTGCGAGACGAAGAGGATCGAACACTGAAAGCGGCGCTTCAGCTCGCGCAGCAGATGGATGATCTGGGCCTCCAGGGTGACGTCCAGGGCCGTGGTCGGTTCGTCGGCGATCAAGAGCGCCGGGTTCATCATCAGGGCCATGGCGATGCAGATGCGCTGACGCATGCCGCCGGAGAACTGGTGCGGGAACTCGTCGAGCCGCTCGACCGGATCGGGAATGCCGACCAACTGCAGCATCTCGGCGGCCCGCGCGCGTTTCTCGGCCTCTGTCAGCTTGGTGCGATAGAGAATATCCATCATCTGGATGCCGATGCTGATCACCGGGTTCAGGGCCGTCATGGGGTCCTGAAAAACCATCGAGATCTGCTGGCCGCGCAGAGCCTGCAGCTCGGTTTTGTCCATCTTCAGGACATCGCGGCCCTGGAAATTCACCGAGCCCTGGGGGACCACGGCGTTGGGCGCCAGAAGGCGCAGCAGCGTGTTGATCAGGGTCGACTTGCCGCAGCCCGACTCGCCCACGATGCCGACGATCTTGTCGCGCGGCACGGTCAGGTCGACATGGCGCAAGGCGCCGACCGGGCCCCGGAGGGTGCGGAAATTCACCGACAGGTCGCGGACCTCCAGCACGTTGTCGCCGGCCATCGCGCTCATCGGTCTTTCTTCAGCTTGGGATCGAAGATGTCCCTGAGCGCCTCGCCCAGGAAGGTGAAACCGAGCGTGGTCAGGATCAGTGGCAGACCGCCGGCGATGATCATCCAGGGGGTGTCGCGGATGAAGGAATAGCCGTCGCTCAGGATCGAGCCCCAGGAGGGCGTCGGCGGCTTCACCCCGAGGCCGAGAAAGGACAGGCCGGCCTCGATGGTGATCACCACGGGAATATCCATGGAGGCCAGGATCAGCAGCGGCGCGATCACGTTGGGCAAGATATGGGAGAACATCACCCGCCCGGTGCCGGCGCCGAGCGAGCGCTCGGCGAGGATGAACTCGGTGTTCTTCAGCGCCAGGGTCTGGGCACGGACAATGCGCGCGTAGCCCGGCACCGAGGTGATCACCACCACCCCGATGACCGTGGCCAGGCTGGGCCCGACCACCGTGATGACCGCCAGCGCGAACATGATGGTGGGAAAGGCGCGCACCGAATCGAAGATCAGCAGCAGGAAGTGATCGAGCTTGCGCGGCCCGTAGCCCGCCAGCATGCCCAGCACCAGACCGACGAAGAGCGAGATGCTGACCGAGACCAGGGCCACGGTCAGGGCCACCCGCCCGCCATAGAGCGCCCGGCTGTAGGTGTCGCGGCCCAGGTTGTCGGTGCCCAGAATGTGATCCCAGGTCGGCGCCGAGAGGCGCGCCTTGATGTCGAGAGCCTTGTAGTTGTGGGTCGAGACGAGATCGGCGCCGACAGCGCTGAAGACGATCAGAATGACCAGGATCAGCCCGGTGCAGCCAAGTGGATTGGCCAGCAGCTGGCGCAGCCACGCCAGGCGCGGTTCGCGCTTTATGGGCGCTGCGGCTTCAGCCGGCGGCAGGGCCGGCGCCCTATCGTCAGAGGCCTTGACGGACACGGGGATCCAACTTTGCTGTGATCAGATCGGAGACCAGGGTCGAGAGGGCGAAGAGGATGGTGGTGACCAGCACCCCGCCCATGACAATCGGATAGTTGCGGGTCGCCACGCCGTCGAAGACCAGCTTGCCGATGCCGGGGCGGGCGAAGACGATCTCGGCGAAGACCGCGCCCGACAGCAGGCCGCCGATGCCCACGCCCAACAGCGCGACGGTCGGCAGGATGGCCAGCTTCAGGGCATAGACATAGGTGATGCGCGCCGAGGGCAGTCCGTAGGCGCGGGCCATGCGAATGTGGTTCTCGCCCATGACCTCCAGCATCGAGGCCCGCACCATGCGGGCCAGATAGCCGACCCAACCGAGCCCGATGGCAAAGGAGGGCAAGATGAGATGGCTGAACTGGTCGAGCAGATCGCCGGACTTGCCCGCGCCGATGGCCGGCAGCCAACGCAGCGCCACGGCGAAGAGCAACAGGGAGTAGAGCGCGACGACGAAGGACGGCACGGCGATGGCCGAGACCGTGATCACGCCGGTCACCTTGTCGAGCAGCGAGTTGGGCCGCACGGCGGAAAAGCAGCCCAGCGGAATACCCACGACGATGGCCCAGCCGAGGCCAAAGAAAGTCAGCGCCAGGGTGTGCGGCAGTTGTTCGCCGATAATCGAGGCGACCGGGCGGTTCGACCAGACATCGACCCCCATGTCTCCGTTCAGGACATTGCCCAGGAACCTGAAGTACTGCACCACGAAGGGCAGATCGAGCCCCATCCTGGTGCGGAACTCCTCGCGCATCTCCGGCGTGGCGCGCGGCCCCAGCGCGATGCCGGCCGGGTCGCCGGGCACCAGATGGATCGCCGACAGCAGAAAGAGCATCGCCAGGCAAACGATGAGAGCGGCCAGAAACAGGCGTCGGATCACATAGAGCGTCATCGGATCGAACGGCACCCCCCGGCGAGCAGAAGTAAAAAGAAGGCAATAGCTCGAAACACAAAGCAAGGATGAAATTCCGGCGGTGGTCGAAGATTCCGGCCTGCCTTCCCCGATCCGATGGCGGAACTTCATGCCAGGGAGGCTGTGACAAGGCCCGACGATGGGCTAGGTTCGGCGGCGTTTGACTGTCACGACCTTCGCAAGGACCCGGCCAATGAATGACGACGACCTGTGCTACCTGTCGGCTGGCGAGGCCCTGCGCTTGTTTCGGCAACGCGAGCTCTCGCCGGTTGAACTCACCGCGGCGGTGATCCACCGGGCCGAAGCCATCGCCGAGACCGTCAATCCTTTCGCCGACTGCTACTTCGAGGAAGCCATCGCCCAGGCCAAGGCCGCGGAAGCAACCTATGGAAACAACTCGGCCAGGCCACGGCCCCTGGAGGGAATACCCCTGGCGGTCAAGGACAGCTCGCCGATCAAGGGCCGGCGGGCGACCAAGGGATCCCTGATCGATAAGGACCAAATCGCCGAGGAGACCGATCCGGCCGTCGGGAGACTGCTGCAAGCCGGCGCGGTGCTGCTGGCCCGCGCCACCTGCCCTGAGTTCGGCTGGCTCTTCGCCACTCATTCGCGCCTGTGGGGTGTGACTCGCAATCCCTGGCGCCTCGATATCACGCCGGGCGGATCGTCCGGCGGCTCGGCCGCGGCCTTGGCGGCGGGCGCGACCACCCTGGCGACCGGCGGCGACAGCACCGGTTCGATTCGCCAGCCGGCGGGGCAAAGCGGCATCGTCGGCTACAAGCCGCCCTATGGGCGGATCCCCCTGTCGGCGCCGATCGACTTCGATCCCTACCTCCAGGTCGGGCCCATGACCCGGACCGTGGCCGACGCCGGCCTGATGACCAACCTCATGGCGGGCCCCGACCCATTCGACCACACTGCCCTGCCACCGGGGCCGCCGGTGCCCCAGGAGAACGCGGGCATCGCCGGCCTGCGGATCGCCTACAGCATCGATCTGGGGCACCACGAGGTGATCGACGATGTCAGGCGCGAAACCCTGGCCGCCCTCGGGGCCCTGGCCGGACAGGGCGCGGCGATCGAGGAGGTCGATCTAGGCGACATGAGCGAGCTCGTCAGGCTCGCCCACGGCGCCGAAGAGTTCCTCTTCGCCCCCGACATCGTGGCAGCCTTGAGCGACCATCCCGCCGAGGTGAGCGACTACGTCGCGGAGCTGGCGGCCACCGCCCAGAGCTTCACGGCGGACGACTATCGACGCTCGCTCAGCTTGGCCGGCGAGATTTGGCAGAACCGCCTGGGACCGGTCTTCCGGGACCATGATGTCCTGGTCTGCCCCTCGGTCGCCTGCCCCGAAGTCCCGGCGGACAACTGGCAAAAGGACGAGGTGATGGTGAACGGCCGCAGCCTGACCGACACCGACACGGCCATGACCGTGCTCTTCAACCTCTACAGCCGCTGTCCCGCGCTGGCGGTGCCCAGCGGCATGACCGACGCGGGCCTGCCCACCGGGCTCCAGATCGTCGGCCGGCCGCATGACGATGTAACGGTGTTCCGCACCGCCCTGGCGCTGGAAAAAGCGCGCCCCTGGCTCGACTCGCCAGCCCGCCGCCCCTCGCTGGCGGTCATGACCGGGCCGGCGCCGGCCACGCGGGTTCGGGGGGTGAAACGGTGAGCGCCGGCATTCCCAAGGCCAGGGTGCGCAAGGACCGTGGTAAGATCGACATGGTCGAGATCGCCTGGATTCCCCTGCGCGACGGACGACGCCTGGCGGCCCGCCTCTTCCTGCCCAGGGACGCGGCGAAAAGGCCGGTGCCCGCCATCCTGGAGTACATTCCCTACCGCCGGCGCGACGGGACCCGGGCGCGCGACGACGAGACCCAGGTCTGGTTCGCCGCCCGGGGTTACGCCTGTGCCCGGGTCGACATTGCCGGCAGCGGCGATTCCGATGGCCTGATCGAGGACGAGTACGTCAAGCGCGAGCAGGACGATGCGCTGGAGATCATCGCCTGGCTCGCCGATCAGCCCTGGTGCAGCGGGGCGGTCGGCATGATCGGGATTTCCTGGGGCGGTTTCAACGGCCTGCAGGTGGCGGCACGCAGGCCCAAGGCGCTCAAGGCGGTGATCGCGCTCTGCGCCACGGTCGACCGCTACCACGACGACGTCCACTTCATGGGCGGGTGTCTCTTGAACGACAACCTGGACTGGGGCGCGGCCTTCTTTACCTATGGCGCGCTGCCGCCGGATCCCGCCACGGCCGGCGCCAGGCGCTGGCGCAAAGTCTGGCGCGAGCGGCTCGACGGCCTGGCGCTCTACCCGGCCCGCTGGCTGGCGCACCAGCGCCGCGATGCCTTCTGGCGTCATGGTTCGGTGATCGAAAATTATCGCGCGATCCAGTGCCCGGTGCTATCGATCAGCGGCTGGGCCGATGGCTACACCGCGGCGGTCTTTCGTCTCGTCGAAAATCTCGACGGCCCCTGCAAGGGTATCGTCGGACCTTGGGGCCACAAGTATCCCCACAAGGGTGTGCCCGGTCCGGCGATCGGCTTCCTGCAGGAGTGCAAGCGCTGGTGGGACCGCTGGCTGAAGGGCATCGAGACCGGGGTCGAGGCGGACCCGGCCCTGCGTCTCTATCTGCAGGACTCGGCAGCCCCCGCCCCCCATCACGACCAGCGGCCGGGGCGCTGGCTCGGCCTCCCCGACTGGCCGGCCCAGGGCGTGAAGGTCATGCGCTATCACTTCGCCGGCGACCGCCTGGTCAAGACCAAACCCAGGAAGAAGAGCGCCCCGCGTACGATCTCGTCGGCCCAGACCACCGGCCTGGCCGGTGGCGAGTGGTGCGCCTATGCGCTGGGCAAGACCGCGCCGGAACTGCCCCTGGACCAACGCGGCGACGACGCGGAATCCCTGGTCTTCGAGACCGCGCCCCTGACCAAGCCCCTGGCCATCGTCGGCCGACCGACCTTGCGGCTGCGCGTCGCGGCGGACAGGCGACAGGCCATGCTCGCCGTGAGGCTCAACGACGTGCGGCCGGACGGCTCGGTCGCGCGGATCACCTATGGCCTGCTCAACCTGAGCCACCGGGAGAGCCATGCCAAACCCGCCGCGCTGAAGCCCGGCCGGTTCTACGACGTGACCCTGGCGCTCAATGAGATCGCCCAACAGGTGCCGGCCGGACATCGTCTGCGGGTCGCCCTTTCGACCAGCTACTGGCCGATGGTCTGGCCCGCGCCCGAGGCGGCGTCGGTCACGCTCGACGCCGCGGCCTCCTGCCTCGAGCTGCCGCTGCTGAGCGAGACGGCTTCGCTGCGGCCCGTCGTCTTCCAGCCGGTCGAGCACGCCGAGCCGATGCGGGTTTCGGTCCTGGAAGAAGGCGGCGAAACCCGCCGGGTGGTCCAGGACATCGAGAGCCAGCGCACCGACTTCGTGGTCAGGCGCGACGACGGCCGCACCCGCATCGACGATATCGGCACCGAAGTGGCCTACCGCAAGGAAAAGACCTTTTCGCTGACCGCCAATGATCCGCTCAGCGCCCGGTCCCGGATAAGCTGCCGGGTCCACTACCGGCGCGGCACCTGGGACGCCCGGGTCGAGACCGAGACCGAGATGACCGCCGACAAGACCCATTTCCACCTGACCGCCACGGTTCGCGCCTACGACAAAGGCCGCCGATTCGCCGAACGGCGGTTCGCCCAGTCCTTCAAGCGCGATCACCTCTGATCCCGCCGCACCTTTCGCGCTGGCTTCAGTAGGATTTCGGCAGACCCAGGACCTTCTCGGCAATGTAGCAGAGAATCAGCTGGGCCGAGACCGGCGCCAGACGCGGGATCATCGCCTCGCGCAGCAAACGCTCGACGTGGTAGTCCTGGGCATAGCCCATGCCGCCATGGGTCAGCACCGCCTGGCTCGCCGCCCTGTAGCCGGCTTCGGCGGCGAAGTGCTTGGCCGCGTTGGCGTGGGCGCCGGCGGCTTCGCCCCGGTCGAAGGCGGCGGCGGCCCGCAGGGTCAGCAGGAAGGCCGCCTCCAGCTCGATCCAGTTTTCCGCCAGGGGATGCTGGATCGCCTGATTCTGTCCGATCGGCCGGCCGAAGACCACGCGCTCTCCGGCATAGCGCGTCGCCCGCGCCAGGGCCTGTCGCCCCAGGCCGGTGGCTTCCGCGGCGATCAGGATGCGCTCGGGATTGAGGCCCTCCAGCAGGTAGTCGAAGCCCTGGCCCTCCTCGCCGATGCGATGGTCGGCCGGCACCGGCAGGCCGTCGAAGGCGACCTGGTTGGAATCGACCGCGGCGCGGCCCATCTTGGCGATCTCGCGAACCTCCACAAAACGCCGGTCCAGGTCGGTGTAGAAAAGCGACAGACCGTCGGTCGGCCGCGCGCAGTCCTCCTTGGCGGTGGTCCGGGCCAACAGCAGGACCTTGCCGGCACGCTGGGCGGTAGAGGTCCAGATCTTGCGGCCATGAATCTTGTAGCCGGTCCCGTCGCGCTCGGCCCGGGTGGCGATACTGCCGGTGTCGAGCCCGGCGTCGGGCTCGGTGACGGCGAAACAGCAGGTCTCCCGGCCGGCGATCAGGGGCGGCAACCAGGCCCGCTTCTGGGCGTCGCTACCGAAGACGACGATGGGGTTGGGCCCGAAGATGTTCATGTGAACCGAAGAGGCCGCCGCCATGGCGCCGGGCGAATCGGCGACGGTCATCATCATGAGAGCCGCTTCCGTGATCCCCAGGCCGGCCCCGCCGTAGGCCTCCGGCATGGCGATGCCGAGCCAGCCGCCCTCGGCCAGGGCGCGATGGAAATCCTCGGGAAAGGTCGCCGTGCGGTCGCGCTCCAGCCAATAGTCATCGCCGAAGCGGCCGACCACCTTGCCCACCGCCTCGACGATCCCGGTCTGCTCATCCGTGAGACTGAAGGTCATCGCCCGCCCCCTCGCGTCGCCCGCAGCCTTGATCCTGGACCCCGTACCGTCAAGCTCATCCGGGACGCGGCCGACAAAAAAACGCCTTGACCGTGCCGTAAGTATATTACTAAAATTTTAGTATATTAGCCACAACCCAATGACAAACCATGCCTATGACCACCCGCCTGCTCATTCTCTGGCTCCTCTCCGAGGGGCGCCAGCACGGCTATCAGATCAAAAAGAGCCTGGGCGGCCCGGCCCTTGGCTTCTGGTTTCCGCTCGAGGACGCCTCGATCTATTCGATGCTGCGCGGTCTTCAGGGCCAGGGCTTCATTCGGGTGACCGGCGACGAGCGCCAGGGCAAGCGACCGCAGCGCCGGGTCTATGCCATCACGCCGGCGGGCCGGGGCGAGCTCGCCCGCTGCCTCGAGGCGGCCTGGCTGAATGTCGAACCGACAAGACAGCCGATCTGCGGCGCCCTCGCGGCGGCCGACGAGTGGGAGGCCGACGAGCAACGGGACCTCCTGCGCCGCCGGCAGGCCGCGCTGGGTGCGCGGCGGGCCCAGTTGGAAGGTATCGCCCGGGGCGCGCCGTCGGGCCTTCTCGCGCGACGCGAGGCGGCACTTCTGGCGGCCGAAATCGACTGGATCGGGCGCGAACTCAATGACCAACCCTGAGGAGGACGAGGCATGAAAGACCAGACGGTCGAAACCCAGATCATCGCCAATCTCGTGGTGCGCAATACAGCCGGCCAGGTCTTGCTGGTCCGCTATGACCCCGACAATGAAAAGTGGTGGCTGCCGGGCGGCGACGTCGAGCCCTTCACCCATCCCGACGAGACCGCCGCAAGGGTCCTGGCGGCCTTCGAGGGCCTGACCGTGTCCGAACAGAAGCTCCATCATCTGGAATCGTTTCGCGGCCGTCGCGGCTGGCACTTCGTCGTGCACTATGCGGTCACCGCCGAGGGCACGGTGAAGGGACCGCAGGCGGCGGCCTGGTTCGCACCGGACGACCTGCCCAAGACCATGCACGGCGCGTGGGAAAAGCAGGCCATTGCCACGGTTTTGGAGAACACTGCCTGACCCGGGCGAAGCCCTACCCGATCTTGGTCGCCCGGTAGCGCCAAACCCGCAGGCTGGGTGACCAGTGAGTCGCGGATAGCCCCGCCTTCTCGCGCAGGCGGGCAAGGAAGTCCTGCGGCCTGGGCAGAGCCTCCCAGACCTGGGGCAGGAAGGTCGACTGCCTGTCGCCGTCCCGCAGGATCAGGCCGTCCTCGCCGGGCCGCAGTTGGGCCAGCAGGTCGTCCTCGCTGGCCACGGCCAGGGGAACCGGCGGGGTCAGGAGCGAGATCGACCAGCCGAGGCCAGGCAACTCGGCCGGCGTCAAGGGCGGAAAACGCCGGTCGTCGAAGCCCGAGGCCACGGCGTTGGCCGCCACGTCCTCGGCCAGGGCGCGGTGCCCCCGCAGGCTGCCCCGGCAGCCCCGCAGCTTGCCGTCCAGCATCAGGGTCACGAAGGTCGCGCGGTTGTAGCGCAGCGCCTGGGGCAGGCCGGCGAGATCGACGGGCGGTGGCGGCCCGCCTGGCTCCAGGTGATGACGGATCGCCGCGCCGGCGCCTTCGAGCAGGGCCTCGCCCTGGTCCTGGGCAATCCGCGCATCGTCGAAGGCGGAAAAGGCCCAGGCGCCGTACCCCACCACACGATCCTTGCTGCCTGCCGTATCGCCGGAATTGCACAGGCCCACGCGCTGCACCGCCAGGCCGCGCGCGGCCGCCAGCCCGAGCAGGCCCGCCACCGGAACGCGCCCGCAGGCCTGATCGCGGCCCAGTCCCCCACCATCGAACGCCTCGATGGTCCGCGCCGTCTTGTCGTCCAGCGCGCGGGCCGCGTCGTCGCCCAGGAAATGGCTGAGATCGGAGCTGATCACGATACGCGTTTCCGGGCCGCCCCAGAGCCGCTCCAAAACCGCGGCGACCTCCTCGGCGCTGGCCGAACCGACCGCGAAGGGCACCAGGGAAAAGCGCGGCAGCAGGGCCTGCAGGAAGGGCAGATGAACCTCCAGGCTGTGTTCCAGGGCATGGGCCTCGTCGCTCACCGAGACCTGCGGCAGGTCGGCCAGCGATGCCACGGCCGCGCGGTCGATCGGCACCGGCCCGGCCGGGGTCTCCCAGGTCTCCGCGGTCGTGGTCGCGAGCCCGCGCACCGCCACCCGGTGCGCGGGGCCGAGCAGAACGATGCGGGTGATGGCCTCGCGCTCGGGCCGAAAGAGGGCATGGGCGCGGGCGGCACAGGCCCCGGAATAGACATAGCCGGCATGGGGCGCGATGATCGCCTTGGGCGCGATATCCCGCGCGCGCAGACCGTCTTGCCGCAGGGCCGCGTCCAGAAGATCGGCGACAGACTGGCGCAGGACGCCGGGCTCACCCGGATAGAAGGCGCCGGCCACGGCCGGAGGGCGGATCGCTGTCATGAGAGAGATCTCCAGTCTCGCCGCGCAGGTTAACCCGAACTGCGCTATAGTGACAGATGGAGATGACCGAGGCGGTCGCGATCTTGTGGACGGCGGGGCTGGCCGAATGACCGATAAAACCTCATCGGACGAACCCTCGTCGAATGACCCCTCGTCGAATGGCCCCTCGTCGAATGACGATGTCATCGAGGGCGTGCCGGCGCGCTATTGGGCTTTCGAGCCCGACGGCCGCATTCGCTGCGACCTTTGCCCGCGCGAGTGCCGCCTGCGCGAAGGCCAACGCGGGCTCTGCTTCGTTCGCGCCCGCCAGGGCGACGAACTGCTGCTGACCACCTACGGCCGTTCCTCGGGCTATTGCATCGACCCGATCGAAAAGAAGCCCCTGAACCACTTCCTGCCCGGCACCCCGGTGCTTTCCTTCGGGACCGCGGGCTGCAATCTGACCTGCAGCTTTTGCCAGAACCACGATATCTCCAAGGCCCGCCAGATGGATCGCCTGATGGACCGGGCGGACCCGGAGTCCATCGCCGCGGCGGCTCTGGCCACAGGCTGCCGGTCGGTCGCCTACACCTACAACGATCCGGTGATTTTTCTGGAGTATGCCCTCGACGTCGCCGCCGCTTGTCACGCGCAAGACATCAAGAACGTGGCGGTGACCGCCGGCTACATCAAGGAGGCCGCCCGGGCCGAGTTCTTCGCGCCGATGGACGCGGTCAACCTCGACCTGAAGGGCTTCACCGAGCGCTTCTACAAGAAGCTCTGCACCGGCTCCCTGGCGGCGGTGCTGGAGACCGCGGAGTACCTCGCCCGGGAAACCGGCTGCTGGCTCGAACTGACCACGCTGCTGATCCCCGGGGAGAACGATTCGCCGGCCGAGGTCGAGGCTTTGACCCAGTGGGTGGCGGAACGGCTCGGCCCCGACGTGCCGCTCCACTTCACCGCCTTTCATCCCGATTTCCGCATGCTGGACAAGACAAACACGCCGCCCGAAACCCTGTTGCGCGCCTGTGGCATCGGCCGCGCGGCGGGCCTGCGTTACGTCTACAGCGGCAACATCCACCACCCGCCGACGGCCTCCACCGCCTGCCCGGGCTGCGGCCGGACCGTGATCGGCCGCGACTGGCACGAGATCACCCACTGGGCGGTAACTCTGCATGATCGAGGGGGCCAGGGCGGCCACTGTACCCACTGCGGCACCGCCCTGGCCGGCCATTTCGAGCCGCAACCCGGCACCTGGGGCCGCAAGCGCCAGCCGCTCCGCCTCGCCGATTTCGCGGCGCGGGAAGGCGGGTCCTGAGCCATGCCCGAGCTACCCGATATCGCGGCCTACATCGCGGCCCTGGAGCCGCGCATCCTGGGCCGTCCGCTGCAAAGGCTGCGCATTGCCAATCCCTTCCTGCTGCGCTCGGTGGCGCCGCGCCCCAGTGCCTTCGAGGGCCGCAAGGTCGAGCGCCTGCGCCGCCTCGGCAAGCGGATCGCCATTGGCTTTGAGGGTGACGACTGGGCGGTGCTGCATCTGATGATTGCCGGGCGCTTGCACTGGGCAGCACCCGGCGCCGCGCTGCCGGCCAAGCGGGGCTTGGCCGCCTTCGACTTTGCCGAGGGCTCGCTCACCCTGACCGAAGCCGGAACCAAGCGCCGCGCCTCGCTCCATCTGGTGGCCGGCGAGGCCGCGCTGACCGATCACGACCTCGGCGGCCTGGAGGTCCTGGAGGCGGATCTGGCCGCCTTCGCGGCCCGCCTGCAGAGCGCCAACCACACCCTGAAGCGGGCGCTGACCGACCCCCGGCTCTTCTCCGGGATCGGCAACGCCTACTCCGACGAGATCCTCCTCGCCGCCGGGCTGTCACCGGTCGCCATGAGCCAGAAACTGGGCCCAGCGGAGGTCGAACGCCTCTTTGCCGCCACGCAGGCCACGCTCGAAGGCTGGACCCAGCGGCTCTGCGACGAGGCCGCCGCCGCCTTTCCGGAAAAAGTCACGGCCTTTCGCGCCGGCATGGCCGCCCATGGCCGCTACAACAAGCCCTGTCCGGTCTGCGGCACCGCGATCCAGCGCATTCGTCACGCCACCAACGAGACCAACTACTGCCCGCGCTGCCAGACCGGCGGCAAGGTGCTGGCCGACCGCAGCCTCTCGCGCCTGCTGAAAAAGGACTGGCCAAGGACGGTGGAGGAGCTGGAGAACCTGAAACGCGGTTCTTGAATTCTCGCCTTGAACGGTTTATCTATAATATAGATTTCTTTCTATAAGGTAGAAAATGGCCCTGAGCATCAAAGATCCAGAGGCAGACCGTCTGGCCAGGGAACTGGCCCGGCGGCAGAAAAAGACCCTCACCAGGGCCGTGGTCGACGCTCTCGGCGCGGAGTTGGAGCGCGAGAAGAGGCGTATCCGCCGGATGGGCCTGCTGGAAGAGCTCCGAGATATTCGCCTGCGTGTCGCCGCCCTGCCAACATTGGATCATCGCAGCGATGATGAAATCCTCGGCTACGACGAACAGGGCATTCCCGAGCAATGATTCTCGATAGCTCGGCGATCTTGGCTGTCCTGTTCGACGAGCCGGAGGCCGAAATCCTCGAGGAAATCATTGCCGGGGCCGACAAAGTTGGCGTTTCATCCGTGTCCCTGCTGGAGGCAGGAATCTTGATGGAGAGCCGAAAAGGAGAGAACGGCGCGCGTGAATTGGACTATTGGCTTTTGAAAGTCGACGCCGAGATCATTCCCTTCGACCGGGAGCAGGCCGATCTCGCGCGAGCGGCCTTCAAGCGCTTCGGCAAGGGCCGGCACCCGGCAGGCTTGAATTTCGGTGACTGCGCGGTCTACGCCCTGTCCAAATGCTCCGGCGAACCTCTGCTCTTCAAGGGCGACGACTTCGCCCGCACCGATGTCGAGGTCGTGCCGTTGAGTTAGCCAGAGCCCACGAGGCGCTTGACCCGGGCTCCCTTGACCCGGGCCCTCTTGACTTGAGCCCCTTGACTTGGGCCCCTTGGCTTGGGCCCCTTGACTTGGGCCCCTTGACCTGGGCGACGCGGGACCCTAGCTTAACGCCATCATGACGACAGTGATCGGAACGACCCTCTTGCTTCTTATCGGCCCGGCCGCCTGAGTGCGCGCCGGGACAAGCTCGTTCCTTCCCCTTTAGACTATCGCAAGTTCGCGTCATCATGACAGTCTCAGACCATCGACCCGATGAATCCGTCTTGCCGTGGCAGGACATGGATCAACACGCTGTTCGCGTTGCAGAAATCCTTCGACTTAGAAGCGGTCGCCGGGCCTAGGGACATCCGGCGACTGTCCATGCGGTCCCCTCAAAGCACATCACCGCAAGGCTTCTAGGATCAAGGAACAGGAACAATGGATATGCCCAAGACTTTGCCGCCGACCGACACCATTCAACGCCAGCGACCGAGCGGCATGCCCATCGACAAGTACCGGCCCTTCGCGCCGATCGATATTCCCGACAGGACCTGGCCGAATCGGACCATCACCAAGGCGCCGATCTGGTGCTCGGTCGACCTGCGCGACGGCAATCAGGCGCTGATCGAGCCGATGGACGCCGAGCGCAAGCGGCGCATGTTCAAGGCCCTGGTGGACATGGGCTTCAAGGAGATCGAGATCGGCTTTCCCAGCGCGTCGCAGACCGATTTCGACTTCTGCCGCGAGTTGATCGAGCAGAATATGATCCCGGACGACGTCTCGATCCAGGTCCTGACCCAGGCCCGAGACCACCTGATCGAGCGGACCTATGAGGCGATCGCCGGGGCCAGAAGGGCCATCGTCCATCTCTACAATTCGACCTCGACCCTGCAGCGCCGGGTCGTCTTCGGTCTCGACCAGGCGGGCATCACCGAGATCGCGGTCAAGGGCGCCGAGCGCTGCCGCGATCTGGTCAAGACCGTGCCCGACACCGACGTGCTGTTCCAGTACTCGCCGGAATCCTTCACCGGCACCGAGATGAGCTACGCCAAGGAGGTCTGCGAGGCGGTCATGGACGTCTGGCAGGCGACCCCGGAACGCAAGGTGATCTTCAATCTGCCGGCGACGGTCGAGATGTCGACCCCCAACATCTACGCCGACCAGATCGAATGGTTCCACCGCAACATCAAGAACCGCGAGTCGGTCGTCCTGTCGCTGCACCCGCACAACGACCGCGGCACCGGGGTCGCCGCCTCCGAACTGGGGGTCATGGCCGGGGCCGACAGGATCGAGGGCACGCTCTTTGGCAATGGCGAGCGCACCGGCAATGTCGATGTGGTGAACATCGCCCTCAACCTCTTCACCCAGGGGGTCGACCCGGCGCTGAAGATCGACAACATCAACGAACTGCGCGAGATCGCCGAGCACTGCAACCAACTGCCGATCCATCCGCGCCACCCCTACGTCGGGGATCTGGTCTACACCGCCTTTTCCGGCTCCCATCAGGACGCCATCAAGAAGGGCATGGCGGCGATGGAACAGTCCAACAGCGGCCTGTGGGAGGTGCCCTACCTGCCGATCGACCCCCTGGACGTGGGGCGCAGCTACGAGGCCATCGTCCGCATCAACAGCCAGTCGGGCAAGGGCGGCATCGCCTATCTTCTGCAACGCGACTTCGGGCTCGACATGCCGCGCGCGCTGCAGATCGACTTCAGCCAGAAGATCCAGGCCCTGACCGACACCTCGGGCCGCGAGGTCAATTCGGAAGAAATCTGGGAGAATTTTGCCAAGACCTATCTGGAGGGCAACGGCGATTTCGAGTTCGTCAACTACCGTACCGTCCCCGACACCCACGCCAGCGAGATCCGCCACCTGACCGGCGATCTGCGCGAGAAGGGCGCCGATATCCAGATCGAGGGCAAGGGCAACGGCCCGATCGCCGCCTTCGTCGACGCCATGCGGCGCCATACCGGTCTCGACTTCTCCGTGGACGACTATTCCGAGCACGCCATGGGGCGCGGCGCCGATGCCACCGCCGTTGCCTATATGCTGACCAGCAGCAGTGATGGCCGCAAGGTCTGGGGCGTCGGTATCCATCCCAACATCGTCGCGGCCTCGCTGCGGGCCATCGTCAGCGCGGTGAATCAGTACAAGCGTTAGCTCCGACCCCAAGCACCCCGACCGCGAGCGCCCCGACCACGAGCGCAGGAGGCATGGTATGTCTGGCAGTGACGAGATCCATGACCTCCTGCGCACCTTCCTGCGAGACCCGGCTGCAAGCTTTGCCATCGGCGTGGTCGGGGCCAGCGCCGAGTTCAGCCGCGACCCCGACGAAGCCCTGGTCGTCGACGAACCCGACAGCCTGACCCTGGCCACGGCGCGCGGCGCGATCCGCCTCGAGGCCAGCGCCGATCTGCGCCCGGCCGCCTACGAGGCGCCCTCCCAGCATCCCGGGCGCTGGCAACAGGGCCTGGCCTTTTGCGCCCGCCGCAAGGCGGCCGATCTGAAAAGCCGCGTCGGCCTGGTCGCCCTGGGGCCCGACGAGGCGGCCATCCGCCCCGAGGACCGCGACGGCCTGCTGTTCGATCTCGGGATCGGCGCGCGGACCATGGCCTTTCATGTCCGCACCGACGACGCCGAGCTGGGCGAAATGCTGCGGCTCTACAACGGCCGCACGGTCTTCGAGTCCGGCAACCCGGTCCTGCCGGCGCTGATGAAGGCGAATCCGCCGCGGGTGATCGCCTCGGCCTTCGGCCGCATCGAGGTCTTCCAGCCGATCGGCCACGAAAAGACCCCGGAAGGCCCGCACAGCCACCTTTTCCCCGAGCGTCTGGCGAGCCGCCGCACCCATCCCGAGGAGGTCCTGGTGCCGCCAGGGTGGCTGCCGGTGTTCTTCGTCTATCCCGAAAGCCCCTTCTTCGACGCGGTGGGGCGCGAACACCCCTTCAAGGCCGAAGCGCACCGCCGTTTCCAGGATCTCATGACACGTTGGGGCGATCCCGGCTATCGCACCGAAAAGGACCGGGTCTTGCGGGCCCTGGAGGGCGGCCAGGATCCCGGCAGCTTCCGCCCCCTCGATGCCCCCTTCGCCGCGGCCGCCCTGATCGTCGCCCTGCGCCAGGCCGCCCTGGACCCCGAGCCGGTGCCGCGGCTGGGCGAATGGCGCGCCCGCTTCGACCCGGAGGCTTGACCGCCGCTGGCTTGCCCCCGACCATCCCGGCCAGAGCCCGGAACTAGTCAACGAAGGGGAACCGTCATGGCCGACAGCGACAAGAAGATGCGAAGCCACGGCAAGATGGTCGAGGGCCTCTATTGGTGGGGCATTCCGACCTTTTTCCGCGCGCCCCACGAAACCGACCCCGCGACGTGCGATATCGCGCTGGTCGGGGTGCCCCATTCGACCGGCAACGGGACCACCGAGCGCGACCAGCACCTGGGACCCCGCGCGGTGCGCGACATCTCGGCGCTCGGCCGGCGCTGCCACAAGGAATTCCACCTCGACCCCTGGAGCGATTTTCGCATCGCCGATCTGGGCGACGTGCCGCTGCCCGAGGCCAACAACAACGAACGCTGCATCGAGCACATCACCGAGTTCTACAAGCGTATCGACGAGGCCGGCACCCGGCCGGTCTCGGTCGGCGGCGACCACTCGATCACCGGCGGCATCCTGCAGGCCATCGCCGGCAAGGACGCCAAGCTGACCGGCGGCAAGAAGGCGGTGTTGCTGCACTTCGATGCCCACACCGACGCCTTCCACAATCTCGACCACTTCCTGGGCGCGGTGAAGTCGGCCGCCCACTGGGCGAGCTACCTGGTGCGCGACGGCCATGTCGATGCGACCAAGTCCGTTCAAGTCGGCATCCGCGGCAACGTGCGCAGCCTCGACTGGCTCGACCCCAGTTACGACCTGGGCTACGAGATCATCACCATCGAGCGCTATCACGAACTGGGCCCGGCGCGCTGCATGGAGATCATCAAGCAGCGGATCGGCGACGAGCCGCTCTACATCACCTTCGACCTGGACTGCCTGGACCCCACCGTCGCGCCGGGCGTGGCCAACATCGAGGCCGGGATCGAAGGCTTCGGAATCAACCAGGTGATGGAGCTGCTGCGCTGCGTGCGCGGCAAGAACGTCATCGGCGGCGATGTGGTCTGCCTCATGCCGACCAAGGACCATCCCAACCAGATCACCTCCCTGGTGGCCAACTCGATCCTGTTCGAAATCCTCTGCCTGATCGCCGACAACCTGCGCAACCAGTCCGAGACCTGACGCGGCCGCCGCAAAACAAGCCGGACCGCAAAACAATCATGAAAGGGAAAACCTCATGACCACCGACTTGAAGATGCTGGCCTGGACGGCCGCTTTCACAATCTTGCTCTGGTTGCCCTACATCCTGGCCCATATCGTCAACGTCGGGCTGCTGCCGGCCCTGACCTACAAGGCCGACGACACGCCGCTGCCGGGCTGGGCGGCGCGCGCCAGGAAGGCCCATGCCAACGCGATCCAGAACCTCGCCCCCTTCGCCGCCCTGGTCGTGGTGGCCCATCTGATGGGTGCCGCCAACGAGGCCACCGCCGCCGCGACGGTCGCCTACTTCTGGACCCGGGTGGCCCACTACGGCCTCTACGCCGCGGGCGTGCCCTTCGGACGGACCATCACCTTCGCCATCGGCTGGTTGGCCATGGCCTGTATCTTCTGGCAGATCGTCACCGCCGGCGCGCCTCTTTAACGGCCGAGGGATCGTGGGGCCTCTGTGGCTTTCCCAAGGGATGCTCGCAGAGGCCCGGCCTAGCCGGTTATCCTGGCCGGACAGGACTATCGGCCCGGCTGACTAGCCGTAAGAAGAACACCACATAGAGCACGTGACAACTAATCCTCGTATCCCAAGACTGTGGATTGATATATTAATGAAATAATTAAAACGGTTAGGGAAACTCCGAATCTGGAAATTTTCTTCGGGTACCAGGCCGGGTACCAACCTAGAAGACCAGATTCTATCGAATTGGAGCGACCCTGTTTGACCTCCGAACGAGTTCCTAGGGCTGCCCGGCTCCCGCGGCATCGGTGATGGCCCGCACCCGCTCGCCCCAGGCCTCCAGGGCTTCGCGCATCTCCTCGAAGTCGCTGCGCCGGTCACCGACCTCCACTCCGCCGACGGTCGAGCGGGCCGCGCGATCGAGGATGTTGCGCACCACCGGGGCCGGTTTGCCCAGGGCCATCATGCCGGCCGCGGCGGAGCGCCGCAGATCGTCGCAGCGCCACCCCGCCACACCGGAAAGACCTGTCGCCCGGCTGGCCGCCTTGGAGAAGCCCGAGACGTGCCCGGCCGGCCGGCCGCGCGCCGGAAAGACATAGGGGCTGGCGGCCACCCGCGGGACCGAGGTCACGATCTCCAGGGCATGGCTCGAGAGTGGTATCTCGTGGCCCTGTCCGGCCTGGCCGGAAGGGTGCGGGACGGTCCAGACCTGGGTGGAGAAGGCGACGTCCGTCAAGCGAAGACTCGCCACCTGGTTGCGTCGCTGTGCCGTCAGCAAGAGCAGCTTGAAGAAGGCACCGAAGGGCCAAGCCATCTTGTCCCAGGCGAGCCAAAGTTGTGCGACCTCGTCATCATCGAGCACCCTTTGACGCCGCGCCTCGCGCCCCGGCGGGGCCACCCCGACGACCGGCGTGGCCCGCACCAGGTCGACCTCGACCCCCCAGGCGAACATGGTGCGCAGCAGAGAAAGACGCCGATTGGCGGCATAGGGATGACCGCGCGCGCCGACCGTCTCGACGATTTCGATCACGTCGCGCCGGCCGATGCCGGCGACCGCACGACGTCCCCAGGCGGGTACCAGATCAGCCTCGATCATTCGTTGGTCGGCCTGCCAGGTCCGCTTGGATCGTTTGGCATAACGCTCCAGATAGGCCGCGGCGAAACGTGCAAAGGTCAACTCGCCACCGCGCATCGAGGCGCGCTCGGCGGCCGGGTCCTTTCCCTTGGCCACCTCCTTCAGCGTGGCCCGCGCGCTGTCGCGAGCCAGGGCCAGGGGCAGCGCCGGAAAGGAGCCGAGAGTCAGACGACGCTTGCGCCCGTCGATCCGGTACATGACCTGCCAGGAGCGCCGCCCGGCGGCCGAGACGCGCAGGCCGAAGCCGGGCAGTTCCGCATCCCACAGCTCGATGCGTCCCGTCGCCGGCGGTCGGGCATCGGCAACGATCCTGTCAGTGAGCGTTGTTGTCGGCATTGGCCTCTGTTGCGCGCGGCGACCGGCCCTCCCGTGGACCGACCCGCGGCTCTATCGGCGCCATCCCCTCTGGTCTTCAAGATCCTTCTGCCGCCCGGCTCTTGTCAAGAGAGCTGCCGGATCAGGCCGCCCGGCGGCTTCCTTTGCCCGCACCCGGCCAGGCGAGGCCGAAGCGCTCGATCGTCGGGGCGATCTCGAGGCGGCGCGAGCTGGCCTCGACCTCATGGGGGGCGAAGGACAGGGTCACGGCATCATAGCGCGCGATGGCGGCCTCCAGGTCGCGCCGCAGCCCGACCGAAGGCGGGCCGGCGGGCGCAGTGGCTGTCAACTCCGCAATCGTCGCGCGGGCGGCCTCCTTCTGCACCAGGCAGGGCACGGTCAGCTCCTTCAGGCAGAGCCCGAACGTGCCGTCCATCAGATAGGCCCAGGGATGATCAATGCCGCGCGGCCAGGGCAAGGGCGCGCCGTCGAGGCAGCGCAGCACGTCGGCCTCGAAGTCCTGGCGCACCTGCCGGGCCACCTCGGCCAGGCTCATCTCGGTTGCGTGGGCCTGTGCCCGCCCGATCCAGGCCACCAGAGAGGGATGGTAGTAGCGCCGGGGCGCCGAAGCGGTCGCAAATGAGCCGAAACCTTCACTGTAAAAGGTCACGGTGGCCCGGATCTCGTGCGAATGGGGCGGCACGCAGTGGGCCGCAATGAGCTCTTCGATGCGCGCGGGCGGGAGCCCTGCCCGTTCCGCCAGGGCGTCGAGCGTGACGTAATGGGCCAGAATGTAGGCTTCGATGGCCTCGGCCGTCTTTCGCGGGCTTTCCAGAGCCGTCATGATCGCTTCCTTTCCGCCAGTAATGTGCCGCAAGACCCACCCTAGCCCCTGCCTCCTGCCAACGGTCTGTCAGGAGACGGAGGTCAGCGGTCTTCCTTCATGAGATAATCCTGCAGGGTCTTGCCCCGCTCCGGCTTGAAGCCCGCATCGAGCCGTTCCAAGGTCTCGATTCGGTCAAGACGGAAGCTGCGAAAGTCCTCGCGCAGTTCGCACCAGGCGGCGAGCAGCCAGACCGGCCCGAAGAACGACAGGGCCAACGGCCGGACGTCGCGCTCGGTCGCCAGGCCGGCGGCATCCTGGTAGTTCAGGTGAAGCTTCTTGAAATGGCGCAGGGCATGGCGAACCTCGGCCAGATCGATGCTGATCGGCGGTGCCTTGTGATTGGCCGGCGCGAGCAGGGTGCTGGAGCGCAAATGCTGTCTAAGCCTTTCAGGAATAACGGCTTCTACCTTGGCGACGACGTTGTTGGCGGCTTCGGCCAGGGCCGGGTCGGTCCAGGTCTCGACGATCCGCGCGCCCAGGACCAGGGCCTCGATCTCCTGTTCGTTGAACATCAGCGGCGGCAGGTCGTAGCCCGAGCGCAGGATGTAGCCGACCCCGGCCTCGCCGTCGATCGGCACGCCATTGGCGGCGAGATCCTTGATGTCGCGGTAGACCGTCCGCTCCGAGACCTCCAGCGCCTCGGCCAGGTCGCTCGCGCGCACGATCTTGCGGCGCCGCAAAATCTGAATTATCTCGAACAGCCGGTCGGCCCGTCGCATGATCGCTCTCCTCCAATGACGCCACCCTACTGCAACCCTCCTGACAGTATACTGTCAGGAGGGTTGCAGTAGGGTTCAATCCGCGGCCGCTTCCTGGAGCCGCTTCCTGGGAAACGACCCGAAGGCCCAGCTTCACAAACCGCCATTATCGCATGAAGGACCCCCTGTCATGAGCAGCACGCAGAGCGAAAAAGCCGTCCGGTTCCAGGCCCTCCATCACCGGCCAGGCGCCTTCATCATTCCCAACCCCTGGGACCGGGGCACGGCCCGGATCGCCGCCGCCATGGGCTTCGAGGCCCTGGCCACGACCAGTGCCGGTGCCGCCTTCGCCCTGGGGCGCCGCGACGGCAGCTTGACCCGCCAGGAGGCGCTGGACCACTCGCGCGATATCGTCGAGGCCTGCGATCTGCCGGTCTCGGCCGACCTGGAGAACTGTTTTGCCGACGATCCCGCCGGCGTGGCCGACTGCATCGGTCTGGCCGCGCAAACCGGGTTGGTGGGCTGTTCGGTGGAGGATGCCTCGGGCGACCGCGCGGCGCCGATCTATGACAAGGCCCTGGCCATCGAGCGGGTCGCGGCCGCGGTCGAGGCGGCGCGGGCCCAGCCCTTCCCCTTCACCCTGACCGCCCGGGCCGAGAACTTCCTGCATGGCCGCCATGACCTGGATGACACGATCGCCCGCCTGCAGGCCTTCGAGGCGGCCGGCGCCGATGTGCTCTATGCGCCGGGCCTGCCCGATCTCGAAGCCATCGCCGCGGTGACCGCCGCCCTGAGCCGGCCGGTCAACGTGGTGGTGGGGGAAGGCGGCGCCGCCCTCCAGCTCGGCGAGCTGACCGAGGCCGGGGTCAAGCGGGTCAGCCTCGGCTCGACCCTCTACCGGGTGGCGGCCGGCGCCCTGATCGAAGGCTTGCGGGAAATGCACGAAGCAGGCACTTTCGCCTTCGCCAGCCGGGGGGCCTCCTTCAGGGACATCAGCGCGCTCCTCAAACCGTGACAATGAACCCCACTTGGGGCCGCCGCGAGGACCTGCATGAGCGACGAAACCCGCGACCTTCTGGAGCTGCTGATCGACAAGGCCAAACGCGCGGGCGCCGACGGCGCCGATGCCCTGCTGGTCGAATCCGTGGCCCTGTCCCACGCCCAGCGCCTTGGCCGGACTGAGCGGCTGGAGCGCGAGGAGAGCCAGGATCTGGGTCTGCGGGTCATGCTCGGACAAAAGCAAGCCTCGGTGTCTTCGACGGATTTTTCCACCGCGGCCCTCGACGAACTGGTCGAACGCGCGCTGGCCATGGTCAAGGCGGTGCCGGAAGACCCATACTGCGGCCTGGCCCCGCGCGAGGACCTGGCGACCGATTTTCCCGATCTCGACCTTTGCGATCCGGACGAGCCCGCCGAGGCGACGCTGATCGAGCGGGCCAGGGCTTGCGAAGAGGCCGCCCGCGCGGTCGCCGGCGTGACCAATTCCGAGGGCGCCGAGGCCGGTTGGTCGCGCAGCGGCGTGTCCCTGGCCACCTCAAACGGCTTTTTCGGCAGCTACGCGCGCAGCGGCCATGGGCTGGGCGTCGCCGTTCTGGCCGGCGAAGGCCTGGATATGCAGCGGGACTACGATTTTTCATCGAAGGTGCACGGCGCCGACCTGGACGACCCGGCCGCTGTCGGACGGCGCGCGGGCGAAAGGGCGGTGGCGCGGATGAACCCGCGCAAGCCCGAAACGGCCAGCCTGCCGGTGATCTTCGAGCCCAGGGTGGCCAGCAGTCTGCTCGGCCACTTCGCCGGCGCGATCTCGGGGCCGGCGGTGGCCCGCGGCACTTCTTTCCTGAAGGAAAAGCTGGGCGAAGCAGTCTTCGCCGCGGGCATCACCATCGTCGACGACCCCCATCGCCCGCGCGGCCTGCGCTCGAAACCATTCGACGGCGAGGGCGTGGCGAACCGGCGCCAGGCCTTGGTCGAGGACGGCCGCTTGACGACCTGGCTGCTCGATCTCGCCTCGGCGCGGCAGTTGGGGATGACCACCACCGGCCACGCGGCGCGCGGCACCGGCGGGCCACCGAGCCCCGGCACCAGCAACCTTTATCTGGAGGCCGGCAAGGTCAGTCCCGAAGACATGATTGCCGGAGTCGAGCGTGGTCTCTACGTCACCGAGATGATGGGTATGGGCGTCAGCCCGGTGACCGGCGACTATAGCCGCGGCGCCGGCGGCTTTTGGATCGAGAAGGGCCAGTTGACCCATCCGGTCGGCGAAGCGACCGTCGCCGGAAACCTGATCGACATGTACCGCGAGATGACGCCGGCCAGCGATCTGGAGTTCCGCTTCGGCACCAACGCGCCGACCCTGCGGATCGATGGCATGACGATTGCCGGCATGTAGCCGCGCGCCCGGCCCGTTCCGGTCAGCCGGGCGGAAAGACCAGCGGAACAGAGGCATCGCCCAAGACAATCTCGACCGGCAGCGCGGCGATGATGTCGCCGTCGCCCTGCAGGGGGGCCTCGGGCGGCCCCGCCCCGACAGCTTCGATGGTCACCCGCCGGCCCGGTATCACCCGATAGTCGCCGAGCGACGGCAACCTGCCGAAGGCCATGGCCAAGCCATAGACCAAACGCCGCAAGGGGCCGCCGGATTGAAACAGACAGCTATGCAGGCAGCCGTCGTCGAGCCGCGCGTCCGGGGCCACCAGGAAGCGGCCGGCGTAGAAGCGCCCCTTGGAGACGATCACCGCCGCCGCCCGGTGGGCCTGGCCATCGACCGTCACCTGCAGCACCGGCAGGGGACGAAACCAGATCGCCAGTGCCGTCAGACCATAAGCCGCCTTGCCGACCCAGCGCTTGACCTTGAGATTGACGCCGGCCACCACGAAGGCATCGAAACCGGCGCCCACCATGGCGCCGAAATAGGCACCGCCGATCAGCCGGCCGAAGCGCACCCGCCGCAGCGGCCCCAGGGCGAGATAGCGCGACAAGGTCAAGGGATCGGACGGCAAAGCCAGTTCCGCGGCCAGCACGTTGGCCGTGCCAAGCGGGATGATCCCCAGCGCCGGAGCCGCACCACCGGACAACCCAGCGCCGCGACCCTCTTCGCCCAGCGCCAATCCGTCCAGGACCTCGGCGATGGTGCCGTCGCCGCCCGCCGCGACGATCACATCGAAGGCGCCCGGCTCGGCCTCGCGGGCCAGGCGCCGGGCATCGCCCGGGCCCGCGGTCTCGCGCAGTTCGACCTGGCAGCCGAGCCCTTCCAGCGAATCGACCACAGCGGTCAAACGCCGCCGCCGGGCGGTGCCGGCCGCGGGATTGAGAATGACCAGCAACCGCCGCCGCGCCCGCCGGTCCAGTCCTGTCTCGACCGCCCCCGTCTCGCTCATGCTCCCTTCAAGCCCAAGGAGGCGAGCCCGGTCAAGCGTTCCAGGGGTCGAGAGCACAGGGGCCAAGTGGTCAAGCGCGCCAGGCCTGTGCTACTGTCCGGCCCGATTCGGGGCCGGGAGCGCCCCCTTAGCGCGAGCGGACGATTTTGACCGACGGATCGAGTGCCACCAGCGACAGCGGGCTGTCTTTGCCTCACCCGAAAACGGGGCCGAAAGCAGAATTGGGCCCGACGGCAGAAATGGGAACGGCCGCCTTGGTGCGCCGCCTGATGCGCGGCTACCTGCGCCAGCATCTGGGGCGCATCGTCGCGGCGCTGTTCTGCATGGTGATCGTCGCGGCGGCCACCGCCGCCTTTACCCAGTTGATGAAGCCGATCATCAACGACATCTTCGTCAACCGCCGCGAGGAGATGCTGCTCTCGATCGCCATGGCGGCGCTGGCCGTCTTCGTCGCCAAGGGCACGGCGACCTTCGGCCAGAGCGTTCTCATGTCCTATGTCGGCCACCGCACCGTGGCGACCCTGCAACAGGAACTCTACGACAGCCTGGTCCGGGCCGACCTCGGGTTCTTTCATCGCAACGCCCCGGGCGAGCTGGTGTCACGTTTCATCAGCGACATCACCCGCCTGCGCAACGCGGTCTCCGACACCATGACCGGCCTGGGCAAGGACAGCCTGACCGCCCTCGCCCTGGTCGGGGTGATGTTCTATGAGGACTGGCTGCTCGCGGCGGTCGCCTTCTTCGCCTTCCCGACCGCGATCCTGCCGATCGTCCGGATCGGCCGGCGGCTGAGAAAGACCTCCCGCGGCACCCAGGAGGCCATGGGCCGCCTGACCACGCGCCTCGACGAGTCCTTTCAAGGTATTCGTCCGATCAAGGCCTACGGCATGGAAGGCCACGAGTCGGCCAAGACCGGGCGCGCCATCGAAGCGGTCTTCGCGCTCAACTTCCGCATGGCCATGACCCGGGGCATGATCCATCCGGTTATGGAGTTTCTCGGCGGCCTGGCCATCGTGGCGGTCATTCTCTACGGCGGCCAGCAGGTCATCAACGGCGCCAAGGATCCGGGCTCCTTCTTCGCATTCGTCACCGCCCTGCTCTTGGCCTACGAGCCGGTCAAGCGCCTGGCCAAGCTGAACGCCAACCTGCAGGAAGGCCTGGCCGCCGCCGAGCGGGTGTTCCGCCTGCTCGACCTGCGCCCGCAGGTCCGCGAGTCAGCCTCGGCCCAGCCGCTGGCGATCGAGGGTGGCGCCCTGCGCTTCACGGACGTCGGCTTCTCCTATGGCCAGGACGAAACCCCGGCCCTCGCCCACATCGATCTGGAGGCGCGGGCGGGCCAGACGATCGCGCTGGTTGGCCCCTCGGGCGCCGGCAAATCGACCATCCTGAACCTGATTCCGCGGTTCTACGATGTCACCGCCGGGCAGATCGCAATCGACGGCCAGGATATCGCCGGTCTGACCTTCAAGAGTCTGCGCGATGCCGTCGCCCTGGTCAGTCAGGAGGTGCTGCTGTTCGACGACACCCTGCGCGCCAACATCGCCTACGGCCGGCCCGACGCCAACGACGAGGAGATCCGCGCCGTGGCCCGGCTCGCCGGTGCCGCCGATTTCATCGAGGCCCTGCCGCGGGGCTACGATACCCCGGTCGGCCCCCGGGGCGAAACCTTGAGCGGCGGCCAGCGCCAGCGCATCGCCATCGCCCGGGCGATGCTGAAGGATGCCCCGATCCTGCTGCTCGACGAGGCGACCTCGGCACTCGACAGCGAAACCGAACAGCAGGTCCAGGCGGCGCTCGGCGAGTTGATGGTCGGCCGCACCACCTTGGTCATCGCCCACCGCCTTTCGACCGTGCTGGCCGCCGACATGATCTATGTCTTGGAGGCGGGGCGCATTGTCGAGAGCGGCAGTCACGCCGAGCTCTTGGCCCGCGACGGTCTTTACGGCCGCCTCTACCGGGCCCAGTTCACCGGCGCCGAGTCGGTGAAAGTCGAGGCGGCGGACGGCCTGTCGGCCACGCCCGCGGGTCAGCCCGGCCTGCGGGCCCAGGCCTGACCGGCGACCTGACCAGAGCGATTCGGACCGGTGCGACCCGCCAAAGCGTTTCTCAAGAACCCCTGGGCACAGCGGCTGTCGGGACGCTTGGTCGCGCTTTACGTCCGGTTGGTCTGGCGCACGACCCGCTGGACGGTCGAGCCGAGTCCCGCGGCAAAGGCCGTAACCGAGGGAGGCGGCCCGGTCATCGCCTGCCTGTGGCACGGCCGCATGCTGCTGACCATGCCGATCAAGCCGCCCGACAGACCGGTACATATCCTGATTTCGAGTCACCGCGACGGTCTCTTGATCTCCGGCGGCATGAAGCGGCTGGGAATGGAGACGGTGGCCGGCTCCTCGCGGCGTGGCGGCGTCTCGGCCCTGCGTCAAATGACCCGTATCCTGGGTGACAGCGGTATCGTCGTGATCACACCGGACGGTCCACGGGGGCCGCGCATGCGGGCCAAGGCGGGCGCGGTCAAGACGGCCCAACTGTCCCGCGCCCCGATCGTGCCTCTGGGCGCCGCGACCAGCCGCGGCCGGGCTCTGGGATCCTGGGACTGTTTCTGGCTGCCCTATCCCTTCGGCCGCGGCGTGATCCTGCTCGGCGACCCGATCCTGGTCCCGCGCGAGGCGTCGGCGGCGGATCTGGAACAGGCCCGTGGCGCGGTCGAGTCCGCGATGAACCGCCTTACCGCCGATGCCGAACGGCGTTGCGGCCGGGTCCCCATCGAACCGGCGGCGAAGGAAGCGTGCGATGCGCGCGCCTGATTTCTGGCGCGAGACCGGATGGCAGGCCCGCCTGCTCGCCCCCGCGGCGGCGGTCTGGGGTCTCGCCAGCCGCCGGCGCGCCGCCAGGCCGGCGCGCTACCGGGCGCCGATCCCGGTGATCTGCGTTGGCAATCTGGTCGCGGGCGGTGCCGGCAAGACGCCGGTGGTTCTGTCCCTGGTCGGCCTGCTGGCCAGGGGCGGCGACCGGCCGCAGGTACTGACCCGTGGTTATGGCGGCGCCAACAAGGCGCCACTGCGCGTGGATCCCGCGGTTCACGACGCCGGGCTGGTTGGCGACGAGGCCCTGCTGCTGGCTGCCAACGCGCCGACCTGGGTCGCGGCCGACCGGGCCGCGGGCGCGGCTTTGGCGGTCGCCGGCGGCGCCGGTCTGCTGCTGCTCGATGACGGATTTCAGGACCCGGCTTTGCACAAGGACATCTCCCTTCTGGTCATCGACGGCGACTATGGCCTGGGCAACGGCCGGCTGATCCCGGCCGGACCGTTACGCGAAGGTCTCGATGACGCCCTCGCCCGGGCCCAGGCCGTGGTTCTGCTGGGCGAAGACCGTCACGGCTTGCTGGATCGCCTGGACCGGCGGATCCCGGTCCTGGCGGCCCGACTGCTGCCGGGGCCGACCGCGCCGGACCTGGCCGGTCAAGCGGTCCTGGCCTTCGCCGGCATCGGCCGGCCGCAGAAGTTCTTCGCGACCCTGCGGCAGGCCGGCGCGACGATCTCGGTGGAGCACGCCTTTGCCGACCACCATCCCTACAGCCGCGCCGAGCTGGCGGCGCTTCTGCGGGAGGCCGAGCAGCGCGGCCTCCGGGCGGTGACAACGGAAAAGGACCTTGTGCGGCTTCCCCACGACCTGCGCGGCGCCGTGACCGTCCTGCCGGTGGAGGTGGCCTGGGAGAACGAAGCCGAGACCCTGGCGTTCTTGCATGACCGGTTGATCCTGGGGTCCCGCGCATGAGGACAAAACGTCGCCAGCCGTTCCTCAAGCGCACCCTGCGTTACCCCCTCGAGGCCGCGGGGCTCTATCTCGGCCTCTCGATCTTCCGTGCCCTTCCGGTGGAGACCGCCTCCAATTTCGGCGCCTGGCTGGGCCGCCGCCTGGGGCCGCGGCTGGGCATCAGCCGGCGGGCCAGGCGCCATCTCCGCTTCGCCCTTCCGGAGAGGGACACCGCGGAGATCGAACGTATCCTGCTTGGCATGTGGGACAATCTGGGTCGGGTCGCCGGCGAGTACGCGCATTTGCGTGCGATCACCGATCCGGCGAGCGGCCGGGTCGAGGAGATCGGGTTCGAGCGCGCGGATTCGATCCGCGATCCTGGCACGCCGGGGATCGGCGTTTCCGGCCACTTCGCCAATTGGGAGGTGATGGGGGCCATCGCCAACCGGCAGGGCGTCGAGCTGATCAGCGTGGTGCGTGAACCGAACAATCCGCTGGTGCGGCGCGTCTTGGAGTCGCTGCGCGGCGTTTGGGGCGGCGAGCGCGTCCCGAAGGGACCCGAGAGCGGTCTTCGCATCGTCGAGGCGCTGAAGGCGGGAGGCGTCTTCGGCGCCTTGATCGATCAGAAAATCAACGACGGGATCGCCGTGCCCTTTTTCGGAAAGCCCGCCATGACGACGCCTGCGATCGCGATTCTCTCGCGCCGCTTTCGCTGCCCGATCTATCCGATCCGTATCGAGCGGCTCGGCGCGGCTCGTTTTCGCATGACCTGCTACCCGGCGCTGGAGATCGAACCGAGCGGGTCTCGGAAAGCCGACCTGATCTTGATCACCGCCCGCCTCAACGAGATTCTGGAGAGTTGGATTCGCGATCGACCCGAGGAATGGCTCTGGCTCCATCGGCGCTGGCCCGAAGCGACGTTTAACGGCTCAACCCCGAGTTCGGATACACGCGAAGGCTTACGTTAGTACTGCTGCCACTACCACGCCGTTGGAGGAACACGAACTTCCTAAGTATTTCTACTTAATGGGGGATAATTCGTTCGGTTTACATTGATTGAGTGGCTCGAATTCGTAGAATGCCGCAGGGAAAACTCCCGCCGGGGGGGCCGACCAGGCCTCGCCGTCTCATCGCACAACCGTATAACGGGGGAACTGCGAAATGAAATTCCGGGGCGTTACAATTCTGGCCGGGCTCATGGCCCTTGCTCTCACCGGCTGCGGCACGCAGTACGAGAAGGCCCAGATGATGAAGCCGTCAGGCGATGCCTTCACGTCTTCACTGCACTACTACTACACACAGATCGCCGGCGACGAATTCCGAGAGGGCGACTATGGCGATGCCGACCACTTCGGCGCCAAAGCTATTGCGTCGGCCGCTGGCGGCAATGTCCTGGCGGACGAAATGAGCTCGCGCAATCTGCCGGCGGAAACCGTGGGCGAGTTGGCGGAGGCACGCCGGCTGCTCACCGAAGCCCTCGACGGGGGCGGCCGCCAGGCCCTGCCCGACTCGGCCGCCAAGGCCCAGGTCATGTGGGACTGCTGGTTCCAGGAGCAGGAAGAGAATTTCCAGCCCGATGACATCGCGCGCTGCCGCGACCAGTTCTGGGCGGCGCTGAACGCGGTTCAACAGGCCATCGCAACCGAGCCGGAGCCGGAGCCTGAAAAGGTCATGATACCGGCACCCGAGCCGGCCGAATTCCTGGTCTACTTCGACTTCGATGACTCTGGCGTCCGTACCGATCAGGCACCGGTCATGAGCGTCATCATCGAGGCAGCCAAGGCGGCCCCGGATCGGGCGATCCACATCGTCGGCCACACCGATACCTCGGGTGCGCTCGACTACAACCAGGCACTCTCCGAGCGCCGCACCAATACCGTCATTGGCGAGCTGATCTCCGCGGGCGTCTCCCGCGGCCGGATCTCGTCGGAAGCGGCCGGTGAGACCAAGCCCTTGGTCAACACCGAGGACGGCGTGGTGGAACAGGGCAACCGTGTCGCCACGGTGACCCTCTTCTAAAGACCGTTCGAGAAACCGCGGCGTCGCAGAGACACCGCGTTGGAAACCCCCTCTCGCAAGAGAGGGGGTTTTCTTTTTGCACCTAACGGATCGAGGCGGTCAGAAGGCCTCGATCATGGTGACCCCGAGTTCGCTGAAGTCGCCCATGGTCTCGAGGGTTTTGGCCCCCTCCTCGAGCGAGACCCGGCGGTGGATCAGACGTTCCGGGTCAAGACCCCCGGCCTCGATCAGCGCCATCAGCGGGCCAAAGCTGTGGCCCGCCATGGCATGGCTGCCGACAATCTCCAACTCCTGGGCGATGACACGGTCCATGGGCAGCGGCGGGTCGTTGTCGCCGCCGAGCAGGAGGCCGACCTGAACGTGGCGCCCCTGGCGCTTCAAGGACAGAATCGAATCGCGGCAAAGCTGCGGCTGCCCCAAGGCATCGACCGAGACCGCGACGCCGCCACCGGTGAGCTCGCGGATCGCGGCTGGAACGTCGTTGGTCTCGCGTCCGTCGATGGTGTGGTGGGCGCCGATGGCCTTGGCCAGGTTCAGCTTGGCCGGATCGATGTCGACCGCGATGACCTGGGCGCCCAGGGCGGCGGCGATCATCACGGCGGAAAGGCCGACGCCGCCGCAGGCATAGATCGCGACCCACTGACCCGGGGTGACCCGGCCCTGCTGGACGATCACCCGCCAGGCCGTGGTGAAACGGCATCCGAGGCTGGCGCCCACGGCAAAGGACAGGGTCTCGGGCAGGGCGACCAGATTGGCGTCCGCATAGGAAAGCGAGACATACTCGGCAAAGGAGCCCCAGGCGGTGAAGCCGGGCTGAAACTGGTCGGGGCAGACCTGATGCTGGCCCGCGAGGCAGGTGGCACAGTGCCCGCAGCCGGAGACCACCGGGAGAATGGCGCGGTCGCCGACCCGCCAGCGCTTGACCTCGGCGCCCACCGCCTCGACCAGGCCGGCGCACTCGTGCCCCGGGACGTGGGGCAGGGACTTGATGTCGGGATCGTGGCCCATCCAGGCATGCCAGTCGCTGCGGCACACACCGTTGGCCATGACCTTGAGGACGACGCCGTCGGGCGGCGGCGTCGGGTCGGCGACCCGTTCCACCCCGATGGGTCCTTGAAATACGTCGTAAAGCGCCGCCCGCATGGTCGCGATCTCCTGTTCTCTGAAACGCCATGAGGACCCATCATGCCACGACGGCGACAGCGGGAGTATGGCCTATCCGCGCGCCACCACCTCGCCGTCCTTGAGGGCCAGGATGGTGTTTTTCGGCAGCGGCACCCAGTCCTCGTCGGTGAGCGGGACCGAGGCGAAAAGCGTCACCGCCTGATTGTCCTCGCCAGTCACCGCGACCCCGCCGCCGGTCACCGTTTCGGCTGGCTCGCGGCACTGCCGGGTCAGGGCGTGCAGTCCCGGCGGCCGGGTCTCGCCGTCCTCATGATGACGCTCATGCGCCTGCAAGAAGAGATACTCGCTGTCGCCGTAAATGAAGTTGGCCGAGCCCAGGGCGCGGGCCCGCGTCGCAAAGTCGGCGAAGATCTCTAGGCGTTGCGTCAAGGTCGGCGGCTCCGCCCGGTCGAGCCAGATACCGCTCATGCGGTCCAGCAGATGGCAAAAGGCGTGCTCCGAATCGGTGTCGCCGATCGAACGGTAGGCCCCCAGCTTGAAATCGGGGTGCTCATGAACGCCCACCAGGGTCCCGTTGTGCGCCAGGATATGCATCTTTCCGCCCAGCTCGCGGGCGAAAGGATGGGTGTTCTCCAGGCGCACCGCGCCGCGGGTTGCCTGGCGAATATGGGAGATGATGGTGCTGCTGCGCAGGCCGCGCGCCTGCACGAAACGGACCCAGTCGCTGTCGTAGGCCGCACTATCGTCCTTGATCAACTGGGCGTAGGCATCCCTGTAGTAGGCGATGCCCCAGCCGTCCCGATGCGGCGCGGTCCCGCCGCCATGCTCGGCAAAGGTCTTCATGGACAGGGCAACGGTGCTCGGCAGACGGCTCGACATGGCGAAGAGTTCACACATAAAGAGAGCTTCTCTCTCGATGAACAGGGCCTTTTGTATATCGTACTCGAGGCACCCTTGGCGCGGGGAATCGAAGCGCTTAGCCTGTGCCTTACTCGTTTGTGCGCAGGCCACCGTCCCTGCGCGGGCCCCGTTTGCGAGCAGGCCAAAGTTGGCGCAGATGCGCCTGCTTGCGCCGAAGCCGAAGAAAGACCGACCCATGACCCTTCGCATCGCCGATCTCCGGGCCCTGGCAGAGGGCTACCACCCCGCCCCGGCCAAGTCCTGGTCCCTGCCGGGGCGCGCCTATACCCAGCCGGATTTCCTGGAAGCCGAGCGCGAGGCCATCTTCAAGCGTTCCTGGCAACTGGTGTGCCACGAGGAAAAGCTGCGCCAGGCCGGCGACTACCTGGCCTTCGAGATTCAGGGCCAGCCGCTGCTCCTGGTGCGCGACCGCGATGGCGGGCTCGGTGCCTTCTATAACGTCTGCAAGCATCGCGGCCACGAACTCTTGCGCGGCGCCGGCAACACGACGCTGATCACCTGCCCCTATCACGCCTGGACCTACGGTCTCGACGGACGCCTGCGGGCCGCGCGGCGGGCCGAGATGATCGAGGACTACGACACCTCCAAGGTCTGCCTGACCGCGGTGCGGGTCGAGGTCTTCTGTCACTTCATCTTCGTCAGCCTCGACCCGGCGGCGGAACCCTTGGCCGAGACGAGTGGCGACCTCGGCCAGGAGATCGCCCACTACGCCCCGGACCTGGGCGACCTCACCCTGGCGCACCGCGAGACCTTCACCATCAAGGCCAACTGGAAGATCGTGGTCGACAACTTTCTGGAGTGCTATCACTGCCCGGTGGCCCACAAGGCCTTCGTCGACCTGATCGACATGGACCACTACAAGGTCGAGACCCACGGCCTTTACTCGAGCCATATGTCGCGCGGCATCGTCGGCGACAACACCGCCTACGATACCAGCGGGGCCAGCGTGCAGGACCATGCGGTCTGGTGGCTCTGGCCGAACCTCTGCCTGCTGCGCTTTCCCGGCGCCGGCAACATGATGGTGCTCAACATCGTCCCCATCGGGCCTGACGAAACCTTCGAGACCTACGATTTCTACTATGAGAATCCGGTGCCCGACGCCCAGCAGCAAGAGGCCATCGCCTACATGCGCGACGTGCTGCAACGCGAGGACATCGACATCGTCGAGTCGGTGCACCGCGGCATGACCACGCCGGCCTTCGACCGCGGCCGCTTCGTGGCCGATCCCGAGGGCAGCGGCCTCTCCGAACATGGCGTGCATCACTTCCACGGTCTGGTGATCGAGGCCATGAACCGCTACGCGGATCGCCTGGCGGCACTCGAAGCTGGCATCGAGAATATTCGGGAACCGAGCCCATGATCACGCTCTATACCGACGCGACGCCGAACGGCCAGAAGATCCACATCATGCTGGAGGAGTGCGGCCTCGCCTACGAGGAGATCTGGATCGATATCGCCACGGGTGCGCAGTTCGAGCCCGGGTTCCTGGCGATCAGCCCGAACAACAAGATCCCGGCCATCGTCGATCACGACGGTCCCAAGGATGCTGCCGGCAACAGCGATTTCGCGGTTTTCGAGTCCGGCGCGATCCTGATCTATCTGGCGGAAAAGACCGGGCGCTTCCTGCCCAGCGAGCCCCGCGCCCGCTCCGTCGCGCTTCAGTGGCTCATGTTCCAGATGGGCGGACTTGGGCCGATGTTGGGCCAGGCGCATCACTTCCGCGCCTAGGTCAGCGAAAAGATCCCCTACGCCATCGAGCGCTACACCAACGAGGCGGCCCGGCTCTATAACGTGCTGGACAAGCGTCTGACCGGACGGGATTACCTGGGCGATGACTATTCGATCGCCGACATGGCGGTTTTTCCCTGGATCCGGCTGCACGGCCGCCAGGGCCAGAAGCTGGCGGACTACCCCCACCTGGCGGATTGGTTCGCCCGCATCGCGGCGCGCCCCGCCGTGGCCCGGGACATGGCCAGGACCGAGGACATCGTCGAGGAGATCGACGCGGCCATGTGGGACAATCTCTGGGGCAAGAAGCAGTTCGAAAAACGCTAAAAGGGGACTGTCCCCTTTATTTTTTGTCAATGATTACAGCGTGTCTGGGGCTGGGTATTCAGACTTCTGCGCCCGCGGGAACGCCGCTTTGCGGATGTCGTAGACCACCAGGTCGCTCTTGATGTTGGCCACCGGCGCGACCGGTGTCATGCCGAGTTTTTCCATGACCCGGATCGAGGCCGGATTGCGGCGCTGGGCGATCGAGACGATCCGCTCGAGCCCGGCCCGATCGAAGCCGTCCCGCAGGACGGCGCCGGCGGCCTCGCCGGCCAGCCCCTGGCCCCAATGCGCGCTGAACAGGGCATAGCGCAGGGCGGCCTCGCCGGCGACCTCGACAGCCCGGGACTCGGCGCCAAAGAGGCCGCACTCGCCGAGGAAACGCCCGTCCGCCTTGGCAACAACCAGATGCATGCCGTAGCCCTGCCGGCGCCAGAACTCACGGTAGCCGGCCAGGATCGCGGCCGTCTCATCCGGGTCGCGCCGGCCCAGCTTGGTGAAGGCGGTCACCTGGGGATCGCCATAGAGCCGGACCAGATCGTCGAGGTCGCCGCCGGTCACGGGGCGCAGAATCAGGCGGCTCGTTTCGAGTGTCGCTGGACCCTTCATTTCCACTTGTCCTCCGGTGGTCGGCGGTCGATTGTCTTCGAAACCCGCCGAGAAGAAAATCACCTGGAGGCACCCCGATGAGCGATCTGGATCTTTGCTACCTGTCGGCCGGCGCGGCCCTGGCGCTCTTCCGGAAGCGCAAACTCTCGCCGGTCGAGCTGCTGGAGGCCCAGATTGCCAGGGCCGACGCGGTCGAGCCGACGATCAACGCCTTTTCCTTTCGCTACAGCGACGAGGCCCGGGCCCAGGCGCGCAAGGCCGAGGCGCGCTACGGGAAGACCGACGGACGCCTCAGGCCGCTGGAAGGTCTGACCGTGGCGATCAAGGACGAGGCGATGATCGCCGGCAAGATCACCACCAACGCCTCGCTGCTGCTGCAGGACTTCGTGCCGGAGACCACCTCGCCGGCCATCGAGCGGATCATCAAGGCCGGCGCCATTGTCCACGCGCGCACCACCACGCCGGAGTTTTCCTGCGCCGGCTTTGCCCATTCGCGGCTCTGGGGCGTGACCCGCAACCCCTGGAACAAGCGCTACAGCCCGGGCGGGTCGTCCGGCGGTTCCGGCGCCGCCCTCGCCGCCGGCACCGCGACACTCGCCAGCGGCTCGGACATCGGCGGCTCGATCCGCATCCCGGCGTCCTGCAGCGGCGTGGTCGGCTTCAAGCCGCCCTACGGGCGCAACCCGGAGGACCCGCCCTTCAACCTCGACTTCTATTGCCATGTCGGCCCCATGGCCCGCAGCGTCGGCGACACGGCGCTGCTGCAGAACGTCATGTGCGGCCCGCACCCGCTCGACATCGCGTCGCTGAAGCCAAAGCTGGAGCTGCCCGGCCGCTTTGGCGGGATCAAGGGCTGGAAGATCGCCTATTCCCTCGATCTGGGCTATTTCCAGGTCGACCGGGAGGTGCGCCGCCAGACCCTCGCCGCGGTCGAGCGGCTGCGCGACCTGGGCGCGGTGGTCGAGGAGGTCGACCTGGGCTGGACCCTGGCGTCGGAGAAGGCGGCCAGCGACTACTTGGGTCTGATTTTCGGCGCCTCCATCGCCCAGTACCTGGACCGGGCCGACCAGCTCACCAGCTACGCGCGCTGGTTCGGCGAACTCGCGCAGTCGGTGACAGGCGCCGACTTTCTCAAGTCCCTGGAAGTGGCCGGCGCCATGTACGCGACGCTCGGGCCGCTGCTCGAGCGCTATCGCCTGCTGGTCTGTCCGACCCTGGCCCTGCCCGCGGTCCGCGCCGATTTCGACCACGCCAAGGAGTCCCTGAAGATCAATGGCAAGCCGGTCAATCCCTTCGCCGGCTGGCTCATGACCTATCCCTTCAACATGTTGAGCCGCTGCCCCGTGCTTTCGGTCCCCTCCGGCCGGGCCAGGAGCGGCGTGCCAACGGGGCTCCAGATCGTCGGCCGCACCTATCAGGACGCCGACGTCTTTCGCGCCGCCGCGGCCTTCGAGAAACAGGCGCCCTGGTACCGCGACAGGGAGAATCGACCGCTGGCCGCCTGAACGGCCCCTGGTGGAGCGGCCCCCACTGGAACGGCCCCCACTGGAACGGCCAGCACTGGAGCGGCCCATGGCATACGACAAGGAGAGCCCCAACCACGCCCTGGCCAAGGGTTTCGAGCTGCTCGCCCTGCTGGGCGGCAGCGACGAGCCGCTGGGTCTCGCGCAGATCGCCGAGCGGACCGGCCGGCCCAAGCAGACCCTGCACCGGGTTCTCGGCCAGCTCGAAGACCTGGGCCTGGTGACCCGCGAACCCATCGGGGCCCGCTACCGGCCCGGCGCCAGCCTGATCGGGTTGTCGCGCGACGTGCTCGGCGGTTCCTTTCGCGTGTTCCCCCGCCACCTCATTCTCCAGCAGCTCGTCGATCGGGTCGGCGAGAGCTGCAATATCGGCATCCTCGACCAAGCCAGCGTCCTCTATCTCGACCGGGTGGAGTGCGAGTGGCCCCTGCGCTGGCATCTGAAACCAGGCAGCCGCGTGCCGCTGCACTCCACCAGCCTGGGCAAACTGCTGCTCGCCGGCCTGCCGCCCCCCGAACGCCGCCGCCTGATGGCGCGCCTGAAACTGGAACGCTTCACCGAGCGCACCATCACCGACCCGGGCCGACTGGAAGAGGAGTGCCGCCAGATCGCCGCGCAGGGCTATGCCACCAACAATCAGGAAAGCCATGCGGGTTTGATCTCCGTTGCCGTGGCGATCCCGCTCGCGCCCGGGCGCAGCCTCGCGGGGCTGTCGATTCACGCGCCCCTGGTCCGGCTCGGCCTGGGCGCCGCCCGCGAGCATGTCGCGCTGCTCCACAGCACCGCCACCCGGCTGGCCGAGGACTGGCGCGCCGCCCTGGGCTCGGATCGAGAAAACTTCTCGGGCAAGGCTTGACTCATTAACAACCAAGTGATTTACTATCAATCAAGAGGTTGATGTTTGATGGAGTCACGAGATCCCGGCAATGTGGAGGACGAGCCCGACCAGGAACGGCTGAACAGGGTATTTTCGGCACTGGCCGACCCGGTGCGCAGGACCATCCTGAGCCGGCTCAGCGAGGGCGATTTCCTGGTCTCGGAATTGGCCGAGCCCTTCGACATTTCCCTGCAGGCCGTCTCCAAGCACATCCAGGTTTTGGTGCGCGCGGGGCTGGTGGTGCAGGAACGCACGGGGCGGATCAGTCGTTGCCGCCTCGATGTCGGGCCGATCTATCAGGCCGCCGTCTGGCTCAACCGCTACGCCAAGTACTGGCAGACCCAATTCGACACCCTGGCCGCCTGGCTGGACCAGGTCGACCAGGGCGGCAAAAGCTGACGAAGCCCCACCGAGGGCCAAACGGTAAAGGAGAAAAGCCATGGAGCGTCACGAAGTTAACCAGCAGTTGGCCTCGTTCCACCAGCAGATCAACGAGCTGCGGCAAAAGATGCACGACCTGCGCAATTCGGTCGAACCCGAGGTGGTCGAGGACTACCAGTTCCAGACCACCGACGGACCGGTCCGGCTCGCGGATCTCTTCGGTGACAAGGACACCCTCTTCGTCATTCACAACATGGGGGCGTCCTGCCTCTACTGCACACTCTGGGCAGACGGTTTCAACGGCATCCTTGCACACCTTCAGGACCGCGCCGCCTTCGTCGTTTCCTCGCCCGACGACCCCGCCAGTCAGGAAAAATTCAAGACCGGACGCGACTGGCGCTTTCCCATGGTCTCGCACCAGGGCAGCAGTTTCGCCGAGGACATGGGCTACAAGGGCGAAGACGGATGGACGCCCGGTCTCTCCGTGTTCAAGAAGAACCAGGGCACCGTCACGCGGGTCTCCACCAGCCCAATGGGGCCGGGTGACGACTTCTGCAGCCTCTGGCACCTCTTTGATATGATTCCGGAAGGACCCGACGGCTGGCAGCCGAAGTACAAGTACTGAAGGGCTACCCGACGAAGAGAACCACCGACCCGGCGAGCAGGGCGCCCATGGCAAGATTGAACAGTCTGAGGGACCGGTCGCTGCGCAGGAACCGCTGCAGGACGGCGCCGAAGGCGAGCCACAGAAAACAGGTCGGCAGGGAGGCGAGCAAAAAGAGCCCGCCGAATGCCAGCGACTGGGCCAGCGGGCCTCCCGCCTCGGTCTGGAGGTAGGTTCCGACGGCACTGGCGCTGACCAGCCAGGACTTCGGATTGACCCACTGAAAAGCGGCCGCGGCGAAGAAACCCACCGGTTTCTTCCCGCCGGTCACCTTGCTCCTGCCCGCCGTGGCGATCTTCCAGGACAGCCACAACAAGAAGCCGACGCCGACCCACTTGAGCCCGCGCAGCACGAAAGGGGTTTCGAGCACGAGACTGCCGAGGCCGAAGGCGACGAGGAAGATCATCAGCGCCATCCCCAAGGCGACGCCCAGGAGACAGGGCAAACCGTGAAGCAGGCCCACATTGGCGCCAGCCGCGGTCAGCATGACGTTGCTCGGCCCCGGCGTGCCGGCGGCCACCAAGGCGAAGACCAGGAAGGCAAGAGCCTGTTCGGCGGTCATGATACAACGCGGTCCGGCCCGCTCGGGGCCGGCCTGCTTGGGCCGGCCGGATTGATCGGCAGGAGACCGTCGGGCAGACTGGACAAAGACATAGCAGCCTCCGGCAAACTCGAGGTTAGCGCCATGGATCGCGATCCAAACAAACCGGCAAACCCCTGTCTTGAACGATCCTGCGGCCCGAAGCGGACCGATTGGATTTGCAGCCGCGCGCCGGTCGAGGGCATGGAGCTTCTGGCGGCGGGCTTTTCCGGCCATGCCTTCGACAAGCACCGGCACGACACCTATGCCATCGGTGTCACCGAGTTCGGCGTTCAGTCGTTCGACTACCGGGGCGCGACCCGGTCGAGCCGGGCGGGCGAGGTCATCGTGCTGCATCCCGACGAAGCGCACGACGGCCGCGCCGGCGATACCGCCGGCTTTGCCTACCTTATGGTCTACCTCGACCCGGCGCGGGTTTCAGAGGTCCTGCGCACGGCCGCTCCGCGGGCCAGCGCACTGCCCTTCGTCGAGCAGGCGGTCTCGAGCAACCCTTTGCTGGCGCGGACGGTAAGAGCGGCCTTTCAGTGCGACCCGGAGCCTCTCGCGCTGGACGGTCTCCTTGTCGACTTTGCCGAAGGTCTGGCCGCCGGAGACGCCTCGCTGGAAGCCCTGCCCCGCCGCGCCGCCATCGATCATGCGGGCATCGACCGCGCGGGGGTCGAACGCGCCCGCCATTTCCTCGCCGTCGAGACGAGCCGGGTGGTCAGATCCGACGAGTTGGAAGCGGTCAGCGGGCTGTCGCGCTTCGACCTTGCCCGGCAGTTCCGCGCCCTGCTGGGAACCAGCCCCTATCGCTACTCGCTGATGCGCCGCCTGGAGCGCGGGCGCCGGCGCATTGGGCGAGGCCGCCCGCTGGCCGAAGCCGCTTTCGACGCGGGCTTTGCCGATCAGGCGCATTTCTCGCGCCACTTCAAAGCCGCCTACGGCCTGACACCCGGGCGCTATGCCCGCCTACAGACCGGCTGACGCGCCTACCATTCGGTCATGGTGCCGAGGATCGCGCTTTTCTTGATGGCCAGGAAACGGCGCACCGTGAGCTTGCCTTCTTCCATCGCCTTGACCCGGTTGCTCCAGATCTCCGCCTCGCTCAGGAGCTGTTCCGCGGTCTTGGGTCCGAGCTCTTCGATGAGGTCGCCACGGCTAAAAGCGGCCCAGGCCGCGGCGATATCCTTGATGTAGCGTTGGCCCAGTTTCTCGTTCACGCGCGGGTCGAATTTCAGATTCTCGAGTTTGGTCGCATAGGTCTTCGCGCTCCAGAAATCCGGCGGGGAGGGTTCTATCAGGGGCCAGCTTCCCAGCTCTTTCGGCTTCACGTCGTCTGCCAGCACGTAATCGGTGAACAGCAGTTGGCCGCCGTTCTTCAAGGACAGGTGACTTTCCTTGAGGATTCTGTCCTTTTGCTTCTGTCCGCAGAGCACACCGAAGGACACCACGCAATCCGCCTTGCCCGCTTCGATCTCATCCTTTGTCAGATCGAAGTGCTGGATCTCGGCCCGTTTCAGTTCAGCGTCGCTGGACGACAGTACCGAACCCGCGGCGGCCAAGTTCGGGGGCGGGTTCAAGCGCCTTCACACGGCAGCCGAAGGCCTCGACCATAGCCCGCGCCGCCCCGCCAAGGCCGGCGCCCAGCTGCACCACGGTGGCCGAAGATGTCAGGCCGAATGGATTGACAAGATGGAGCAGAAACTCCTTGGCCTCGGGCCCGTTGAAGCCCTTGCCCCAGATCGCCTGCGTCAAGGTCAGCCGATCGAGCTCGCGCCGCTCTCGAACCGGTGGCTCCACGGGCGCGCTCGGCGGGGCTGGCTCGCTGCTGCGTTCCCGGAACTCCTGACCTTCCCACCAGGCACTCAGCCTCAGACGAAGAGGAATACGAACCCTGCTGCCGACCTTTTTTACACGCATCCCACGGCCATCCACCGATTCGATCGGATCGTGACTTCGCATCCCGCCGCATTGTTGACCACGGCCTGACTGCTACCGCCGAATTGCTCGAGGGCAGGGTGGCAAGAACTCGGAAGAAACCGGTAATGGGCCGCTATCGACCCTTGGGAGAGGGCCGGTATGAAATCGCAACTTGCGTGCAAGGTCAGTCGAAGAGCTTGTCGATATCGTCCTGGGAAATGGCGGCGCCGGCCAACTGCGGGCCTTCCAAGGGAACGCCGTCGGTCATATCGACTTCCGGCTCCGGCAGCTCCTGGGCCAGGGCCTCGATCTCTTCCTGACCCCACAGCAGGGCCAGGGCATTCACCCGCTCTTCGATGAAGCGAACCGACTTGATGATCTTCGTGACGCGCTGGCCCGAGATGTCTTGGAAAGAGCAGGCCTCCATCGCGCCCACCGATCGCGCGCTGATCTTGTCGCAAAGCGCATCGAGCTCCTCGGGCGCCGGGTGCTCACGGATATCCCGGACCACATCCTCGATACCCTCGAGGTTCTCCAAGATCGTGAAAGTGGCACCACCGGTGGCGGCCACGATAGCGTCCAACTGGTCGGACATCGATTCAAACGCCGTCTGACCTTGACTGCGATTGGCAATCGCCGCGATCTCCTTTTTCAGTCTCTGGACGTATTGAAAGAGATTCAGAATCTCCGAACGTAGCTGCTTTTCGACGGCCGCTGCCATGGAATACCCTCACTCGCTTGTCGCTGGGCCTTCACCCGAATCGCCAGCTCAAACTCTAGAGGAATTGTTAAAAGAAAGCTAAATGGAATCGTTTTTGCACCTGGATCAGAGGGTTGCCCGCACGAGGATCGGCGGGCCGCCCGCGCGACTCCCGGGTCTAAACGCCTCGCGACCGGAGCGCCTCGCCGGCTTGAGAGGGCACGTCGAGAACCGTGACGCCCGACGCCTCGAGAGCGCTGCGTTTGGCCCGATAAGTCCCTCTGTCGCCCATCACGATGGCGCCCGCATGGCCCATCTTCTTGCCCTCGGGGGCCGCGCGCCCGGCGATGAAAGCAACCACTGGTTTGGTCATGCCGGCCGCATAGTCCGCCGCCGCTTCCTCCATGGCACCGCCGATCTCACCGACCAGAACCACCGCTTGGGTCCGCTTGTCATGGTCCAGGCATTCCAGCGCCTCCCGGGTGGTGGTCCCGATCACCGGATCGCCGCCGATGCCGATGAAGGCGGACTGGCCAAAGCCGCTCCGCACCAGATTGAGGCACAGCAGGGTGCCCAGGCTGCCGCTGCGCGAGACCACGCCAATCGGCCCGGGGCGGAAGATGGTGTCGTTGAAGCCCGGCATGATGCCGAGGAAACCCTCGCCCGGGGTCACGAGCCCGGCCGTGTTGGGCCCGACCACGCAGGTGCCCTGGTCGCGGGCCGCGGCCAGGATCTCGAGGGTGTCCTGCACCGGAATGAACTCGGTCAGGATAACCAGGGTCTTGGCTCCGGCACCGATGGCATCCAACGCGGCTTCCTTCGCCAGGGCCGGTGGCACGAACATGACCGAGGCATCGAATTCCGCCGCCGCCGCCGCCTCGCGGGCCGTGGCGAAGACCGGCAGGCCAAGGTGTTGGGTTCCCGCCTTGCGCGGATTGACACCGCCGACAACCTGGGTCCCGCACTCGCGCATACGTTCGGTCCAGAAGGTGCCCTGCTTGCCGGTGATCCCCTGCACCAGCACCCGGTCGTTGCTTCGAATAATCATCGTGCCGCCTCGATCGCGGCCTTGACCGCATCGTCCATCAAGTCGAAGGGTTCGAGACCGAGGCGCTGTCGCACCATGGCAACCGCCTCTTCGCCACCGGTGCCATGGATCGAAAAGAACACCGGCACGCGCGGCTTCAAGGTCTCCCAGGCCGTGATTACGCCCTCGGTCATCACGTCGCAGCGGGCGAAGGCGCCGCAGAAGTTGACCAGCAGGGAACGAACGCGAGGATTATCGAGCACCAGTTCCAGGGCCGGCACCGCCTTGGTGTAGGCCTCGCCGCCGATCTCCAGAAAATTCGCCGGCCGGCCCCCGTAGTGGGCGATGGTGTCCATGGTGGTCATGGTCAGGCCAGCGCCGTTGGCCAGGAGGCCGACCTCGCCGTCCAGTTCGATGTACTTGAGACCGAGCGCCTGGCCCCGGGCCTCGAGACCGGACAGCGGTTCGGGAAGTGCCTCGGCCGCCACCGCCGCCTGGCGCTCCGCGGCGGAATCGTCCAGCAGGAACTTGCAGTCCAGGGCCACCAGCCGGCCGTCCAGGGTCGCGGCCAGGGGATTGATCTCGACCAGCTCGGCATCGCGCTCGCGGTAGACCCGGTAGAGCTTCACCAGGAGGTCGGCGACCTGGGCCGCGATCGGACCCAGGGCGCAGGGGGCGATCAGGGCGTCCGCCGCCGCCCGGTCGAAGCCCATTTTGATATCGACCTCGTGACAGCGCAGGGCATCGGGGTCCTGGGCCGCGACCTCCTCGATATCCATGCCGCCCTTGGCGGAGAACAGCATGATCGGAAGCCGTCGCGCGGTGTCGGTCATCACCGCGGCATAAAACTCCCGGGCCAGGTCGGCGCGCTCCTCGATAAGGACCTGCGCCACCTGGTAGCCGCCGATTTCCATGCCGAGGATCTTCTTGGCCGCCGCCGCGACCTCGTCGCTGGTTTCCGCGGCGATGATGCCGCCGGCCTTGCCGCGCTTGCCGGTCGGGACCTGGGCCTTGACCACGACCGACCCGAGCGAGGCGGCGCAGACAACCGCCGCCGAAGACGAGCCGGCCAGGGCGCCACGCGGCACGGCAATCCCGAAGTCCTCGATGACGCCCTTGGCGGCATGTTCTTCCAGTTTCATCGCGCCGGCTTTCTCATGATGGTCCGTACTTGTCCCAGAAGGCACCAAACAGCTCTACCTCTTCGGGTTTGTCTTCGGGAATGGTGGTGACCAGATGGGTGATGTTGATGAAGTGACGGTAGTTGAGGTTCTCGCTGATCGAGTTGCCGGCCCAGGTTCCGCAGCCCATGGAGAGCGTGAAGGGCAGGCCGTTGTCGAACCCGCCGCCGTTGCCGAAGGTGTGGGCCTGGTTGACCAGCACACGCACCACGTCGAGCTCTTCGGCCAGGGCGCGGGCATGGTCGAGCCGAGCGGTGTGGATGCCGCAGGAATGGCCCATGCCCTGAAACTCGAGAATGCGCCGCACCTTGTCTTTGGCCTCGGCGAAGTCGCGCGCCCGGTAGACCGTCAGCACCAGGGAGAGCTTCTCGTCCGACAGCGGATGACCCGGGCCGATCCCTTCGGCCTCGGCCAGGAGGAAGCGGGACCCCTCGGCGCCTTCGGCCAATCCGAAGGCCGGGACCAGGACGGCCATGGGTTTGGCGATGATATGGCGGTTCAGCTTGCCGTTCTGCCACAGCGTCGCCACGACGCGGCCGACCTCGGCCTCGCTGGCCCGATAGGCACCGGCCCGCTGCAGGGCGGCGATGGCCTCTTCGTAGACCGCATCGAGAATGACCAGCGCGTTTTCCGACGAGCAGGAGGTCGCGTTGTCGAAACACTTGGACGCCGCGATCTTGCCGGCGGCATCCTTCAGGTCGGCGCTTTCGTCGATGATCACCGGCACGTTGCCGGCGCCGACGCCCAGCGCCGGCGTGCCGCTGGAATAGGCGCGGCGGACGTTGTTCTGCGACCCGGTGCAGACCACCAGATCCGCGCCCTCCATCAGCGCCTGGGTCAGTTCCTTGGTCACCGGCTGGGGCAGGATCTGAACCAGGTCCGGATCGAGGCCGATTCGGGTCAGTTCCGCGCGGGCGAAGTCCACGGTCAGGGCCGAGGTGCTCCAGCCCGCCGGCGAGGGCGCGACGATCACGGCGTTGCCGCCCTTCAGCGCCATCATGGCCTTGTTGATCGGGGTCGCCGCCGGGTTGGTCGAGGGACAGACCGCGGCCACCACGCCGACCGGCTTGGCATATTTGACCAAGCCTTTTTCGGGCAGTTCCTCGATCACGCCCACGGTCTTGGCGCGCAGCAGGTCGCGCAGGGTGCCGAAGGTCTTGCGCTGGTTCTTGACGATCTTGTCGGCCACGTTGCCCAGACCGGTGTCCTCGACGGCCTTCTCGGCCAGTGTCTTGGCCCGGTCGTCGCGGTAGATCGACCAGGCCAGCGCGGTTACCGCCTCGTCCACGCGGGCCTGATCGGCGTCTTTCAGACAGGCCATGGCGGCCCGGCCGCGGGTCACCAGATCCGTCACGGCGGCCCGTGGGTCGATTGCGCCTTCCGCGGCGTGGGATGCCTGAGCCATGGTGGGTCGCTCCTTACTAGGCCTTCGAACTTTGCTTGCTGAAGAGACGCTGGCGCCAGCCGGGGAAGAAGTTGCCCAGGATATTGGCGATGATGGTAACCAGCGCCGCCAGGATCAAAAACGCGCCGATCGGCCGGTCGAGGTAGCCGAAGACATCGTAGTGTAGCATCTGCATGGCTTGGGCGAAGGTCTGCTCGCCGATCTTGCCGAGAATCAGGCCCAGCACGATACCGGGAATCGAATAGCCGGTGCGCCGCAGCAAGAAGGCCAGCAGGCCGGCGGCGAACATCACCATGATATCGATGACCAGGCCGCGCCGGGAATAGGCGCCGATCGTGGCCATCAACAAGATCGCCGGTGCCAACAGATGAAACGGGATACGCAGCAGGTGGACCACGGTCTTGGTCTGCAGCCAGCCGAGGAAGAAGATCGCGATGTTGGCGAAGAACATGGCCGCAAAGACCACCCAGACCAGATCGCTGGAGTTGATGAAGACCAGGGGGCCGGGCTCGATATTGTGCATCTGAAAGACGCCGATCATCATCGCCGTCAGCGCCCCGCCGGGTAGGCCCAGCGCCAGGAGCGGGATCATGGCGGCCCCGGTCGCGGCGTTGTTCGCGGTCTCGGACGAGACCACGCCCTCGAGTTCGCCCTTGCCGAACTTCTCGGGATGGCGCGACCAGCGCACCGCTTCGTTGTAGCCCATGAAGGCGGCCAGGGTCGCGCCGATGCCGGGCAGGATGCCGGCGAAGAAGCCGATCACGACCGAGCGGGCGACGGCGAACTTAAGCCCCCAGAACTCGCGGAAGGTGGGAAAATCCAGGTTCACCTTGGGCGCCTTGTAGGTGCCCTTGGCGCGCTTTTCGGCCTGTACGAAGACCTCTGCCACGGCGAAGAAGCCAAGGATCACGGTCACGAAGTCGATCCCCGCCATCAGGTAGGGCACGCCGAAGGTAAAGCGCATGTTGCCGGCCACCGGGTCGAGGCCGACCGTCGCAATCAACAGGCCGAAGAGCACCGAGAGCCAGCCTTTCCAGAGCGACTCGCCGCCGACCGAGGACGCCACGGCCAGGCCGAAGAATACCAGGGCGAAGATCTCCGGCGGCCCGAAGGCGACGATCGCCCAGTTGGCGATGGTCGCCGTGGCCGCCATCATCAGGACTGCCGAGCAGGTGCCGCCGAAGGCCGAACAGAGCACCGCGGCGCCAACCGCCTTGCCAGCCCGCCCCTGCTGGGTCATGGGGTAGCCGTCGAAGGCCGTCGGCGCGTTTTCCGGCGCGCCCGGGATGTTGAAGAGAATCGCCGTGATGGCCCCGCCGAAGACACCGGCGCAGTAGATTACCGAAAAGAGCATGATGGCGTTGCTGGCCGACATGTCGCTGGAAAAAGGCAACAGGATCGCCGCCAGGGTCAACATCGAGACACCGGGGATCGCGCCGAACAGCATGCCGCCCAGAAGGCCGCCGATGAAGATCATGACCGAGACCGGATCGCCGAACAGCGTCACGGTTCCGTTGATAAAGTTTTCCATCTAATCCCGTTCCACCGCGCTAACGGATCACCACCAACAGCCAGTTGGAGAAATCGTAAAAGGGGTGCCAGTTGCCGACCGGCAGGTTGATGTAGAGAAAGCGACCGAACACCACCACCATGACGGCGTAGATGCCGAGGCTCACACCCACCAGCACCTTCCATCGCCGTTCGCCGGCCAGCAGTAGATAGCCCAGAATGAAAAAGGGCGTGAGGAAATAGAATCCCATCTGCTCGATCAGTGCCGCGTAGACGATCGGCAGGAGAAGGATCGCGCTGATCCGCAGGCCGGAGAGCCTGTCGGGCGCGGCGTCCTCACCGGCCCCTTGCTGTGTCGCTGTGTCGGCTGTCGCGCCGGCGCTGCGTCGCGCCTCGAGCAGCACCGAGGCGGCCTGGCACAGCGCCGCGATCACGATCAAAAGGATCACCGCGCGCGGCCAGCCGGCGGCGCCGAAGCGGTAGATCTGAACTTCCTTGTCGAAATCGAAACTGAAGTAGTAGGCGACGGCGGCGAAGGCGATCCAAAGCCCCGCCTCGCCGACCTTGCGGGCGACCGCGCTGTTCATGGCAAGCCCCTCGGCGCAATTTCTAGGGGGTGGCCGCCCCTGCCGGACCTCGCCGGCAGGGGCGGCCAGTTCAAACGTTAGCCGAAGCGGCTACTCGATCAGGCCCATTTCCTTGTAGGCGATCCTGTAGTTCTCGCCGGTCTGCTTGATGAGGGCGATAGCCCCCTCGGTGTCACGGAAGGAGTCGATCAGGTTCATGAACTTCTTTTCGTTGTAGTCCTGATAGCTCGGCTGGAAATAGGCTTTCTGGAAGGCCCACTGCAGCCACTCCAGGCGGTCCTGCGGGATGCCCTTCTTCACATAGAAACCGCGAAAGCGCATGAGCGGGTCGAAGTCGAGGCCGACATCGGCCATCGAAGGCACGTCGGCAAAGGCCGCCGGGCGGTCCTTCAACAGGGTCAGGATCGGCTTGAAGTCGCCGCTGTCGAGGAAACCGCGCACATCGCCGGGCTGCTCGAAGAGAGCATCGACCTGGCCGCCTTTGAGCGCGGCATAGCGCGGTCCGCCCTTGTCGAAGGAGATCTGCTGCATCTCGAAGCCGAAGTGATCCATGATGCGCTGCAGGTTGACGCGCTCCATCGAGCCTTCGCGGCTGACGTTGGCGATGGTTGCCTTGCCGCCCTGGGCCTTGGTGTACTCAACGAAGGAGGCCCAGTCGGTGTAGCGGTCCTCATCGGAGCGGATATAGATCTGCGAGAAGGTGATCTGCGAAATCACCAGCGGAATGAGATCCTCGGCCGGGTCGATCGGGCTCGAGCCCGAGACGAAGGCGCTGGTCGCGTCGTCGATATGTTCCAGCACGCTGTAGCCGTCGGCCGGGGTCGGCATGTAGGCGGTGAGGCCCACCATACCGCTGCCGCCGGGCTTGTGGTCGCGGTTGACGCCGACGCCGGTCAGCTCCGTGAAGGCCTGGGCCATGGCCGCCGCGACCTGGCCGGAGCCGCCACCGGGGCCGTAAGGCACCACCATGTTGATGGGACGTTCCGGAAACCCGTCGGGGCGCTCCTTGCTGGCCGGCAGGGTGTCCTCGGCGGCAAAGCCGGGCGCCGCCAAAAGGGCCGAGAGTGCCGCCGCCGCGGCGATCCCGCCAAAACCTTTTCTCAATTGCATTTCGTTCTCCCTGTTTTCGTTCTGCTTGCTGTCTCGCCTCGATCGGATCGTCACCCTTGCCAAGGCGGCGTTGCGCCGATGCCGAAAAGCACGGCAGCTTATGGGACCGCCTCTTTAGCGTCCATGCCAATCGAGCATTTCAGTTCCATTGCTCAACCGGCAGTCCAAAGGGCAGCCGACATGATGGTAGGGCAGCGGGGCCGGGCTCACGAAACAAAAAATGGGATGGCAGGTCCGCAAAAAGGGACACAGGCAACCTAACTGCCTATCTTTGTGTAATTTTAAGCTGCGCAAAGAAAGAGGGGCGCCCCGAAAGGCGCCCCCAATTTGTCCCGAAACGAAACTCTACTTCGCGATCCAGGCGGCGAAACGCTCCTGATAGTCGTCCTTGTAGTCCGCCCAGAATAGGAAATCGAACTGCAGGACGTTCTCGCCCTCCATGTGGGCGGTCGGCAGGTGCTGCTTGATATCGCCCTCGATATAGTCCGAGGCGGACTTGCGCATCGGGCCATAGGCGATGAAATCGACGATCCGCGCCTGATTTTGCGGCAGGGAGTAGTAGTCGAGAAGGAACTTGAGCGCGCGCTCCTTGTGCGGCGCCCCCTTGACGATCCCCATGTGGCCGATATCCCAGACCTGGGTGTCCCACATGATGGTGAGGGGCTGGTTCTCGTTCTTGTAGGCATTGTAGATGCGGCCGTTGTAGGCGGTCGAGATCACCGCTTCCTTGTCCGCCAGGATCTGCGGCGCCTGGGCGCCGGCTTCCCACCAGACCGCATCATCTTTCAACTCGGCCAGCTTTTTGAAGGCGCGCTCGACACCCTCTTCGGTCGCCAGCAGGTCATAAACCTGATCCGCCGGCACACCATCGGCCATCAGGGCATATTCCAAATTGACCTCGGCCACTTTGCGCAGGCCGCGCTTGCCGGCGAACTTGTCGGTATCCCAGAAATCGGCGACCGACGTCGGCTTGTCACCGGTGAAGATGTCGTCGCGGTAGGACATCACGGTGGCCCAGACCACGCCGCCGATGCCGCAAGGCAACACGCCGTTCGGCACCCAGTCGTCCTTGCCGGGCACGCCGTTTTCGCCGGCGGGAATGCGATCCAGCGGCAGCTCTTCCAGCAGCCCCTCGTCGCAGGCGCGAACGATATCGCCCGGGATCATGTCGACGATGTCCCAGTGCACGTTGCCGGCCTCGACCTGGGCACGGATTTCGGCAACACCGCCGTTGTAGTCGACCAGTGCGATGTTCTCGCCGGTCTCCTTGATATAGGGATCGGTCCAGGCGCCTTTCACGGCAGCCGACCAGGCGCCACCCCAGGATACCAGAACAACCGGGTCTTCGGCGGCGGCGGTGCCGGTCAAGCCGATGCCCCCGGCCAAGCCCAGGCCCAGAGCCAGTGCCGCCGTACCCGTGGCCATACGTAACGTCGTCATTTCCATCGTTTTCGTCCTCCCTCGTGAAACAAATTTCCCTCCCAGGCACACCCGCTCTTCGGCGGATCGGATCCTGGTAGCGATTACACTAGGCATCCTGGCCGCCGAAAAGCAAGCAACCGCTCTACCAGCGGCATTCCAAATGTCGCGTCATGGATAGACGATCCGGCCCACTTCGCCTTAGGTCGCGATCTGGAAGTTTCTTTGGTGTCAGGAACCTACAAGATGATCGATTCCGCCCAGGCCGCGCTCTCTCCCGACACCCTGCGGGGCGTCGACCGGCCTATCGCCGAGGCCCGGGGCCTGCCCAACGCCCTCTTCACCTCCGAGGCGCTCTTCGCCCACGAACGGGATCGGCTTTTCGGCCAGACCTGGGCGGTGGTCGGCGCCGGCATCGACGTGCCCAAGCCCGGCGACCTGAAACCGATCACCTTCATGGGCCTGCCGCTGCTGGTGCTGCGCGATGTCGCGGGTGAGATCCGGGTCTTCCACAACGTCTGCAGCCACCGTGGCCTGGAATTGGTCAGCAAGCCCTGCAGCGTAAAGCGTTTCATCCAGTGTCCATACCATTCCTGGACCTACGACCTGGAAGGCAAGCTGCGCTCGACGCCCCAGATCGGCGGCCCCGACAACCACGACTGCCCCGGGTTCGACCGCGGCCGGCACGGTCTGAAGCCGCTGCGCAGCGCGGTCTGGTTCGACATGATTTTCGTCAATCTGAGCGGCGACGCGCCGGCCTTCGAGGACTTCGCACGGCCCCTGAACGAGCGCTGGGCCGACTACGACACCAGCCTGCTGCGCCACGGCGGCAGCCACTCCTCCTGGTCGATCGACCTGAAGAGCAACTGGAAATTCCCGGTCGAGAACCACTGCGACGCCTACCACGTGCCCTGGATCCATCCCGAGCTGGCCGCCGTCTCGCGGATCGAGGACCACTACGAGATCTGCGGCGAGGAGGGTTTCTATGCCGGCCAGGGCAGCCGCGCCTTCCTCGCCGGCCTGCCCGAAGGCGCGCCCGAGCTGCCGCGCTTTCCCGGCCTCAGCAACAGCCAGCAGACCCTGGCCGAGTACATCTCGGTCTTTCCCAACGCCACGGTGGGCCTGCACGCGAACCATGTCTGGACCGTCTTCTTCGACCCGCTGGCCCCCGACCGCACCCTCGAGCGCATGGAGATCTACTACCTGGACGACAGGGTCGCCGAGCCGGCCTACGAGCCGGTGCGCCAAGAACTCTTGCGCTTGTGGCTGAACGTCTTCCAGGAGGACCAGGGCGCGGTCGAGGCCCTGCAGCGCGGCCGCGCCTCGCCGGCCTATCGGGGCGGCGTCTTTTCCCCGGCCCGCGACGGCGCGCCGCACCACTTCCACCGCTGGGTGGCACGCTCGCTGGACGAGGCCCGGGCCTGAGGGCAAGCGCCGGCACGGCCGGCTATCGGAACCCAACTACGGCATCAAGCCCAGGTCCGCCCGGAGTTCGGCGGTCTCTTCGGCAGTTTCTGCGTCGAGCGGAATGCCGGTGGCGTCCGCCACTTTGACCGTGGCGTTATAGGAGGCCACGGTGGCGGCCGCATCGACCAGGGCCCGTCCGCCCATGCTGTCGTACAACGCGTCCCGTGCGCGGGTCACCGCCTGGTCATCGCTTGCCAGCACAGCATCGGCAAAGGCCAGCAGCAAGTCGCCAGAGGGCACGCCACTGGCCGCCCCGTCGCCCGCGAGCGCGGCGGCGATGTCGACCTTGAGCCCAGTCCTCTCGGCCCTCTCACGGAGCGCCCCGGCATGGCTGGCGGTTCAGTAGTAGCACCCGTTGAGCGCGGCGGCTCTTGCCGCAACAAGTTCGATCTGGGCCTCGCTCAGCCCGCGCTCCTCGATCTGCGCGGCGCGCTCCGGCTGGCCGTGCTCGAAGAAGTAGAGCTGCGTGTCCAGCTCGAAGAAGGCGATGACCTCTTCGGGGACCAGGCTGAGCGCGCGCTGAATGTTGTAGGCCCCGAAGCGGCTGAAGGGATCGGGGTCGTCGTCGCTCAGGTCTTCCGGCGCCAGGGTCTCGAGCCAGCCCAAACCAGGTTTCGCGCCCAAAGGCCGATGCCGCGTCGCCGGGCCCGCAATGGGGTCGGGCAGATGGCGTTGAGCGAGCCCCAGGGCCCGATCGAAGGTGTCGATGGCGGCGACCGTCGCGACAAGGCCGACAATCTCGACATACTCGCCGTCGGTCAGGCCCTGGGCCAGCAGGCCGTGCAACCAACCTTCCGTCAGGCGCCCGGCATCGCTGCGAATCCGATGGATGGCCTCGATGGCCGGATCGCTCAGGATGCCCAAGGCATCATGACGCCCCGCGACATGCAGCGGCGACAGAGCCTCCTTGCGGTCGCGGCAGTGGGCACAGTGCAGGGCCTGCCTGGTCTCGGCGGCAATGGCGATGCGTGCCTCGCCGCTCCACCAGGTGCCGGGCTGTCCCAGCCGGCCCCAGGCCTTTTCGATGGCCGCGGCGAGCGCGGCGCGAATCTCGAAGTCAGCGTGGTATTCGGCTGGCATACCCTTGTGCTCCCCTCGCCGGACAAACTTTCTCAACTATAGCGCCCGGTCGGTCCGCGGCAAATCGGTGAGCGATGGCCGCGCTTCAATCCGCCGCCCGAGGCGGCTTGATGCGGCGAGGCCGGCCAGCATCGAGACCGAAACTCGAGACCCGGCCAGGACGCCAAGTTCTCGTTAGATCGCGATCCGGCGCCGGGATAGAGTCTCGATCCAACGACACCAAGACGAAGGGTGAAGACCGAGAGGCAACCAGCATGAGTTTTTCAGTACGGCCCGCACAAATCGCCGACATCCCTCATTTGGCCTACGCCTTTATGGAGGCGACCGGCGGCCTGGCAGAGGCGGTCTATGAAGGTGTCATCCCGGGGCGCGGAGCCCATTTGATTGTCGAGCATCTGTTCTCCCGTCCGAACGTGACGACGGCTTTCGCGAACTGCTCGGTTGCCGAGAATGACGAGAGGGTGCTGGGTTCAGTACACGCATTTCCCATGGATGCCATGGGAGATGGTCCAGCCGACCCCCTTGTGCCCGAAGATCGCCACTATCTATATGCGCCATTCGAACATATGCACGCCGAGGGCAGCTACTACATCATGGCATTGGCGGTCTACAGGGAGTTTCGAGGCTCCGGCGTCGGCCAACGCCTAATTGCCGAGGCGGAGTCGGCGGCACAAGCGAAAGGCTTTGAAGAAACGAGCCTCAATGTTTTCTCGGAGAACCTGGGTGCGGTCAGGCTTTATGAAAAGCTTGGGTACAGGGAACGCGCACGCCAGCCGGTCGTAGGACATGATAGAATTCGCTATGGTGGGGACTATCTGCTGATGACTCGGGTTCTATAGGTCGTGTGGTTTTGTGAAGACAATAAATGAATCAGCTTGAAGGAAAGACGGCGATCGTCACCGGCGCGGCCGCCCCGAACGGCATAGGAAGGGCAACGGCACTTCGCCTGGCGAGGGCGGGAGCAGTGGTCGTGGTGACCGACGTTGCCGGGGAGCTCGACCTTGAGGGGTCGCGCCTCGGCAAGCTCGATCTGCTCGCAGGGCTTGCGGCCGAAATCGAAGGATCGGGCGGCAAGGCCCTTGCCTTGGAAGTCGATGTGACCAAACCGGAACAGATCCACCGCTGCATCCGTAGCGCAAAGGAACGCTCGGGACGGCTCGATATCCTGGTGAACAACGCGGGCACCACCGTCGGGACGGGCCCCTTTCTCGAAACCAGGCCGGCCGACTGGTCCTTGAGCTTTCAGGTAAACCTTCTCGGGCCCATGACCTTTTGCCAGGCCGCCATTCCCGAGTTTCGGCTGGTCGGCGGCGGGGTCATCGTCAACATCGGATCGACCGGCAGTCTCGGCGCGGAGGCGGGGTTCGGCGCCTATACCGCCATGAAGCACGGCGTCATCGGACTGACAAAAACCATCGCGGCGGAATTCGGAAGCGAAGGTATCCGCTGCAACGCGGTCTGCCCCGGGTACATCATGACCGATATGCATGCGGCGGCGAACGCACGCCTGGCGAAGGCGCACGACCGATCCATCGAAGAGGTCAGGCGCCAGCGCTACAGCAGTGTCGCCCTGGGCCGTGCCGGCACACCCGAGGAGGTCGCCGATGCGGTTGCCTATCTGGCCGGTCCCGCGGCCTCCTATGTCACCGGCGTGGCTCTTCCGGTCGCCGGCGGCGTGCCGGTGGGCTTGTGAAGAGTGAATCCCGCCTGGCAAGTCTTGAGCCCGTCGCAGGTTCGCTCAGGCAAACATCCGTGCGCTCTTGGGATCGTAGAAGGGTGACAGGCTGACCTCGGCCGCGATGGCCTTGCCTTCGACCATCACGGAATAGGATCCGCCCGCCAGCGACCGCCGGTCCGTTTCGCCTTCCGGCAGCGACAGCAAAGAGAGCCCGACCGCCGCGCCGACCGCGTGACCGTAGGCGCCGGAGGTCACATACCCGACGACCTCGCCGTTGCGCAGAACCGGTTCGTTGTGGTGCAGCAGCGGGCCGGGATCGCGAAGTCTGACGGCGCAGAGGAAGGGACCCTTTCCTTCGGCCTTGCGGGCCAGATAGGCGTCCCGCCCGACGAAGGGGATCGCCTTGTCGGTCTTGCAAACGAACTCCAGGCTCATCTGGTGGGGCGCCTCGCTGTAGGCCATGTCGTGGCCCCAATGCACAAAGCCCTTCTCGATGCGCAGCGCATTGAGCGCCTCGCCCCCGATCAGGCGCAGGCCATAGGCCTCGCCCGCGTCCATCAGCACCTCGAACAGGTGCTCGGCAAAGTCAGGGGTGACGAAGATTTCCCACCCCAGCTCGCCCGCGTAGGACAGGCGCTGCGCCGTGACGCGGGCATGGCCGATATGGAAGGTCCGGTGACTGTTGAACGGAAAGGCCGCATTCGAGAGGTCCACATCGCCGACCGCCGCCAGAAGGTCGCGGGCTTTGGGCCCCATGATGGCCAAAACGCCATAGGACGGAGTCACGTCACGCAGGCGGACCGCCTCGCCGGGCTGGATGTGGTCGCGCAGATGCAGATAGTCGCGCCGCCGGTGCGAGATCGAGCTCATGACCATGAAGGCCTGTTCGCCGTGGCGGGCGACCGTAACGTCGCTTTCGATCCCGCCGCGCGGGTTCAGCATCAGCGTATAGGCAACCCGGCCCGGGGCCATGGCCATGTTGTTGGTGCAGACCCGCTGCAGGAAGGGTTCGGCATCCGCGCCTTCGACCATCAGCTTGCCCAGCATGGAGTAGTCGATCATCGCCACGCTTTCGCGGGCCGCTTTTTGTTCGTCGCGCGCGTAATCGAACCAGTTCTGACGCCCGAAGCTGTAGTCGTACCTCGGCTCGACACCGGCGGGGGCGAACCAGCCCGGGCGCTCCCATCCCTGAACCTCGGTGAAACACGCGCCGCGCGCCTTCAGCGCGTGGTGGAACGGTGTGCGGCGCAGGTTGCGCGCGGTCTCGCGCTGGCGGTTCGGCCAGTGCATGGCATAGGTCAGGACCAGGGTTTCGGGCGCGCGTTCCCGCAGGTAGAGGTCGCGCGACTGGAAGTCCTCGCAACGGGCCGGGTCCATCTCGCTCAGGTCCATGGGCGGATGGCCCTTCATGATCCACTGTGCCAGGGCGCGGCCCGCGCCGGGTCCCGACTGGATGCCGGTCGAGTTCACCCCGGCCAGAACGAAGTAGCCCTTGATATCGGGCGCCTCGCCCAGCGTGAAGCGCCCGTCATAGGAATAGCTTTCCGGCCCGTTGAAGAAGGTGCGAATACCGGTTTCCTGCAACAGGGGCACCCGGTTCATTGCCAGCTCCAGCACGTCCATCACGTCGTCTTCGGCAAAGGGCAAGCTGTCGAAACTGAAGTCCTCGGATATCCCCTGCGTGCCCCAGGGCTTGGCCCGGTTATGGGCGAAGCCGAACAGCAGTTTGCCCGCATCCTCCTTGAAGTAGGTCCCGTCGCAATAGGACCTCAGCACCGGCAGGTCGCTGGGCAGGTTGTCGATGGCCTCGGTCACCAGATAGTAATGCTCGCAAGCATGCAGCGGCACGCCGACGCCATTGCGCCGGCCCAACTCGCGCGCCCACATGCCCGCGCAATTCACCACGAAGTCGGCCGTAATCGTGCCCTGATCGCTGCGCACGGCGCTCGCCCTGCCGTTCTCGACCAGCACCTCTTCGACCTTGACCTGCTCGAGGATCTTCGCGCCGCGCAGCCGCGCGCCCTTGGCCAGGGCCGTGGTCAGATCGATGGGGTTCGCCGAACCGTCACTGGGCATATGGATGCCGCCCAAGACGCCCTCCGGGTTCATCAGCGGCCAGCGCTCCTCGATCTCCGGCGTTGTCAGGTAATGGGCCTCGATCCCGAAAAGCGACGCGAAGTCCGCCTTGCGCTTCAGCTCGGCAAGGCGCTCGTCGTTCACGGCGATGGAAATCGAGCCCGAGCGGCGATAGCCGGGGTTCTGACCGGTCTCGGCCTCGATTTCCTGCAGCAGTTCGATCCCGTACTTCGCGAAGGCCGTCGTTGCATGACTGCCCTGCAACTGTCCGACCAATCCGGCCGCGTGCCAGGTGGTACCGGAGGTCAACTGCTTGCGCTCCAGCAGAACCACATCGCTCCAGCCCTCCTTGGCCAGATGATAGGCGACCGAGCAGCCATGGATGCCGCCGCCGATGACCACGACCTGCGCATGGGACGGGAGTTGCTTTTGCATGATCGAGCTTTCGTGTCGCGGGGCCAGGGTCACGCGCCTTCGGCCGCCGCTTGCTGGGCGAAAAACGAGGTGTCTTTCGGCACTTCCGGCAGCTGCATTTCGTAAGCCGCGCAGCGCACCCGGCCGGATGGCTCACCGCGCACCAACTCGTGCGTCAGTTTGCTGGGCAGGTGGTTCGGGCTCAACTCGATCGCATCCTCGGCGTAGTAGGTCGCGATGTAGAGCGTGCGCGGCTTGTCGGACAGGTTGGGCGCCGACCCATGCAACAGGCTCGAGTGCATCAGACAGACCGAGCCCGCCTTGCCGGTGCATTTGACAATTCGGGCCTTGTGTTCTTCGAAGACCTCATCGGCCACGGCACCCGTAAACACGCCATTGTGCCAAAGCGTGTAGAGCGGCCCCTTGTGCGACCCGGGCACAACCTCGAGCGGGCCGTTTTCCAAGGTCACATCGTCGACGAACAGGAGGGCCGTGATCAGGTCGTCGTTGGTCATGGGCTGGAACGGAAAGTCCTGATGGAACCTTACTTTGGTCGCCGCCCCGGGCAGCTTTGAATTGACCTTGCCGTGGTGAAATCTGATCGCCGGGCCGATCAACTCCGCGACCACGTCGACCGTGCGCGCATTGCGCATCACATCGGCATAGACCTCGGAGATTTCCTCCGGCGACTGCACCCGGCGCAGGGCGGGAGCCGCCGCGCTATGCCCGGGCTCCAGGTCGAAGCGTGCGCGCCCATCGAGGGTTTCGCCATAATCGCCGCCGTGGCCGCGGCTCTCTTCGACCCATCCCGCGAAGACCCGGCGCAAGTTCTCCAGTTCGTCCGGCGTCACGGCGTCTTCGACCACCAAGACGCCATCCCGCCAAAACCGGTCCCTCTGGTCCTCTGTAAGTGCCGGCATGTTCAGTTCTCCAGAAGGGGTTATCTGGTATATACCAATGACAACTTGGTATATACCAGATAACATGCTCGTCAAACGAAAACCGGAGCAGCGCCTCAATGGCTCGACCGTCTTCCCCCTCCGCCGCGCCCTCGCCCCGCTTCAGACAGATTGTCGATCGTCTGAGAAGCGAAATTGTCGAGGGCAGCCTGCCGGCGCATGCGGCCCTGCCGTCCGAGCGGGCGGTGGCCGAGCTTCACGGCGTCAGCCGCATGACGGCGCGCCGTGCGCTGGCGGCTATGGAAGCCGAAGGCCTCGCCTACGGCGAGGAACGCAAGGGGCGTTTCGTTTGCCCGCCGCGGCTGAAGTACGACATCGGCAAGATGGTCAGCTTCGCGGCCGATGCGCAGGCCGCGGGCATGGATCTCGAAATCGAGCTGATCGAAAAGAAAGCGACCGGCGCGGATGCCCGGGTGGCAACGGCCCTGTCGGTACCGCTCGGAGAGGGGTTGCACCAGTACAGGCGGCTCTTTCGAACCCAGGGCCACGCCACCTTTATCGAGACCGAGTTCGTCATCGCAAAGCGGTTCCCCGACCTGCTGGCGCATGACCTGCGCCAGTCCACCACGAAGCTGATGGAACAGCACTACGGGACCCACGCCCACACCGGCGACATCGTCATCCGCATGCGCCCGCTCCGGGCGGACGAAGCCGCTTTGCTGGGGCTCGCCGCCCACCATGCCGCGATAGAGCTGGAACAGGTGATTCGCGACGGGGCGGGAGAGGCCTTTTGCTTCGGACGGCAGGTCTGGCGGGGCGAGCTGGCGGAGTTTTCGGCCCAGGCCATCGTGAACCGCTAAGCGGTTTCGCTACGGGGCGGTCTTGCGCGGCTTGACCAGGGCGAGGCCGGCCATCATCAGGGCGAGCGCGCCCCAGATCCAGACCGAGTGGCGCTCGTCGAGCAGGACCATGCCCCAGAGCACGCCGCAGAGAGTCACGGTGTAGGCGGTCTGGCTGGCGAAGACCGGCCCAGCGACCGAGACCAGATAGAGGAACATGGCGTAGGCCAGGGCCGAGCCCAGGAAGGAGCCGACGATGGCCCACTCCACGGCGCCCCAGGCCAGGCCCCATGGCCAGGCCAGCGGCACGAAGGCGTCGAAGGCCAGGACCGCCGGCCAGATCATGACCGCCGCCGTCAAGAGCATGCCGGTGGTCAGGGTCAGGGCGTCGACCCCGGGCGGCGCGCGCAGGGCGATATAGACGTTCTCGCCGGCATAGCAGGCGGCCGAGGCGACCGCCAGCAGCACCCAGGGCGCCGCCCCCGGGGTCGGCAGGCTGCCGCCCGGCAGGACCAGGAGCGCCACGGCGGCGATCCCCAACAGCAAGCCCAGCAGGCGCAGGCCGCGCAGGGACTCGAGCCGCAGCAAGGCCGAAAGCCCATAGGTCACCAGCGGCACCACGGCGATGGAGATCGACAGCACCCCGGCCGGCAGGTGGCCGGCGGCGAAGAACAACGCCAGAGAAGGAAAGGTCGAGCCGATGACGCCGCAGACCACGTAGAAGGTGAGGGCCTGGCGGTTGAAGGGCGGAAAGCGCCGCCGCGCCAAGGTTAGAAGCAACAGAAAGACCCCGCCGCCGAGGCCCTGCCAGAAGGTCAAGCCGATGGGATGGGCGCCACCGTCGATGGCGATCTTGGCAAAGGAAAAGGTCGCCCCCCAGATCAGCCCCATGGCGACCAGCAACACCCCGGCGCCCAGGAAGGTCGCGCCGAAGGCCTTGCGCCCGGCCAAAGTGGGCGCGCCCGTCTCTTCCGCCCGTTGCTCGCCCATCGCCTCCTGCCGATCCCCCCAAAAGCGCGCCATCCTGTCAGCTTTCCGGTCCCGGGCAACGGCCTTTTTGTCCGAAACTGTCAGGAGGTCCTTCGCCCGCCCCCGGGCCGCCTTCCCTCGCCTCGCGGGTCGTGCCATAACTCGGGCCATGGTCAATGTCGCGACAGAGCCCTTTCCGCCGCCCGAGGCGGTCAAGGCCACGCCCAAGCCGGGCTCCAAGCCCTTTCGCCTGGTCTCGGACTTCGAGCCGGCGGGCGATCAGCCCCGGGCCATCGCCGAACTGCTCGCGGGCCTGAAGGAGGGCGCGCGCGACCAGGTGCTGTTGGGGGTCACCGGCTCGGGCAAGACCTTCACCGTGGCCCAGATGATTCAGGAACAGCAGCGCCCCTCGCTGATCCTGGCGCCGAACAAGACCCTGGCGGCCCAGCTCTATGCCGAGATGAAGGGCTTCTTCCCGGACAACGCGGTGGAGTACTTCGTCTCCTACTACGACTACTACCAGCCGGAAGCCTACGTGCCGCGCTCGGACACCTACATCGAAAAGGAAAGCTCGATCAACGAGCAGATCGACCGCATGCGCCACGCCGCGACCCGGGCGCTGTTCGAGCGCCGCGACGTGGTGATCGTCGCCTCGGTGTCTTGCATCTACGGCATCGGCTCGCCGGAGACCTATTCGACCATGACCGTCACCCTGGCCGAGGGCAAGGAGGTCAACCGCTCCACCCTGCTGCGCCAACTGGTCGAGCTGCAGTACAAGCGCAATGACGCCAGCTTCCACCGCGGCACCTTTCGGGTGCGCGGCGACACGGTGGAGATCTTCCCGGCGCACTACGAGGACCGGGCCTGGCGCATCACCCTCTTCGGCGACGAAATCGAGGCGATCCACGAGTTCGACCCGCTGACCGGCGACAAGTACGACCGGCTCGAGGACGTCAAGATCTACGCCAACTCGCACTACGTCACGCCGCGCCCGACGCTGACCCAGGCCATGGTCCATATCAAGACCGAGCTGAAGGCGCGCCTGGCCGAACTGGGGGCCGCGGGCAAGCTGCTCGAGGCCCAGCGCCTGGAGCAGCGCACCGCCTTCGACCTGGAGATGATCGAGGCGACCTCGTCCTGCGCCGGGATCGAGAACTATTCGCGCTACCTGACCGGCCGGGCGCCGGGCGAGCCGCCGCCGACGCTGTTCGAGTACCTGCCCGAGGATTCGCTGCTCTTCGTCGACGAGAGCCACGTCACCATCGGTCAGTTGAACGGCATGTTCCGCGGCGACTATGCGCGCAAGTCGACCCTGGCCGAGTACGGCTTTCGCCTGCCGTCCTGCATCGACAACCGGCCGCTGAAGTTCGAGGAGTGGGAGGTCATGCGGCCGCAGACCACCTTCGTCTCCGCCACCCCCGGCCCCTGGGAACTGGGCCAGACCGAGGGCGTCTTCGCCGAGCAGGTGATCCGCCCAACCGGCCTGATCGACCCGATCTGCATCATCCGCCCGACCGAGAGCCAGGTCGACGACCTGATGGCCGAGTGCCGGGACTGCGCCGCCAAGGGCCAGCGCGTCCTGGTCACCACCCTGACCAAGCGCATGGCCGAGGACCTGACCGAGTACCTGCACGAGGCCGGCATCCGGGTGCGCTACATCCACTCCGACGTGGACACCCTGGAGCGCATCGAGATCATCCGCGACCTGAGACTGGGCGTCTTCGACGTGCTGGTCGGCATCAACCTGCTGCGCGAGGGCCTCGATATCCCCGAGTGCGCCCTGGTCGCCATTCTCGACGCCGATAAGGAGGGCTTCCTGCGCTCGACCACCTCGCTGATCCAGACCATCGGCCGGGCCGCGCGCAACATCGACGGCCGGGTCATTCTCTATGCCGACGTCATGACCGCCAGCCTGACCAAGGCCCTGGATGAAACCAATCGGCGGCGCGAGAAGCAGCAGGCCTACAATCTGGCCAACGGGATCACCCCGGAATCGATCAAGAAGCAGATCTCCGACATCATGCAGTCGGTCTACGCCAAGGACCACGTGACGGTCTCGACCGGGGATTCCGATACCGAGCACCTGATCGGCCACAACCTGCGCAGCCACCTCGCCGAACTGGAGAAGCGCATGCGCGAGGCCGCCGCGGAGCTGGAGTTCGAGGAGGCCGGCCGGCTGCGCGACGAGATCAGGCGCCTGGAGGCCAGCGAGCTGGAGGTCGGCACCCTCGAGGGCGCCAAGGGCTTTGCCCAGAAGGTCGCCCAGGCCAGCGCCGCGGCCGGGTCCCGGCGCGGCGGCAAGGGCCGCTCCCGACGGCGCTGAGGCCGAGGGTCTGTTGGCAAAAGGCGGTCATCCCAAGCGCGACTTTCCTCCAAATCTTCGATTTGGCACGGAAAGTCAGCGACCTGGGGTCTTGGCGGAACTGAGGTCACGCGTCGGCCCGAGATTCCGGATGCCTCGCTTCGATCGCCAAATCGAAGACTTGGGTCGAACCGGGTTCCGGATTGACGTTCCCAGGACCGTCCTTTGTCAAGCGGCCCTGGAGTGACGGTCTTGGAGGGAAGCGGCGGCTAGCCTTCGCCAGGCTCGGCGCCAGCCATGAGGATGCGCACGATGCGCAGGGTATGGGCCAGGGCGTCGCCCTCGCCGGTCTCGTTTGCGAAGGCAATGGCCATCTCGTTGCCCCGGGCCCAGACACGTTTGGCCCGGAAGAAGCCGGCGGCGACATGCTCGACGACCATCTGTCCGGCCAGCGGGGCCGGCTCGGTGAGGCGCAGGCGCAGCCCGCCACGAGAGACATCCTCGATGACGCAGTCGTAGCTACGGCCGCCGGCAATAATGACGACTCTGTGATGGTCGGCACCGGTGAAGCGCTCGGTGGAGCGCCGCTCGCGCCCGGGGAGGTCCGGCGCGCGACCGCCCGCGTGATCGACACCTTTGCTCATGAACCTCTCGCCCCACCTCAAATCCGACAAGGCAAAGTGTGAAGAAGTGAAGTTAAGGAACTCTTTCCAGGGACTCAGGTCGTGCACTGGGAGAGCGAAGTCAAAAAAGACCGCGACAAGCAAAAACGCTGACCTGCGCTAGCTACTCTGAAATGAGAACAATCTTATCGTGTGTACTCAGGATCTTCTAATTTGGATTGGGCTTGAGTCTATCGGTCAGCCGCTTTTGTGCCGCGTTATGACTAGACACCTTGCTCGAAATACTGGGAAATCGCGAGACGGTCGCCTTGGTCCATCTCGACGAAGGCGCCGGCAAAGGCGGCCTGCTCGGTCGAGGCCCAGACAATGAAGGCCTTGCAGATGAAAAAGTAGGTCTCGCCGTCCAGCTCGATTGAGAACTCCACCGGCACGCGATCGCCGCGGGCGAAGCCGCCCGCGAAGCCGCTCGCCTTGAATCCGCTGGCGCTCCAGTCGACCAGGGGATAGCTGGTGTCTTCGATTTCGACGAAACCCTTGGCCGTTTCGCGGCCCTCGCGGCGCATGTTTTGGACCTGCGAGACTCCAGGCTCCCCCTCGGTCTCAAGCATCTCTCAATTCCCTTACGAATTTAGCTATGCCGACGTATCGCTGTGATTGTCGCCGGCGATCGTGAAGATTTCGTGACTTTCGCGCGCGCCGCGCAGGCAATGGCGGCCCAGAGCCTGGACGGCGACGCCCGCCTGACGGGCAATCTCGTCGGTAAAGAGCACGATTTGACCCAATTCCTTGCAAAGCTCCACCAGCCGGGCCACCTCGTTGGCAGCCGGCCCGATGACCGTGAAATCGAGGCGATCGCGGGCGCCGACGTTGCCGTAGGTCAGCTCGCCGAAATGCAACGCCAGGGCGGCCTCCACCGGGGCCAGCCCCGCGGCCTCGCGCGCGCTGTTGAAGTGGGCGAGCCGCGATTGAACCTTGGCCGCGGCGGCCAGGGCCGCGCGGCAGGCTTCCTCCAGGGAAAAGGCGTCGGCTTCGACGGGAAAGACCGCGAGGACAGCATCGCCGATGAACTTCAGGACCTCCCCGCCTTCGGCCATTGCCGACCCGGCGGCGCAATCGAAGAACTCATTGAGCAATCCCAAATAGGCATCTTGCGGCAGATCGGCCGCCAGTTCGGTCGAGGAGCGAAGATCGCAGGACCAGACCACGGCGGGGATGACGGTCCCATCGCCGCGCTTGACCCGGCCGTTCAGGACCATATCCGCGGTTCGGGTGCCCAAATAGGTCTCCATCACCGAGCGGGTCGTGGACTTCAGGGCATGGACCTCGAACAGGCGGCTCAGAAGCGGCAGGATTTCGTGGAGCTGCCCCAGATCCTCGGTGGTGAAGCCGCCGGGCCGGTCGGTGGTCAGGGTCAGGGCATTGATGTGGCCGTCCGAAAAATGCAGCGGCAAGGCCACGTAATCGGTCGCGCCCTCGGCTTTCAAGTCGTGCAGGATAGGAAAGTCGAGAACCGCGTCGGCGCTCTCCAGGCGGCGCCGCACGCCGCCCTCGCCGCGATAGATCGGGATCAGCGGCGAGTTCAGAAATATCGGCGAATTTGCCCGGCTGTGCAGCAGCTTGCGCTCGTCGAGAGTCGTCTGACCGCGTTTCCAGATATAGGCGGTGCCGGCGACCTGAGGGTTGAGCGTGCCCAGCAGCAGGTTGAAGCGGAACAGCGGAAAGCCGCACTCGATCAGACTTTGGGCGAAGCGGACCACCAGCTCGGACGCGTCGGAGGCCTCCCAGGCCTCGCGCAGCAACCAGTCGAGATAGGGGTTGGCGGCCTCGCCGGCCTCGTGGCCCGGCGAGATCGATAGCTCGCGAGCCTTGCCATCGCGAGCCTCGCCGTCGCGGGCCTCGGTGAGGAAGGCGTCGATCTTGGTGTCGTAGAAGGCGATATAGCCGGCGATCGCGGCGGCTTCCTCCATCGGGTCTTCATAACTCCAGGCGGCGTTTTCGATCAGGCGTCCGCCGATCTTCAGGTGCCAGTAGCTGGCGGTGCCCTTGAAGGGGCAGTAGGTGCGGTGCGGGCTGGGCTCCATGAGGTCGAAGCGCAGGTCCTCGCGCGGCAGATAGAAGACCGGCGACAGGCGGGTTTCGCGCAAAATCATCGCCCGCTCGCTGTCGGCGAGCACCTGATCGCCCACCACCACCCGAACCCGCCTGTCGCTGGGCAGGAACTCTATCTGGTAATCCGGTTGCTTTTGGTAGCCCGAACTTTCGCGTATCGAAGAAACAATCGCCGCCATGGCCCGTCGCTGCCCCTATTTCAGATGCCCTGACCGCCCGAGTTGACCAGAAAGACGACCGCCTGCTGGTCTTCCGGGCGATTTTCGGTGGTCGGAACGCTTTTCCGTACTAAATTGAAGGAACACTTATATAGGAAATCTTCCCGCCCATGCGAGAGGTCCTGACGACGGGGTTGCGGCAATGGGCCCCGGGGCGGCAGAACGGTAGGAATTCATGTCAGAGAAAATCACCAAGAGCGATGCGGACTGGCGCGCCCAGCTTTCGCCAGAGGCCTATAACGTGACCCGAAAGTCTGGGACCGAGCGCGCCTTCTCCGGCAAGTACCACAATTGCAAGGAACCGGGGACTTACCGCTGTATCTGTTGCGATCAGCCGCTGTTCGAGGCCGATACCAAGTTCGATTCGCGCACCGGCTGGCCGAGTTTCTGGCAGCCCATCGACTCACAGGCGGTCACCGAGAAATCCGACCGGACCTTGTGGATGGTCAGAACCGAGGTGCTCTGTTCGCGGTGCGACGCCCACCTGGGTCATGTGTTCGACGATGGACCCGACCCCACCGGCCAGCGCTATTGCATGAACTCGGCCGCCCTGGTCCTCACCCCGCCCGGCGACAAGGGGTGACGGTGCCGTCGGCATCGTCGCTGCTTGATGTGGTGGTGGGAGACCCGGACAGGGCCAGGCGGCCCGCGGCTTTGTTCGCGCGGACCGCACCTGCGACGGTTCCCGTCATTCCCGGCGAAGGCGAGACGTCATGACGGTTCTTGCCGTCGCCTGTACGCTCGGCGGGCTAGTGCTGCTCGCTGGCGGCGGAGAACTGCTGTTGCGCGGCGCCGTGGTCGTGGCCCTGCGTTCGGGTCTCTCGCCCCTGCTTATCGGGCTGACCATCGTTGCCTTCGCGACCTCGGCGCCGGAGTTGCTGGTCACCGTCGCCGCCGGCCTGAATGGGACGACCGACATCGGCGTGGGCAACGTCGTCGGATCGAACATCGCCAACGTTCTCCTGATTCTTGGCGCGGCGGCGCTGATCCGGCCGATCGAGACGCCGCCCGGACCGGTCATGCGCGACACCGTGGCCATGATCACCGCAACAGCCGTTTTCATCATCTTCGCGTTCGCCGGAACTTTTAGCGCCCTTCACGGATTGATCATGCTGCTGCTGCTGACGCTCTACATCGCGCACAGCTATCGCCAGGAAAAAAGGGCATCCAGCTCTCTCGGATCGGGTGCGACAGGCCGCGGGGTCGGCGATGGGGGCGGCGATGGGAGCGGCGATGGGACCGGCGACCCCGCGAGTGAGGACACCGCGGGTTACGACCCGGCCTTGTCGCCCGGTTCGCCCGCCGGTCCGGCTGTCGCGGAAATAGCGGCCGCCGGGGGAGGCGCTGCCACTGGTGGGAGCGTGGCGCGCGACGAGTCGGGTCGCCGGGCCATAATCTTTCTGATCATCGGACTAATCGCCCTGGGGATCGGCTCGGAGCTGTTGGTCATGGGCGCTTCCACTATTGCGCGCGCCTTTGGCATCTCCGAGGCGGTGATCGGTCTGACCCTGGTGGCTTTCGGGACCTCCTTGCCGGAACTCGCGACGGCGGTGATCGCCGCGCTGCGCGGTCACAGCGAGTTTACCCTCGGCAACGTCTTGGGCTCCAACATCTTCAACATCCTCTTGATCCTCGGCTGTCTGGCACTGATCGTGCCCTTTCAGGTCTCCGCCGAGCTGCTCAACTTCGACATTTGGATCATGGCCGCGGTCGGTCTGCTGGTGATACCGGTCATGGTGACGGGGCGTCGGGTGAGCCGTGTCGAGGGCGCGATCTTCATCGCCGTCTACGTCGCTTACATCGTCTACCAGTTCGATCCTTCCCGGGCGGTTGGCTGATGCCGGGCCCGGGATCGGAGGAGAGTGCGAGGTCCATGGCGGTCGATCGGACCCAGCCTTCTCGGATGACGCGCAGCGTGCTGATTACCGGCGCCGCGCACCGAATCGGTCTGGCCTTGGCGCGCGACTTCGCGGCCCAAGGCTGGGCCGTTGCCGTCCACTACAATCGCTCGAGCGAGGCCGCGCGGGCCCTGGTCGCGGAGATCGAGGGACAGGGCGGCACCGCGGCGGCGCTGCAGGCGGATCTGGCCTGTGCGGCGGAGGCCGCCGATCTGGTGCAGCGGACGGTGGAGGCGCTGGGGCCACTCGGCTGCCTGGTCAACAATGCCGCCGTGTTCGACCCCGACGACGCGGCAACGGCGACCCGCGACAGCTGGGACCGGCACATGGAGCCCAATCTGCGCGCGCCCCTTCGCCTGGCCCAGGATTTTGCCCGACAGCTAGCCGGGGACAATGAGGGCGTGGTCGTAAATCTGATCGATCAGCGGGTTTGGGCCCTGCGTGACAGTTATCTCAGCTATAGCCTGAGCAAGGCCGGACTCTGGACCCTGACGCAAACGCTGGCCCTGGCCTTGGCGCCGCGGGTTCGCGTGGTCGCCATCGGTCCCGGCTACATCCTGCCCCACGCGGCCGGCAGTCAGGACCAGTTCGATGCCGCCGCCAGCCGATTGCCGCTTGGCCGGCCGGCGGACCTGGAGGACCTCTGTCTCACCGTGCGCTACCTCCTGGCGGCCCGCTCGGTGACCGGGCAAATGATTGCCCTGGACAGCGGCGAACATCTGATGCACACGGCGGTCGACCGGATCCCTTGACCCGGTCGCTTGGCCGGGTGCAAGTGCCCGGGCGGCCCCCGCGCCGGGGATCGTATTAACCATCAATTGCGCCCTCTAACCCCTTGCCAATACGTCGATTCTTGGCGACCGGAAATCCCAGAGTTGTGCACAGGTCGCAATGGGGCTGCGGCCCGGCGGTCGCCTCCGCCAAGATCGCACGAATATTACTGTTTGTTTACTATTGACTTCGATTTTACCCATGAAAATCAATGGTCTAAAAATAATGCCTGTTTTTTAGGCAATTCGAGGAAAGCGTAATAGCATCAAGGCCCCGATGTCTGGGGGCTGCCTTTAGTCACAAGGTTATCCACAGCGACCGTGGAAAACAAATCGAGCCCTTCGGGAACCGTACCGCCAGCGATTCCAAGGTGCCGCGACGGTGCCGATGCGCGGACCGATTCGCGCGCCACCCGGCAAGACAAAGACCAGCCCAATCAGTATGATGGTCGAAAGGCGAGTCGCGGCGGCGCGCCACCCCGGGCAGGCCCCGCTCATGAGTTCAAAAGAGGTGGGGGAATCGCGCGACCGGCGCCTCATTGGGAAAGACCGGCGCCTTGATAGGAAGACATGAGCAAAAACAGCGGTAAAGGCAGCGCCAGGGACCCGTCGGCCGGCGGCAAGCGATCCGGCATGCGGCCCGAGGAGGATCGCGGCGAGGCCCCGGCGGACGGCTCGGACGCCGGCGCGACCGGTGGGTCTTTGGCCGAGGGAATCGAGGTCATCGCAAGCAGTCTGAAGACCCTGTCCCAAGGCCCGGGCGTCTACCGCATGATCAATCGCGAGGGCGAGCCGCTCTATGTCGGCAAGGCCAAGAACCTGCGCCGGCGCGTGACCAGCTACAGCCAACTGACCAAGCTGCCGCGCCGCCTGCAGCGCATGGTGGCGGAGACCGCGACGCTCGAGGTGGTCGAGACCGCCAGCGAAGTCGAGGCCCTGCTGCTCGAGAGCAACCTGATCAAACGGCTGATGCCGCGCTTCAATGTGCTGCTGCGCGACGACAAGTCCTTTCCCTACATTCTGATCACCGGCGACCAAGCTGTGGCGCAGATCACCAAGCATCGCGGCGCCCGGACCCAACGCGGCGACTACTTCGGCCCCTTTGCCTCGGCTGGCGCGGTGAACCGCACGATCACGGCGCTGGAGCGGGCCTTTCTGTTGCGTTCCTGTTCCGATGCGGTCTATGCAGCCCGCAGCCGGCCCTGCCTGATGCACCAGATCAAGCGCTGTTCGGCGCCCTGTGTCGGGCGCATTCCCGAAGCCGACTACGCCCTGCTCGTGGAACAGGCCCGCGATTTCCTGTCCGGCAAGTCGCGGGACATCCAGGTCGAGCTGCGCCAGGCCATGGAGGCGGCCTCCGAGCGCCTGGACTTCGAAAGCGCGGCCACCTACCGCGACCGAATTCGCGCCCTGGCGCATATTCAGGCGCGCCAGGACATCAACGTCGAGGGGATCGGCGACGCCGACGTGATCGCCGCCGAACAGCGCGCCGGCCAGACCTGTATTCAGGTCTTCTTCTTTCGTGCCGGGCGCAACTATGGCAACCGGGCCTACTTTCCGAGCCACGACAAGAGCCTGGACACCTCGCAGGTCCTCGCCGCCTTCGTCGCCCAGTTCTACGACAACAAGCCGGCGCCGCGCAGCGTTCTGGTCAATCACGACCTGGAGGAGGCCGGGCTGATCGCCGATGCGCTCAGCCTGCGCGCCGGACGCAGAGTCGTCCTCCTGAAGCCGCAGCGCGGGGTCAAACGCAAGATGGTCGAGAACGCGGCGCGCAACGCCAGCGAGGCCATGGCCCGGCGCCTGTCGGAAAGCGGCAGTCAGCGCGCGCTGCTGGAACGGCTGGCCGAACGCTTCGCCCTGGAGGGCCCGCCCCAGCGCATCGAGGTTTACGACAACAGCCACATCCAGGGCACCAACGCCTATGGCGCGATGGTCGTGGCCGGGCCGGAGGGCCTGACCAAGAACGCCTACCGTAAGTTCCTGATCAAGGGCGCCGCCAAACCCGAGGCAGACCGGCCGGCGGTCGTTGGAGACGATCAGAACGAAGGAAAGGGTGAAGACGGTCCAAACCCCGCCGCGGTCGCGGGGCTGGCCGAGGCGGCCGAGCCCTACCGGGCCGGCGACGACTATGCCATGATGCGCGAGGTGCTGACGCGTCGCTTTTCGCGCGCCTTGAAGGAGGATCCGGAACGCGAAACCGGGGTCTGGCCCGATCTGGTGGTTCTCGACGGCGGCCGCGGCCAGTTGAGCGCGGCGCGCGCCGTCATGGCCGACCTTGGGCTCGAGGACATCGCGCTGATCGCCATCGCCAAGGGCCCGGAGCGCAACGCCGGGCGCGAGCGCATCTTCCAGCAGGGCCGCGAACCGCTGCTCCTGCCGGCCCAGGATCCGCTGCTCTACTATCTGCAGCGCCTGCGCGACGAAGCCCACCGCTTCGCCATCGGCACCCACCGCAGCGGTCGCGCCAAGGCACAGCTGCGCTCGCCGCTCGACGAGGTTCCAGGGATCGGCGCCAAGCGCAAGAAGGCGCTGCTACACCACTTCGGCTCGGCCCGCGGCGTCGCCCGCGCCGGCCTCGCCGACCTGGAACAGGTCGCCGGCATCAGCCGCACCGTGGCCCAGCGCATCTTCGATCACTTCAACGCGACACCCTGAGCCACCGTTGCGCCGGGTCGGTCCGGCGCCAGGCCATAGAGGCCGAGACGCTCCGCGGGCACGCAAAAATAATCGCGCCAAGGCTCTTCGATGAAATGATCGGTCTGCGCCAACGCCCCATCGCGCAGATAGAAAATTCGGTAGTCGAGCGCGCCAAGCCGTTGCCGGATCTCCTCGTGGGAGCGCCCGAAGCGTTCGGCCAGAAAGATCGGATGGACCTCCATCATGATCGCCGGGCGGTCCCTTGCGAGGGTTTCCGCGCCGCCGTCCAGCATCAGTATTTCCGCGCCTTCGATATCGCAGCGCAGGAAATCGATGCCGGTCAGGCCCTGCTCGCGGCAGAAGCTGTCAAGGCTCCGAAGCGCCACCGGCCGGTGTTCGAAGCCGATGAAACGGCCATCCCAGCCATCGTCGCCCGGCGCCGGCGTGCTGTTGCTAATGTAGGCGAAGGCGCGGCCGCGGTGGCCGTTTTTCTTGATCGGCGTGACCAGGCCGGTTTCGCCGTCCGCCGCCCCGATGGCCAGATTGTGGAGCCGGAGATTGGACAGAGAAAAGAGCCGGACGAGCTGGCGCAGAACCCCCAGGGTGTAAGGCGAGGCCTCGATACAGTGGACCGCGCCCTGCGGCACGCGCCGCGCCAGGTAGAGCGAATGCCGCCCATCGCTGGCCCCGATATGGAGGCAAAGCGCATCCGGTTTCAAAAAGCGGTCCATGAAGGGCACTTCGGGCTCGAGCTTGGCGCCGCGCCATTCGCGCAGCAGGATGCGCAGAAGATGCATGGCCTGATGCAGACCGTCGCCCAAGCGGCTCATCTTTGACCCTCTCTCCGCAGGCAGCCTAGCCAAAGGCCGTGCCGGTCGCCCGCCGCGACAACGCCGACCGGGCGGCATATTCGGGACTGGCATTACGCCGCCGAGCCGACTATGTCTAGGGGCTGTGCGAGCCTGCTGTCCGCCTGCCCCGGGAAGCGTCGTCATGTTGACCAGCCTGCCTAACCTCCTGACGCTGTCGCGCATCGCGGTGATCCCGCTTCTGGTGACCATGATCTACATCGACACGCCGCTGCTGCGCTGGATCACGCTGGCCGGCTACACGCTGGCCTGCATCACCGACTATTTCGACGGATTCCTGGCGCGGCACTGGAATCAGTCGTCGCCGCTCGGGCGCTTTCTCGATCCCATTGCCGACAAGCTGCTGGTCGCGGCCCTGATCATGATGCTGGTGGCGACCCGGCAGATCGACGGCATCACGGTGATCCCGGCCATTATCATTCTCTGCCGCGAGATCCTGGTCTCGGGCCTGCGCGAGTATCTCGCCGAGATCCAGGTCACCATGCCGGTCAGCAGGCTGGCGAAGTGGAAGACGGCCATCCAGATGTTCACCCTGGGCTTCCTGATCGTCGGCTCGGCCGGACCGTCCGGGTTTCCCACCATCCTCATCGGCGAGACCGGCCTGTGGATCGCCGCCGGCCTGACCTTGAGCACCGGCTACGACTACCTGTCTCGTGGCTTGCGTCATATGATCCCCGAATAGCGGGCCGTGTCAGTCGCTGTCACCGCCGCGCCGCGGGGCTTTGGATCGGCCAGCGCTTTTGCTAAGCTCGTTTGCTTGCCCTTCAAAGGCGATCATCTGCGCGCACGGGAAGGACGATGGTGACCGGCCAACCGGCCCTCTTTGGCATCACCGGTGCCGACGCGACGAGCCGCCAGGACCTGCTGGCGGCCTTGCTGCGCGGCGCCTCGGCCCGGGCCATCGGCGTCTCGGCGCTGATCGAGGCCGACGCCGACTTCGACATCGACCTGCCGGGCAAGGACTCCTTCGAGCACCGCCGCGCCGGGGCCCGGGAAGTCGTCATGGCCTCGTCGCGGCGCTGGGCCAAGATGCACGAGCGCGCGGCACCCTGGCCGAAGCCGGCCCCGGAGGCCGACCGCGCCGCGACCGACCTGCGCCTGCGACAGGCGCTGGCGGCGATGGGTCCCGCCGACCTGGTGCTGGTCGAGGGCTTCGAGGCCGCCGGTCATCCACGCCTGCGGATCGACGAGGGGTTGGCGGTCTGGGAGCCTCCCGACACGACCGACGGCAAGACCCGGTTCGGACTGGACGATATCGAAGGCATTCTCGGCATGATCCTCGACAGTCAGGGGATCGACCCAAACGGCGGCGTCGCGATCGGCCGTGGCCCGGCGGGGAGCTAGTGTGGTGGAACTGAAATAGATGGCTTACAGGACGAGCGCACAGATGTTCCGGCTAGGCGCGGGTGGCGCGGTGATGCTGAAGCATCACAAGACGACCGCAACGACGACCGGGGCGCCTGTGCGCTCGTCCTGTAAGCCATCTATTTCAGTTCCACCACACTAGGCCCAACCATGGCGCAGCTATCCGACGATTGTTTTGCCCATGGCGGGCGCCTGATGCGCACCCAGGAGGCCCTTGATCTCCTGGCCGAGCGCCTCGATCGGGTCACCGAGAACGAGCAGCTGCCGCTCTACATGGCCCTGGGACGTTTCCTCGCCGAGGACGTGGTGGCCGAGCATTCGATCCCACCGGAGGACAACTCGGCGGTCGACGGCTATGCGGTCTATTTCGACGACCTGGTCAGCGACGACGAGACCCGCCTGCCGGTTCGCGGGCGCGCGGCCGCCGGACGGCGGCTGGAGGGTCGGGCGGAACGGGGCCAGGCGGTGCGGATCTTCACCGGCGCGCCCATGCCCGAGGGGCCGGACACCGTCATGATGCAGGAGGACTGCCGGGTCGAGGGCGAGAGCGTGATCCTGCGGCCCGGCATCAAGCGCGGCGCCAACCGCCGGCGCGCCGGCGAGGACATCCACAGCGGCGACGTCGTGCTGGCCCGCGGGCAGCGCCTGCGACCCCAGGACCTGGGTCAGGCGGCGGCCGTCGGCCGCCGCGCCCTGCGCGTCTCGGCACCTCTCAGGGTCGGGCTCTTTTCCACCGGCGACGAGCTGACCGAGCCCGGCGACCGGCTTCTGCCGGGCAAGATATACGACTCCAACCGTTTCACCCTGCAGGGCCTGCTGGCGGGCCTGGGCTGCGAGGTGAGCGACCTCGGCATCCTCCCGGACCGCCAGCAGGTGATCAAACTGTCTCTCGCCCAGGCCGCGGTGGAGAACGATCTGGTGATCACCTCGGGCGGCGTGTCGGTCGGCGAGGAGGATCACGTCAAGGCGGCCGTCGAGCAGTTGGGCCAACTGCACGCCTGGCGTCTCGCCATCAAGCCGGGACGGCCGGTCGCCCTGGGCCAGATTTCCCGCATCCCCTTCATCGGCCTGCCGGGCAACCCGGTCGCCGTCATGGTGACCTTCCTGACCGTGGTGCGCCCGGCCATCCTGCGCCTGGTCGGCGCCCGGGACCTGCTGCCGCACCACTTCAAGGTCGAGGCCGCGTTCGACTACAAGAAGAAGCGCGATCGCCGGGAGTGGCTGCGCGTCCGTCTGGTACCCGGCGGCGATGGGCGCTGGCGCGCGGAGAAGTTTCCACGGGACGGCGCCGGCATTCTCTCCTCGCTGGTCGCCGCCGATGGCCTGGTCGAGCTGGCCGAGGACTTGACCCAGGTGGAAGGCGGCATGATGGTGGATTTCCTGCCGTTCAGCGAGGTCGCCACATGAAGCTGCTCTACTTCGCCTGGGTCAAGAGCAAGACCGGCTTGGCCGAAGAGGTCGTGACACCGCCGGCCGAGGTCCGCGACGTGGCCGGCCTGATGGCCTGGCTGAAGCAACGCGGCGCGGGTTACGCCGACGCCTTTGCCGACGAAGAGGCGCTCAGGGTCGCGGTCAATCAGGACTACGCCAGACCCGGCGACCCCGTTGGCGGCAACGACGAGGTCGCGTTCTTTCCGCCGGTCACCGGGGGCTAGGAGACAGGCGATGATCCGGGTCCAGCGCGAGGACTTCGATATCGGTCAGGAGATTGCCACCCTGACCTCGGGAAATCCCAAGATCGGCGGGCTGACGGTCTTCGTCGGCCTGGTGCGCGATATTGTGGGAGACGGGGCCGGCGACAAGGCGGTCTCGACCATGACCCTGGAACACTACCCCGGCATGACCGAGAAGATGCTGGAGCGTATCGAGGCCGAGGCCCAGGCGCGCTGGCCCCTGGAGGCCAGCTTGGTGATCCACCGCTACGGCCGGCTCGAGCCCTGCGACCGGATCGTTCTGGTGGCAACCGCCAGCGCCCATCGTCAGGCCGCCTTCGATTCCTGTCACTTCCTGATCGACTGGCTGAAGACCCAGGCGCCCTTTTGGAAGCTGGAGGAGACCGACGCCGGCGCCCAATGGGTCGAGGCGCGATCCAGCGACGACGCGGCCGCGGCGCGCTGGCGCGAGGACGCCGCCGAGTAGCTGCGCCGGGTAGGGGGCGAGCCGGGGACGACAAGCCTCTTTGGGCCCGCGAATTCTCGTATTACGCGACCCGGCAGGGATCTGGATTGCCTGCTCGGCGCTTACGAAATGGTGATTTTGGGCGGAGAGAAAGGGTGCTATGGTGCCGGCCCCAAAACGGGATCGACGGAATTACAAACACTGACGAGACACACAGGGAGATTGAAAAGATGGGCGATCAGACACACAAGGGCGCGGCCTCGCGGCGCGGTTTCCTTAAAAAGGCCGGATTGGCGGCAGGCGGTGTCGCCGTTGCCGGGCTTGCGGCTCCGAGCATTGCGCGCGCGGAACCCAAGGTCCTGAAGATGCAGGCCGCCTGGGGCGGCGGTATCTTCCTGGAGAACGCCAAGTCCTATGTCGAGCGGGTCCACGCCATGGCCGGCAAGGATCTCAAGATCGATCTGCTCGCGGTCAACTCCGTGGTCAAGACCAGCCAGATGCAAGATGCCGTTCACCGCGGCGTGCTGGATGCCGCGCACTATGTGCCGGCCTACTGGTATTCGAAGTCGAAGTCGGCTTCGCTCTTCGGCACCGGGCCCTGTTTCGGCTGGTCGAGCCAGGAAGTGCTCGGCTGGATCCACTATGGCGGCGGCCAGGAGCTCTTCGACGAGCTGATGGCCAGCCTGGGCCTCAACGTGGTCAGCTTCTTCAACAGCGCGATGCCGGCCCAGCCGCTCGGTTGGTTCAAGGAAGAGATCAAGGACGCCTCGCAGATGAACGGCCTCAAGTACCGGACCGTCGGTCTTGCCGCCGACGTCTTGCTGGAAATGGGCATGTCCGTGGTGCAGCTGCCCGGCGGCGAAATCCAGCCGGCCATGAAGTCGGGCCTGATCGACGCGGCCGAATTCAACAATCCGACCTCGGACCGCGATTTCGGCATGCAGGACGTCTCCAAGCATTACCACCTGGCGAGCTTCCACCAGTCGCAGGAATTCTTCGAGGTGACTTTCAACAAGAAGACCTACGAAGGCCTGCCCTCGGAGCTTCAGGCGATCTTGAGGCATGCCTCCGAAGCGGAGAACTCCAACTTCTACTGGCACAACACCAAGCGTTATGCCGAAGACCTCGGCAAGCTGCGCGACGAAGGCGTGAACGTCTACCGCACGCCCGACTCGGTCATGGCGGCACAGCTCGCCGCCTGGGATATCGTGGTCGACCGGATCTCGGGCGAGGATGCCTTCTTCGCCAAGGTCATCGAGTCGCAAAAGGCTTATGCCAAGCAGGTCATGGACTACCTGAACCTCAACCAGCCGGACTACAAGCTGGCCTATAAACACCACTTCGGCTAAGCCGCGGCGCCGAAGTTTCCAAGACGACTGATCGGGGGCCGGATCACCGGCCCCCGATCTGGTGCTGCCGGAGTGGGAGGGGGCAGTCGTGACATTCGTGATCCATGCCATCGAGAGCCTGAGTATCTGGGTCGGCCGCGCCTTCGGCTGGTGCATCCTGATTCTGACCTTTTCGGTCTCCTACGAGGTTTTCGTCCGCTATCTGCTGAATGCCCCCACGGTCTGGGCCTTCGACATGATGGTGCAGATGTACGGTGCCCTGTTCTTGATGGCCGGACCCTATGCCCTGGCCCAAGACGGTCATGTGCGCGGCGATGTGCTCTACCGGCTGTTGCCGGTCAAATGGCAGGCGGGAATCGATTTCACTCTCTACATCCTGTTTTTCTTCCCCGGCATGCTGGCCCTCTTCTGGTACGGCACCGAGATTGCCGCCGACTCCTGGCGTTACCAGGAGGTGAGCTGGAACAGCCCGGCCCGCATTCAGATTTACTTTTTCAAGACGCTGATCCCTATCGCCGGCGGTCTTTTGATCCTCCAGGGCATCGCCGAAGCCCTGCGCTGCTGGAAAGCGATGCGCAGCGGCATCTGGCTCGACCGCCTGGCGGACGTGCGGGAGACCGAAGACGCCCTCATCGAGTCGGTCCTGGCCGACAAACGCTGATCAAGCCCCGAAATCGGAACGACAGACCATGACCTGCCCGGCCCGGAGCACGAGTACCGCCTATCACGGAAGGGAGCGTCGTATGACGACCTGGCAAGGTTTTCGGCAAAGAGCGGGGGGCGAGATGATGCCTGGCATCACGAGTGCCCCGATCTGCCGTCCGAAAGCCTTTCCAGGTCGCCCTTCGGGTCGTCTCGGCGCCCGACCGGGTGCGTCAACGCCGCTCACCGATGGCCCGCATCGCTGTCGCGACGCTTCCTTCCCGGATCGAACGCCGAGACGATCAGACGATGCTCCCTTCCGTGACAGGCGGTACTAGGAAGATGACCAATCCCGAAGTCGCGATTTTCATGCTGGCGCTGTTCATCGTCCTGGTCCTGCTCGGCTTTCCGATCGCCTTTACGCTGTTGGCCATGGGCGTGGGCTTTGGTTACTACGCCTACTATCAGGCCGGCTCCATCGAGACCATCGCCGACGCCTTCGACAACCAGATCTTCTATCTGCTGAACCAGAACACCTATTCGGTGATGGAGAACGACACCCTGGTCGCCATCCCGCTGTTCCTCTTCATGGGCTACGTGGTCGAGCGCGCCAATATCGTCGGGCGCTTGTTCTCCTCGTTGCAGCTCGCGGCCCGCAACCTGCCGGGCTCCATGGCCATCGCGGCGCTGATCACCTGCACGGTATTCTCCACCGCCAGCGGCATCGTCGGCGCGGTGGTGACGCTGATGGGTCTGCTCGCCTTCCCGGCCATGGCGGCGGCCAACTACAACAAGGAGTTCGCCTCCGGCGTGATCTGCGCCGGCGGGACCCTGGGGATTCTGATCCCGCCTTCGATCATGCTGATCGTCTATGCCGCCATCGCCGAGCTGTCGCCGCTGAGGCTCTATGCGGCGGCGGTCTTTCCTGGGCTGATGCTGGCCGGATTTTACATCCTCTATGTCCTGGTCCGGGCCAAACTCGACCCCCGGCTGGCGCCGCCGCCGAAGATGGACGATGCGCCCTCGAGGAAACAGATCTACCTGCAGCTCCTGACCTCCTTCGTGCCCTTGACCGTGCTGATCATGCTGGTGCTGGGGTCGATCCTGGGCGGCCTCGCCACGCCGGCGGAGGCCGCGGCCATGGGGGCCCTGGGTGGTCTCGTCCTGGCCCTGATCTACCGCTCGCTGAGTTGGGAGAAGGTCAAGGAGTCGGTCTTCCTGACCGCCAAGGCGACCGCCATGGTCTGCTGGATGTTCGTCGGCTCCTGGACCTTCGCCTCGATTTTCTCCTACCTCGGCGGCCACGACGTGATCGAGCACTGGATCGTCGCGCTGGACCTGGCGCCCTGGCAGTTCCTGGTGCTCTGCCAGTTGATCATCTTCCTGCTGGGCTGGCCCCTGGAGTGGTCCGAGATCCTGATTATCTTCGTGCCGATCTTCCTGCCGATGCTGGATCTCTTCGGGGTCAATCCCTACTTCTTCGCCATGCTGGTGGCGCTGAACCTGCAGACCTCCTTCCTGACACCGCCCATGGCCATGTCGGCCTACTATCTGAAGGGCGTGCTGAAGTCCCAGATCGAGCTGATGCAGATTTTCCGGGGCATCATGCCCTACCTGGCGATCGTCATTTTCAGCATGGTCCTGATGTACAGGTTCCCGGGCATCGCCCTGTGGCTGCCCGACGCGCTCTTCGGCGAGTACATTCCCTGAGGTTGCCCTGAAATGGCGGAACCCAAATCCATGCTCTGGCAGTTGACGGCCCGCGAAGCGGCCGAGAGGATCCGCGCTGGCCTGATCACCTCCGAGGAGCTTGTCGGCGCCTGCCTGGAGCGGATCGCCAGCACCGACGAGACCATCGGCGCCTGGGCCCACCTCTCCGCCGACCAGGCCCTGGCCCAGGCACGGGAAATGGACGAACTGCACCGGCGCGGCCTGCCCCAGGGGGCACTGCAGGGCGTGCCCGTCGGCATCAAGGACATCTTCGACACCGCCGACATGCCGACCGCCTACGGCTCGCCGATCCATCAAGGTCGCCGACCGGCCTTGGACTCAATGGTCGTCAGCAAGCTGCGCGAGGCCGGCGCCGTGATCATGGGCAAGACCGTGACCACCGAGTTCGCCTTTTCCCATCCCGCCGGGACGACCAATCCCCACGACCCGGCACGCACCCCCGGCGGTTCCTCCAGCGGCTCGGCCGCGGCGGTGGCGAGCGGCCACCTGCCGCTCGCGCTCGGCAGCCAGACCAACGGCTCGACCCTCCGGCCGGCCTCCTTCTGCGGCATCTACGGCTTCAAGCCGACCCGGGGCGTCCTGCCGCGGCGCGGCGCGCTGCGGACCTCGCGGACCCTGGACCACGTCGGCCTCTTCGCCCGCTCACTGGAGGATCTCTGCCTGCTGGCCGACGCCCTGGGCGGTTACGACCCCGAGGACCCCGCCAGCTATGCCCGGCCCCGTCCCGCCCTGCTCGCCGGTTGGCAAGAAGAAGCGCCCGTCGAACCCGCGCTGGCCTGGTTCGACCTGCCCTACGGCGAGCGTCTCGACGAGGACGCCGGCGCGGCCTTCGCCGAGTTGATCGACAGCCTCGGCGGCCGGGTCGAGAAGCTGCCGGCGCCGGCGGACTTCGCCAAGATCATCGATTGCCACGGCGTCATTCACGAGCACGAAATGAGCCTCCACCTGAAGGACGAGATGGAGCGCCACTGGGACCGGCTCAGCCCCTCGATGCAGGCGGCGCTGGCGCGCGGCCGCGGCCATAGCGCCGCCCGCTACGAGGAGGCCTTGGCGATGGTCGCGGCGGCGGAGAGCTACTTCGCTGCCTTCTTCAAGGACTACGACGCCATCCTCACGCCCGCCGCCACCGGCGAGGCGCGCGCCCTTGAAGAGGGAACCGGCGATCCCATTTTCTGCACCCTCGGGACCTTCAGCGGTCTTCCGGCGCTCTCGCTGCCCTGGCTGACCGGCAAGACCGGGCTGCCCATCGGTGTGCAGTTGATCGGCAGCGCCCAGGGCGACGACCGGCTGGTCAGAACCGCGCGCTGGGTGCAGAATTACCTCGACGCGAAGATAGAAGACACCAACGTAGAAGTCGGCGCCGGGGCGCCGGCGCGCGATGGGAGACCGTCATGACGGGCGACAAGGTAAAAAAGGTGACCGGGCTGATCGGCTCCACCATGCTGGCGATCTTCATGCTCGGCTTGGCCCATTCCATCTCGACCGGCTTTGCCGGCTTCTGGGGCGGGCTGCCCTTCTGGGTGATCACCCTCTCGGTCCTGGCCATGGTCTTCTACGACTACTGGGACGAATGCGTACGGAAGCGCGACTGAGTGAAGCTGCGCCGCCGCCGTCTGGTGTCTTCGCCGCGCTCGCCTGAGCGCTGATGTTTCACGGGTGGAGGTGGAAGACCTTGTTCATGATCTTCCACTCCCCGTCGACTTTCAACAGTGTGAAGAGGTCGGTGAAGCGGTGGCCGGTCCACTTGTCGAGCTCAAGCCGCAGGGTGGCGACCGTATCGACAAGATCGATGCTGGCGATTCTCGCCTGTAGGTCCACCGCCGGACCATTCGCGTCATGCCAGTCAAAGAGATGCTGGATGGGACCGGCGAACAACTCACCACCGACATAGCCAAAGACCGTCGCATCCTTGTGGAAGGCGGGTTTCATATCATCGCCTGTACCGGATCTGGCGCCCTCTATGTAGGGCTGGACGGCCTCGATGATCAGGTCATGCTCGTTCATGGATTCTACTCCTCATTTAGTGCCGCGCGTGGCCAGGCCAGCGGAGGCTAGACCTGGATCAATCCGCCGTCGGCGACGAGGTCGGCGCCAGTGAAGTAGCTCGCCTCGTCGGAGGCAAGAAACGCGGCGGTCGCGGCGATTTCTTCGGGTTTGCCCGGACGGCCGAGCGGCGTTTGCTGGACGACCTGCGCGCCGAAGGCGGAAACATCTGCTTGGCTCAGACCGACCTTGTCCCACAGCGGCGTTCCGATGAGCCCCGGACTGACGACGTTGACGCGGATGCTGCGCGGCGAGAGTTCCGCCGCAAGGGTGCGTCCCAGCGAACGAACCGCGGCCTTGGTGGCCGAATAGACGCTAGTATTGGCAAGGCCGGTCTGCGCAACGACGGACGCGTTGAGAATTATCGAAGCGCCTTGCGACAAAAGCGGCAAGGCCTTTTGAACCGTGAAAAAGAGGCCTCTCACGTTGATGTCGAACTGCCTGTCGAAATCCTCTTGTGTTACCGTCTCGAAAGGACCAAGCGGCGCGATCCCTGCGTTGGCAAAGAGCACGTCGATGCGACCGAATCGCTCTCGCACCCGGGCGAACAAACGGTCCAAGTCCTCCAGTATGGCAACGTCGCCCTGGATGCCCGTCGCCGCGGCGCCGAGTCCGGCGACCGCGGCATCCAAAGCGATCTGATCGCGACCGGTGACGACCACCTGGGCACCCTCGGAGATGAAGCGTCGGGCGGTCGCCAACCCAATTCCACTGCTGCCGCCGGTGACGACAGCGATCTTGCTGTTCAACTTGCTCATTGCTCTATCTCCATTTCCTAGACTGATTGGTTTATGTTTCGTCAAAAAAAAGAGACTACGCAGCCTCCAGGACGGCGAGCGCCCCCTCCACGATACCGCGCGGCATCTCTTGCTTTTCCGCGACCCGGCCAATCAGGGCCAAGCCCTGGTGGGCGCTCACAAAGAGCCGGGCGAGATTGCGGACATTGGTCGTCCGTTTCAGATCGCCTTCCGCTTGGGCCCTGGCAAAGGCCTTGGTATAGGCGCGTTCGACACGCTGCATGTGTTTGCGGAGAAGACCGGCCATTTCCGCATCGTCCGTACTGAACTGCGCCATGCTGACGCCCAGCAGGCAGCCTGAGCTTCGCGTCTTGGAACTCCTGGCCACCATATTGTCCAGCACCGCACGCACATTCTCCAGCGCCGGTCGGTCTGGATCGTTGAGCCCCCGTTGGATCTCGCTCACGACGGTCTGGGAGTAGCGTTCGAGTGCCTTGATGTAGAGCGCCCGTTTGCTGCCGAAAGTGTCGTAAAGGCTCTTCCGGCCAATCTGCATGGTCGCCAAAAGTTCGCTCAGGCTGGTCCCGGCATAGCCTTTCGCCCAAAAGAGCCGCATCGCTTTCTCAAGGGCGATCTCCGGATCGAATTGCTTGTCGGGCCCTCTGGTCATGAGCCCAATATGGATACGTAAACCAATCAGTCAATGTTTTCTTTACCAAATTCGACACAGGTTGATCGGTTCAGTCGCGCGCCCCAAGCCGTTCGGGGACGCCGGTCGGGGACATCGTCTGGTCCAAGCGACACAACGAACGCTAGCCGTCTCCGCGCCGCACCGTCTCGGCCATATCGCCGGGGGGCGCCGAGGCTCTGGCCCGACCGGGCCGCCGGCCCTCAAGACTTCGGTGTCAGCAGCGGCGCCCAGACGAAGCCCTGCCCGCTGTCGAGCTGGATCCGATACCAGTCCTTGGTCTTCTCCAGCACCCGCACCTCGGTTCCGGCTTGCAGCCGCCCGATCTTGGCTCCCTCGGTGTTCGGCGTCTGGCGGACGTTCGCGTTCTTCTGGGCCACAAAGATCCCGAGCCCGGCCTCGCGCCGCGTCCCGCCCTGCTGGGCGCTGTCGAGCTTTGCCGCCTGGCTCGTCGCGCCGCTTGTCGTCGCCCCCGGACCGCGGCCTTCGCCGCCGGCACCGATCAGGATGAAGGGCGCCCAGTAGGCCGGGTGGGGCTGCTTGGCGCGAATGGCCAGGGCCGCCTCGCGCCGCGCCGCGGCCTTGGAGGCTCCGCCACGCAGCAGCCGGTAGAAGGCCACCATGAAGTCCTCGGTCGCGAAGGTTTCCACCGGCCAGAGCGAGACCAGGACCGACCGGCTGCCGGCGACCAAAAAGGCGCGCCCCAGACCCAGCACGCCCTCGCCGGTCACGTACCTGCCCGATCCGGTGTCACAGGCCGAGAGCACGGTCAGGTCGGCGTTGAGGCGAAGTCGGCTGGCCTCCTCCGCCTTGAGAAAACCGTCGTCCGTCCCCGCCGCCGCCAGCACCAGGGCCGGTTCGCCGATCCCCGGCACGACGCCGCCGAGGATTCCATGGGTGGCGAAGTGCAGATAGCGATAGCCGCTGAGGTCGCCGGTCTTGACCGTCGCCTCGCTGGCCTCCGCCCCCAGGCCCAGCAGCTTTGGCTCATCGCCGAACAGGTTCGCGATGGACTGCACCTCGCGCCGGGTATTGGGCAGCGCCTGAAAGTACTGCAAGAACGACTCACCGCCGGTGATCGAGCGGACCTCGGCCTGGCTCAAGACGCCAATCGAGCCCGGCGCCGCATAGAGAGGATCCCCCAGGGCGAACAGGCCGGAGGCGGCCGGTGCCTGGCTGCGTTCGCCGGCGATGGCAAAGCGCAGCGAGGGAAGGACCCGCACCGTCATTTGTTCGATCAGGGGCCGATAGTCGGGTGCCGTCGCACTCAAGAGGTCGAAGGGTACAAGGTTCATCGCGCCGTCGGGCAGCAGGATCAGCTCGCTCTTGTCCTCGAGCAGTTTGCCGACCGGCGCCAACAGGGTCTGGCCCAGTGCCGAGAGTCGGGCCTCCAGGCGGCGGGGGTCGCTCCCGAAATCCGCCACCGCGGGACCCAGGGCGCGAAACTCGTCCCGCAGATCCCGGGGCAGCACCGCCACGACATGGCGGGTGCGATCGAAGCCGAGGATCACCGTGGCATCGCCGGCCAGAACATAGCCCAGCACGACGGTCCGGTCCGGCAGCTTCTGCCGCCAGGTCCGGATCTCGCCGGCAAGATCGGTGGCCAGCCCGCTTTCGCCGACCAACTCGCCCAGCTGGCGCCCACGGATTCGCTCGCTGGCGATCAGAGCCGCCAGAAAATCCGCCTCGCCCCCGCTTGCCAGGGCCAGCCGCGCCGAGGCCCGCACCATGCCCCAGTAGAGAGCCCGGGTTCCGCTCAGACGAAAGAAGTTGGCGCGCTGGGCCAGGCTGAAACTTTCCCGGGTCTGCTCGGTCATGGCGATTGCCCGTTCGAAAGACGCGATCGCCGCCGGGTGCCGGCCGCTGGCTTCCTGGGTCAACCCGATCAGCCGCAGATTGCTGGCCGGCACGAAGCCGGTGGTTTCCTCCCACGCGGCCTTGCAGTCCGCCGCCCTGGCCGCCGCCTTGGCCACCGCCGCGGCCCCAGCGCCGCGCGCGAGAAGCAGGCGGACCTCGGTACAGATGAAGTCGACCTCCAGCCGGGACGCCACGTTGGACTGGGGCATCTGGGCTTGGTCGGCCTGCTTGTGCTCGAGGGCGGCGCGATAGAGCGCCTCGGCCTTGTCGATCTTGCCGACCACCGCGAAGGCTTCGGCGAACTTGAGATAGGTCAGCGATTGAAAGGCCAGATAGGTTTTGCTGAGGGCTTCCTTCTTGCGCCAGACCGCTTCCAGGGCCGCGGCGTCCTTCTTCACCAGGGCTTCGTCGGCCAGCTTGTCGAGAATCTGCGAGTAGTTCAGCCACTCGTTCTGATCGCTGGGATGCTGGCCGAGGACGAAGTAGTCGTCGGCCAGCGCCAGAGCCTGGGCGCGGTGATGCGCGGCCGCCTCGAGCTCGCCCATGTCGTGGAACACCGAGGCCAGGCCGTCGAGCGCGATGATCATCTGGTAGCGGTTGCCCACCTTGCGCCAGTAGGCCATCTCCTCGCGGATGTAGCGCAGGGCCCGTCCGTTGCGATCGGTGTTCGAGTAGTAGATATAGAGCGCGTGCAACAGCCCGGTCTGCTTCAACTCGTTGCCGGCGGCGAAAGTTTTCCCTTCCGCGAAGTAGCGCTCCGCCTCGCGGTCCAGGCCGTCGTCCCAGCCGTGCAGGTCGCCGACCTTGCCAAGGGCGCTGATCGCGACAATCCGAAGGTCGGCCCGGTAGTCGTCGCCATCCAGCAGCGGCTGGTCGATCTCCGCGCGGATGATCGCCAGGGCCTCTTGAAACTTCTGCTGCTGCATCAACTCATTGAACTGGACGATGCGCGGGCGGCTGTCGGCCCAGAGGGGCCCTGCTGGCGAACCGAGCACCGCCAGCAACAGCAGCAGACAGCCGAGGCGGCCCGCCAGACCGCGCGAAGGCCTGGATAGAGGGCCAATCAATCGAAATCCGCCCACGGGACCACCTCCTTTGCGAAGACCGCATCGCCGGACCAGGGACAGGCACGGTCCCGCCACTGGCAAGAGCAACCGGCCGATGGATTATTCTGTCCGTGTCGGCGCGGGCAGACAACGCCGCCGAACCTCGGCGGAACCGCGACACTGCACCAATTGGCTATCGCGCCACGCGGCCGGTTCGCTACTCTAACAAGTCCTTGGCACGGGTCTCCGGGCACTGTCGGCTCAATCTCCGCACTGGCCTCCAGCTGACGGAAAACACGAAAGGGACGTTACGATGAAGGCAACGAAACCTATAGCTACCGCCGCATTGCTGCTGCTCATGACCTCGCCGCTCGCGGCGGCCGAGGACCATCCCATGGGCTTTTTCATCACCTCCGTCGGATCGGGAAAGGGCGGCGATCTCGGCGGTCTCGCGGGTGCCGATGCCCATTGCCAGAAACTGGCTCAAGCCGCCGGATCAAAAGATCGTGATTGGCGCGCCTATCTCAGCACCCAGGAAGAGGGCAAGCGCGGCGTCTCGGCGCGCGACCGGATCGGACTCGGTCCCTGGTACAACGCCACGGGCGAACTGATCGCCGGCGATCTCGACCAACTCCATCTCAATCCCAACATCGTCATGCGAACGGCCCTGGACGAAAATGGCAACCGGGTCAACGGGCGCGGCGACAAGCCCAACCGACACGACATCCTGACCGGCTCGATGGCCGACGGGACGGCCTATTTCCCGCGCGACAAGGACGACCACACCTGCAGCAACTGGACCAGCTCTGGCGAGGGCAGCGGCCAGGTCGGCCACCATGACCGCCACGGTGGCGGCAACACCTCCTGGAACTCCGCCCACGGCTCCAGGGGTTGTAGCCAGGAGAACCTCACCAATACCGGCGGTTCGGGGCTGTTCTACTGCTTCGCCGCCGATTAGCCTTCGTAATCGCCGGTCAGCGCTCGTACTCGATGGCGATCACCTCGAGCTCAAGGTCGCCGGCCGGGCGCGGCCAGGTGACCAGGGCGCCGGGGCCGCTGCCCAAGAGCGCGCGGGCCAGGGGCGAGATCCAGGCGATCCTATTCGCCGCCGGATCGGCTTCGTCCTCGCCGACAATGAGGTAGCGCTGGCGCTGGCCGTCTTCGTCCTCCACCGTCACCGTGGCGCCGAAGGCGACCTCGTCGGCCGGCTGGCCCGCCGGGTCCACCGGAATGGCGCTGAGCAACCGCGCCTCCAGATATCGCAGCCGTCGCTCGAGCTGGGCCAGGTGGGACCGCTTGGCGAGGTCGGCCTCGTCGTCCTTCAGGGCGCGCCGTTCCTCGGCGAGGGCGTGCTGTTCGGCCTCCAGCGCCTTCAGGCCGGCTGGCGTCACGTAGTTGCGGTGGGCCGAGACCGGCAGCTCGGGCTGGCCGTCGCCCGCCTCGTCGCCGTCGGATTCGCGAACGAAGGCCCGGCTCATGGCACAGCGATCGCGGTCAGGCCGCGCTGGCCGCCGCCGCCGGCGCCTGCCGGACGAGAGCGTCGTAGTCTTCCAGCAGGGTCTTGGTGATGGCCCCCGGGGTGAAACGGTGGTCGTCGATCTCGGCCACCGGGGTCACCTCGACGGCGGTGCCGGTCAGGAAGACCTCTTGGGTCTGGGCCAGCTCTTCGGGCATGATCGCCCGCTCGACGATTTCGTAGCCGTGTTTCCTGGCCAAGCCGATCACCGTGCGCCGGGTAATGCCGTCGAGGAAGCAATCGGGCTTGGGGGTATGGATCATGCCATCCTGGACCAGGAAGATATTGGCGCCCGTCGCCTCGGCGATCTGACCGCGATAATCGAGCATCAGCGCGTCGTTGTAGCCGGCGCCCTCGGCATCGTGCTTGGAGAGCGTACAGATCATGTAAAGACCGGCGGCCTTGGAATCGGTCGGCGCGCAGTCCGGCGGCGGCCGGTGCCAGGGCGAGGTCTTCATGCGAATACCCTTGAGGCGCGCTTCCGGCGTGAAGTAGGCCGGCCACTCCCAGGCGGCGACGACGACGTTGATGCGCGTCTGCTGGGCGGACACGCCCATCATTTCGCTGCCGCGCCAGGCGACCGGGCGAAGATAGCCGTCGACGATGCCGTTGGCCTGGAGAACGGCCATCGCCGCGGCGTCGATCTCTTCGCGGCCATAGGGAAGCTCGAAACCCATGATGCGCGCCGACTTCATCAAGCGGTCGTGGTGCTCGGCCATCTTGAAGATGCGACCTTCGTAGGAGCGTTCGCCCTCGAAGACGCAAGAGCCGTAGTGCAGACCGTGGCTCAGGACATGGAGATTGGCCCCGCGCCAGTCGACCAGCTCGCCGTTGAACCAGATCACGCCCTCTCGATCGTCGAAGGGTAGCATCGCCATGGTCTTTCTTCCTTGCCTTGACGGGGCTCCGTGGCGGCGCGGCATCTCTGGCCGTGGCCCCTTTGTTTTATCGATTTTCGCTCTAATCTTCCAAATCGTGACGGGATTTCGGCCCGCACCGCAACAAAGATACTTGCGCGATGTAACAAGATTGCGCCATATATGTCAACATGGCTGACGTAAAAACCGGTCCCAATCCCCTCTTCCTGCGCGAGGAAGATCTTCGCCAGGCGATCGAGCTGCTGTTCTTCGCCTACCGCGACTTCACCGCCGAGCCCGATCAGATCCTCGCCCGCATCGGCTTTGGCCGGGCCCACCACCGGGTCATCCACTTCGTCGGCCGCAATCCTTCGATCACCGTCTCGGAGCTGTTGCGCATCCTCGGCATCACCAAGCAGAGTCTGTCCCGGGTGCTCAGCCAGCTGATTCGCGACGGCTTCGTGGAACAACACAAGGGACAACGGGACCAACGCCAACGCCTGCTCACCCTGACCGATCAGGGCAAGGCGCTGGAGCGGGAGCTGAGCGAGACCCAGCGTGTCAGGGTCGGCCGCGCCTTCGAACAGGCTGGGGCGGAGGCGGTTGAAGGGTTTCGCCAGGTCCTGGTCAATCTGATGGACGAGGAGGCGCGCCAACGCTTCCTCGGCATCTACGGCAACCGGCGCTGAGCCGCCCGCAAACGCGCGCCCGGGACGGCGCCCCGAGAGATCTGGTCGCGCAAGGCGCGCCCTCCTATACTTCGCCGATGGACGACTCCCCGCATATCCTGGTGGTGGACGACGACACCCGCCTGCGCGAGCTGCTGCAAAAGTACCTGATGGAGCAGGGCTTTCGCGTCTCGACCGCGCGCGACGCCGGCAATGCCCGGGCCAAGCTCGCATCTCTCGAGTTCGATCTGCTGGTCCTCGACATCATGATGCCCGGCGAGAGCGGCTTGGAACTGACCGAGGCGCTGCGCCAGGACCGTGCGACGCCGATCCTCCTCTTGACCGCCATGGGCGAGACCGAAGACCGGATTCGGGGCCTGGAGATCGGCGCCGACGACTACATGAGCAAGCCCTTCGAGCCGCGCGAGCTGGTGCTGCGGATCGATGCGATCCTGCGCCGCGCCCGGCAAGCCCCCACCACGGCCCAACCGGCGATCAGTTTCGGCGAGTTCCGGTTCGATCTCGAACGCGAGGAGTTGATCCAGGGCGAGACCTTCGTTCACTTGACGACCAACGAGGTCTCGCTGCTGAAGACCCTGGCACTGCGGCCGGGCGTCCCCATGAGCCGCGAGGCCCTGACCCTGGAGAGCCGGGTGACCGGCGGCGCGCGAACCATCGACGTTCAGATGACCCGCCTGCGGCGCAAGATCGAAGAAGACCCGCGCTACCCCCGCTACCTGCAGACGGTGCGCGGCGAAGGCTATGTCCTGATGGCCGACTGAGATGGACGCGCTGCACAGGGACAGGCTGCACAAGGACGAGCCGCTGATCAAGCGTTGGCTGCCGCACACCTTCCTCGGCCGATCCCTGCTGATCATCCTGGCCCCGCTGGTGCTGCTCCAGGTGATCTCGACCTGGGTCTTCTACGACCGCCACTACAGCACCATTACCAAGCGGCTGGCGCAGGGCGTGGCCGGCGACATTGCCGCCACTATTCTGATCATGGACCGCACGCCACGGCCGTTGGAGATGGCCCAGGCCTTCCGCATGGCCGAACAGGCCATGTGGCTGGACTTGACCTTCGAGCCGGGCGCGGTCATCGCCGATGCAACGCGCGAGCCCTACGCCAGCCTGGTGGAGGAAAAGCTCGCCCTGGCCATGTCCGACCGCTTTAACTACCCCTTCTTCATCGATATCGACCGCGACGACGAGAAGGTCGCGATCCAGGTGCAGCGTCACGACGGCATTCTTCACGTCCTGGTCCGCGACGACCGACTGTTCAGCTCGACCACCTATATTTTCATCATGTGGATGCTCGGCGCCGGCGCCGTGCTCTATGGCGTGGCGGTCCTCTTCATGCGCAATCAGGCACGGCCGATCCGCCGGCTGGCGCTCGCCGCCGAGAACTTCGGAAAGGGCCGCGATGTCGCGAATTTCAAGCCCGAAGGCGCCACCGAGGTCCGGCAGGCCGCAGCGGCCTTTCTCAACATGCGCGAACGCATCAACCGCCAGATCGAACAGCGCACCGCCATGCTGGCGGGGGTCAGCCACGACCTGCGCACACCGCTGACCCGCATGAGACTGCAGCTTGAGATGCTGCGGGATTCGGCGGAAAGCGAGAACCTGCGCTCCGACGTCCTGGAGATGGAGCGCATGGTCGAGGGCTATCTCGCCTTTGCCCGGGGCGAGGGCGCGGAACGGCCCGCGCCGGTCGACGTCGGCGGCCTGCTGGAGGAGGTCGTCACCCAGATGCGCCGGCACGACGTGGTCATCGACCTCCATGTCGAAGAGGCGCTGACGGCCATCCTGCAGCGCGAGGCGGTGCGACGCTGCCTCACCAACCTGATCGCCAACGCCGAGCGCTACGCCAGCCACATCCAGGTCCGTGCCGGACACCGCGACGCGGTGATCGAAGTCGTCATCGACGACGATGGGCCCGGCATCCCGGCGGACCGGCGCGAGGAGGTCTTCAAGCCCTTCAGCCGGCTCGAGCCGTCGCGCAATCCCGAAACCGGCGGCACCGGCCTGGGCCTCACCATCGCCCGCGACGTGGCGCGCAACCACGGCGGCGACCTCTATCTGGAGGACGCACCGCTCGGCGGGCTCCGCGCCCGTGTCGTCCTGCCGCTTTAAGCCCGTGTCGCCCTGCCGCTTCTTGAATGAACTCTCGGCGCCGGTCGCGATCAATTTGTCTTAAACGCCCAGGTCCGCTAACGGAATATTATCAACCTTATGTTTGTGCTATAAGTGCGTGATCGCCGTCACAGAATGGGCGGATTGGGTTTGCATCCGGACCGCGCCGTTCTAACTAGTGACAGGTCGCGAGATTTGAGATTTCTGCAAGAAGGCGGACCACCATGAAAAAATCCTTCACAGCCCTGACCCTGGTTGGCCTGTTCGCTTTTTCGGCGCCGGCCCTCGCCGATCACCGCGGCTGCAGTCGGACCGATAGCGGCGGCATTCTCGGCGCCCTGGGCGGCGCGGCACTCGGCGGTTTTCTCGGCTCCCAGATTGGATCGGGATCAGGCCAGTTGGCCGCGACCGGCGCCGGCGTTTTCCTCGGCGGCGTGCTCGGCAACGAAATCGGCCACCGCATGACCTGCGAGGACCAGGCCATGTACCACACCACCACGCAGCACACGCTGGAGACCCAGCCGAGCGGCACCGCGGTGGCCTGGCGCAATCCGGAGAACGGCAACTACGGCACCGTGACCCCGACCCGGACCTACCAACAGCCCTCCAACGGTCAGTACTGCCGCGAGTTCCAGCAGACCATTTCCGTGGGCGGCGAGGCCCAGGAAGGCTATGGCACCGCCTGCCGGCAACCCGACGGGTCCTGGCAGATCGTCCAGTAGCGGCGGACCGGAGACCCGGGCCGCCCGGCAGCCCTGGTAGCCGTCCTTGACGGATCAAAGAACAGCGACCTCGAGCGCGACCCCAACGCATTTTTGATCAAGATCAATGCGGACCCGGCGGCCACCGGTCCATCCTCTTCGTTTGGCACAAGCGCTAACGGGGAGAGACGACCGTGAGCATCGACACCCTCTTTCTCAGCCTTGTCCTGGCACTCTTCATCGGGTTTGGCCTGGCGCTGGCCTGGGTGACCTGGGACGACGTGCGCAAGCGCAAAAAGACGGACTAGTACATCCGCCCCCCGTTGGGGACCGGCCGTCCCGGCTGCAGCAGCACCACCTCGCCCTGGTCGTCGGGGAAGCCCAAGACCAGAATCTCCGACATGAACTTGCCGATCTGTTTGGGCGGGAAGTTGACCACCGCGGCGACCTGCTGGCCGACCAGGGCATCCATTTCATAGTGATGGGTGCACTGCGCCGAACTCTTCTTGACCCCGAGCGGCGCGCCGAAATCGACCCACAGCTTGTAGGCCGGCCGTCGCGCCTCCGGGTAGGGCTGGGCGTCGACAATGGTGCCGACACGGATCTCCACCTTGGCGAAGTCGTCGAAGCTGATCTGCGGCGTCTCGGACATGGGCTGCTCCTGGCTGTAAGAGGCGGATCAGCTAACACGGCCTTTGCCCAAGAAAAAGGGCCGACGCGATGGCCGGCCCTTTGAAGGCTAGTTGCCACGGCAAAAGAGACCGTGGGTCTTGGGGTGTACCCTAGTGCCGCGACGCCGGCGCCACTTTACGGGCGCCGTCGTTTTGGCTTGTCGAGAGAGTTCAGGCCGCCTTGGCGGTCTTGCTCGTGTCGACCTGCTTGGCAACCTCGTCGAACGACTCGAAGACCCGCTCGGCGATCATCTTGCCGGCCTTCTGATTGGTCTCGGCAGAGATCTTGCCGAACTCTTCGGCGGTGGCCAGGGACTTCTCGTAAGTCGACTTGGCAACCTCGAGCTGGGTCATGATCTTTTCGGCGGGGGTACCGGCCGCGGCGATCTTGCTGAGCGCCTGGGTGCCCTCGTCGAGCGCCTCGCGGGCCAGCTCGGCCTGACGCTTCCCAACCACCTGGGCGCCTTCCATCCAAAGGTTCTGCGCGGCGGCGAAAACCTCGAAGGTCTTCTGCTGGCTCTGGGCCAGGGCGGCGAAATCGAAGGGGTTGCCGGCGAAAGCCTTGCTGAAGGCATCGGTGTTGAACTGCTTGGGATCGAACATCGCGGCGAAGGGCGCGAGATCGAAGGCGCCGTTCTGGCCGGCGGATTGGGTCTTGGCCATCTCTTTGTGTCTCCTGGAAAGGAAAATATGTTGCAGTGCACAATTACTGTACCGCGTATATGGGAACAGTCCCTCCGCTGTCAAGTGGGATTTTGCTGCACTGCAATATTTTTTGAGTCAGGCGGCTTTTTTGCCTGCCATCCCGCGGCGCAGGCAGGCCAGGCCCCGCAGGCGGCCAACGGTCCGGTCGGCCCGGGCGAGCTGGCGATCGAGCGCGGCCATGGTTTTGGCCAGGTCGTCGCTCTCGTCGCGAAAAAAGACCCTGAGCGCCGTCAGATAGATCACGGTCAGGCCATCGCGCCGCAGCCTGCCGCGGCAGCCCGTGGCGGACAGCCCGCCGGCCTCGAGCATCGCGGTCATGGAGCGCCGCAGGCGCGGCATCAAACAGAGGGCCGCCAGGGGGTCGCGCAACTGATCCTGCAGCACCACCGCCAACCCGGCCCGGTGCGGCTTCAGGGCGTCGAAGCGCCGCATCAGCACATCGAACAGTCGGTCGCGCACCGGGTCGTCGGCCTCGAATCCCGCCTCCTCGGCCAGCACCTCACGGTCGACCCTGGCCTGATAGGCCCGCAGGATCGCCGTTTTGGAGGGATAGAGGCGATGGAGGTCGGCCAGCGAAAGCCCCGCGGCCTCGGCGATTTCTGCCAGGGTCAGATCCCGCCAACGCCCTTCGGCCGCGAGCCGCAGGGCCGCGTCGATTGCCGCATTTTCCGGATCGGGCTTGCGCCCCTTGCCTGTCGATTTCTTGGCCATGGCCGCCTGTCGCTCCAATCACAGTTTAGTCGCCGGGCGCGAAATGACAATGCTTGCCTGGCCAGGGCGCGCTGTGCACGAGGAATGCCCGGGACCGGCCAAGCGTGAAGATTCGAATTTCCTCATTGCAACCACCTACGCCTTTGGTTTCTCCCAGACCGAGACGTGGCTGGTACTGCTGCTCGTGAAGGGCTCCCTTCTCCACCCGCCCCACCGGTCTCGCGGGGTCATGCCGGCCAGTTGGGCCATCAGGTCGAGTTCCGCGGGCCAGGCGTAGCGAAAGGGAACTGAAAAGCGCTCGGCCTTGCCGTCGATGACTCTGAGGTGGTGCGACGTAAGACCCTGCGCTGCGACGTCATACTCGTCGATACCCCACTGAGTCTCGCTGAGGCGAAATGCAAGGATGGTTTCTCCAGGCGGCAGCCACTGGAGCCGGGGCACGCCCACCTCAATCACGAAGCATCCGCCCGGCTCAAGATGCGCCGCGGCGTTTCGGAAACATGCGACCTGTTCCGCCTGCGATGTCAGATTGTTGATCGTATTGAAGACCAGATAGACAACAGAAAACAGCCCCTCCACGGAGGCCGTTGCGAAGTCGGCGATGGTAGCGCCAATGTCGGCACCGCCCGGTTTCGCCCGAAGCCTGGCGACCATCGCCTTGGACAGGTCGATTCCATGAACCGGCACACCCTTCCGCGCCAGCGGCAAGGCGATCCGCCCCGTACCGATCCCGAATTCGAGCGCCCGTCCCCGACCGACGAGATCGGCGAGGAAGTCGACGACAGGTTCCACCTCTTGGGAATCGGCGATCGCGGTATCGTCGTCATAGGTCGCGGCGATCCGCTCGTCGAAGTAGCCATCGTTGTTCACGATCGGTGTCTCCAACAGCCTCGGGGGTCAGATGATACCACGGGCCTGCAAGTGTTCGCTCCGCCGCGGGCCGATTGCCACCCGCCAATCTCATGTTCAGGCCCGACCCGCTGCCGAGATCAGTTTTTCGACCAACAGCTCTTCGTCGATCAAAATGCGCCCTGTGCAGCCAATGTCAGGCCGCGTCCTGGTGTTCGAAGCAGATTTGACCGGCCTCTTCGCGCGTCAGCTCTTCACGCAGCAGCATACAATAGCCGCCAGCTCGTGTGGATTTATGGTGCGGACAGGTCCTGCACAGCCCGAAGGACCTCTGGTCTCGCGCCTTGAGCGCGCCGCGAACGAGCGCTTCGAGACCTTCGATCAACGATTGGCGCTGTGACGGGTCCAAAGTCTCGATTGCCCCATCGATCACCGTCGAACGTTCGAGGACCCGCCGCCCCTTTGGGCCGACAGCGTAGGATATCCAGCGGCGGTCGGTTTCAGAACGGACCTCTTCAATCAATTCCTTGCGAGCCAGAGCCTTCAGCGTCTGGGAGACGGTGCCTCGGGTCGCGGACATGAACGCCGCCACTTGAGAGGGCGACCGTGAGAAGCGGTTGGCGCGGGCAAGATACGATAAAGCTGCCCATTGGGTGGGGTTGAGGTCGTCCCTCCACTCGTCCGCCGCATTGATCCGTGCGACGCGCTCGATGAGGTCGCGCAAATGTTTCGGCTTGGTCTGCCGGGTGTTGGGGCGTCGGCCTTTGGTCATGGCCGTATAATAGCGACTCAAAATTAATATTGCAATAATATCGACTCGCTATTATACAGTTGAACCCGACCAACCCACCAACTGGAGATTCCCATGAAGAACCTCGCTCTTTCCGCGGCCGCTCTGGTGCTCGCGTCCAACACCGCAATTGCCGGCGGCAGCCACGCCCTGCACCAGGAAGGCGCCGTTACATCGGCGGCCGACGAGACCAAAACGGCGGCCTTCGACATCCTGGCGGCGCACGTGCACCGCGACGGCCGCAGGGTCACTTTCCACATGACGACAAATGGCAAGGCTGGAGCAGCGACGCCCGAGCCGGTCGGCCAACTGGCAGGGGCCCCGGTCTGGTCATATGTCTGGCCCACCTCGCTCGACCCCGCCACGGTCGGTTTCGAAGGAAAAACGGGGATTCTCGCCCTGGCCGCCACCAGCCATCCGGATTTCGACGACACGCCGCTCTATGACGAAGACAACGATGGCGACCTCGCCAATGACGGGGGCAAGTGGCACAGCCACTGGGTCGTTCTGACCCCAACGGAGGCCTGCGGTCCCGGTGCCCTTGGCGTTCGCGACATTGCAAAGGGCGAAAAGCCGGCGATGCCCGCGACCTGGCCCGGCCTTCCGATCTTCATCGACAGCCCGGGCTTTACGCCTCTGTTCGACGGTCCCGACGTGATGATCAACGTTTCGTTTTCCGACGCCGATACCGTGGCAGGCGCGTCTTATGACGGTGTAACATCGGCTCTTGTGGTCAACGCCAACCTGCATGCGCCGCTGCTTTGCGTGGCCGATGTCTTTGACGTTGCCTCCGGCGATCTGAGCCTGCCGGGCAAGGTCGAGTAGCCCATGCAACACACCCTCGATCGAGCCGCCGCGGCCGACGAGCACAGGAGGAGCGATCCCCGATGAATCCGGACCGACCCTTACCCATCGCACCGGAGCTACTGACCAGCCAATGGTTCAATAGCAAGGTGCCGATCACGCTTTCCGGCCTTCGCGGCAAGGTCGTCGTGATCGAAGCCTTTCAGATGCTATGCCCTGGTTGCGTGTCGCATGGATTGCCGCAGGCCCAGCAGATCCACGACCTTTTTCCAAAGGACGATGTCGCGGTGCTGGGCCTCCATAGCGTGTTCGAACATCACGCGGCCATGACACCGGTCTCGCTGGCCGCCTTCATTCACGAGTACCGCCTCTCGTTTCCCATCGCCGTCGATCAAGCCGGCCCCAACGACATCCCGAAAACCATGGAGGCCTACGCCCTGCGAGGCACACCGTCCCTGATCATCATCGATCGGTTGGGTCGTCTGCGCGCCAGGCACTTCGGCCAGGCGAGCGATATGCAGGTTGCCTATCAGATCGCCGAGTTGGTCCACTGTCGTGATCCGGGTTCATCCGACGACGGTGAAGCAGCCCCTGATAGCCAGTGCGATGAGACGGGGTGTCCAGCCGGCTAGTTCGGCCGGCTAGTGGAATCAGTCCTTCTTGACCGCCGCGACCCGGCCGCCGGTGAGCTCCGCCAGGGCGGCGGCCGGCAGGGCGACGACGGCGTTCGGGGTGCCGGCGGCGGCCCAGATCCGGTCTTCGGCCAGCAGGTCCTCGTCGATCAGAGTGCGCAGGGGCCTGTCATGACCCAGCGGCGGCACGCCGCCGATGGCAAATCCCGTCGCCTGGCGGACGAAATCGGCATCGGCCCGGCCAATCGCCTCGCCGATGAGCGCCGCGACCTTTTTCTCGTCGACGCGGTTGGCGCCGCCGGCGATCACCAGCAGCGGCTCGCCGCTGTCCTGGCCTTTGAAAATCAACGACTTGGCGATCTGGGCCACGCTGCATCCAACCGCGGCAGCCGCCTCCGCGGCGGTCCGGGTCGAGTCGGGAAAGGTCCGGACCTGGAAGTCGAAGCCACGCGCCGTGACCGCTTCCTGGACCCGCCGGGCCTTGGCGGAGAGCCCCTCTTTGACCATGAGCCCTAACCGGCGAGTTCGCGCGAGCGCCGGGTCGCCGCCGCGATGGCCTTGGTCATGAGCGGTTGAAGTCCATCGTCGGCCATCAGGACGGTCAGGGCTTCCAGCGTGGTGCCGGCCGGCGAGGTGACGTTCTGGCGCAACTGGCTGGCCGGCTCGTCGGAGCGGTGCACCAGTTCGCCCGCCCCGGCCACCGTGACCCGGGCCAGGCGCTGGGCGAGCTCGGCGGAGAGCCCCGCCGCCACACCGGCCTCGGCGAGGCATTCGATCAGCAAGAAGACATAGGCGGGCCCGCCGCCGGAGACCGCCGTCACCGCGTCGAGCAAGCCCTCGTCGTCGACCCAGGCGGTCTCGCCGACCGTCGCGAGCAGCTCTTCGCAGGTCGTCTTCTGGGCGGCCGCGACGCCCGCGTTGGCGGTGAGCACGGTCATGCCCCGGCCGACCGCCGCCGGGGTATTGGGCATGGACCGCACGACCCGTGCGTCGGCCCCCAAATGATCCTCGAAATAGGCGATGGTCTTGCCGGCGGCAATCGAGAGGAAAACGCAGCCGGCCCGCGCAAAACGCCGGCAGGAAGGCAGGGCCGCGTCCATCATCTGCGGCTTCACGGCGAAGACCACCAGGTCGGGCGCCAGATCGTCCGGCAGGTCCGCGGCGCTCGCCACCACGCGCAGCCGGCCGCCGCCCTGGTCTCTTTCGGCCAAATCGCCCAGCGCCGCCGGATAGGGCTCGACCACCGTCACCGCCTCCGGCGCCAGGCCCCGGTCGAGCCAGCCGGACAGCAGCGCGCCGCCCATCTTGCCACAACCGACCAGAAGAAGGGATCCAACGGCGACCATGGCAATCAGGCCTCCCCGACGGTTTCCATCAGGGCCATGCGCATGGCCTCTTCCACGTCCTGGCCGCCCCACAACAGCAGGTGCAGGGCCGGATAGAAGCGCTCGCACTCCTGCACGGCGGTCTGCGAGAGATCTTCCATCTGGCCCGGCGTCACCGCGTCCTGGCCGCGCAGCGGCAGGGTGTGGCGAAAGACCACGATGGCCTCCTCGGAGAGGAAGTCGAAGTGCCCGAGCCAGAGCGATTCGTTGGTGCGCGCGATCATTTCGTAGACCGCTTTTTTCTTGGTGTCGGGAATACGGACATCGAAATGGCAGGACAGGAACACCGCCTCGATATCGCCGTGCCAGACCGCGTAGAGGTGGACCCCGCACCAGCGTCCGGGAAACTCCATGACCAGCTCGTTCTCGCTGCAGCGGTCGACCGACCACTGGTTGGCGATCGCCAGGGTTTCCATCTCGTCGAGCGGATGGTCGATAAAGGTCTCTTCGAAGGTCTCTTGAAGCCTCGTCATCTCCGGCGTCCCCCAGTCAGCGCGACCAGCAGCGTCTCATCGAAAGACATGGTCCCCGCCCTCTTTGGCCAGATGTGGGGCGTCGAACGATCATGCCTACCAAATGTAGGGTGCCAGCTTCGAGACTCGCCGACAAGGGCCGGGGTCGACCATTCCAACAAGATTTCGCGCTTTGCTGTGGACAACCAGGGTCCGGCCGAGGGACCAGATCCGGGGGCCAGATCCGGGGGGGCCAGATCCAGGGCCGCTCAGGGCGTGTCGTTCGGGCCTCCCGGGGACGTCTTGGCGGCTTTCTCCGACGGGGCCTTCTTGGCCGTAGCTTTTCCGGCCGAAGCCTTCTGGGCCGGGGCTTTCCGGGCCGGGGCATTACTGGCCGGGGTCTCGGCCTTCGCTGCCAGGGCCGCTTCAAGGACGGCGAGGCGTGCCGTCATGGCCTCCTGCTCCTCGCGGGCCTTGACCGCCATGGCGCGCACCGCCTCGAACTCCTCGCGGGTCACCAGATCCATGCGCGCCAGAACCCGCTCGAACTGCTCGCGCAGCCGGGTCTCGACCTCCTCGCGCATCCCCGAGGCCACGCCCATGGCGCTGGAGGCGACTCGCGCCAGATCCTCTAACAAACGGCTTTGGCTTTGCATTTTCCACTCCTCGCGAGTTGGTCCTTCATTAGATCGGGTTGGACGCGGCCCGGTTCAATAGCCCTCTGGATTGCCGACAACCCTGCGAAGGTCAAGATCTTCCCAACGATCCATCGCACGCAGCACCCACTGCTCGCCCTGACGGTGAAGGCTGGAACAGCTTTCGGTACCAACCCGCCAGGTCGAATAGCGGCTGCAATAGCGCCCCGCCTCATCGACCCGCCAGCGGCCGAGCCAGGCCTCCGTCTCGGACCGCGAGAATATCGTTCCCTCCGGCGCCAGGTAGATGTGCCAATCACCGGAATAAAGGGTGTTTCCGGAAAGCGCCGCCGAGGCTTCGTCCCGGCTCAGCGCGCCTTCGTGTCCGCTTTCGTCGATCGATCCGCAGTGCGGTTTGAGCGGCCAGGCCGCGGCTACCAGGTGTTCGAGTTCACGGTTGAAACCATCCGAGAACCGAAGGGCCAATACACCACTCGGCAGGGGTAAAACCCAGTTGCCGCCGTATCCCGCCATCACGGGCAGCGTAAAGGCACAGCCGCCCGTTGTCTTCACCGGCAGGCCCCAGAAAGAAAGATGATAGCGCCCCTGGCCGAACCTGTTGTCGAACCCGGTTGCCAGGCCAACCGCGTCACCACGATAGAGCGCCTGGCGGACCGCTGTCCGGCTGAGAAGCTGGGCGTCGCCATGGCGGCCGTCGTTATGAAGAAGCCTGGCAATCTTCGCCACCCCTTCCATGGTTGGATAGGCGCCATGAGACAATGCCGGCAGCCCCTGGTCCGGGCTGCGCAGGTAGGGTAGGTGATGGACGCCAATCGGCCGGAAGACCTCATCGCGAATCATGGCCCAGAGGTCGGCGTCCGCGCCGGCCTTGGACTGATGGAATCGGGCCATGGCGGCGCCCAGCAGGTAGGTGTGGGCGTCGATGTAGCGCATGACCTTCCCGGGTCCCCAACGCAGATTGCCATAGGACTTCAGGGCGCGCCGGACCCGGTCGGCATCGCGGTCCGCGGACCCGAAGGAGATGTAACTGTCGGCAAAGGGACTCACCGACTGGGACTCTGACTGCGCATTCCCGATTCCCGCCGCCATCGACAGCAAATGAGCGAAGGTGACGTCTTCCCAGCCGTCGCGGTCCTTCGCGCCGGGCAGGTAATCGGACACTCTCTCGTCGAGGACCTCGTCGCCATAGAGCGCCGCCAGTCGAAACAATGTCAGGGCGCCGAGCATGGACTTGGTCACCGAGAAGACACCGTGACGCATATGGCGGCAAAAGGGATAGGGCCCGAGGCGCGTGCGGCACCGGGCGTAGAGCACGTCATCGACCAGGAGGCCACTGGCGCTGACATGCTGCGTTCCCCAAGCGCCGTCGAACTGATCCAGAACCTTGGCATCCACGGTTCCGCGCAAGGAATCGAGCGGCCGCATCGTCAAGGCATCCGCCTTTTCGCGCCCGAAGGCCTCTCGCGCGGCAGCGCCCGCCGACTTCTTCGGCTCATAGCGCGCCGTCATCGAGCCCCATGCGTCATAGCGCCGCCAGGGCGCGGTCTCCTGAACGATCTGCAGCCAAACCTGCGACACCTTCTTGTCGTTGAAGAGAAAAGTGCCCATGCCGTTGTGAGTCGCGTTGCTGTCGTTGGAAACGAACACGAACGGAAAGGCCGCCCGGGAGTAACCACCGTCGCCGGGCTCCGACCAGATCCTTCCGGGTGAGAGGATCAGTTCGAAGTGCCCGCTGCTGGTCGGCGGATGGAGGATGCCACGTTCGACGGGAACCAGGTCCGCGCCGACTGTCACGAAGTCGATCGGCAGGGGCCTCAATGACGCTTGCGAGGCCAGGCAACCTGCGGCGCCGATAAACAGCTTGCCCGGGCCAAGATGGAGCGTCCCGTTGATCTCGTGCAGAGCCGGCGCGGCCTCCGGTCCCGCTGCGTAGTGGCTGGTGTGGACCAGGCCGTCGCCCGGTCCCGCAGGACGCATTAGATCTTCCTGGTTCAAGCGGACCCGGGTTCCGCCGAGCGGCGTCGCATCGATCTGCTTCGCCTCCCGGCACCCCGCTGCATCGGATGGCTCCAGAAGGCTCTGGCGGCCGTTTCCGAGGCGCCCCGATAGCTTGCCGTCGCGCAGGCTGTAGCGGACGGACTTGCCATCCTCCAAGGCAAAGGAAAGCTGCCCCTCTTCGATGAGCCCGACATAGCGCCGGTAACTCGGCAGGATCCCTCGCCGTCCCCTCTCGCCGCTATGACTGTAAACCACCTGGGCAAATCCGTTGGCGAAGACCTTCTCGACCACCAGACTGTGACAAGCCACCGCGGCACCGGCTTTGTTCGCCCAACTGCCGCTCCAGGCGCCAGAAAAGCCGGCGATCTCGGCCGGGATGTCCGGGCCGGGGAGGACCAGTTCAAATTCTTCGGGAATGGGTGTCTTCTTGACACAGGACCGGTCCTCCGCCGCCGCGGCGCCAAAGGATGACAGCAAGACTGAAATGGCCACGAGGCCAAGGACTCGAAACATGACCAACCCCTTCGCTTTTGCGCTTTGGTACCACTGGACCCGGCGTCGCTCCCGCCAGGCCCGGCGGTAACTGTCATCAGCCGACGGGCTCTTCGGCGGCCGGCTCGGCCTTGGCGGCTTGGTCGCTCGCGGCGGCCCGGGCCAAGCCCGCCAGATCGCCGCCGGAGAGGCCCACTTCCTTCATGATAGCATCGATCAGCGGGGCCTGGCTGCGATACTGCAAGGCGCTGCTGACGACCTGATCGGCCAGGCCGACGCCGCCACCGTTCTTGGCGCCACCGTCATTGACGGCCCCGTTGCCGACGCCGTTCGAGCCGGAATCGCCGCCGCGCAGGCCGTCGACCTGGACGATCTTGATGCCGTCGATATTCTCGATCGGGCGGACCGACTCGCGGATAATGGCCTGGAGGTTCTCGATCACCGCCAGGCGGATTTTCATCGAGACCACCTCGGAGGTCAGCACGTTGTCGGCCTCGTTGAGCGCGAGGCGCCCGGCGGCCTCGATGGCGTAGCGGATCTCCGCCGCAGAGGCGCGCAGCTTCTCGGCGGTCGCCTCGCCGTCCGCGGAAATGCGCACCTGCTCGGCCTGGGCCTCGGCCAGGGTGCGGATGGCATCGGCTTCGTCGGCCGCCGCAGTTTTCTGGGCATCCGCCGCCACCGTCACCTTGATCGCCTCGCGCTCGGCACCACGCCTGGCCTCGACCAGATCAACGGCTTTCTGGCGCTCGGCGATCTCGGTCTCGCGCACGGTGGTGACGGACTCCTCGGCCTTGACCGCCTCGGAGCGCGCGGCCGAGGCCGCGGCATCGGCTTCCGACTGGGCCCGGGATTTTTCCGCGATGGCGATGTTGCGGTCCTGATCGGCCAGCTTGATGACCTTCTCGCGATCGATCTCGGCGGCTTCGACCGCACGGCTGCGGGCGATGTCGCGTTCCTTGATCTCCTGTTCCATGGCGATCTTCTGGTCCTGGATCGCCCGCTCGGTCTGGATGCGGGCCAGGTCGATACTCTGTTGCGCCGTGATCTTGGCTTCCTCGGCCTCGCGCTGCTTTTCAGCCTGCTCGCTGGCCACCAGCGACACCTGGGAGGCGCGGCGAACCTCGATCTCGCGTTCCTGCTCGAGTTTCGCATACTCGGTGTCGCGGGCGATCTGCAGCCTTTGCTGTTCCGCCTCGAGGTCCTTGAGCCGGATCGCCATCTCGGTTTCCTGCTCGATCTCGTTGCGGCGCTTGCGGCGCTCCTCGATCTCGTCGGTCAGCTTGGTCAGACCGGCGGCGTCGAAGGCGTTGTCGGGATTGAAGAAGTCGCGGTTGGTCTGGTCGAGCCCGGTGAGCGAGACCGATTCCAATTCGAGGCCGTTCTTCAGCAGATCCTCCGAAACCGCGGCCTGGACCTTCTGGACGAACTGGACCCGCTGCTCGTGCAGTTCCTCCATGGCCATCTCGGCGGCCACGGCGCGCAGGGCGTCGACGAACTTGCCTTCCACCAGGTTGCGCAACTGGTCGGGGTTCATGGTCTTCTGACCCAGGGTCTGGGCCGCGTTGGCGATCGACTCGCGGATCGGCTGTACGCGTACGTAGAACTCGGCCTGGACATCGACCCGCATACGGTCCTTGGTGATCAGCGCCTGATCGTTGGCGCGCTTCACCTCCAGGCGCAGGGTGTTCATATTCACCGGGATGGTGTCGTGGAGGATCGGGAAGACCAGACAACCGCCGTCGACGATCACCTTCTGGCCGCCCAGGCCGGTCCGCACGAAGGAAATCTCCTTGGTGGCCCGCTTGTACAGACGGCTGAAAATCAGACCTACGGCGAGCAGCGCAATGATTATGATGCCCGCATAGAGTGCAATACCGGTCATCGCATAGAATCCCATAGCCTTACCTCCTATGTTGCAAACTTGAACAGCGCCGAAAAATTCTGGCGGTTACTCGTCCACCAAGGCGGCCGAGGTGTTTTCAATGGCCCGGAACACCGCGCCGTGGCGCGTCACCAGCAGGACCGGCTCGCCGGCCCGAAAGGCCCTCTCCGGGTCGTCCGGCTCGACCATGACGTAGTGCGACTTGCCGTTCTCGTCGCGCACCCGGGCCTGCGCCGGCGCCCCCTGGCGCGCCTCGCCGAGCGTCACGGTAGCCAAGCGGCCGATCAGGGATTCCCGGGACACCGCCGAGGTCTCGTCCTTGGGAATGATCCTGGCGATCCCCCGTCCGATCCGGGAGGTCATGGGCAGCGCCAGGGCCAGAGCCGGAACCCAGGCGATCCAGGCCGGCAGGAGAAAAGTCGTCAGGCCCTGCAGCAGCCCCTGGATCAGGAGACCGTCGAGCCCGAAGACGGTCAGGAAGACCACGACCAGGACCAGGACCGGCACCCGGCCGACGCAAAGCCAACCGAGAACCCGCGACAGCGCCGAAGCCGAGCCGATGTCACCGGCCCCAGAAGGATCCAGGCTGGCGCCCGGGTCGATAGTGCAAGGATCGATGCCGCCGGCGGGCGCGAGATCGCCGTCTAAGTCGAGATCGGCGTCAAGCTCCAGATCACCGAGCGCCTCGGCGCCAAAGCCCTCGGGGATCAGGTTGTCCAGGAGCGAGGAGAATCCCAGCCCGACCAGGGTCAAGGCGCCTTCCAGCAGCGCAATGGCCAGCATCACCGTCAGAGCCACGGCAAAGGGCAGGTTTTGGGGGATCAGCAAGAACTCCATTGTCACCTCGCGCCATGATCGGTGGGGGCGGTTTACGAACCGCCGATATCGGCCTTGAAGCTCGCCAGCCGCTCCTTGATGCGGTTCTGCCGCGCCAATTCATCCAGTTCGGCCAGTTGGGTCGCCGACTTCCGGCTCGCCGGGCGCGCGCCGCCAGGCAGGTCGGCCGCCCGTTCCATGATCCGGTCGAAGGCGCCTTCGGCGCGACCGACCGCGGCCTCGACCGAACCGCCGGACCCAGACCCACCGGCCAACGCATCATCGCCGGCCGTGCCGGACTTTTGCGCCGCCTTGAACTGGCGCAGTTCGTCCTGCATCTCGCGTTTGCGGGCCTGAAGCGCCGCGACATAGCGTTCCAATTCGGCCTCGCCTTCGCCGGTCTGGGCGATGGCGCTTTCCAGCACCGGAATCTGGGCTTCGATATCCATCATCTTGGCCACCGCCGCCTCGGCAAGATCTTCGCGCCCTTCGCTCAGGCCGACCGCGGCCTTGGCGGAAAGCTCGTCGTGTTTCCGGCTCTCCTCGGCCAGCCGGGTCGAGGCCATGTGCCGGCTCGAGATGACCCGGCCGAGCTCGGCGCGGACATCGTCGATGGCGCGGTCGACCTCGCGAATCGCCTCCTCCATTACCATTTCGGGGGCCATGTTCTCGACGGCATCGACCATCGCGTTGACCGTGCCGCTCAGCAGCCGCCCGACGCGGCCTGTGAGGTTCTCTGTCATGAGGTGGTCTCTCCTTTCTCGACTCTCAGGGATGAAATCAGGCCGCAGAGCTCCAATGCGCTCTCGATCCTCTGGCCAAAAAGAGCGTCGTCGTAACAGGGACTCTTCGGCGTGATCGCCAAACGCAGCACGTTCTCCAGCAGGGAGATCACGCGGTCGGCGGCACCCTTTTCCAGGGTGGCGAGGGTTTGGCCCAACTCGTCATCGTCGTCCTGCAGTACCGGCCCGGGGCCATGGGCCAGGAAATGTGCCTGGGCCTCGGGTAGCCAGCGCGCCAGAAGATTGACGAACTCGGAATGCATCCCAAGGCGGTTTTCCGCCTCGAGCACGCCCAGCATGATGGGGGCCATCTGTTCTTCCTGAACCCGCAGGCCCTCCGCGTAGTCGCGCACGCCCTCCTGGCGGTGGCGGGCCCCCTTGATCAGGGCGCGGATCTTTTCGCTCGGCGTGGTCGCGCCGGAAATCGAGAACCCGGACAGAAAGGTCGCATCGTCCAACGAAATTCGCACCGAAATCGGCAGCATCTTGTTCGGCATTCCCGTTGCCCCTTACCTTATGGAAACCAAATGTCTCCATATGTATACATTAAATTACACTTCATTACAAATAGTAATTGTAGATCGAATTTCAAGCCCCAATCTCGGTCTCGGGCCCGGTTTCGGGCGGCGCCCGGTTTCGGCTGGCGCTTGCTATCGGCCTTGCGGCCCGTCGACCCAGCGACCTATAAACCCGCAGCCAGTGGCGCGACGGGGCGCAGGAACACGAACGGAGAGCCCGATGATTCTGGTGACCGGCGGGGCGGGCTTCATCGGCTCCAATATCGTCGCCGCGCTCTGCACCGCCGGGCGGGCGGTCGCGGTCTGCGATCTGCCGCCCGAGGGCGACAAGGCGCGCAACCTGGACAAGCGCGCGCTGGCGGCCCTCGTCACGCCGGAAGAGCTGGACCGGTTTCTGGAGCACGAGGCGGCGGCGGTCACGGCGGTGATCCACATGGGCGCGATCTCGAGCACCACCGAGCGCGACATCGCCCTGCTGGTCGAGACCAACATCGTCCTCTCCAAGCGCCTCTGGACCTTCGCGGCGGCGCGCGGCCTGCCCTTTATCTATGCCTCCTCCGCCGCCACCTACGGCGACGGCGCCGAGGGCTTCGACGACGATGCCGCGCCGGCGGCGCTGGCACGGCTTTGGCCGCTCAACGGCTATGGCTGGAGCAAGCTGCTGTTCGATCGCTGGGCGGTCGCGCAAGGGACGGCCGGCGCACCCTGCCCGCCCTCCTGGGCCGGGCTTCGCTTCTTCAACGTTTATGGTCCCAACGAGTACCACAAGGGCGGCCAGGCCAGCGTCGCGTGGCATCTTTACAACCAGGTGATGCGGGGCGAGCCGGCGCGGCTCTTCAAGTCGCACCACCCGGACTATGCCGACGGCGGGCAGCTGCGCGACTTCATCTGGGTCGGCGACTGTGTGGAGGTGGTGCTCTGGCTGCTGGATCGGCCAGGGCTGAGCGGCTTCTTCAATGTGGGGACCGGCCGGGCCCGTTCCTTCGCCGATCTGGCCGGGGCCGTGTTCGCCGCCCTTGGCCGGAACCCCGCGATCGACTATATCGCAACCCCGCAGGCGATCCGGGACAAATACCAGTACTTCACCCAGGCCCGCATGGAACGTCTGGCGGCGGCCGGCTACGACAAGCCCTTTACGACACTGGAAGCAGGCGTCGCGTCCTACATCCGCGAGCACCTGAGCCGGAACGATCCTTACCGCTGAACCGGGGAGAGCAAGACCATGAGCTGGGCCGTCATCGTCCACGACTTCGACTCGGTGATCTTCCAGATCGGGCCCTTCGCCCTGCGCTGGTATGCGCTCGCCTACATCGGCGGGCTGCTGCTCGGCTGGCGCTATTGCCGCTGGCTGACCGCCCTGCCGCCGCGCTTGGTGACCCCTCTCGCCTTCGACGATTTCCTGGTCTGGGCGACCCTCGGCGTCGTCCTCGGCGGGCGCGTCGGCTACATCCTCTTCTACAAGCCGATCCACTACCTGAGCCATCCCCTGGACGCGCTGATGATCTGGCAGGGCGGCATGTCCTTCCACGGCGGTATGCTCGGCGTGCTGGTGGCCATGATCCTCTTCGCGCGCCGCCGCGGCCTGCCCCTCGTCGGCCTGGCCGACATCGTGGTCTGCGCCGCGCCGATCGGGCTTTTTTTCGGGCGCATCGCCAATTTCATCAACGGCGAGCTCTTCGGTCGCCCTGCCGACCCGTCGCAAGTCCCCTGGGCCTTCCTGTTCTACGAGGGCGAGGACCAAACGCCGGTGCCGCGCCATCCCAGCCAGCTTTACGAAGCGGCCCTGGAGGGCTTGGTCTTGTTCCTGCTTTTGCTGGTCGTCGTGCGCCGCGGCGGGCTCGAGCGCCTCGGGCTGACCTCCGGCCTGTTCCTGATCGGCTACGGCGCGGCGCGCATCGCCGCCGAGTTCTTCCGCCAGCCCGACCAGCATCTCGATTTCATCCTGCCCGGCATCTCCATGGGGCAGGTCCTGTCCCTGCCCATGATCCTGGCCGGTCTCGCGATCATTTTCGCGCTCGGCCGCAAGGCCTGAGGGACAGCGGGTCGGCGGCGGCAAGGAGATCCTCTTGAGCGGCCTGGCGCGACGCATCGAAAGGCGGATCCGAGAAGCCGGGGCGATCAGCCTGGCGGAGTACATGGCGCTTGCCCTGACCGACCCGCGCGAGGGCTACTACATGACCGCCGATCCCCTGGGCGCAGCCGGCGACTTCGTCACCGCGCCCGAGGTCAGCCAGATGTTCGGTGAGCTGATCGGCCTGTGGTGCCTCGAGGTTTGGCAGGGCCTGGGCCGGCCGGCGCCCTTCCAGTTGGTCGAACTGGGGCCCGGTCGCGGCACCCTGATGGCCGACCTGCTGCGCGCCCTGCGGGTCCTGCCCGAGGCGCTCGATGCGGCAAGCCTCCATCTGATCGAGGTGAGCCCGGTCTTGCGCCGCAGCCAGGCCGAACGGCTGGCCCCGCTGTTCCCGGCCGCGCGGACCCAGTGGCACGACTCTCTCGGCAGCCTCCCCGAATTGCCCTCCCTGGTGATCGCCAACGAGTTCTTCGACGCCCTGCCGATCCGCCAGTTCGAGAAGGTCGAGGCCGGCTGGTGCGAGCGCATGGTGACTCTGGACGCCCCTGGGGACTCCCCTGGGGACGCCCCTGGGGACGCCCCTGGGGACTCCCCTGGGGACCCCGCCGGCAGACTGAGTTTCTCGCTGGGTCCGGCCTCGCCGCTGCATCTCGCGCTGATCCCGGAGATGCTGCAATCGGCGCCGCCCGGCGCCCTTGTCGAGGTGTCGCCCGCCGGCCGCGCCCAGGCAGGCGACCTCGGCCAGTTGATCGCAAGCCAGGGCGGCGCCGGCCTGATCGTCGACTACGGTCATGCCGTCCCGGTCAGCGGCACCACCCTGCAGGCGGTCAGGGCCCATGGCCGGGCCGATCCCCTGGCCGATCCCGGAGCCGCCGATCTCACCGCGCTGGTCGATTTCACCAGCCTGGCCGCGGCCGCCGCATCCGCCGGCGCCCAGGCCTTCGGCCCCATCGGCCAGGGCCGCTTTCTGACCGCGCTCGGCATCGACCAGCGCGCGGCGGCGCTGGCAACTGGCAAGACCCCCGCGCAGGCCGGCGCGATCATGGCGGCGCGCGACCGTCTGATCGCGCCCGCGGCGATGGGCGAACACTTCAAGGTCCTGGCCCTCGCCCCGCCCGGGTTCGGCGCGCCTCCCGGCTTCGTAGGTCTCTAGGCCAAGGTCTGGCCTTGTTCGCCCTCAGCTTCTGCCGATAGAGTGCGGCCATGAAAATCGAAGCGGAAACCCTGAGCCGCCTGCCCGGCCTGCGCCACGGCTTTTTCACCCGCCAAGGCGGTGTCAGCCGCGGGCTCTACGGTTCCTTGAACTGCGGCCTCGGCTCGAAGGACGACCAAGGTCATGTCGCGGAGAACCGGCGTCGGGTGGCCGGCGCGCTGGGGCTCGAGGCGGATTGCCTGGCCAGTCCCTACCAGAGCCATTCCGCCGACGCCCTGGCGGTCGGCGCGGACTGGCGTGCGGGCCAGGCGCTGCACGGCGACGCGCTGGTCACCCGCGAGGCCGGCCGGGCCATCGCCATCACCACCGCCGACTGCGTGCCGGTGCTCTTCGCCGACCCCAAGGCCGGGGTCGTCGGCGCCGCCCACGCCGGCTGGCGCGGCGCGCTGGGCGGTATCCTGGAGGCGACCCTGGAGGCCATGACAAAGCTGGGCGCCAGCCGGGCGGCCACCGTGGCGGCCGTCGGGCCGGCCATCGCCCGCGCTTCCTACGAGGTCGGCCCCGAGTTTCCCGCCCCCTTCCTGGCCCAGGACCCGGCCAACCAGACCTTCTTTCACGGCGCCGAGCGGGCCGGCCACTTTCGCTTCGACATCAAGGGCTATGTCGCCCGGCGCCTGGGGGTGGCGGGGATCGCCCGGACAGAGGTCCTGGGGGGCGATACCTGCGCCGAGCCAGAGCGTTTCTTTTCCTATCGCCGCGCCTGTCTCCAGGGGGAGACCGACTACGGGCGCAGTCTTTCCGCCATCTGCCTGGAGCCCTGACATGCCGTTGCACTTTAGCCGAGACGAACTGGCCCAGCGCCGCGAACGCGCCTGTGCCGCCCTGGCCGAACGGGGCCTCGACGGACTTTTGATGTTCCGCCAGGAGTCGATGTTTTACCTGACCGGCTACGATACCTTCGGCTACGTCTTCTTTCAGTGCCTCTACCTTGGCCAGGACGGCGAGATGGCGCTCTTGACCCGCCTGCCCGACCTGCGTCAGGCGCAACAGACCTCCTGCATCGAGGATATCCGCATCTGGGTCAATCTGCCCGATGTCCGGCCGGCCGACGACCTGCGCGCCCTGCTCGACGAGAAGGGCCGCCAGGGAAAGCGCCTGGGCGTGGAGTACGACGCCTATGGCCTGACCGCGCACAATGGCCGCCAGCTGGAGGCCGCGCTCCAGGGCTTCTGCCGCCTGGAGGATGCCTCCGACCTGGTGACCCGCCAGCGGGTGGTCAAGAGCGAGAGCGAGATCGCCTATGTGCGCCGTGCCGCCGAACTGGCCGATCAGGCCTTCGACGAGGCCCGTGGTCTGGCCCATGCCGGGGCCGACGAGGGCGCCATTCTGGCGGCCATGCAGGGCGCGATCTTTGCCGGCGGCGGCGACTATCCCGGCAATGAGTTCATCATCGGCTCCGGCGAGCAGGCCCTGCTCTGCCGCTACCACTCCGGCCGCCGGGTGCTCGACGCGCAGGATCAGTTGACCCTGGAATGGGCCGGCGCCTACCGGCACTACCACGCCGCCATGATGTGGACCATTCCGGTGGGCGAGGTGCCGGCCAAGCAGGCGGCCATGTTCGAGGCCGCGCGCGAGGCGTTGCTGGCGGTCGAAGATGCCCTGAAGCCGGGCAACACCTTCGGCCAGGCCTTCGACGCCCACGCCCGGGTGATGGATGCGCGCGGCCACGCCGAAGACCGTATGCAGGCCTGCGGCTATTCCCTGGGCACGACTTTCTCGCCCAACTGGATGGACTGGCCCATGCTCTATCAAGACAACCCGGTGGCGGTAGAGCCCGGCATGACGATCTTCTGTCACATGATCATCTTCGACAGCCCCAACAACCTGGCGATGACCCTGGGCCGAACCTCGCTGGTGACCGAATCGGGCGCCGAGCCGCTGTCGCGGACGCCCTTGGATCTGGTGGTCGGCTGAGGCCGGGATCAGGCGGTCGGAGAGAATGCCTCACCTGTTGCTTTTCCTGGCCTTTTGCTGCCTCGGCCTGCTCGCGACCTGTGTTTTCATGTGATGCCGGCGTAAGTGCGTTTACAGGGTTTGGGCACGCTGATATGGTCCGCGCGCCCGATGGGGAAGGGGTGCCGGGGCGGCATCGGGGCGACGCAGCGGCGGCCCTGAAAGGGCCCGATCGGACGGGGAAACACCATGAAAGTCCTGACTGGGAACAGCAATCGGCCGCTGGCCGAAGCCATTTCCGCCTACTTGAACCTGCCGCTCACCAAGGCCACCGCGCGCCGCTTCTCGGACATGGAGGTCTTCGTCGAGATCGACGAAAACATCCGCGGCGAAGATGTCTTCGTTATTCAGTCGACCTCCTTCCCGGCCAATGACAATCTGATGGAGCTGTTGATCGCGATCGACGCGCTGCGAAGGGCCTCGGCGCGGCGCATCACGGCGGTGATGCCCTACTTCGGCTACGCTCGCCAAGACCGCAAATCCAGCCCGCGGGCGCCGATTTCGGCCAAGCTGGTGGCCAATCTCATCACCACCGCCGGCGCCGACCGGGTTTTGACCCTGGAGCTGCACGCGGGGCAGATCCAGGGCTTTTTCGACATTCCGGTGGACAACCTCTTCGCCTCGCCGATCTTTACCAAGGACCTGATGGGCACCGGCGACAACAACAGCTTGATCGTGGTCTCGCCCGACGTCGGCGGCGTGGTGCGCGCCCGGGCCATCGCCAAGGCTCTTGACGTGGACCTGGCAATCATCGATAAGCGCCGCGAACGCGCCGGGGTCTCCGAGGTGATGAACATTATCGGCGACGTCAAGGGCAAGCGCTGCGTCCTGGTGGACGATATTGTCGATTCGGCCGGAACCCTGTGCAATGCCGCCGTGGCCTTGCGCGAGGCCGGCGCGACAGCCGTTTCCGCCTACGTGACCCATGGTGTCCTCTCGGGCGGCGCGGTCGCAAGGGTGGCGGCCTCGCCCTTGGAAGAGCTGGTGATTACGGACTCGATTCAGGCGACCGAGGCCGTGCGCGTGGCACAGAATATTCGCCAGATCTCCATCGCCCCTCTGCTGGGCGAGGCGATTTCGCGGACCAGCGAGGAACGCTCGGTGTCCTCGCTTTTCAATTTGCCGTCCCACTGACGGCTGAGGCGCCCGGAGCACCCCTGGAGGCCGCGGGCAATTGATCGGCGGTTCGCCCCTGGCGGGCCGGACGATCGCTGAACGGAGAGAGAAGAATGGACGAGATCGCAACCATGACCGCCCTCGCGCGGGACCGGGCCGGGAAGGGGCCAGCCCGGGCGGCACGTCGTGCCGGTCAAGTGCCTGCCGTCATCTACGGCGCCAAGAAAGACCCCTCTATCATCAATCTGGAAGAACGTGTGGTGGTCAAGGAGCTGCATAGCCCCGGCTTCTTCGCCCGTCTCTTCGATCTTGACGTGAACGGCAAGACCGAGCGGGTCCTGGCCCGTGACGTCCAGTTCCACCCGGTCACCGACCGGCCGGTGCATATCGATTTCCTGCGGGTTTCGGCCACCACCACGGTGACCGTCGCGGTGCCGGTGAACTTCATCAACGAGGAACAGTCCCCAGGTTTGACCGGTGGCGGCGTCCTGAACGTGGTGCGCTACGAAATCGATGTCACCTGCCGCGCCGATGCCATGCCGCAGCAGATCGATGTCGACCTGACCGGTTTCGAGGTCGGTGACGGCGTCCATATCTCCCATATCAGCCTCCCCGACGGTGTTGAGCCGGCGATCACCGACCGCGACTTCACCATCGCCACCATCGCGGCTCCGGTGAAGAGCCTCGAGGAAGAAGAGGAAGCGGCGGCAGCCGAGGCCGAGGGCGAGGAAGTGGAAGGCGAGGGCGAGGGCGTGGAAGGTGCGGCCCCCGCCGACGGCGAAGCGAGCGAAGGCGAGGCGGAGAGCTAGGCGCGCCGCTCTGGCGCGCGCGCTGCTCCTCGCGGAGCCGTCGCGCCCGCCGGGTATCGCCTTGGGGATCGGCCGCCACCAACGGGACCCGATGTCATGTTGCTCTTCGTTGGCCTTGGAAACCCAGGCCCGCGCTACGCGCGCCATCGCCACAATATCGGCTTCATGGCGGTCGAGGCGATCGTGCGGCGCCACGGCTTCGGGCGCTGGCAGCGCGCCTTCGAGGCGGAGACGGCGGAGGGCCGGATCGGCGGCGAGAAGGTCATCTGCCTGAAGCCGCAGACTTTCATGAACGAGTCCGGCCGCGCGGTCGGGGCGGCCTTGCGCTACTTCAAGCTCCCGACCACGGCGCTCACGGTCTTTCATGACGAGCTCGACCTGGCCCCCGGCAAGCTCCGGGTGAAGCACGACGGCGGTGCCGGTGGCCACAACGGGCTGCGCTCGATCGACGCTCATGTCGGCAAGGACTACTGGCGGGTGCGCATGGGGATCGGACACCCCGGCCACAAGGATGCGGTTCACGGTTATGTCCTGCATGACTTCGCCAAGACCGACAATGGCTGGCTCGACAAGGAATTGGACGTGGTGGCCGACGAGGCCGAACGCCTGGTCGCCAACGATGGCCCCGGCTTCATGTCCAAGGTCGCCCTGGTCATGAATCCGCCCCGACCCAGACCAACAGAGTCCCGACCGACCGGGCCTAAAACCCCTAAGCCCTCGCCAGTGGACCCCGCCTCGGCGCCAGAGGCCCCAGCGCCAGAAAAAGAAAACGAGAACTGACATGGGTTTCAACTGCGGCATCGTCGGCCTGCCCAACATCGGCAAGTCGACCCTTTTCAACGCCTTGACGCAGACCGCCGCCGCGGAAGCGGCGAACTACCCCTTCTGCACCATCGAGCCCAATGTCGGGCGCGTCGCGGTGCCCGATGAGCGCCTGGAGACCCTGGCCCGGCTCGGCAAGTCGGCCAAGGTGCTTCCGACCCAGCTCGAGTTCGTCGATATCGCCGGGCTGGTGCGCGGCGCCTCCAAGGGCGAGGGTCTGGGCAACCAGTTCCTGGCCAATATCCGCGAGGTCGACGCCGTCGTCGAGGTGCTGCGCTGTTTCGAGGGCGAGGTCACCCACGTCGAAGGCTCGGTCGACCCCCTGCGCGACGCGGAGATCGTCGAGACCGAGCTGCTGCTGGCCGACCTGGAGTCCGTGGAGCGCCAGAAGGACAGTGCGGTCAAGCGCGCGCGCGGCGGCGAAAAGGAGGCCAAGGCCAGGCTCGCCCTGCTCGAGCGCGTCGCGGTCCTGCTGGCCGAGGGCCAGCCGGCGCGCAAGCTGACCTTGAGCGAAAACGAGACGCCGCTGTTCCGTCAGCTCCAATTGCTGACCGCCAAGCCGCTGCTCTATGTGGCCAATGTCGGCGAGGCCGAGGCCGCAAGCGGTAACCTACAGTCCGTCGCGGCCGCGGCCCGGGCCGAGGCCGAAGGAGCGGCCAGCGTGGTCATCTCGGCGGCCATCGAGGCGGAGATCGCCATGCTGACAGATCCGGCGGAAAAGGCCGAGTTCCTCGCCACCCTGGATCTCGAAGAGGCCGGTCTGACCCGCATGATCCGCGCCGGCTACCGGCTCCTCGACCTGATCACCTTCTTCACCGTGGGCCCGAAAGAGGCCCGGGCCTGGACCGTGCGGCGCGGCAGCCGGGCGCCCCAGGCCGCCGGTGTCATCCACAGCGATTTCGAGCGCGGTTTCATCCGTGCCGAGACCATTGCCTATGACGACTTTGTCGCCTGCGGCGGCGAACAGGGCGCCAAGGATGCCGGCAAGATGCGCGCCGAAGGCAAGGACTATCTGGTCAAGGATGGCGATGTCCTGCACTTCCGCTTCAATGTCTAAAACGGACTGTTCGGTATCTTTATTTCGTTCGCTTGGCGCTCTTTCCCATAGGCGTTATATACAATATTGTCTCCTTAATTAACTCGGTGCCCCCGAATTTCGAGCTTGAAACGAATACGGACTGCTCTGTACGGTACTAAATCGTCCCGTTTCAAAGGGTTCCGCCATGCCCCGCCCGAGCCGTCGTAACGATCTGATCGAAAAAGCTCTGGAGCTGTTCAAGGCCGAGGGCTTTCACGCCACGGGGATCGACCGCATCCTGGGGGAAGCGGGCATCGCCAAGATGACGCTCTACAACCACTTTCGCTCCAAGGACGACCTCATCGTCGCGGTCCTGGAGCGCCACCAGGAACGCTTCTTCGCGTGGCTGCAGAATCGCGTGCGGCAACTGGCATCCGATCCCGAGGCGCGCCTGCTGGCGCTCTTCGATGCCTACGGCGAATGGTTCCAGGCACGGCATTTCCGCGGCTGTCCCCTGATGAACGCCGCGGCCGAGTTTCCCGATCCGGACAGCAAGGTTCGCCAGGCGGTGCGAGCCCACAAGGAGCAGCTCTATGCCGCGCTTTGCGAAGTGACCCAGGCGGCCGGCGCGGCCAGGCCCCGCGAGCTGGCGTTCGAACTGCTGGTGCTGCTGGAGGGCGCCACGGTCTCGGCCCTGGTCAATCCCGGCGCCCCCGCCGCCCGCTCGGCCCGCAAGGCGGCCGCCGCGCTGGTGGCGCAAAGTCTGAAGCCCCCCGCGGCCGCCTGAACGCTGGGGCAGAAGCCGCTGGGGCATGAGCCGCTGGGGACTTGAGCCACGAGGCCGGCGTCTGGTGGTTGGGGCCGTGCCAATCCTGTAGGAATGGAAATCAATCCTACGGATTGTTTGTTCACCCTGTTCTTATGTTGCCTGGCTTGATGCCACGCCAAACGAAGGGATCGATTGCAATGAAGATAGGGCTGCTTTCGCTTGCGGGTGTATTGGCGCTGGCTTGGGTTTCTCCGGCTTTGGCCGAGGATCTGGAGTTCTTGCTGATCAACGAGTCGAGTGAGGCCGTCGTTGGATTCTATGTCTCCGATGAGGGTTCGAATTCTTGGGAAGAGAACTTGCTCGACGGCGGCATTCTCGACGTTGACATTGAAGTGTCAGTGATCATCGAGGACGGCCTTATACATCCCATACATGAGGTTGCTGCTCTCCGCACCGATTGGAAAGATCGGCGTGGTGGTATTCTCAGAAGGAAGGAGAGCAGCAACCTCATGTATGGGATGTATTAGCACCTGCATCTATGATATCCGGGCGGAGTTCGAAGACGGTGACGATGAGGTGGACTACGGACTCGACCTTTGCGAATTGGAATCCTATAGATTCGAGTAGCCGCTCAGAGCACTTGATACTGACAGTTTTCCATCGGCCGAAGCGGCTTGATTGACGCCGCCTATGGCCTGATCCCGATCGCGCTAAACTAGACCGGCGCTAGGTTTCGCGTCGCTCCGGATAGAGCGAAAGAAGGCCTTCGCTGGAGGCCGGGCAGACGCCGCGCTCGGTGATCAGGGCCGAGACCAGGCGCGCCGGGGTTACGTCGAAGGCATAGTTGGCCACCGGACTGCCATCGGGCACCACCTGGACGGTGGTCACCTTGCCGTCGGGCCCGCGGCCGCTGACCTCGGCGACCTCGCGGCCGTCGCGCTGTTCGATCGGCACCTCGGTCAGGCCGTCGCCGATGGTCCAGTCGATGGTCGGGCTCGGCAGGGCGACGTAAAAGGGTACCCCGTTGTCTTGCGCCGAGAGCGCCTTCAGATAGGTCCCGATCTTGTTGCAGACATCGCCCTGGGCCGTGGTCCGGTCGGTGCCGGTGATGCAGAGGTCGACCTCGCCGTGCTGCATCAGGTGCCCGCCCACGTTGTCGGCGATCACGGTGTGGGGCACGCCATGCTTGCCCAGTTCCCAGGCGGTGAGGCCGGCGCCCTGGTTGCGCGGCCGGGTCTCGTCGACCCAGACGTGGACCGGGATGCCGCTGTCGTGGGCCTGATAGATCGGCGCCAGGGCGGTGCCCCAGTCGACCGTCGCCAGCCAGCCGGCGTTGCAGTGGGTCAGGATCTGGACCGGCTCGCCGGCCGGTTTGCGGTCGCCGGCGATGGCGATCAGGCGGCAGCCGTGCTCGCCGATCGTCCGGTTGGTCTCGACGTCTTCTTCGCAGATCTCGCCCGCCCGCTGGAAGGCCGTGGCGGCACGCTCGCCGGCCGGCAGGGGCCGCAGACGGGCCAACAGGTCGTCGATCGCCCAGCGCAGGTTGACCGCCGTCGGCCGGGTCGCCAGCAGGGTCGCGGCGGCCGCCTCCAGGGCTTCGTCATCGGCCTTCGCCCGCATGGCCAGAGCCATGCCGTAGGCCGCGGTGGCACCGATCAGCGGCGCGCCGCGCACCAGCATGGCGCGGATCGCATGGGCCGCTTCTTCCAGCGTCTCCAGAGGCACCATCTCGAAGACGTGCGGCAGCTTGGTCTGATCGATGATCTTGACCGTCTCGCCGTCGGCGGCGAGCTGGATCGAACGCTGTGGCTTGCCATCGACCTTCATGACGCTCCACCCTCCAGAACCCGGCCGGCGACCGCCTCCAGGCGTTTGACCATGGCCGGGTCGCGCCGCTCGGGCGCGGTGATGACGGCCGCATCGAGGCTGCGGTGACAGCCCTTCACGCAGGGCCCGGCGCGGCCCGAAAGCCGCGGCACCACGGCGGCCAGAAGGTCGCGGGCCCGGGCCGCGTTGCCGATCAGGGTCTCGACCACCTGCTCCACCGTCACGTGATCGTGGTCGGGGTGCCAGCAGTCGAAGTCGGTCACCATGGCGACCGTGGCGTAGCAGAGTTCGGCCTCGCGGGCGAGCTTGGCCTCGGGCATGTTGGTCATGCCGATGACCGAACAGCCCCAGGACCGGTAGAGTTCCGACTCGGCCTTGGTGGAGAACTGCGGCCCCTCCATCACCATGTAGGTGCCGCCGCGCCGAACGTCGATGGAGAGATCCCGGGCCGCCGCCTCCAGGTGGTCGCCGAGGCGCCCGCAGACCGGCTCGGCGACCGAGACATGAGCCACCAGCCCCTCGCCGAAGAAGGACTTGTGGCGCGCGAAGGTGCGGTCGATGAACTGGTCGACGATGACGAAAGCGCCAGGCGCCAGGTCGGGTTTCAACGAGCCGACAGCACTGACCGAGATCACCTCGGTGACCCCGGCGCGCTTCAGGGCATCGATGTTGGCCCGGTAGTTGAGGTCGCTGGGGGACAGGGGGTGGCCGCGGCCGTGACGCGGCAGAAAGACCAGTTTCTGGCCGTTCAGGTGGCCGAATAGCAGCGCGTCGGAGGGCTCGCCGAAGGGCGACTCGATGCGCTCCCAACGGGTGTCCTCGAGGCCTGCCAGGTCGTAGACCCCGCTGCCGCCGATGACCCCGATCACCGGCTGATCTTCACCTTCGGCCATAGACCGTCTCCCTTGCGCGCCAACGTCCATTCAAGCCAAATCCCCGGCAAAAGGAAAGGCCGCCCGGAGGCGGCCTCTCGCAACGGGTCCGGCACTTTCGGGTCAGTGCAGATCGGCCCAGACCCGCCGCTTGGCGGCGAACAGAATGCCGCAGAAGATGACCAGAAAGATCATGACCGCGAGGCCCATGCTCTTGCGCTGTTCCAACTCGGGCTCGGCCGCCCAGGCCAGGAAGGTCACGACGTCACGGGACTGCTGTTCGACCGTGGCCGGGGTGCCGTCGGCGTACTCGACGCCGTCCTCTAGGATCGGCGGCGGCATGGCGATTTGAAAGCCCGGGAAGTAGGGATTGAAGTAAAGTGAATCGCTGGGCACGAAGTCCTCGGGGAGATAGGCGTACTCGTCCATCTCCTTGAAGTTCTCCGGCAACTCTTGATAGCCGACCATGAGGCCATAGAGGTAGTCGTGTCCCTGCTTGCGCGCCTTGGTCATCAAGCTGAGATCCGGCGGAGCGGCGCCACCGTTGCCCGCCGCGGCCGCCTCTTCGTTCGGAAAGGGCGAAGGAAAGTAGTCCGATGGCTTGCCGGCGCGCTCGAACATCTCGCCCTCGCCGTCCGGCCCATCTTCGACCGTCATCTCGGCCGCCATGGCCTTGAGCTCATCGTCGCTGTAGCCGAGCGGTCCCAAGTGCCGGAAGGCGACCAGGCGCAGCGAGTGGCAACTGGCGCAGACCTCACGGTAGACCTGCAGGCCGCGCTGGGCGGAAGCCCGGTCGAAGGTGCCGTTCCAGCCCTGGAAGGACCAGCTCTGGGTCGGCAGCGCGGGGCCGCCGGAGCCCGCGGCCAGGGTCGGCGTGGTCGCGGCGATCGGTGCCAGCAGCGCGCCCGCCAGAGCGGCAGTCAGGAGTATCTTGCGCATCATGCCTTCTCCATCGGCTTGGCGGTGGCCGCGGCGGTGTTTCCGCCGCCTCCCAGAACCGGCTCGCTGATCGAAGTCGGCAGCGGCTTGGGCCGTTCGAAGACGCTCAAGAGCGGCAGGACGATCAGGAAGTGAGCGAAGTAGTAAAGCGTGCCGAGCTGTCCGACCGAGACCCATTTCAAACCGACCGGCGACAGGTCGTCGGGCGAATTGGCACCGACGAAGCCGAGGATGATGCAGTCGATGAAGAAGAGCCAGAAAAAGATCTGGAAGCGCGGCCGGAAGGACCCGCTGCGAACCGGCGAGCGGTCGAGCCAGGGCAGAATGAACAGCACGCCGATCGAGGCGAACATGGCGAGCACGCCCCAGAGCTTGGCCGGGATCCAAAGGAAATCGACGGTGAAGGCCCGCAGGATCGCATAGTAGGGCAGGAAGTACCATTCCGGTACGATATGGGCCGGGGTCTTCAGGGGATTGGCCTCGATATAGTTGTCCGGCTCGCCGAAGAAATTCGGCGCGTAGAAGACGAAGCCCAAAAACACCAGCAGGAACACGCCAAGCCCGAACAGATCCTTGATCGTGTAGTAGGGGTGGAAGGGTATTTTGTCCTGCGGCCCCTTGGCGTCGATGCCCAGGGGGTTGTTCGACCCGAAGCGGTGCAGCGCGACCAGATGCAGCACAACGGCGCCGATGATCACGAAGGGCATCAGGTAGTGCAGCGAGAAAAAGCGGTTGAGGGTCGGATTGTCGACCGCAAAACCGCCCCAGAGCCAGGTCACGATCGAGTCGCCGACGATCGGGATCGCCGAAAAGAGGTTGGTGATGACGGTGGCGCCCCAGAAACTCATCTGGCCCCAGGGCAGCACATAACCCATGAAGGCGGTCGCCATCATCAAGAGCAGGATCACCACGCCCAGCATCCACAGCAACTCGCGCGGCGCCTTGTAGGAGCCATAGTAAAGCCCGCGAAACATATGAATATAGACCGCGATGAAGAAGAACGAGCCGCCGTTCATGTGGACGTAGCGAATCAACCAGCCGTAGTTCACGTCGCGCATGATGCGCTCGACCGAGACGAACGCATGGTCGACATGCGCGGTGTACTGCATCGCCAGCATGATACCGGTGACAATCATCATCACCAGCACGATCCCGGCCAGGGATCCGAAATTCCACCAATAGTTCAGATTGCGCGGTGTCGGGTACTCATTCAATTCGTGATTCATGAAGGTGAAGATCGGGAGTCGGTGGTCGATCCACTTCACCACGGGATTGTTCATCATGGCTGAAAGTATCCGCTGGTTGGGCGTTAGCCGATCAGGACTTTATTGTCGTCGAGGTAGGTGTAGGTCGGCACCGGGAGGTTTTCCGGCGCCGGGCCTTTGCGAATGCGTCCCGAGGTGTCGTAGTGCGATCCGTGGCAGGGGCAGAACCAGCCGCCGAACTCGCCACGGGCCTCGCCCGAGCCCTGACCCAGAGGCACGCAGCCAAGATGGGTGCAAACCCCGACAAGAATGAGCCACTCCGGCCTTTCGGCGCGATCCGCGTCGCTCTGCGGGTCGCGCAGATCGGCAAGATCGACCTTCCCGGCTTCTTCGATCTGCGCCGGGCCGCGGTGGTCGATGAACACCGGCTTGCCGCGCCACTTGACCGTCACCCGCTGGCCTTCTTCGATCGGCGTCAGATCGACCTCGATGGAGGCCAGCGCCAGAACGTCGGCTGAGGGGTTCATCGAGTCGATGACCGGCCAGAGTGCCGCGACCGTGGCCACCGCTCCCATGCCGGCGGTCGCCAAATAAAGAAAATCGCGCCGCGTCTGCCCGTCGTGCGCCGCGGCGTTCGCGCTGTCTGCCATCATGCAATTCCCCTGTTACCCAAGCATCGATCGCTACAACCGGTGATCATCGCCCCTATCCGACCCCTGCCCCTCACCCGACGTCGCCAGGACCCGATCGTCGTCTGGCCGGCCACGCGGCGCGGAGGTCGTTCCCACCTCGCGGAAGAAAAAGCCGATTGCGCCAATTAGATCAGCACACTTGCCGTTTCTTGCCGCAGGGGTATAGAGGAAATTCGGGGGAAAGGCAAAGACCCTAAATGGCCCATGGGCAAGGAATTCGTACAGGTGACGCGACTGGCACTCTACCAACCGGACATCCCGCAAAACTGCGGCGCGATCTTGCGACTCGGTGCCTGCCTCGGGGTCCCCGTGGATGTGATCGAGCCCTGCGGCTTTCACCTCGACGACAAGCGATTGAAGCGTGCCGGCCTGGACTACCTGCCCGCGACGACCCTGGTCCGTCATCGCTCGTGGGCGGCCTTTCAGGAAACCCGCAAAGGACGCCTCCTGTTGCTCACCACCCAGGCGGAAAGGTCCTATTGCGACTGGTCCTTCGCGGCCGGCGACGTCCTTCTGCTGGGACGCGAATCGGCCGGCGTGCCCGAGGCGGTTCATGCCGCCGCCGCCGCCCGTTTGCGGATACCCTTGCGGCCCGGTCTGCGCTCGATCAATGTCGCCCAGGCCGCCGCCATGGTCCTGGGCGAGGCGCTGCGGCAAATCGATGGGTTTCCGCCATCCGACGGTGGTGGCGACGATGCCCAGGGCTGACAGGACCAAGGGGTGACAGGAGCAGGGGCTGACGCGATGGATCGTGAAGAAGGCAAACAAAGGGCGCGCGCCTGGTTCGAGAGCCTGCGCGACGACATCTGCGCTGCCTTCGAGGCCTTGGAGGACTCGCTGTCCGGCCCCAATGCCGAACGCTTCGCCGATCTGGCACCCGGCCGCTTCACCCGTCAAGCCTGGGACCGACCGGGCGGCGGCGGCGGAGTCATGGCGGTCATGAAGGGGCGGGTTTTCGAGAAGGTCGGGGTCAACCTCTCCACGGTCGAGGGCGAGTTCCAGCCCGAGTTCGCCAAGCAGATTCCCGGCGCCGAGGAGGACCCGCGCTTCTGGGCCAGCGGCATCTCCCTGGTCGCCCACCTGCAGTCGCCCCTGGTCCCGGCCGTGCACATGAATACGCGCCACATCGTCACCTCCAAGGCCTGGTTCGGCGGCGGCGCCGACCTCACGCCCATGGTCCCCGACGAGGCCGACACGACGGCCTTTCACGCCGCCTTCAAGGCCGCCTGCGATGCCCACGACCCGGCCTACTACGCGCGCTTCAAGGCCTGGTGCGACGAGTACTTTTTCCTCCCGCACCGCGACGAGGCGCGCGGCATCGGCGGTATCTTCTTCGACTATCTGGAAGCCGACTGGGCGGCCGATTTCGCCTTCACCCAGGACGTCGGCCGGGCCTTTCTGAAGGTCTATCCCGAGATCGTCCGACGGCATTTCGAAACACCCTGGAGCGAGGCCCAGCGCCAGCACCAATTGGTCCGCCGGGGTCGCTATGTGGAGTTCAACCTGCTCTATGACCGCGGCACCGCCTTCGGGCTCAAGACCGGCGGCAACGTCGAGGCGATTCTGATGTCCCTGCCGCCGGTCGCGGCCTGGCCTTAGAGGGCTTTCCTTCTCTTCGGAACCGGGGTCTGCACAGAAAAACAGGTACCAGCAGCATGGCGGCCCAAAGTCGGCTATCGGGGCCCCTCCAGCCATGACCCGCGCCCCAAGCCGTGTCGCGGACTAGCTACAACAGGACTTTAGTGTCTGCTTCGCACGGTTGTTTCGAGACTACGCGAAGAAAGCTTCGAGTTCCTGGTAGTCAATAACATCTTTGGTGAAACCGAAACTCCCTTGCTGCGCAATTTCCCGTGCCGCCGCGATCGCTGAACCGTATGCAAGCTGGGCCAAGGCCGATCCAACACTGATGCGTTTTACGCCGATTTCCGAGAGTTCCTCAACGCCGAATGGTAGCCCAGGCGTCGACATGACGACATTTACCGGTTTGCCGACCGCGGAGACAACAGCTCGGATCGAATCGAGGTCATCTAGCCCTGGCGCAAAAAGGATGTCGGCGCCTGCCGCCTCGAAAGCCTGCAATCTGCGGATGACGGCATCAAGACCAGACTTGGTCCAAACAAGGCTCTCGCAGCGGGCTGTCAAAACAAAGTCCGTGGGAAGGCTGTCGCGGGCTTCGCTGGCCGCCTTGATCCGCTCAACCGCCAGGGACTCGTCGTAAATCGGCGCATCGGGTTTGCCTGTGTAGTCCTCGATCGAACCCCCGGCCAAACCCGTTTCCGCGGCAGCAGCGATGATTTCAAACATCTGTTCCGGCGTATCGCCAAAACCCTTTTCGAGGTCGGCCGAAACCGGAAGTGGCGTCGCGTCGACAATGGCACGGCAATGGGCGAGCGCCTCTTCGCGCAAGACCGCCCCGTCCGGTTTGCCAAGCGCATAAGCCATGCCGCCGCTGGTAGTCGCCAGCGCTTTGAAACCCATCCCCGCGAGGACGCGGGCCGAGCCGACGTCCCATGGATTGGGAATGACGAATGCGCTGTTTTCTTCATGCAGCGCGCGAAAGGTCACATTGGGCGTTCTCATCGGGTCGGTCTCCTGTAAATCGGAAAGGTGGCACTCTTGACGATCGATTGCCGGTCCGTTTCCGGCCGGTTGGCTCACTCAGGCGGACGCTTTGGTGCTATCCAACCGCATCGCCCCCAACCGCATTGCCATGGAGGCTTTCCGCATCTGGGCGATTCCAGTAGCGGTTCGGATTATCCTTGTCATCCAGCAGCTTAGAGCGACTGCCCCAGACTTCCTCGACGCGAATTGTCGGCTCTTCGTTTACATGAACCGAAAAAATGACATCGAATGCCCTGCTTAGGAGTTCACGGTCAGGCGGGAGGGAAAACACAATTTGTTGGGCCGGAGTCTGCTGAATCGCACCTTCTGCCCCGGCGTGCGAGCCCTCCAATGCTCGAAATCGCTGATATCCTTGCTCGCGGACAAACACGCAGTTGTCGTAGGGGCCTTGCACGAGGGGCAGTTGTTCACCCAGCGCATCGAGCACAGGCGAAGTACCTCCGGCCGGCGTGTCCACAGTGATTAACCATTCCCGCTCAAGCACGGTCGGTTTCATATCGAAACCATCGAGTTCATGTTCGGACATGAGGACGCTTCCTCTCCACTAGTCATTCGATTTATAACAAGCTAAGATGTGTAAAGCGCAGCAAGAAGAACGATTATCGATCTAAGGTTTGCAAATTCCAAATGTCTGAAATGCGCCGGCAACTGCCGCCCTTGGCCACACTACTGCCCTTTGAGGCAGCCTACCGCCATCGAAGTTTTACCCACGCTGCCGATGAATTGGGACTGTCGCAGGCCAGCGTGAGCCGTCGCGTCCGACAGCTAGAACTGGACTTGGGTGTGCGGCTGTTCGAGCGACAGCGCTACAGCGTTCTGCCGACGGCAGACTGCGAGCGGTTGCTGGTGACCGTCAGAACTTCGCTTGGTGAGCTGGCAACAACCGCCGATAGTCTGCGGCGGGCTGGGCTTGGTCTAGAAAGTCTTACGGTGTTTTCCGACCTTAGCCTCGCCAATGCACTTGTCGCGCCGACCATAGGCGAGTTCCATATCGGTTTTCCCAAAGTGAAACTGTTCGTCCTGTCGTCCTACGAGCCCGTGGAAAGCGTTCGTGAAGACTTCGATATCGGCTTGCAGTACGGTCGCTGGGGAGAAGAGAAGTTCAATATTACACCGATTGCGGACGATGCGATATTTCCTGTGTGCTCACCCAGCTTTGCCGAACGATTGCCAACCGTGGCGACTCCGATGGACATCGTCAAATGCCCGCTTCTGCACTTGGCCGATGTGGGCCGGCATTGGCCGGACTGGCGCAGTTTCCTGGCGCTGTTCAGATTGAAAGAACCGGAACCGCTGGAAGGGACGGTCTTCAATTCGTACCAGGTGTGCATTGACGTCGCCGAAAAGGGCCAGGGCATTGCATTGGGCTGGGCCCGATCGGTCCAGTCCAGACTCGATGCGGGCGCACTGGTTCGCATCCCGAATATGACCATGCCGCTTTACGACAGCATCAATGTTCATCGGCCTAAACACAAGAAACCGAGCATCTTGGGTGATAAATTCGTCGAACTGCTTCGCAGCAATATTGCTCCGGTCAAATAACGGTCTCCGAAAGCCACGAATGACAAACGTTCGACCTTCGGCGCAGAACGGCGGCGTGGAACGAAACGTCTCATATGGGACATACTGTAGAGCAAACACCCTAGGAAAAGCGCGTCAGGCGCGCCTCGAGCTCGGCCAGGCAGGCGGCGCGGTCGGGCGCGCGCCCGGCGTCGAGCCACCAGTCCTCCAACGCGACCATCATCTTGCCGACCGCCGGGCCGGCGGCGACGCCGCGCTTCAGCAGATCGCGGCCGCCGAGGGGAAAGGCAACCGGCACCCAGTCGGCACTGCGGTCCAGCAGCGCCGCCAGAGCGTCGCCATCGATCTTCTCCGGCTCGGCGGCGGCAAGCAGCAGCGCCCGACGGACCGTGAGCGCTCCCGACCGGTACAGGTCGTGGTCCAGAGTCGTAGCCCGGTCCGCCGGCGTGCGTTTCTCGATGTCATCGGCCAGGCGGCGCAAGGCGACCAGGGTCGCGCTCTGGGTGTTGGACAGGCGCAGCCGCCGGCCTTCGCGTTCCAGCGCCTCAGCATCGCCGCGCAGCAGAGCGGCCAGGCGCAAGAGGGCGTCGGGGGACTGGTTCAGATCCCGCTCCAGGGCCACCAGGCGGGCGCAGCGGTCCACTTCGGATCCCGCCGGCAGGACCACGGCGAGCAGGCCGGTCTCCGCCATTCCGGCGAGGCTCGCCGTGGGATCCGGGGCTTCCAGCAGACGCAGCAGCTCGTGACGCACCCGCTCGCGCGACAGCCCGGCCACGCCGGCCAGGGATCCGCGCGCCGCCGCCAGGCCTTCCGGGTCGAGCGCGCCGCGGCCGAAGTGGGCGTGGAAGCGAAAGAAGCGCAGGGCGCGCAGCCAGTCCTCGGCCACCCGCAGGTCCGCCGCGCCGACGAAGCGCACCCGGCCCGCGGCCAAGTCCTGGCGCCCGCCAAAGGGATCGTAGAGCCGGCCATCGGGGGTCAGGGACAGGGCATTGATGGTCAGATCGCGGCGCGCCGCATCGGCCTCCCAGTTGTCGGTGAAGGCGACCTTGGCGTGCCGGCCATCGGTTTCGAGGTCGCGCCTGAGGGTGGTGATCTCGTAGCCCCGGCCGTCGCTCACCGCCGTCACGGTGCCGTGGTCGAGGCCGGTCGGCACGGCCTTCAGGCCGGCGGCCGCCAGCTTATCCAGCACGCGTGCCGGGGCGTCCGGGGTGGCGATATCGATATCCCGGATCGGCCGGCCGACCAGGCTGTCGCGCACGCAACCGCCGACGAAGCGGACCTCGGTCCCGTCCGCCGCCAAAGCGGCGACCACGGCGGCCAGCGGCGGCGCGGTCATCCAGTCCGCCACTGCGATCTCCTGGGCCGGGGCCGGGGCCGGGGCCGAGGGCAGGACCGGGGGCGGGGGCGGGGCCGGGGGGTGGCGCGCGGGCAAGGCTCAGGTCTCCGCCAGTTCGGGGCGCAGCACCTCGGAAAGGTTGGCGATCATCCCCGCCGTGGCACCCCAGATGTAATACTCGCCGTAAGGATAGGCATAGAAGGGCCGCTTCTTGCCCAGGAACATCCGGCTGTGACGCTCCTTGCGGCCGGGGGTCAGAAAGAACGACAGCGGCACTTCGAAGACCTCGGCGACCTCGGAGGGATTGAGCGTCAAGTCGAAGGGCGGCTGGACCAACCCGACCAGGGGCACCACCAGGAAGCCGCTGCGCACCAGGTAGTGATCGAGCTGCCCGACGATCTCGATCTGCTCGGCGGCAAGGCCGATCTCTTCCCGGGTTTCGCGCAGCGCCGCGGCGGTGCTGTCGGCGTCGCCCGGATCGACGCCGCCGCCGGGAAAGGAGATCTGCCCGGCATGACGGTTCAGGTGATCGGTCCGCCGGGTCAGCAGCAGGGTGGGCTCCGCCTCGCGCAACACGATCGGCACCATGACCGCGGCGTCGCGCAGCGGTTGATCGGGCTCATAAAGAGAGGGGTCGAGGCTGTGGTCGCCGCGCTGGCTGCGGGCCTCGGCCTCGCCGACCGGCGAGCGCCGATGCACGGCGCCCTCCTGTCCCAAGGCGGCGCGGTTCAGGGCGGCGCGGTCCAGGGCGGCGCGGTCCAGGGCGGCGCGTTCGCCCAGCAGAGCGCGGAGCTGTTCGGGGGTATGGGCTATCGACACGGGAACGCGCGGGTCCTTCATCCGAGAGGGAAAAAAGAGCCGTGGCTCCACAGGCCGACGAAGTCGGCTTCGTCGTCGCCGGCCGCCAGGGCGCGGTCAACCAGATCGTAGTAGACCGAACGCAAGATCAGCGCCTCGAGGCCGTCGCGCACCGTCACATAGGGCCGTGGCGCGCCGCTGTCGGGGTCGAGGGCGACGCGAATCGGATTCGCCGGTCCGGCCTCGAACCAGTCGTCGAGCGAGGTGCGAAAACGCAGCACCTGATCGCGGCCCTCGCCCTGGACCAGGCATTCCACCGCCACGAAGGGCGCATCCTCGACCTCGATGCGGCCGCGCTCCACCGGGGTTTCGAGCCAATAGACCCCCGCGGCGTCGCGTTTCAGAATCGAAGAAAAGAGCTTGGCCAGGGGCTTGCGATGGATCGGCCGGCCCTGGTGGAACCACGTCCCGTCGGCCGCGATGCGCATGGCGAAGTCGCCCTCGGCCGGGTAAGTGGCCGCGCCGTCACGGATTTCGCCGTCCGGTTTTCCGTCAGGGCCGATGCCGAGATTTTGACCATCTTCGGCTGGCTTGGTCTCGTTTTTCATCATAGTCTGCACCACATGCGTACCTGGACGCGAAATGTCACCGACAGTTTGGCCCCGCCCGATCCGATCGCAAGACAGCAGATCGTAACGCGAGGGCATCGCGACGAGAGAGGATAGCCCTTGACCGATCCCCGCCCACTTATGCCCGATCCCGCGGCGGCCGAACAGCTCGCCGCCGAAATCGAACGTGTCGGCCTGCGCTTGCGGCTGGCCCGTGCCGCCATCAGCGAGGTCATCTTCGGCCAGGAAGCCGTCCTCGATCAAACGCTAATCACTCTGCTTGCCGGCGGCCACGGCCTCTTGATCGGCGTGCCCGGCCTGGCCAAGACCCGCCTTGTCGAGACCATGGGAACGGTCTTCGGACTGGAAGACAAGCGCATTCAATGCACCCCCGATCTCATGCCCTCCGATATTCTCGGCTCCGAGGTCCTGGAGGAAGGCGAGAGCGGTCACCGCTCGTTTCGCTTCATAACCGGGCCGGTCTTCTGTCAGCTTTTGATGGCCGATGAAATCAACCGGGCGAGCCCGCGGACCCAATCGGCGCTGCTGCAGGCGATGCAGGAACGGCGGGTGACCATCGCCGGGCAGACCCGCGACCTGCCCCGTCCTTTCCACGTCCTGGCGACCCAGAACCCGTTGGAGCAGGAGGGCACCTATCCTCTGCCCGAGGCGCAGCTCGACCGCTTCTTGCTGCAGATCGACGTCGGCTATCCCGATCTGGATGCCGAGCGGCAGATGCTGATCGCCACGACCGGGTCGGTGGAAAGCGAGGCCAAGGCGGTCATGACGCCCGACGAGCTGATGGCCGCACAGCGCGTGCTGCGCCGCATGCCGGTGGGCGAGGCCGTGGTCGAGGCGATCTTGCGCCTGGTGCGCGACGGCCGGCCGGAAAGCACCAGCCTGTCGGGACTGAAAGAGCAGATCTCCTGGGGGCCGGGTCCGCGCGCCAGCCAGGCCTTCATGCTGGCGACCCGGGCCCGGGCACTGATGGACGGCCGCCTGGCGCCCTCGGTCGACGATGTCGTCGCCCTGGCGGGGCCGATTCTCAGACACCGCATGGACTTGACCTTCACCGCCCGGGCCGAGGGCGTGACCATCGACAATGTCATCAAGCGTCTGACCGCGGCCCTCGACTGATCGCGTGGATCGGCCAGGGCCATGACATCGACCGCCGCCAATCTGCGTCACCACGCCGAGGGACTGGCGTCCAACCTGCCGCCCCTGCTGGTCGAGGCGCGCCAGGTCGCCTTCACGGTGGCGCAGGGCGTCCATGGCCGGCGCCGGGTCGGCCAGGGCGAATCCTTCTGGCAGTTCCGCCGCTATCAACAGGGCGACGCCCCGCAGCGCATCGATTGGCGCCAGTCGGCCAAGAGCGATCATGTCTTCATCCGCGAGATGGAATGGGAAGCGGCGCAGTCGGTGTGGATCTGGCGCGACGGCTCGCCTTCGATGGACTGGTCCTCCCAGCCGGAGCTGCCGGAAAAGCGGGCGCGGGCCGACCTGTTGGCGCTGGCCCTGGCGGTCCTGCTGGTGCGCGGCGGCGAGCATGTCGCGCTGCTCGGCACCGGACAGCGCCCCTCCAGCAGTCAGGCGACCCTCGGGCGCATGACGGCACTGCTCCAGGCCGGTGCCGGGACGGGCGCGGGGGCCGAGCGCAGCCTGCCGCCGCAGATCCCGCTGCCGCGTCATGCCCAGCTGGTGGTGATGGGCGATTTCCTGGGCGATTTCGAGCGCACCGTCGAGCGCCTGCGCATCTTCGCGCAGCGCGGCATCAAGGGACGCATCCTGCAGATCCTCGATCCCGCCGAGGAGACGCTGCCCTACGACGGCCGCGTGCGCTTCCTCGGCCTGGAGGGCGAGGAGCCCTGGCTGCTGCCCCGGGTCGAGACGGTGCGCGAGGCCTATGAGCAGCGCGTCCAGGCGCTCAAGGCGAGCCTGCGCTCGCTGGCCCAGTCGCTCGACTGGGGCTACAGCCTGCACCGCACCGACCATCCGCCGCAGACCGCGTTGATGGCGCTCTACCAGTCCCTGGCGCCGGGGAGGTAGCGGCCATGCTGAACCTCGGCGTCATCGGCTTCGCCCAACCCTGGCTGCTTCTGGCCCTGGCCAGCCTGCCGGTCATCTGGCTGCTGCTCAGGGTCACGCCGCCCTCGCCGCGGACCCTTAGCTTTCCCGCCATCCGGCTGCTGCACGAACTCGCGGCACCCGAGGAAACACCGGCCCATACGCCGCCCTGGCTGCTGATCCTGCGCCTGCTGATCGTCGCCCTGGTCATCTTCGCCCTGGCGCAGCCCCTATTGAACCCCTCGCAACAGCTCTATGGCTCGGGGCCGGTCGTGGTGGTGGTGGATGACGCCTGGCCGGCGGCCCGGGACTGGTCGAAACGCCAGGCCGCCATCGAGCAGCTTCTGGCCCAGGCCGAACGCGAGAACCGCCCGGTCCGCCTGCTGTTGACCGCGCCGCCGGCGAACGGCGAGGCCGTGGCCTTGAGCCCGCTGTTGCCGGCCGGCGAGGCGCGCAGCCGGGTCAAGGAGCTGCGCCCCAAGCCCTGGCCAGCGGACCGCGCCGCCGCCCTGGCCGCGGTCGAGGCCGCCAGCTGGCAAGGCACGGCCGCGGTCACCTGGTTCAGCGACGGCCTGCGCCATGGCGAAGACGACGAGATGATCGACCGCTTCGCCGGAAGCCTGCAGCGCCTCGGCCGCCTCGATGTGGTGGAAGCCCAGGCCGGCCAGAGGGCCCTGCTGTTGCTGCCGCCGAAGGTCGAACCGCTGGGCCTGACCCTGCGCCTGCAGCGTGCCGAGGCCGGCCCGCCTCAGGAACGCGCGGTCCTCGGCTCCGGACCCGATGGCGGCATCCTGGCCCGCACCCTGGTGCGCTTCGGGGACGGCGAGATCGAGGGCACCGGCCAGGTCGAACTCCCGGTCGAGCTGCGCAACCGGATCACTCAGTTGCAGATCGAAAATGAAACCAGCGCCGGCGCCGTGCTGCTGCTCGACGAGCGCTGGCGCCGCCGTCCGGTTGGGCTGGTCACCCTGGCGACCAGCGACATCAGTCAGCCGCTGCTGCGCGAGAACTACTACCTGGAGCGGGCGCTCGAGCCCTTCACCGAGCTGCGCCGCGGCGAGATCGACGAGTTGCTGCGCCGCGAGATCGCGGTGCTGGTCATGCCCGACGGGGCCGGCGCGCTGGAGGAAAGCGCGATCCCGCTGGTCGAGGACTGGATGAAGCGCGGCGGCATCCTGCTGCGCTTCGCCGGGCCGCGGATCGCCGAGAACGAGAACACCCTGCTGCCGGTCCGGCTGCGCGGCGGCGACCGGGTCCTGGGCGGTGCGCTGACCTGGGAGACGCCGGCTGGCCTGGCCCCCTTCCCGGCGCAAAGTCCCTTCCGCGGGCTGACCGTTCAGCCCGACGTCCTGGTGACGCGCCAGGTCCTGGCCGAGCCGACCCTGGACCTGCCGCTCAAGACCTGGGCCCGGCTGGCCGACGGCACGCCCCTGGTGACCGCCGAGGAGCGCGGCGACGGCTGGCTGGTGCTGGTCCACACCACGGCCAACACCGACTGGTCCAACCTGGCGCTGTCCGGCCTCTTCGTGCAGATGCTCAAGCGCCTGCTCGACCTCAGCCAGGGCCTCAGCGCGGCCCAGGAAGAAGAACCGCTGCCGCCGCTGGCGCTGCTCGACGGCTTCGGCGTCCTGGGCGCGCCGACACCGGGCGCGACCTCCCTGGCCTATGGGCCCGACGGACCGGCGGCGGCGCCGGACGCGGCGCACCCGCCCGGCTTCTACGGCAAGGACAGCCTGCGCCGGGCGCACAATCTGGGTGGGGCGCTGGCGCCCCTGGCGCCGCTCGGCGCCCTGCCCGGCGGAGTCGTCAAGCACGAGATCGAGGAGCGCAGGGACGACGAGTTGAAGCCCTGGCTGCTCTTCGCCGCCGCTGTCCTGTTTCTCGCGGACCTCATGATTTCGATCATTCTGCGCGGCCTGCTCCAGGCCACGCCAGGCAGATCGGGGCTGGGCCGCGGCGCGCTGCCGCTGATGCTAGTGGCGTCCCTCCTGGTGGGATCCCTTGCCGCCGGCCTGCCCGGGACCGCCCAGGCCCAAACCGCCCAGGCCCAGACCAATCGGGACGACCAGCGCGCGCTGCTGGCCACGCTGTCGACCCGACTGGCCTATGTCACCACCGACATACCGGAGATCGACGCCACCAGCAAAGCCGGCCTCGCCGGCCTGTCACGGGTGTTGCGCCTGCGCACCTCGGTCGAGGCCCTGGCGCCCATGGCGGTCAATATCGAGTCCGACGAACTGGCCTTCTACCCTCTGCTCTACTGGCCGGTGACCCGGAACCCCGACCGCATCAGCGAGAACGCCAAGCGCAAGGTCGAGGACTTCATGCGCAACGGCGGCACGATCCTCTTCGACACCCGCGACCCCAGCGCCGGCGCCCAGGTGCTGGGTCAGTCAAGCCGCGCCGCCGAAGCGCTGCAGACCCTGCTGGAGGGCATCGACGTGCCGCCGCTCGGGCCGGTGCCGCCGGACCATGTGCTGACCAAGGCCTTCTATCTGATGCAGGACTTTCCGGGCCGCTATCTGGGTGGCGCGCTCTGGATCGAGGTCGAACAGGACGCGGCGAACGACGGCGTCACCTCGATCCTGATCGGCAGCAACGACTGGGCCGGCGCCTGGGCGGTCGATAACCTGGGTCAGCCGCTGCATGCGCTGGTGCCCGGCGGCGTGCGACAGCGTGAACTGGCCTACCGCTTTGGCGTCAACCTTGTGATGTACGCCCTGACCGGCAACTACAAGGCTGACCAGGTGCACGTGCCCTTCATCTTGGAGAGGTTGGGCCAATGACCGCCCATTCCCTGGCCTGGGCCCCCTTGATCCCCTGGTTTCTGATTGCGGCGCTGGCGCTGGGCGCGGTTCTGCTGCTCGGTTTCGGTCTGCTGCGCCGCGCCCGCGGCCTTTGGGCCCGGGCGGTCTGCCTGGCCGCGCTGATCCTCGCGCTGGCCAATCCGGCGATCATCCAGGAGGAACGCGAGGCCCTCAACGACGTGGTCATGGTGGTCAGCGACGAGACCGAAAGCCAGGCCGTCGAACCGCGCCCGGGCCAGACCGAGACGGCGCTGAGCGCTGTCCTTTCGCAACTCGAGGATCTGCCCAACAGCGAGCATCGCCTGGTCCGCGTGTCGGGCCGCGAAGGTCTGCCGAACGACCGTGGCACGCGCCTCTTCGAGGCTTTGGAGCGGAGCCTCGCCAGCGTGCCGCGCGAGCGCGTCGGCGCCGTGATCATGCTGAGCGACGGCCAGGTCCACGATGTGCCCGAGAGCTTCGAGAAGCTCGGCATCGAGGCGCCGCTGCATCTGCTACAGAGCGGCCTGCCGGGCGAACGCGACCGTCGCCTCATTGTCGAGACCGCGCCCTCCTTCGGCCTTGTCGGCAAGCCGGTCACGCTCTCCGTCAGGGTCGAGGATCTGGGCAGCGACGTCGGCCGCAAGCTGGCGCGCATGGTGATCAGCAAGGACGGCACGGTCGAGGGCGAAATCGGCATGCCGATCGGCGAGACCCAGGAAATCACCGTGGAGCTCGATCACCGCGGCCCCAATATCATCGAGCTGAAGGTCGATTCGGTGCCCGGCGAGCTGACCGAATCCAACAACCACAACGCCGTGGTGATCAACGGAGTGCGCGAGCGCCTGCGGGTGCTTCTGGTCTCGGGCGAGCCCTATCCCGGCGAGCGCGCCTGGCGCAACATTCTAAAGTCCGACCCCTCGGTCGATCTGGTCCACTTCACCATCCTGCGGCCGCCGGAAAAGCAGGACGGCACGCCGATCAACGAGCTGTCGCTGATCGCCTTTCCGACCCGCGAGCTCTTCTCCCTGAAGCTACACGAGTTCGACCTGATCATCTTCGACCGCTACCAGCGGCGCGGGGTCCTGCCGTCGATCTACCTCGACAACATCGCTGCCTATGTCGAACAGGGCGGCGCCCTGCTGGAGGCGGTCGGACCGTCCTTCGCCACACCGCTCTCGCTCTACCGCACGCCGCTTGGCCGGGTCATGCCGGGCGAGCCGAGCGGCGCCATCGTCGAGCAGGGCTTCCGGCCGGACCTGACCGAGATCGGCCTGCGCCATCCCGTGACCCGGCCCCTGGCCAAGATGCTGGACTCGGAGGGCGTGGCCCCCTGGGGCCGTTGGTTCCGCCAGATCGAGGCCAGCACGCGCAACGGCAAGGTGCTGATGAACGGCGTGGCCGAGCGGCCTCTCCTCATTCTGGCCCGGGTCGAAAAGGGCCGCGTCGCCCAGATCATGAGCGACCACCTCTGGCTCTGGTCCCGTGGCTTCGAGGGCGGCGGGCCCCAGTCGCAACTGGTGCGCCGCCTCGCCCACTGGCTGATGCGCGAGCCGGAACTGGAGGAAGAGGACCTCACCGCCTCGGTCGAGTTCGGACGCGTCGAGATCGAGCGCCGCTCGCTCTCCGAAGAACTGCCGGAGCTCACCGTCACCCTGCCCTCGGGCCGGGTCGAGACCTTGGCGCTGGAGCCCGCCGAGGATGGCTTGGCGCGGGCTTCCCTGCCGGTCACCGACCGCGGGCTCTACCGCATCTCCGACGGCACCCGCACCGCCATGGCCGCGACCGGCGAGTTGGAGAGCCTGGAGTTCGCCGACCTGCGCGCCACCGCCGCGCGCCTGGAGCCACTGGTCAGCGCAAGCGGCGGCGGCGTCATCGCCCTGGCCGCGGTGGCCGAGCCCAAGCTGCGCAAGGTCCACCCCGAGCGTGTGCTGGCTGGCAACAACTGGCTGGGCGTCGCCGCCCAGGGCCGCTACCTGGTGACCGGCCTGGCCCAGTTCCCTTTGCTGCCCGCCCTCCTGGTCCTCGCCCTGGTCATGGGCCTCGCGCTCTTCGCCTGGTACCGCGAGGGGCGGTAGAGCTCTTCATTCGAGCCTGAAAATCAATCTTCTTGCGGTCGCGCGCCATGCTAGGATCGCAGCCCCGACGCCGTTCGGACACTGCGAACTCGACCTGGGAGAAAGATCATGCCGATCGGTCGAGCGGCCCTGATCCTGGCCGCGTTTTGCGTCTTCTGGACCGTCGCCGGACCCAGTCGGGCGGCGCCGGTGGAGTTCGTCGTGCTGGGCGATATTCCCTACGGCAAGGCCCAGATTAGAAGTCTAGAGTACATCGGCGAAAGAATCAGAAAGGCCGGTTATCCCTTCGTCATCCACTATGGCGACTTGAAGGCGGGCGATGCGCCTTGCGACAACGGCTTCCTGGCCGACCGTCGCAAGCGGCTCTTTGAACTGGTCGCAGACGGCCTTTTTTACACGCCCGGCGACAACGACTGGACCGATTGCGATCGCGCCAAGGCGGGCGGCTTCGACGAGTTGGAGCGGCTGGCCGAGATCCGCCGTCTCTTCTTCACCGAGGGTCTGCCGTCGAACCCGGCCTGGCGCGTCGCGCGGCAGGGGCCCGACTATCCGGAAAACGCGCGCTGGGCCTATCGAGACCTGCTCTTCGTCACCCTGCACATTGTCGGCACGGACAATGGCCGGATTGAAATCCTGCGGACTGACCCGCCGGCCAGGGCGCTCGACGCCGTGGACGCCAGGGACCGGGCCAACCTGCTGTGGCTCGAAGCCGCCTTCGAGGACGCGCGCCGGCACGACCTCGCGGGACTGGTCGTGGTCATCCACGCGGATCCCGCCCAGATATCTCAGCCCGCGCAGCGCAACCGCCCCTGCGGTCCGGACGAGCGGGTCGCCTGCAACCCCTATCTGCCCTTCCTGCGCCGCCTGACCGCGCAGGCCGACCGCTTCGACCGGCCGGTTCTGCTGGTTCACGGCAGCACCAGCAGTTACTGCCTGGACGAGGGCTTCGGCGGCTGGGACGCGGTGAAGCTGGCGCGGCTGAACGGGCCCGGCGATTTCGTGATCATCGACGCCGCCGTCGTCCGCTTCGACCCCGAGGACCCGAGCCCGTTCCAGGTGCGCGGCTTCCTGACCGGGGACCCGGCGCCGCCCTGCGGCCTCCAGGAAAGGGCAGAGTGACGGGAGAGTTATCCAGACGGAGCAGCACCGTCAGCGCCCCGGCGGTTCCGCTTCGACCCGGTTGCTCAACACGCCGATTCCCGACCATTCGACCTCCAGCCGGTCGCCAACCGTGAGGAACCGTTGCGGAGACCGGCTCGCGCCGGAGCCCTCCGGCGACCCGGTCGCGATGAGATCGCCGGGGCGCAGCTCCATGATGGTCGAGAGATAGGCCAGGATGGCCGGGATGTCGAAGATCATCTCGGCGGCGGTGGTCGCCTGCACCACGTCTCCGTTCAGCCGGGTGGTGAGCGCCAGGGCCCCGACCTCGCCGATCTTCTCGGCGATCTCGTCGGCGGTCACCATCCAGGGGCCGCAGGCGCCCGAGGCGGTGAAGTTCTTGCCGGCCTGAACGCTGTGCTTTTGCCAGTCGCGCACCGAGCCGTCGTTCATGATGGTGTAGCCGGCGATGTGGTCGAAGGCCTCGGCCTTGGCGATGTGACGGCCCGGCTTGCCGATCACCAGCACCAATTCGCCCTCGTAGTCGAAGGTGTCGCAGGCCGGTGCCGGCGGCAGCATGAGCGGGGCGCCGTGGCCGACCAGGGTCTCGCCGTACTTGCCGAAGATGATGATCTGCTCGGGCGGTGGGACCAGGCCCTCGATCGGATGGCGCTTGGGATAGTTGATGCCGACGCAGACGATCTTTCCGGCATCGGGCAGCGGCGGCAACAGGCGAACCTCATGGAGGCCGAACGCATCGCGCTCTTCTCGGGTATCGTCGCCCAGGCGATCCAGGGCCTGTCCTTCCAGAACCGCCCGCAAGCTGGGGAACGCGGTTCGGAACGCGGGACCCGGCGGCACGATGCGCGCGCCCCTATCGCCTTCCCGGATCACGCCATAGCCGGGTTCGCCGTCCCGCAGATAGCTGGCGATTTTCATCCTGGACCTCGCTTCGAACAGACTTCCGTCACGCCAACCGTCGCCCCGGACTTGGTCCGGGGGCCACCGTCCCGAGGGCGCGGTGAAATGGGTCCCGGCTCAAGGCCGGGTCGGCGGGTCGATGTCCGCGGCTCCATTGGGCGCACGCCGGCGGGCCTCACGCGAAGTCGCGCTCGCGGGACCGCACGATGGCGGTGACGACCTCGTTGTAGGGCGCGGTCATGCCGACCTCGGCGGCCACGATCGGCACCATGCCGTTGATTGCGTCGATCTCCGAACGCCGTCCGGCCAGATGGTCCTGCAGCATCGAGGGCCGGGCCTTGGCCACCTTGTCGGCAAAAGCGGCGATGTGCGCTTCGGGGTCGTCGAAGGAAAAGGCGATGCCCTTGGCGCGGCCGACCGCATAGGCCTCGCAGCCGCAGCCGAGCGAGACCTTCCAGGACTCCGGGTCCGCCCGCATCTCGCCGACCCTGCGGCCAAAGACCGTGCAGGGCGCGCTGAAGGCGGTGTTGCAGACGAACTTCTCCCAGATCAACTGGTTGATATCGGCAAAGGCCTTGGCCTCGAAGCCGGCGCCGCGCCAGACTTCTGCGATCGCCTCGACCCGCCCGGTCAGGCCGCCTTGCATCTCGCCCAAGCGGATCAGCGTCATGGCGGCATGGTGGGCATGGCCGGGACCGCGCATGGCAGCCCCGAATCCCTCCGCGACGCCGAGCAGCACGTTGGCGTCCGGCAGGGCCTGCAGGACACGCTCGCCGGCGCCCAGGCCGTTTTGCATCGCCAGGATCGGGGTATCGTCGCGCAGAATCGGGCGGATCGTCGCCACCGCGGCGGACACGGCACTGGCCTTGGTCGACAGGATGACCAGATCGCAGAGCCCGACTTCGGCGCTATCGCTGGTCACCTTCAGGGTACGCACCACCCGGTCGCCACTCGCCCCTTCGACCCTCAGCCCCTGTTCGGCAATGGCGTCGAGGTGCGCACGCCAGACATCGATGGCCCAGACCTCGTGGCCCGCGTCGGCCATGAGGCCGGCGTAGATCGAGCCCATGGCCCCGGCGCCGATCACCGCGATCTTCATGGCGCTGTCCCCCCGGCATCGTCGCTCGATTTCTCAAGCGGCAGGCGAATGTCGAACTGCGCGCGCAGCCTGCCGTCGACCGCATCGCCGATATGACCGGGATGGTGGCGCGCCAGGATCTCCCGGGCGCGGGTCCTGGCCCGCGCGCGGATATCCAGCCCGCCCTCGGCCTGCCAGTCGTCCACCGACTGGCGGTCGGCCAGATCGGGATAGAGAAAATCGCTCTGCATGCGGGCGTAGGTGTCGGCGGCCCCCAGGAAGTGGCCATCGCCGCGAACCGCCTCGGCGATGATCTCCGGCGCCAGGGTCTCGTCATCCACCTCGATGCCCCGGACCGAACGCAGGATGGCGCCCAGCATGTCGTTGTCGATGACGTAGCTCTCCAGGGAACAGCCCATCAGGCTGGCCTGCATGCCGCAGGCCTGGGTGATCATGTTGCAGCCGGCATGGGCGGCAAGCGACACGGTCAGGGCCTTCTCATAGCCGCTCTGGGCGTCGGGCAGCTTGCTGTCGGTGGCACCGGCGATACAGGAGTTGGGCAGCTTGTAGTAGTGCGACATCTGCACCGCGCCGGCCATGACCACCGCCTGTTCGCCGCAGCCGCCGGTCATGGCCCCGGTCCTGAGGTCGGTCACCAGCGGCCGCGGCCCAAAGACCGCCTGGGCCCGCGGATTGACCAGCCAGGAGAAGACCAGGCCGGCCAGGGTCTCCACCACGCCGCCGACCAGGGAGCCGGCCAGGGAGGCCGGGCTGGACGCGCCGGCCTGGCCGAGAGAGTTGATATGGATGGGCAGGCCGAGCAGCGCCGCCTCCTGGATCACCGCGCAGGCGTCATGGGCAAAGCGCAGGGGCGGCACCACGTGATTGATGTTCAGCGACAGGAAGGGTTTCGCGGCGAAGGCCGCCATGCTCCCGGCGATGGTCTCGCACATCTGGGCGATGTGCTGGACGTGGGCCCCTTCGGTGGCGCTGGTGGAGACGTGCTTGGCGGTTCCCTTCAGGCAGGCATAGGCGGTGTTGACGTCGAGATCGAGGGTGGTGGGCATGTCCCGCGCCACCACCGAGCGGCTGAAAAAATGGACATTGTCGAGACTGTCGACCAGGCGGGCGGCATCATAGAGGTCGCGCAGGGTGGACTCGCGGTACAGACCGGTCTCCAAGTCGACCATGCTGGGCGCCGCGCCGCCCGAGCCCATGTAGACGCGCCCGCCGGACAGCTCCATCTCGTGGCCGCCGGTCTGGCCGTGCAGCACGATGTCGCGGCGGATCGCGGCGATGGCATCCTCGACCAGCCCGCGTGGAAAGGTCAGCCGCCCGTCGTCGGTCACGCGGCCGCCCTTTTCGCGCAGGCGCTGGACCACGAAGGCTGGCGCCTCCGCCATGCCGACCTCCGCCAGGACCTGGAGGGCCGCGGCGTGAATGCGGGCCATCTCGGCCTCGCTCAGCGGCCGGTAGAGGCCACCGACCACACCGGGCCAGACCGGCCGCTTCGCGGCGCCATCGGTGCCGGCCTCGGGCCGCGCGCGGCCGCGGCGTCCGGTGCGGGTTCTGGCGGCGGGTGTCGGGTCGGGTTCGGTCATGGCGGTCCGGTGTCTTTTCGGCGAACGGGGGATGCTGTCGGGGCCACTATCCTAATCTCGGTCTCCCTCCACAAATGCAAAATGGCGTTTCAGAGCCAAGCACAGGTTGGCCACGGCGCATTTGCCGCAATTCTGCTGGAAGATGGCCGCAGGGTTGGAATAGGTTCCGGGCATGACCCTGACCCTGAGCCCGGAAGAGATCGATCGGCGGCTGCCGGTCTGGTGCGAGCTGTCGGAGCTCTTCCTGGATAGCGAACTGGAAGACAGCGACTACGAACGCATCGCCCGGACAATCGTCATGGCCCACTTCTCGCGTGCCGAGGCCCGGGAGATTCTGCGCCGCGAGGTGGCGCCGGTCTTCTGGATCAATCACCGAACCGTGGCCGGGGAGTGGCAGCCCTGGCCCGCGGCGCAGGTGCGCGACCTGGTGACGGCCCGACTGAAACGGCGGCCCTGGTGGAACTGGCCCGGATGGCTGCGAAACCGGGTTCTGGACCGCATGACGGCCAGCGTTGAGCAGGACTGGGCCCGCATCGAGCCGTTCCTCGCCTAAAGCTGGTCCCGCGCGGCGCCGCGCGCCGCTTGGGACCGCCAGCCCGGACGCTTGGCGATATAGCCGAAGGCCTCGCCGAGACCGCGGGCGCGCCGCAGGTCCTTGGCCAGGCACCAGAACTCGTGGAAATGGATCACCAGCGGGTTCGCCGTGCCAAACGGATGGGTGATGCCATAGACGACCTTTTCCTCCTCGGCCTGATAGCTGCCAAAGAGCCGGTCCCAGAGGATCAGGATGCCGCCGTAGTTCTTGTCCAGATACTTGCGGTTCGATCCATGGTGGACGCGGTGCGCCGAGGGTGTGTTGAAGATCCGGTCCGCCCAGCCGAGTTTTCCGATCTTCTCGGTGTGGATCCAGGACTGGTAGGCGACCACCACCGAAAAGGCCACGACGACCTGCACGGCGTCGAAGCCCGCCAGGATCATCGGCAGGAAGAAAACCCACTCGACCAGACCCTCGATCCAGGCCAGGCGCAAGGCCGTCGTCAGGTTGAACTCCGGAGAGGAGTGGTGGACGCTGTGATAGGTCCAGAGCAGCCGGACCTGGTGCTCGAGACGGTGCATCCAGTAATAGGTCAGATCGGCCGCGACCACCGCCAGAACCCAGGTCGCCCCGTTCCGCGGAATCGAAAAAAGGGCCAAGGGCTCGGCTGCCACCAGCGCCACCACGAAGACGAGGCCGAAGGCCGTCGTTTCGAGCAGCCCATTGCCAAGACCGATGGCGGCATTGGCGAAGGTTTCGCCCAGACCGGCGCGGCGCTTGGAGAACACATCCCAAAGGGTTTCCGCCAAAGCGGCCACCAGGAAGGCGAGGCCGAGCGCCGCGATGACCAGGAAGGCGCCGTCTACGGCGGCGAAGCGGGCGTCGAGCGTAGCCATCAGTCCGCCCCCGCTTGCCGACCCTCGGGGATCAGGTAGAGAAACCAGGCGAACCACAGGAGGTTCAAGAGGTCCCGCCCTGTCCCGGGGCCCTGGAAGTAGCCCCAAACCGTGGCAATCTTGGCGACCCCGACCAGTCCGAGGAACCCAAGAAACCAGTGCCATTGCATTTTCATTTTCGCCTCGCTTGATTGGAATAATTCTTGAACGAACGTTCGTTCATATATATAAAAAGATCACGGTATTGCAAGGATTCGAGATGCCAAGACAACCGCCAGCCAAACCAACCAGGGATGAAGCGGCCCGGGAGCGCCGGGCCTTGATCGTCGAGGCCGCGGCGGGGTGTTTCATCGCCAAGGGCTTCCACCAGACCGGCATCCGCGAGATCGCCAAGGCGGCGGGGATCAGCCTGGGCAATCTCTACAATCACTTCACGGGCAAGCCCGCGCTGATCGCCGAGATCGCGAAGGTCGAAGCCGAAGAGCTGCAGCCCTTGCTGCAGGGGTTGAACCAGGAACTGCCGCCTCCGCGGGCGCTCGAGCGGTTTGTCGATGACCTCTTGGACCACACGATGCAGCAGGAGAACGCCGAACTGGCGGTCGAGATCATGGCCGAGGCGCTTCGCAATCCCGAGATCGGCGCGGCCTTCGACGTCAACCGGCGGAGGCTGACGAAGGCGCTGTCAGACCTGCTGAAGAGGGGCATCCGGACCGGAGCCTTCGACCCCGACCTGGACTGCAAGGAGGCCCCCGGGCTGATCCTCGACGCCATCGAGAGCCTGGCGCTGCGCGCGGCCTTTCCCGGCGGCCGGGTCACCAAGGCGGCCCGGCGGGCCCTGCAGGCGATGCTGCGCAAGTTCGTCTGCGCCGGTTAGGCGGGCGGGTCAGGCCGGGGTGTAGATCACCAGGGCCACCGCGCCCTCCTTGCTGCCAGCGGTATGCAGGGCGCCGGGGGCGCGGACGATGTAATCGCCCGGATGGTAGCTTCGCTCTTCATCGTAGAAGGAGCCCTCCAGGATATAGACCTGCTCGAGTTCTTCGTGGGCATGGGATTCGGAAAAGGCGCCGGGGTCCATCTTCATCAGCCAGGAGCGCCGGCCGCTGCCCTGGTCCTCCAACAGCGGCTTGATCCAGAAGCCCTCGTGACTGCTGGGCTGCCAGTCCTGTTCGCCGCTGCGCAGCCAGCGCGAGCCCGCCGCCGGCGCCGCAACATCGCATTCCTCGGTTTCTTGCCTGGTGAATAGCTCCGCCATGGAAGTTTGTCCTTTCTCGATAGGCCGGCCCAGCCGCGCCCGCGAAGGGAGCCGCCGCGGGTGAATTGAACTGATTCGATGATAGGTCGGGAGCGCGACGACCGATAGAACCAATCTGAGCCGGACTGCAATCCGCCTCCAATCTATCGCCTCTTGCATGAGCGCGCGCCAGAGCGTGCGCCCCCGAGAATCGCCGCAATCAGATCCGGCCGGGAATCGAGCGATGCCAAGCTGACCTCGATCACCTGCCCGTCGCGAAGCGGGCGCCTGAAGGCCGCCCGGCCTTCGGGGGTCGCGGTGATCGCACCCCTCTTTTCGAGCTGCCGAACGGCGCCGCGTGGCAGGCCCAAGCCGACCGCAACCAGACGGTCCAGGCGGATGGCACAGCCCGGCGCCGCCTCGACCGAGATGACAACCCCGACCGGCGCGGTGGGGACCGGCCCGTCGGGCCGCTTGCCGATCGTGATGGCCGCGCCGGCCTCGATGCGCGTGGCATGGCTCTGCAGCCGCGCCCTGTCGAGGGCGTAGTGCCGCGCCAGAGCGGCGTCGTTTGCCATCATGGCGGCGTGGTCTTGTGGATCGATCGTCGCCACCGGCCGCCGCTCGAAGATGGGCAGGTTCCAGCGCCGCCCGCAGACCTGGCAGCGGTAGATCAGCCAGACGTCGATGAGCTTTTTCTGCGCGTTGAGGCGAAACTTGTCACTGCAAACGAAGGGCCTTGGCTGGGCGCAGCGGCCGCAGTGTCGCCAGACGAGAGGGGTCGTGCCTTGGGTCACGGTCCAGGTCACGCGAAGCAGGGTCTCCATGCCGGATCCGGCCTTCCTTCTTGGAAGTGCTGCGGGGCGGCACAGACGATTTGCGTCTGATTGGGAGAGAGCTTGCGGTCGGACAAGTTGAGATCAGCGGATCGCGACACCGGGGCTCTTGACGATCGGGGCGCTTTGGGGTCTTAGGCGCGGGAGAGGTGGCGTCGGGAGAGGCTGCCTGACGGAGGAGAGCAGGCGCCCTCCTCTTGTCGAACCGATCTCAGCCCACCGCCACGCGCAGCTATTGCGATAAGCCGTCCGGCTTGCGTCCGGACAGCGACGTGGTGTGAGGAAACTAGCTGAGATCGGTTAGAAAGATGGCAAAACGGCTCTCTCGGATCCTGTTCGTCAGGTGCGGCGAAAACTAAGTCGCCCACTGGCTCGCGTCAACCGGCCCCCCGCATCAAGCGATCCGGCGAGGTCAGGTCAGCCACACGACGCGGCGTCAGGTGAGGCTCTGCCAATCCGTATCGACGAATCCCAAGCGCCGGTTCATCCCGATCGCGCTTTCGTTTTCGAAGTCGTGCAGTGTGTAGATGGTCTCGACGCCGCAATCGCGGGCAAAGCGAATGCCCAAGAGCTTCATCGCGAGAGCAATACCTCTGCGGCGATAGTCCCGCAGCACTCCAGTCATCTCGTTGAAGACGAAGCCCTTGTGGCTCCAGTTGGACGAGGCCGCCATGCCGGCCCAGAGGTCCTGATCCAAGGCCAGCATAATCCCGCGCGGATCGTAGACCGGCCGCTCGAACCTGGCTTGTCGGTAGTCATCGAAGCTGAAGAATGCGCCTCTTGCCGGGATGTCGCGCGAGCAATCCCGGTTCAATTCATAGAGTTTCAATCGATTCGCAGGCGTGTCGCCGACGGTCAGCATGGTCTCGAAGCGGATCCCGGCCTTCTCACAGGTCTTCAGGACAGAGACAAAGGGTCCCTCGTCGAAACTCCTCAGATCCAGTTTGAGCTTGACGGTCGGCCTGTTCATCTCTGCTGTCCCAGCCCGCGTCAATCGACCACGAAGAGCTTGGCGCCGATAGTCGTCGAGGAGCGATGAGGCTCGGCATCGTCCGCCACCTGATAGCTCATGCCCGGCTTCAGAACGAAGGTTCGGCCGTCCCGGAGTTCGGTGTGCAACTCGCCCTCCAGGCAGAAGAGAATGTGGCCCTTGACGCACCAGTGATCCGCCAGATAACCGGGCGAATACTCGACCATGCGCACGCGGATGCCGCCAAAGGTCCGGGTGCGCCAGGTGGCGGCCCCGGTCTCTCCTGGATGGTCCCTGCGCGCGACGGAAGACCAGTCGGTGGTCCCGAAGGGGATGTCGTTCATCTGCATGGGGACCTCGATTGGCTCGTCGGTTGCCGGAACTTGGTGAGGTGAAAGGTGCGTTGCCGTGCTAGGCCGCCTGCACGGCCCCGGGGCGGGCGACCACGCCGCTGACACCCTCCAGTCCGCCGGGCACCAGGCCAGCGACCTGGAAACGTTCCGGTTCGACCGGGCCGGGCAGGATGATCCCGGCCGCCGCCGCGCTGGTAAAGCCGAAGGGACGGTAGTAGCCGGCGGCACCGACGACGAGGCAGACCCGGTGGCCCAGGTCCCGCGCCCGCGCCAGGCCGTGGGTCACCAGGGACTTGCCGATCCCTTGGCCCTGCAGAGTCGGCTCGACCGCCAGCGGGCCCAGCAGGATCGCCGGGCTGTCGCCGATTGCCACCGGCCAGAAGCGCAGCGACCCGAGCAGGCTGCCCTCGTCGTTCACCGCGGAAAAACTGAGCGCGGCCGGCGGCGCACCGACGCGCAGGCGATAGACCGTCTTTTGCCAACGGTCGTGGCCGAAGGTCCGGTCGAGAAGCGGGCCATTCAAGGCGGCATCGTCCAGCCGCTCGGGGATGATCAGGAAAGTCATGGGATCTGGGTCCTTGGAAGACGCCTGGCCGACTTTAGCTGGATCGGCGCTGGGCGGTGGGCACGAGAAACGATGTCGGACCGCGCCCTAGGCGCGGCGCTCGCTGGCGCATCGTCGTCGTTCTGTGCCCGTCAGGACCATGGGTCGCCCCACCTGCTGAAACTCAACTCGTTTTCGATAACACACGACGGCCGCAAAGGCCAAGTGCTTTGAGGCGCGTGTAGTTGGCGTGACTGTCTCCTCTCCCCTTGGGAAAGGACTGGAGCCCACCCTCAAAAGGACGACATCGGCTCTTTCAGGAAGTCCGCTTCGGCGTCGGTGGTGGGGCGGCCGAGCGCGGCGTTGCGGTGCGGGAAGCGACCGAAACGGCGGATGATCTCGCGGTGGCGCTCGGCGTAGCTGAGGAACTCCGGTTCCTGGGACAGCGCGGCCATGAGGCGGCAGCAAAGCTCCTGATCGAGCAGATCCTCGCTGTGCTCCAGCGGCATGTAGAGCAGCTTGCATTCCTGCTCGGTCAAGATGCGGTGGTAACCGCGGTCCAGGGCATGGCCCACCACGGCGCGGGCCTGCGGGTCGGTGGCGAAAGCGCGGGCCTGGCCGCGGAAGATGTTGCGCGGCACCTGGTCGAGCAGGATCACCAGGGCGAGGCTGCCGCGCGGCAGTTCGCGCCAGGCATCGTAGACGCCGCGCCGCGCCGCCTCGTGGTGCTGGCTTAAGTGCCGCGCCACCGCCGCGTCGAAGAGATCGTTCTTCTCGTACCAGAGTTCGACGTGATCCGGCGCGAACCAGAAGTCCAGGACATCTTGCAGTGCGCTCATGATCGCGTCCCCCTTGCATATCGCGCCCTACCGGGCGAAAGCCGGACGTCCTATAGCGCGACTTGCCGTTCGCTGTCAGCCGCCTTGTGACTCCGGTCGCGGGTCCGCGGAGTGGCTTCGCCCGCGGTGCCCAGGTACTTTCCGGGCGTCCGGCCGAGGGCGCGGCGGAACATCGCCACGAAGGCGCTGGGGCTGTCGTAGCCCAGATCGTAGGCGACCTCGGTCACCGCGCGACCCTCCGCCAGGCGCTGCACGGCGGCGAGCAGCCGCAGGCGCTGGCGCCAGGCACCGAAGGTCAGCCCGGTCTGTTTCAGGAAGAGGCGGGCCAGACTGCGCTCGCTGGCCCCGGCCTCGCGGGACCAGGCGGCCAACCCCCGGCCGTCGGCGGGGTCGGCCAGCAGGGCATCGGTCACCACGGTCAGCCGGCGGTCGTCGGGCAGGGGCAGGTGCAGCGGTTCGGGCCGCGCCGCGGCCAGTTCGTCGAGTATCACCCGGCAGAGCCGCATTTCGGGTCCGCTCTTGCCGTAGTCCGGGGGAAAGTCCGAGGCCCGGTCGATCAGCGCGCGCAGCAGTTCGCCGGCCGCGATCACCTGGCAGCGCGGCGGCAGGTCCCTGGCCGCCTCGGGATGAACATAGAGAAAACGCAGCGAGACCGGGCCATGGGAGGAGACCGCGTGGCGCATGGCCGCCGGCACCCAGACCGCCTGCTGCGGCGGCACCACCCAGGTGCCGGCCTCGGTGGCGACGGTCAGCACCCCACGGGAGGCATAGACCAGTTGGGCCCGGATATGACTGTGCCAGGGGTAGTGATCCGGCGACACCTTGTCTTCCGCCTTGGACAGGATCGGCCGGTCGCGGTGCGGATCGTCGCCGACATGGCGCGCGGGCACGGGCCGCGCCCCGCCCTGGCCGGTGCCCGCGGAATGACTTGGGTCAATTTGACTGTTTTGCGACATTTCTTGGCAGTATATAGACGGACGGGCAGAAAGAAAAGCGCTATCCAAGAGCCATGGAAACGCTTCGCTCCCTGCGCACACTCGACGGCTGGCGTCAGCCGGAAATCCTGCTCTATCTCATGGCCGGCGCCGTGCCGCTCAGCTATGCGACCTGGTCGGCGCTGTTGAACAACTTCGCCATCGAGCGTGCCGCCTTCACCGGGGCCGAGATGGGAATTTTGCAGTCGATCCGCGAGATCCCCGGCTTCATCGCCTTCACCGTGGTCTTCGTGCTGCTGATCATCCGCGAGCAGCGCCTGGCCTATCTGGCACTGCTGCTGCTCGGCGTCGGCACCGCCATCACCGGCTATTTCCCGACCATTGCCGGGCTTTACATCACCACCTTCATCGGGTCGCTGGGCTATCACTACTACGAGACCCTGCAAACCTCGCTGTCGCTGCAGTGGGTCGACAAATCCAGGGCGCCGATCGTCCTGGGGCGCATCATCGCCGTCGGGTCCTTTACCTCTATCGTGGCCTTCGGCTTGATCTGGCTGGCGGCGGACCTGGTCGGGCTGGACTTTCCCCTGGTCTACCTGATCGGCGGCGGCACGACGGTGATGATCGCCGCCTTCTGCTGGCTGACCTACCCGACCTACAAGGAGAAGGTCCGGCAAAACAAGCATATGGTGCTGCGCCGGCGCTACTGGCTGTTTTATGCGCTGACCTTCATGTCGGGCGCGCGGCGGCAGATCTTTGTCGTCTTCGCCGGCTTCTTGATGGTCGAGAAGTTTGGCTACGAGGTCGGCGAGATCGCGCTCCTGTTCCTGCTGAACGCGGGCCTCAACATCTGGCTGGCGCCGGTCATCGGCCGCTTCATCGTGCGCTGGGGCGAACGCAAGGCCCTGATCTTCGAGTACCTCGGCCTGATCGGCGTCTTCACCGCCTATGCCTTCGTCGACCACGCCGGCCTGGCGGCCACCCTCTATGTCGTCGATCACCTTTTCTTCGCGCTGGCGATCGCCATCAAGACTTACTTTCAGAAGATCGCCGACCCGGCCGATATCGCCTCCACCGCCGGGGTCAGCTTCACCATCAGCCATATCGCCGCGGTGGTGATCCCGGCTGCCTTCGGCCTGGTCTGGCTGGTCTCGCCGGCCCTGGTCTTTCTCGCCGGCAGCGCCATGGCGGCGGTCTCGCTGCTGCTCGCCTTCAACGTGCCATTCGACCCGCGCCCCGGCAACGAAGCCGTGCTCGGCTCGAACCCGCAGCCCGTCGCCGCCGCGGAGTAGCTCTCCCTCCAGCGGCCAGGGCTCATGGCCGCCGGCAGAGCGCAGAGGCGCGCCCGCAGCGTGAGCGAGGATAGCCCGTCCAGCATATGAGGACCGAATATGTCCCCCCGCGCCCGGTTGCCAGGGCCGGGCCGGCGGCCCTAAGCTTGCCGATCATGTCGCGCGGATAGCGCGCCGCGATGAGGGAGGCAGGGCATGAGCCAGACCACGCAAGCAAAGACCGGTCCCACCGCCGTCGAGGCGGCCCTGAACTACCTGGCCTCCGCCAGCGCCAAGCCGATCCTGCACGCCTCGCGGGCCGGGGCCGGCGACCTCAACCACTACGAGGGGCTCTACCGGCTATACGACCTGCCGATCGACAACGGGCGCGCCGCGACCGAGGACTTCACTCTCGACCGTCAGGGCTTCCAACTGGTGCGCCACGAGACGGCGGTGAGCGACTTCTACGACCGCGAACAGATCGCAGAGATCTACGAGAGCGAGGCGGCGGCCCTGATCAAGGCGGTCACCGGCGCCCGCGAGGCCCTGGTCTTCGATCACACCCTGCGCGCCGGCTCCCAGTCCCGGCGCGACGAAAAGGCGGTGCGCGAGCCGGTCCAGATGGTCCACAACGACTACACCGACCGCTCGGCCCCGATCCGCCTGCGCGACCACCTGGCCGAACTGGGCCGGGCCGACGAGGCCGAGGCCTACCTGGCGCGACGCTTTGCCGTGATCAACGTCTGGCGCTCGATAGGCGGCACCGTGGAAAGTCAGCCCTTGGCGATCTGCGACGCCCGCAGCGTGGCACCGGCCGATCTGATACCCACCGAGCGCCGCTCGCACCAGCGGGTCGGCGAGATCCAACAGGTCCTATACAATCCGGCGCACCGCTGGACCTACTTCCCGGGCATGACGCCGCAGGAGGCTCTGCTGATCAAGACCTTCGATTCGGCGACCGACGGACCGGCCCGCTTTACCATCCACACGGCCTTCGAGGACCCGGCCACGGCGCCCGGCGCGCCCGCGCGGGAATCCATCGAAAGCCGCTGCTTTGCGTTCTTCTGACGGCCGCGGCCAGATCGTGGAGCGCCCCGCCGATCCGGCTGTCGCCGCGCTGTTCGAAACCTGGCCCCCGGCGGTCAGGCGGACCATGACGGCGCTGCGGCGCCTGATCTTCGAGACCGCCGCGGCCACCGAAGGCGTCGGCGCCATCACCGAAACGCTGAAGTGGGGCGAGCCGGCCTACCTGACCGCGGCCAGCAAAAGCGGAACCACGATCCGGATCGGCTGGAAGAAGGCCGCACCGGAACGCTGCGCCCTCTACTTCAACTGCCGCACCAGCCTGGTCGAGGACTTCCGTGCCCGCTTTCCCGAGCCGTTCACTTTCGAGGGCAACCGCGCGGTCCTTTTCGATGCCGCCGCACCCCTGCCCCGCGATGCCCTGACCGCCTGTATCAAGGCGGCGCTCACCTACCACCGCGCCAAGAAGACCGCGAAGGCCGGGGCCTGATTCGACCTCGCGGGAAATTGCTGTAGAAGACTGCCCATGATTACCGTGACGCCGACCATAGCGCTCGACGAGAGCGAGCTGACCTACCGTTTCATCAAGGCCTCGGGGCCGGGCGGGCAGAACGTCAACAAGCTGGCCACGGCCTGTCAGCTGCGTTTCGACCTGGCCAACAGCCCGAGCCTGTCGGCGGCGGTGAAGGCACGCCTGAAGCGGCTCGCCGGCGGGCGCATGACCCTGGCCGGCGAGCTGCTCATCGAGGCCAGGTCCCACCGCACCCAACTGGCCAACAAGCGCGAGGCCCTGGCCCGCCTGGTCGCCCTGATTCGCGACGCCGCGCAGCCGCCCAAGCCGCGGCGCCGGCACCGCACCCCCAGCCGCGGCGCCCAGGAACGGCGCCTGCGGCAAAAGCATCAGCGCGGCAGCCTGAAGTCCACGCGCCGGCCCACCAGACAGGAGGACGATTGAGCCATGCAGATTTCCAGCAAGTTCGACGGCGGCAACATTTCCTGTCTGTCGATCGAGGATCCCACCGGCGACGATCCCACCAGTAACGATCCCTGCAACATCCGCCTGGCAATCGAGAAGGACAGCAACGCCGACTTCCTACAGTGGTTCTATTTCCGTCTCACCGGCGCGCGCGAGCGCGACTGCCGCCTGGTCATCGCCAATGCCGGCGAGACCTCCTACACCTCGGGCTGGAAGGACTACCGCGCCGTCTGTTCCTATGACCGCAGGGACTGGTTTCGCGTGCCCACCGTCTTCGACGGCAGCAGCCTGGTCATCAGTCATCGCCCGGCCTGGGATGCCGCCTACTATGCCTACTTCGCGCCCTATTCGATGGAACGCCACGCCGACTTGATCGCCGGCGCGCTGGCGACCGGCGCCTTTCGCCACGAGCTGTTGGGCCGCAGCGTCGACGGCCAGGACCTCGACCTCCTGGTCCATGGCGAGGCAGGGCCAGACAATGGCACAGCGGAAAAGCGGACCTGCTGGATCATCGCCCGCCAGCATCCCGGCGAGACCATGGCCGAATGGTGGATGGAAGGCTTCCTGGAGCGCCTGGGCGACCCCGACGACCCGGTGGCCCGGGCGATCCGCAGCCGCGCCCGGCTGTTCATCGTGCCCAACGTCAATCCCGACGGCAGCCGCCGCGGCAACCTGCGGACCAACGCCGCCGGTGTGAATCTCAACCGCGCCTGGGCCGAGCCCTCGCCCGAGACCAGCCCGGAGATCTTCCACCTGCGCGCCCGCATGGTCGAGACCGGGGTCGATTTCTTCCTCGACGTCCACGGCGACGAGGGGCTGCCCTACAACTTCGTCGCCTCGTCCCTGGGCATTCCCGGCCTGACCGAGGCGCAGCGCGACCTGACCGCCGCCTACAAGAGCGCCCTGATGCGGGCCAGTCCCGATTTCCAAACCGCCAAGGGCTACCCGGAAAACAGCCCCGGCAAGGCCAACCTGACCATCGCCGCGAACAACATCGCCGAGAACTTCGGCTGCCTCGCCATGACCCTGGAGCAGCCCTTCAAGGACACCGCCGACAGTCCCGACGAACGCAACGGCTGGTCGCCGGCGCGCTGCCGCAAACTGGGCGCCGCCAACCTCGACGCCCTCCACGCGGTGCTGGGCGATCTGCGGTAGGGAAAAGACTCTTCAGCTGAGGCGCAGGGCCTTGTGGAAGGCGGGATGGATCAGCCAGTCGAGGCCCTCGTCGAGATTGGCCGCGTTCTTCAGAAGATAGGGTTTCTCGTCGAAGGCGTAGTGGTTCGGGCCGCCCTTGGCCGGCCGGTCGCGACCGAAGAGAAAGCCGATTTGAAAGAGATAATGGGCCGCGTCCAGGGGGCCGACCTGGCCCTTGGCGCTGCCGGTGAAGGCCAGGGGCGCATCGGGCAGGATCGACTTTTCCAGGCAGGCCAGCAATTCCGCGGTGCTGTAGGCGGCGCGACGCCCGCCAAAGGCATAGAGCAGGGCCGCGAGGTCGTCGGTCTGGTGCCCGTACTCGCGCAGAAGATCTTCGATCCGCTTGCGGCCGAAGGCCTCCAGCACGCTGTCGATCGTGCCCGCCCGAATGACCGACGCGCCGACACTGCTGGCCTCCTGGGCCGCGAGCTTGCAAAGCTGCAGGGCCGCGCGCGGGCTGCCGCCGGAGTAGGTGAAGACGGCGTCGTGGGGCATGCGGCTGCCGCCCGCCACCCGCAGCTTGCGAAACAGGATGCGCAACACCTTGTCGTCGTGTAGCGCCTCGGACAGGCGATAACGCGCGGCGACCTCGTCGATGGTGTCGTCCGGACCGCCTTCGAAAGAGGGCGCGTGGTCGCTTGTCTGGGCATTGACGTAGGAGCGGATGCGGTGCGCCAAGAGCTCGCGGATCCCGCTGCGGCTCCACTTGATGTCGCGCATGTACTGTTCGCACTTGTCCAGCGCCTCGTCGGTGGTCCGGATCGTCGCCCAGACATCGCGGCGGATCGTGGTGCGCAGGGTCAGGCCGCTCATTTCGCTGGCCAGTTCCCGGCAGGCGGTAAAGAAGGTCGACAACCGCAGGCATTCCTCATCGGAACGCCGGAAGGTGCCGTCGATATCGTCCATGAAGACCCAGATCGCCGCGTCCTGGTCTTCCTTCATATAGCGCTTGAGAAGAGGGTGCTGCTGGGCGGCCTCCCGGTCGCGCAGCTCCATGGGGACGCCCTTGACCTTCAATCGGTCCATCAGGGCGCGGAAAAAGTTGCGGCCCTTGAAACCGAGGAGCTCGGACTGCTCGACCAGGGTCATCTTGGTGTCGTCCAGGGCCAGTCCGATCTGGCGCCCAATCTCGGCGTTGATCCGGGTGCAGATCTGGACTTTCCAGTTTCTCACCGCCTCGGCCGCATGACCGGCGGGCGCGGTCTCGGGTCCGACCAGATCGGAGCCGCGCAGGGTGATTACCAAAGGAGCCGGGTCCGCCTGGGACAGCCGGTGGGCGGCAAAGACCAGAAAGGCGGACTTGCCGATCCCCTTTTTGCCGCGCGCGATCAAAAAGCGCTCCCGAGGGTCGCCGAAACCGCGGGATTCCGGCAAATTCACGAAATAGGACGCAAGGACCGCCGGATTTTCGTCCTCGGCGGCGTCGTTGCCAAACAGTCGGGGGTCTCTCAGGCGGTCGGACACGATCTGGTCTCCCCAGTCAGGGGCCATTCTGTGGAGGGCTCGGCGACGTTCGCAAGGGTAGCCGCGACGCACCCCGGGGCAAGTCAGAAATGCGCCGCGGGGCGAGGCCATTTTTTTCGACTATTTTTGAATGCAGACTTGACATTACTTTTGCATGCACTTATGTTCACTCTAATGCGAACGGGCAATCCAGCCATCGCACGGCAAAAGGAGGACGTGATGACCTCGATTTCACACCACAACAGCCTCCTGGCGGTCGTTTCCACGATGGGTCGGGAGGGTAGGCCGAACGGGCCTACGCGGACCGATCCCGCATTGGATCGTGAAACGGCGAACGTGCTGGCGCCTGGTATTGCTCAGATTGCTGCCAAGCAACCATCTTCTCCTTGGGGGTGGAGGTAGGCTGAGATCCGGAGGCGAGCGCGCAAGAACAAGAAACGCAGAATAGATATTTTTTGAACGTTGCTCGCACTGGGTTGAAACAGCTTACGGGGTGGCCGCAAAGAGCCGCCCCTTTTGCTTTGCGATACCGCCCAAAATCAAAGAGTTAGGCGGCCAGGTAAGGCCCGAACAGGCGACCCGCCCATTAGGTGACCAGCCCAATCAGGTGATCAACAGGTCGTAGCTCGCCAGAACGGCTTCCAGCGCGGCGACGCCCTGGACCTGTTCGGCCCTGAGGCCGGCGCCGCGGCCGGCCTCGACGTTGCGCGCCACGTCGTCGAGATAGAGGATGTCGCCGGGTGCCAGCTCCAGGCCGTCGATCGCTGCCGCGTAGGCCGCCGCATCGGGCTTCACCTCGCCGATCAGGTGCGAGGCATAGTGATGATCGAGCAACCCGCCGAGCCCCATCTCGTCGCGCATCTTGTCCCAGTGCAGGGCATTGGTGTTGGACAGGCAGGCGCGACGCACGCCGGGGCGGATCCGCCCCAGCAGGTCGGGAACGCCGGGATAAAGACCGGCCACGAAGTCGCCGAAGCGCCCCAGAAAGACGTCCGGCGTCATGGGCAGCCCGAATTCGGCCACCGCGGCCTCGCCGAATTCGGCGGTCGTCATGTGGCCGCGCTCGTAGGCCTGCACCGCCGGCGAATCGAGCCAGAGATTCCACATTTCCACTTCGCTGACCTTGTTGTCGAGCCAACCCCTGAACAGGGCGATCCCGGCCAGGGCAACCAGCACGCCGCCCAGATCGAAGAGCACGGCGCGCGGCCGCGCCGATCCGGTCACGCGGCGCCGCCGCGGGGCTTGCCCCAATCGAAGCCGATCAAAAGACAGCCGGTCTCGCTGTGTGAGTTGTGGCGGCTGCCGGGCGCATAGCTGACGAAGTCGCCGGCCTTCAAGGTCACGCCGCGGTCGATCAACTCGCCCTCCAGAATGAGAAAATCCTCGATCCCCTGGTGGGTGTGTTCGATGGTCACCGCGCCGGGGTCCATGCGCATGACGTAGGCGCCGTTGCCGTCGCTGTCATAACTGAGCGGCAGCCAGCTCATCTCCGGTTGTTCGGGACCCTCCAGGTCATAGACCCGGAACGCCGCCTGGTGGATGTTGACGATCTTGCGATCGGGACGATCCTCGCTCATATGCTCCCTCCCTGCTGTCCGCGATTCGGCCGGCAAGAATAGGGCCGACGGCGGCAAAGCCCAAGGGGTCAATCCGGGGCCGGCCCACCGGTTCGTTTGACCGCGCTCACCCCGGCCCATAAACTTGGGCCGCAAGCGTCGGCATCCCTTTGGCGGGCCGGCCAGGAAGAGGATCACGGATGGCGGAAGCCGCGACCAGCGACCCGAGCGAAGCGGCAGGCGGCGTCCCCCCGGAAGGCACCCCAAAGGTGGACCGGCGCCGGGCCCGCAGCAAGGCGACCAAGCGCGCGCTGATCCTGGCGACGGTGCGGTCCCTGGCCGACCGGGGCCTCTCCAGCACGACGCTCACCACCGTCTCGGCCCTGAGCGGTCTGTCGCGCGGCCTGGTCGGCTTTCACTTCTCCAGCAAGGCCCAGATGCTGGCCGACACCCTGCAGTTCATCGAGGAGGAATACGACCGATCCTGGCGCGCGGCGGTCAAGGACCCCGACCTGCCGCCCTTCGAACGACTGGCCGCCTGGCTCGATCACGACCTGACCTTCGTGGCGGACAACCCGCACTACCTTTCGGCCTGGTTCGCCTTCTGGGGCGAGGCCCGGGGCAACGCGATCTACCGCGAGGTGATCCTGCCCCGCGACCGCGCCTATGTCGCCTTCGCCCTGGACCAGATCAAGACCCTGGCCGAGACCCGCGGCGGCCTGGCGGTGGCCCCGGAAACCCTGGCCCAGGTCCTCAGCGCCACCATCGTCGGCCTCTGGCTCGAGGTTCACCTGGACCCCCAGGCCTTCGATCTCGAGGTCTCGCGCCAACGCTGCCGCAGCCTGCTCGCCGCCTTCTTTCCCGAGGCCGCCGGCCCGTCCTGACCCCGCCGTCACCCGGCCGTCCGGCGCCCGCCTCGCGTTTCCGGCCCCTTTGTTCTAGAGATGGAGAAACCATGAAATACCTGCACACGATGGTCCGCGTGGCCGACCTCGAGGCCTCGCTCGATTTCTACTGCAACAAGCTCGGCCTCGAGGAAACCATGCGCAAGGAGGTCGAGGCCGGGCGCTTCACCCTGGTCTTCCTGGCCGCGCCCGACGATGCCCAGCACGCCCGGAAGAACCGCGCGCCGGAGGTCGAGCTGACCTACAACTGGGACCCGGAGCCCTATGACGGCGGGCGCAATTTCGGTCATCTCGCCTATCAGGTGGACGACATCTACGCCGCCTGCCAGCGCCTGATGGACGGCGGCGTCACGATCAACCGCCCGCCGCGCGACGGCCGCATGGCCTTCGTGCGCTCGCCCGACAACATCTCCGTCGAGCTGCTACAGAAAGGCGAGGCCCTGGCCCCTGCCGAGCCCTGGGCCTCGATGGACAACACCGGCGAGTGGTAGGCGGACCCACCCTACCCCTTCGCTCCCTAGAGTCCATCTCGAAACTAATCGAATAATACCAAATGCTTAGTGGACATGTCGTCTTGTTCGATGTCACCCTCGGGCTCGACCCGAGGGTCCAGGAGTGGCACAATCCCTGGATTGCCGAGTCAAGCCCGGCAATGACAAAAGACGAGCCCAATGTTCCTATCCCCTTGTTTTGATAACATTAGTTTCGAATCGGGCTTTAAGGGGAAAAGGAGGGGTCCAGCCCTGCAACGGCAAAGTTGGGAGTGTGTGGGGGACCCTTTGGCGAAGACCAACACAAGGAGGCTGCCATGCCGCTCCAGACCCTCGACCACGTGAACCTGCGCACCGGCAGCCTGGCGGCCATGACCGCCTTTTACCGCGACCTGCTGGGCCTGGCGGTCGGGCCGCGCCCGAATTTCGACATCGGCGGCGCCTGGCTCTACCTCGGCGACCAGGCGGCGGTGCATCTGGTAGAGGTGCCTCAAACCCCCGAGGCCGCGACCCCGCGGCTGGAGCACTTCGCCTTCCTGGCCGAGGACCTGGCCGGCTTCCTCGCCGGCCTGCGCGCCGCCAATGTGGCCTACGCCATCAACGTCATCCCGGGCAGCAACCGCCGTCAGGTCAACATCCACGACCCCGACGGCAACCACATCGAAATCCAGTTCGGCGCCGAGGAAGAGGCGGACTTGAGCGATTTCGGGGGATGATCGGCGACAGCGATCGCCAACGACGAACAGATCCCTAGCCCGCCCCCACGCTCGCATAGTTCTCGCCCAGCACGGCCTTGCGGGTGGCCTCGGGGTAGTTCAGGCCCGGCTGCCGGTCGTAGCTGAAAAGGGCGATGAGGCGCGGCGGATCGCCGTTTGTGATCGGCGTGACCCGGTGGATCGAGCGGCGTCCCTTGAAGAGCGAGAAGGTCCCCGCCGCCGCGCCCGGGCGCTGGATCAGGGTTTCCTCGCCCTTGAACAGACGCGCCACGGCATCGAAGTTCTCGTCATCCTCGGCGCGAATGTAGGGGCAGTACTCGAAGTCGCCGCCCGCGCCGGCGCTCTGGATCAACAGCGAGACGACGCCGTCGTTCTGGTCGAAGTGCCAGGCCAGTTCGTCGCCCGCGCCCATGACCTTCACGTTCATCGACAGATAGGGGCACTCGATCCGGTAGAACCGGTCGTGGCCGAGCGCGCGGCCGACGAAGTCCGTCAGGCCGTCCTGCTTGTAGAGGCTCATGAGCGGGCCGTCCTCGGCGAAGCTCGGGCGGGCGATGGACCCCAGGCTCTGGCGGTTGCGCGCCATGATCGGGTGATCGGGCGCAAAGCCGGTCTCGTGGGCCCGCCAGTTGTAGGCCGGCCGGGGCACATCGTTGAAATGGGCCTGGTGCGCGACCGCGGCGACCTCGCTTTGCAGCAACGCGATGGCCTCGGGTTTCAGGAAATCCGGCAGGCTGCAGAGCGCGGTCGTCTCCAGCGACGCCCGGCAGTCGGCGAGCAGGCCCGCGCCGCGCCCCTCCAGATCGTCGATCGGGTAGCGTGCGAGGTCGACAAAGTCGCCCAGCGCGGAAGCGCCCAGTGCGGACATGTCCGTCTCCCGTCATGCTCTCGGCCGGCCCTGGATAGGGCCAGGGAGAAACTGTCACATGAAAGCTCTTTGCCCGGACAGAATCAATCGCGACCTGGGACGGACATGCGACTCCCGAACGGATGCCTATCGAGATCGCCGCGTCAGGCAAACGCCGCCTTCAGCGCGCGTACGTGGTCCGGGCCCAGGCCGCAACAGCCGCCGAAAAGCTGGACGCCCCGGTCGCGCCAGGCCCGCGCCGCCTGGGCCAGGTGGTCCGGGCTCACGATATCGACGAACTGCCAGTTGGGCATGATGAAGTCGCCGGATTCCGGGTAGACCCCGACCGGCCCGTCCCAGTATCGGCCCAGGATCTCGAGCCCGGCGTCGGTGTCGGCGATGGCGGAATGCATGATGGCAAAGAGCCCGACCGGCTGGCTCGCCAGCGCGGCGATCAAGGGCTCGAAGTCGTCATCGGGCCTGTCGAAGCTGTGGACCCGGCCGGTCTCGGCCTCGACGGCGCAGGAACAGCCGGCCCAGACCGGCAGGCCGGTGGCCAGGGCGGCCTCCAGCGCGCGCAGCGAATGATCGGGCCGCTCGCACATCTCCAGGGCGATGAGATCGACCCCGGCCTCGGCCAGCAGATCGGCCTGCTCGGCCAGCGCGGCATGGTGGCGCGCCGGTTCGAGAAAGCCCGAGTCCTTGTCGTAGACCCACTCGCAGACCGAGCCGGCGACGGCCACCGGATGGTCGGCGGCGGCCTCCTCGATCGCCTCTCTGGCCAACTGCACGGCACGGCGGTTGATCGCCGCCACCTGATCGCCGTGGCCCGCCGGCGCCAGCATGTGACGGCCGGCGGCGAAGGTGTTGGTGATGACGACCTCGGCCCCGGCGCGGATGAAATCGACGTGGGCCGCGCGCACCGCGTCGCCGTGCTCGAGCAGAGCGCCGGCGCTCCAGGCCTTGGCGTCCATCGGCACGCCGCGCGCCTCCAGTTCGGTGCCCATGCCGCCGTCGATGATCACCACCGCGCCGGCCTTGAGCTTGGCGTCGAGCCAGTCGGGACCGGCCGCCGGCCGCGCTGTCGCTGTGGTCATGGCTATGCCCCTCGCCCATTCAACGGCCTCATACTGGCCTGCGTCGCTGCGGCTGTCGATGGCTTGCCTGCCTATCATGGCCACCGCGAGATTTCGCCTTCCAGCCGAAAAGGGGACAGGCACCCGCCCGCTGGCGCGGCCACGAGCCAGTCCCCTTTTCGCACCGCTAAACCGCGTTGGTTCGGACGTTTCCACTCAGAGGCCAAAAATTAGGCCGCTGACAAAGCGCGACCTCTTGCTTGAAGAAGGGGGGCGCCCGCAGCGCCAGCGAGGATAGCCCGCCCCTCGATTGGACTGGGCCGCGTGAGGGCCTAGTAAGACCTTGGTAGGCCCAGGACGTGTTCGGCCAGGTAGGAGAGGATCAGGTTGGTCGAGACCGGGGCGATCTGGTAGAGCCGGGTTTCGCGGAACTTGCGCTCGATGTCGTACTCCCGGGCAAAGCCGAAGCCGCCGTGGGTTTGCAGGCACATCTCGGCGGCCTGCCAGGAGGCTTCGGCGGCGAGCAGCTTGGCCATGTTGGCCTCGGCCCCGCAAGAGCCGCCGGCCTCGAACAGGCGGGCCGCCTTGTCGACCATCAGGGCGGCGGCCTGGCTGGCGGCATAGGCCCGGGCGATGGGGAACTGGACCCCCTGATTCTGGCCGATCGGCCGGCCGAAGACGCTGCGCTCCTTGGCGTAGGCCCGGGCCTTATCGATAAACCAGCGGGCATCGCCGATACACTCGGCGGCGATCAGAATGCGCTCGGCGTTCATGCCCGAGAGGATGTAGCGAAAGCCCTTGCCCTCCTCGCCCACCAGGGCCGACGCCGGGACTCGCAGGCCGTCGAAGAAGACCTCGGTGGTGGCGTGGTTGATCATCGCCTCGATCGGCTTGATCGTGACCCCGCGGCCGACCGCCTCGCGCAGATCGATGAGGAAGACCGAGAGACCGTCGCTGCGCTTGGCGACCTCGTCGCGCGGCGTGGTGCGGGCCAGGAGCAGCATCAGGTCGGAATGCTCGGCCCGGGAGGTCCAGACCTTCTGGCCGTCGATCACGTAGTCCTCGCCGTCGCGCCGGGCTACGGTGCGGATCGCGGTGGTGTCGCTGCCGCTGGTCGGCTCGGTGACGCCGAAGGCCTGCAGTCTGAGGACGCCGCTGGCGATGTCGGGCAGGTAGCGGGCCTTCTGTTCGGCGCTGCCGTGGCGCAGCAGGCTGCCCATGATGTACATCTGGGCATGACAGGCCGCCGCGTTGCAGCCGCTGGCCTGGATTTCCTCCAGGATCGCCACCGCCGCGGACAGGCCGAGGCCCGAGCCGCCCTGGTCTTCCGGGATCAGGACGGCGAGGTAGCCGGCCTCGGTGAGGCTCTGGACGAAAGCCGTGGGATAGCCCTGCTCGGCCTCCAGACCGCGCCAATAGGCCCCATCGAAGCCGGCGCAAAGGCGCCGCACCGCCTCGCGGATCTCCGGGTAGCTCTCGCCCTCTCCCGCCGCCGCCTCGGCACCCTGGGTCACGGCACGGCTACTCGCAAGGCCAGGAGGCCGGCACGGCCAGATCCGCCGGCAGCTTGGTGTCGCCATCGCCGCAGGCGATCCCGATCTGGTCGGCGGTCAGGCCTTGGGTGGCGGAGAGGTCGGTGCCCTCGAAGTGGGTCTGATAGGTGTAGGCGCCGCGCAGCTTGACCCCGGCCATGTCCGCGCCGCGGAAGATCGCGCGCGAAACGTTGGCGAACTGGAGATCGACCGACCGCAAGGTCGCGCCTTCCAGGTTGGCGCGGCTGAAATCGCCCTTGGAAAGATCGGCCTCGGCCAGGTCGGCCCCGACCAGGTTGACCCGCGACATTTCGGCCTTGGCCAGGATAGCCTTGACCAGGGTCGCCCCGGCGAAGTTGGCGCGCGAGGCCTGGGCCTTGGTCAAGTCGGCCCCGGTCAAATCGGCCTCGGCAAAGCGTGCCCGGTCGAGGTCGGCCTCGTGCAGGTCGCTTCCCGTCAGGTTGGCGCCGAGCAGGTCGCTGCGCGCCAGGTCGGCACGCATCATCTTGGCGCCGGTCAGGTCCATGCGCATCAGCTTGCGCTTGCCCTTGTCGCAGCGGCTCCAGTCGACGCCGGGTCTGGGCGCATCGGAACAATCGGCCAGGGCGGTTCGCGGCGTGCCGGCTACTAGCAGAGCAAGAAGCCCAGCCGCAAGAGGGAGGCCCGTGACCCATTTCATCGCATCGTCTCCCGATCTTCAGTCGCAGTGGTCCCGTTCCGACACCGGAAGGGCCAGCCTCGTTTTGTGAGTGCTGGGACAGTCCCTGTCAACGTGCCAGCCTGGCACGACGGCCTGCACGGCGCGGGTCGCCGGCAGGCAACGCATCCTACTCGACCAGATCGACATTGTGCTTTTCGAACCAGCGATTGTCCGTGGAGTGGCCGGCGCTCTCATTGTAGTTGATGGTCAGTTCCTCACCCTGGGCGATATCGCGAATGGCCTGGTAGATCGCCCACTCGCCGGCCTCCTCGGTGTACCAGCGCATGTTGGCCGGATTGGCGTGATTGTAGATCGAGCCATAGCCGAAGACGATGGCCTGGAGCATCGAGTTGCGGATCTTCTTCGACTGCCATTGAAAGGCCCGACGCCGCAGTTCCGTGCACTCGACGATCTCGTGCGGCAGCACCAGGATGATCGGCGCGAACTCGACGACCTCCTCGGCGGCGAAGGCCCGCGCCGCAAAGGCGCCGCGCCCCTTGCCGGGCGTATTCTCGATATAGATGTCGGGCGGCCGTCCGGGTCTTGCGTCTGCTGGGTCCATGGTCGGGACTATAGCCAAGTTTGCGCGGCTTTTCCAATTCCCGCGGCCCTGTAGAGCCGCGATCGGCCCTTGCCTGGGACGGCGGCTTGCGTTCAGATCAAGCCCTGCCGACCCCACGACTAAAGGTCCCAACCAAACCATGGCCGAAGCGCGCAAAGTTCTTCTGATCGACCGCATTCATCCCGACGGCGAGGCGCTGTTGAACGATCATCCGGGCTTCGAGCTCGAGGTGGTGGTGGCGCCGTCCGACGGCGAGCTCATGGAGCGGGTCGCCGAGGTCGATGCCATCATGCTGCGCAACGCCCAGCTTCCCGAGCGCGCCATCGCCGCGGCGCCGGGCCTGTCGGTGATCTCGCGCCACGGCGTCGGCTGCGACAACATCGCCGTGGCGGCGGCCTCGGCGCGGGGCATACCGGTCGCCATCACCGCCGAGGCCAATGCCCAGTCGGTCGCCGAGCATACCTTGATGATGCTGCTGGGCCTGGCCAAGGATCTCTTCTGGTATCACCGCCAGACCGGGGCCGACTTCAACGAGGCGCGCAACACCGCCCGCGCCTTCGACATTCAGGGCCGCACCATCCTGATCCTGGGGGTCGGCCGGATCGGCCGACGGGTGGCGCGGCTCTGCAAGGCCTTCGGCATGGAGGTCCTCGGCTACGACCCCTATCTCTATGCCGAGGATCTGGAGGCGCGCGACTGCAAGCCGGTCAGCGACTGGCGCGCGGCGCTGCCCCGGGTCGATATCCTGACCATCCACACCCCCAAGACCGAGGAGACCCTGGGCATGGTCGACGCCGCCGCGCTGGCGGCCCTGCCGGACCATGCGCTGGTGTTGAACTGCGCGCGCGGCGGCCTGGTCCAGGAAGAGGCGCTGGAGGCGGCGCTTCTGGCCGGCTCGATCCGCGGTGCCGGGATCGACGTCTTCATCGACGAGCCGCCGCCGCCCGACCATCCCCTGCTCGGCCTCGACAACGTGATCCTGTCGCCGCACAGCGCGGCCGCCACGGCCGAGGGCCTGCAGCGCATGGGCCTGGCCTGCGCCCAGGCGGTGATCGACCACTTCCAGGGCAAACTGGATCCGGCGACGGTCTTCAACGCCGCCGATCTAAAAACCAAGTAAGGGGAGAGCCGAAAAATGCGCGAGAACACCGTGAAGACCCTGATGGAAGGCGGCGGCAAGGCGGTCAACGCCTGGATGTCGATACCCAGCGCCTTTGCCGCCGAGGTCATGGGCCATGCCGGCTTCGATTCGGTCACCATCGACCTGCAGCACGGCATCGTCGACTACCAGGCCGCGGTCACCATGCTGCAGGCGCTCTCTTCGACCCCGGTGACGCCGATCTGCCGGGTGCCCTGGTTGGAGCCCGGGATCGTCATGAAGGTGCTGGACGCCGGGGCCTACGGCGTGATCTGCCCGATGATCAACACCGCCGAGGACGCCGCCCGCCTGGTCTCCTACATGAACTACGCACCCAAGGGTCAGCGCTCCTTCGGGCCGAGCCGCGCGGTGCTCTATGCCGGCGCCGACTATGCCGCCCAGGCCAATGACACCATCCTGAGCCTGGCCATGATCGAGACCAAGGAAGCCTACGCCAACCGCGAGGCCATCCTCGCCACCGAGGGCCTCTCCGGGGTCTATGTGGGCCCCTCCGACCTGGGCCTGTCGCACGGCTTCGTGCCCAAGCTGGACCGCGAAGAGCCCGAGATGCTGGCCAAGATCGAGGCGATCCTGAAGACCGCCAAGGACAACGGGCGGCTGGCCGGAATCCACTGCCTCGACCCGGGCTATGCCAAGAGCATGCACGAGATGGGCTACGACCTGGTGACCCTGGCCTCCGACGCCCGCCTGATGGCCCAGGCCGCCTCGGAGGGCATCGCGACGATCCGGGGGACGTGAGGGGAAAGGGGGACGAAAGCCATGCCCCAGGCCCCCAGCGCGCCGTCCGCAGCCGACGCGGCCGGCCGTCTCGCCAAGGCGCGTTTTCCCGCGACGCTGGAGCGGCTCTACGGCTATCTGCGCCATCCGGCAATCTCCTGCGATCCGGCGCACCACGACGACCTGCGCCGGCTGGCCGGCAAGATCCGCGACGACCTGGAGGGTCTCGGCTTTGCCCGCGGCCGCCTGCTCGAGCTGGAAGGCGCTCTGCCTTGCGTCGCCGCCGAGTATCTCGGGGCCGGCCCGGACAAGCCCTGCGTGCTGATCTACGGCCACCTCGACCTGCAGCCGGTCAAGGGCGAGGTCTGGGCGACGCCGCCCCACGAGCCGGTGGTCAAGGAGGGCCGGCTCTATGCCAGAGGATCGGGCGACGACATGGGCGGATGGGTCGGCCACCTGGCGGCCATCGAGGCCTGGCTCGCCACGGCGGGGACGCTACCCTGCAACGTCAAGCTTCTGATCGAGGGCGAGGAGGAGATCGGATCGCCCAACCTGGAGCGCTTCATGGACGCGCACCCGGATGCCTTCGAAGCCGATGTCATGGTGCTGACCGACTGCGACAATCCTTCGCCGGACATCCCCGGCCTGACAATCTCGCTGCGCGGCGAAACCCGGCTGGAGGTGACCTGCGAGGCGCTGGTCTCGGACGTCCATTCGGGGATCTGGGGCAACGTCGCGCCCGACGTCTCGACCGCGCTGGTCAAGCTCCTGGCCCGGGTGATCGACGACGACGGCCGGCTCGCCCTGGGCCGGGTCGAGGTCCCCGAGACCTGGCGCCGGACCGCCGCCCAGATGCCGCTGACCCCCGAGGCGGTGCGCCAGGGCGCCCATCTGCTCGACGGCGTCGAGGCGCTGCCGGAACGCGGCCGGCCGCTGGTCGAATGGGCCTGGCGTCAGTCCGCCGTGACCATCCTCTCGACCACCCTGCCGGCCCCGGACCGGCGCAAGAACGCCCTGCGCCAGGCAGCCTCGGCGACCCTGGGCATTCGCATTGCGCCGGGCCTCGCCCGGTCCGAGATCGCGGAGCTGGTCCGCGAGGCCCTGCTCGGCGAGCCGCCGCCCGGCGGCGTGAAGGTCACGGTGGAGGCCCTGCCCGGCGGCTCCGACGCCTGGCTCTACCAGCCCGAGGGGCCGGCCTTCGAGGCCGCCGACCGCGCCTACCTGAAGGGCTGGGGCCATCCGCTGGTCCACGTCGGGATCGGCGGATCGATCCCCTTCGTCGCCCTCTTCGCGCGGCGCTACGGGCACCTGCCGTTGATCCTCAACGGCGTGCTCGACCCGCTCAGCTCGATCCACGGCCCCAACGAATCCATGCACCTGGGCCTCTTCGAAAAGGCCATCGCCGCCAACGTCTATCTGCTCGACGAGTTGGGCGCGTTGGAAAATCTGGGATGATCGAAGCCCGCGCGCTGGACCGCGACGGCGTCGATGCCCTCTTCGCCTTGAAGGTGGGGGACAACCAAACACGGCTTGTCTCACCCAATGTCGTCACCATCGCCCAGGCTTACGTCGAACCCCATGCCTGGGTTCGCGGGTTGTGGGTGGGAAGGGACGCTGTGGGTCTTTTGGCGATGATCGACCCCCGTCCCGACGATCCAGTCAACGAAGACGGGCTGCCCCGGGACGCAGCCTACCTGTGGCGGCTGATGATCGATGCCGCCCAGCAGGGCAAGGGCTACGGCCATCAGGCGATCGAAACTGCCTTCGGGCAGGCGCGCCATTGGGGTCTGGGCAGACTTTGTCTGCACGTGTCGGAGGAAGCGGGTAGTGCCCTGGGTTTTTACCGCCGCTACGGGCTGGCGCCGACCGACCGGGTCGACGACGGCGAGCGGCTGCTGATTGGCCCGGTCCCGCCGCCATGACGACAGGACCGAGGGGGAGACGAGCGTTATGACCGACAGCGACCGGCGGCGAGAGCGGATTCGGGCCCGGGCCCAGGCCTATGTCGATGCCGGACAGTTCGCCGGCATCGAGTGGGCGATCAGCCATGAAGGGCGCCCCTTCGACACCGGCAAGGCCGGCTTCGCCGACGCCGACCGGCGCGTCGCCCTGCCCGACGCGGCGATCTATCGGATCTATTCCATGACCAAGCCGGTGATCTCGGTCCTGGCCCTGATGATGATCGAACAGGGCCGGCTGCGGCTCTTCGATCCGGTGGCGAAGTTCCTGCCGGCCTTCGCCGAACCGATGGTTCTGCAGGCCGACGGCAGCCGCGTGGACTGCGACGCGCCCATGACCGTCGAGCACCTGCTGACCCACCGGGCCGGGCTGTCCTACGACTTCGTGCCCGACTGCCCGGTCGGGGCGCTCTGCCGCGCCGCCAGTCTCTGCGACGACCCCGGCCGCTCCCTGGAACAGCTGGCGGCGGCGCTCGCCGAACTGCCCCTGGCCTTCCAGCCCGGCACGCGCTGGCGGTACAGCTTCGCCACCGACGTCCTCGCCCACCTCATGGAGCGTCTGGCCGACCGGCCCATCGGCGAGCTTCTGCAAAGCCACATCTTCGATCCCCTGGGGCTGGACGACACCCGCTTCTTCGTGCCGCCCGGCAAGCAGGAACGGCTCATGCCGATGTACGGGACCGGACGCATCGCCGAGGTGTTGGAACAGGCGGCCAAGCCACAGGCCCTGACGCCGGCCGCCATCGAGAGCTTCTACCCGTCCGACCCGGCGGCGGCTTGCGAACGCGGCGGTCACGGCCTTTTCTCGACCGCGCGGGACTACCTGCGCTTTGCCGAGTTTCTCGCCAGCGGTCGCGATTCCGGGGGCAAGCCCCTGCTCTCGCCGGCGACGGTGGCACTCATGTGGCACAACCGGATCCCGCCCGAGCAGCGCCCCCTGCGCCTTGGGCCGATCGTCTATGGCGGCTATGGCTGGAGCCTGTTCGGCCGGATCATGGTCGATCCCGGCCAGGCCTTTTGCCTCACCGGCAGCGGCGAGGGCGGCTGGCTCGGCGCCGCCTCGACCTCCTTTTGGGTGGATCGGGACCAGGCCTTCGTCGGCGTCGTCATGACCCAGTACCTGGGCTCGGGCCTGGGGCTCGACAAGGACATGCAGACCGCCGCCTACCAGGCGCTGCCCTGACCCGGCAATGATTTGCCAACTATCGGCGCCACGGGCTAGCCAATCTACAGTCGGGAGGGTCGAGGAATGCTAACGCCCTTCATGCGGATCGGCCATCTTCCAGTGGACACGGTGCGCGATCGGCGCACCAAGGCAATTTTTTCCATCGCGATGGTCGGCGCGACGCTCTTCTCGCTCCAGCTCATCGCCTTCGAGGCGCGCACGTCCTTGGAGCTCGTCTTCGATTGGCTCGCCATCATCGGGTCGCTCGGCGCGTTGGCTGTCCTGCAGTTGAGCAAAAGAGTCGATCTGGCCTACGTTTTTGTGGCCGCCATCCTGCTGGTGGTGCTCGCGGCGGTACTGCTCGTGCTGGGCAACCGAAACGGCGATCTTTTTTTCCTGCCGATCATTCCCATTTTTGCGGTCGTCCTCCTGGGCGCGAAGCAGTCGCTGCCCTGGTTCGCCGCGACCCTGCTGGTTGTCGTACTGGCCGCGGCGGGCGACGCCGTCTTGCCGGCCCTGACCTCCCCGCTGCACCGCTCGGATCTCAACCCGCAGGGGCTCTTGTTTCACAGTCCAACGAAGGAACCGATGAGCCAAGCAATGCTGATCGGGTTCCTGACGAGCCTGACGCTCAGCTATCTCGTGATCTTTTCCGCCTACCATTCCCTGCAGCAAGCAAACGAGCGCGTCGAGAGCCTGCTGCTCAACGTTCTGCCTTCCAGTGTCGCGCTGCGCCTCACCGAAGAAACCCGCCAGAAGCTGCGCGAGCAGGGCGCCGGGATCGCGGACGAGTACAGCGAAGCCACCATTCTCTTTGCCGACATTGTCGGTTTCACCGATCTTGCGGCGCAAGTGACAACCGGCGAGTTGATGGTCATTCTCGACGGGGTCTTCACGGCCTTCGACAATCTGGCTGAAAAGCACCAGGTCGAGAAAATCAAGACCATCGGCGATGCCTACATGGCGGTTTGCGGCCTGCCTGAACCCAACCCCGACCATGCAGAACGCATCGCCGATCTGGCCTTGGACATGCTTTTGGCCATGCGGCGCTACCGCGAGGAGACGGGCACCGCGATCCGTCTTAGGATCGGCATCAACTCCGGTCCGGTCATCGCCGGCATCATCGGCCGAAAGAAGTTCATTTACGACCTATGGGGCGATGCCGTGAACATCGCCAGCCGCATGGAAAGCCACGGCGAACCCGACAGAATCCAAGTGAGCGACGGCACAAGAAACGCCCTGAAGGACGCCTACGACCTGGAACCCCTCGGCACGATCGAAATCAAGGGCAAGGGGCCGTTGCCGGCCTGGCGCCTGATCGGACCCAAAGGCGGGGGAGATGTCCACTCGACGTGACCCGAGCCGTTTCCCGGATCGCGCCTGGATAGAGGGTCAGGGGGTGGTGGACAATACCGATCCGGCGAGCCGCGGCAGGGGGCGGGGCAAGCCCGCCTGCCGCGGTGCCGAGAATTTGCCCTACCTGGGCTCTGTCGAAGCCAGAGTCGCCCGGGCGGTGGGGCGCGAGGGCTCGGCCCTCGCTCCGCTATCGGGACGACCCGCTTGAGCAGCCGGCCTCTCGTGAGACCGTCTCGTCAGGACGCGGGCAAGCCAGCCCGCGACCCCGACCGACAACCTGACCAACGTGGAGAATGCGTGCTTGGGGTAGGTTTCCTCGAAGGTCGGGGTGATTTCGCGCGGTCCGGCGCGACCGCCTCTCGATCTGAAGGAGGACGGGAAGTAGCCGCCGCGTGACAGGCCGACGAGATACTCGTCGGAGAACAAAATGCCCGGTCGGGAACGGGAGTCCCGACGGCTGGGGTCCTGACTCTTTTGCCTTGTCATGTTGGTCGCCTCTCGTTTGGTGACGCCCCTTTCGCCACGGTTCGGTTCGTTGGTGCCCTGGACTCCTTTTCTATCGTTGTGCGGTCTCCACTCTGCAGTCGCAGCGTCGAGACTCAGATATGGTCACGCGCGAACCGCGGCGAAGGGGTGACTGTGACCGGACGCACAGGCCGGTTGCCTGCCATGAGACAGATCGGATCGTGTCAGACCGGTAGAAAAGCGGGGCTCTGCAGAGGGCTCTAGCGCGCGCCCCAGCGCAGGGAATAGGCCAGGTCGTAGCCGCCGCCTTGGCCCGTTCCCAGGACCGAGCCTTCGAAGTAGGCCGAGTAGAGGCCGGTCCTGGGAATTCGGAAGGTCACCTCGCCGCTGCCGCTTCGGGTGATGGTTTCGACGAAGTGCGGCGAGTTGCCCAGCGCGCCGAAGGTCTCGAGGAGTCCGATGCGCAAGGCACCCTCACGGACCTCGGCGTCGTAGCTGGCAAAGAAGGTCTGTCCCTCGAAGAACACCATGGTCTTCAGGCCGAAGCCGTCGCTGGATTCGGTGCTGGTGATCAGGCCGGCGTAGGTCTCGTGGCGGGTCTCGTAACCGAGGGTCTGGATGAAGCCGGCGAAGTAGGCGATGCCGGCGCAGACCAGCAGCGCGACGAAGAGCCAGGCGACGGGCCCGCCGCGGCCGCGGCCGCCGCCGAAAGTGACCTTCACCGGGTCATGCGGTCTCCGCCGCCGGCGCCACGGCGCGGCGGTAGAGATGCCAGGAAGCGTGCCCCAGGATCGGCAGGGCGACGAAGAGGCCGACCAGGCCCGAGAGCAGGGAGAGGCCGACCAGAACGGCGATCAGGGCGCACCAGATCACCATGACCCGCCGATTGGCGAGCACGACCCGGACGCTGGTCACCATGGCGGTCACGAAATCGCAGTCGCGCTCGAAAAGCATGGGAAAGGAGGTGACCGAAAAGGAGAAGACCGCCAGCGCGATGACCGCGCCCACCGCGTTGCCGGTCACGAGAAAGATCAGTCCCATGGGCGTTGTGAGAATCTCCCGGACGAAGTTCTCCGGCGAAAGGTCATTGAAGCCGAGAAAGCCGAAAAAGAGCAGGGCGGCGATATCCATCCAGATAAAGAGGGAAAAGCCGGTCACCAGCGCCATCCAGCCGAGATCCCGACGGGCCGCCTGCCAGATCAGACGCCAGACCATCGGCCAGGACAGCGGGCTGCCGCGTTCCAGGCAAAAGGAGACGGCATAGAGACCGGTGGCGACAAAGGGCGCCACCAGGGCAAAGCCGGCGGCCAGGGGATAGACCAGGAAAGGCAGGTCGAATTGAATCAGCAACAGGATCAGCAGCCAGCCGCCCAGCGCATAGGTCCCGCCGAACATCAGGCCATAGCCGGGTGCCCGGCGAAAGTCGCGCAGGCCGGCGGCCAGGACCTCCAGCAGATCGTTCAGGGTGACCGGCCGTACCGCCGGCCATTGGGCCCGGCCACGCGAGCCATCGCTTTGAACTGCATCCGTCATGCGCCGCTCCCTGGTCAAAGAAGAACCGCCCAGGCAGCATGCATCAAATGGGGCCGCTGGAAAAGTGTCGCCGGCCCCTTTCAAGAAAGACTTTGAGGGCCTGGCCAATCGTGCTTATACCCCCGAGCCGTGATAGGAACAGGCCGGAGAGACCCAAGACCATGACAGTCGACAAGGACGGCAGCCTGAACCGGTCTTTGGTCATCGACCAGGTTCCGGTCCCCGGTGGTGGCGTGGTGGGGCTGGCGCACTGTCCGGGCCGGAACCATATCGACGGCCATGGCCGGCGCTGGAGCCGCGATCTCGCGGCGGATCTGGCGGCGATCCGGGCCTGGGGCGCGGTCATGATGATTTCGCTGATCGAGGCCAAGGAGTTTACCAGCCTCGGTGTCGAGAAACTGGGCGAGGCGGCGCGGGCCGCCGGTCTCGACTGGCACCACCTGCCGATCCAGGACATGCACCCGCCCGATGCCGCCTTCGAGGGGGCCTGGCGCGGCACGACCGCGGCCCTTGACCGGCTCTTTGCGGATCAGGGACGCCTCTTGCTGCACTGCGCCGGCGGCCTCGGCCGGGCTGGCACGATCGCCGCGCGGATCCTGATCGAGCGCGGAATCCCCGCCGCCGCGGCAATCGAAACCGTGCGGGCCGCTCGGCCCGGTGCCATCGAGACCGCCGCCCAGGAGGCTTTTCTCGCGGGACTCTAGGCTTGGCGCCAGGCCTGGACCCGGCGCAACAGGCCACGGGTGATCACGAGATGCAGCAGGCGCACGACGATGCAGGCATAGACGATCAGCATGGCCATGGCGGCGGCGCCGGCGACCTCGCCGAGCTCTTCCATGTGGATCGCCGCGACCGAGGCCATCTTGGTTCCCGGGCCGTAGAGAAAGATGACCGCCGAGACGGTGGTCATGGCATTGAGAAAAAGATAGATCGAGATGTCCAGGATCGCCGGCAGGCAGACCGGGACCGTGACCCGGATGAAGCCGCGAAAGAGCGGGATCTTCAGCGAAGCGGAGACCGCCTCGAACTCCTTGTCCATCTGCTTGAGCGCCGTGACGGCGGTGATGTGGGAGACGGTGTAGAAGTGCGTCACGGTGTTGATCACCAGGATGACGATGGTGCCGTAGACGAAGCCGATGGGATTGTCGGGGTGATTGAAGAAATAGATGTAGGACAGCCCCAGCACCAGGCCGGGTACGGCCATGGGCATCAGGGCGAAGAACTGCAGCGCCTGCCGGGCCGGGCCCGAGCCGCGCGGCTTTTCAACCAGATAGGCGCCGACAAAGACGATGACCGTGCCGACCGCCGCGGTCAGGAAGGCCATGCGCAGGGAGTTGTAGAAGTTCTCCCAGCCGGCGCCCGAAAACTCGAAATCGTAGTTGTCGAGGGTCAGTTCCAGGTTATAGGGCCAGAACTTCACCAGCGCGGCGAACTGGGCCATGCCGATCACCGAGAGCGCGAGAAGGGTGACCAGCGCGCAGTAGGCCAACATGCCCCGGTCGAGCCACTTGTTGGGCTTGGGCTGGTAGGGCACCGAGCGCGCCGAGAGCAGCGCCACCTGGCGGCGGGTGACGATCCGGTCGATCGCGAAGGCGGCGACCGCCGGGATCAGGAGGATCACCGAGACCACCGCCCCCATCTCGAAGTTCTGCTGGCCGACCACCTCTTTGTAGATGTCGGTTGCCAGGACATTGAAGTTGCCGCCGATCACCTTGGGCACGCCGAAGTCGGTAAAGACCAGGATGAACACCACGATGATGGCGGAGATAATGCCATAGCGGGCACCCGGCAGGGTCACGGTCAGGAAGGTGCGAAGCCGGCTGGTCTGCAGCGCCTCGGCGGTCTCGTAGAGCCGCGCGTCGGAAATCAGCAGCGCCGTGGAGATGATGATAATGGCGTGCGGGAAGGTCCAGAAGACCGAGGCCATGATGATCCCGATGGGCCCGTAGATGGACTCGCCCATCAGCACTTCTTTCAACACGCCCTGATTGCCGAACCAGTAGATCAGCGCGATGGCCTTCAACAGCGAGGGGCTCAAGAGCGGAATGAAGGCCATGACCCGAAAGAAACCCTTGAAGGGCATCATGGTCCGGGTCAGCGCATAGGCGTAGAGAAAGGCCAGGACGATCACGATCCCGGTCGAGACCCCGGCGACGAAAAAGCTGTTGTTGATCGACTGGAAGAGCGTCGGCGTCTCGAAATAGAGCACGTAGTTGGCCAGGCCGACGAAGGCACCATCGGCATCTCGGAAGCTGCGCGTGATCATGATCGAGAGCGGCGCCACCAGGGCAACGACAAAAAGACCGATGAAGAAAATCACGGCACCGCGGACGATCCAGTCGTCGCGGTCGAGCACCGGTTTGCGGCGCACAAGGCTGGAGGGGGCCGGGGACGGGGCGGGGGCCGGGGCCAAGGTCGGGGACGGGGCCGCGGTCGCGCTCAAGGGGCTAGCCCTCGTCCTGATAGAGACGGATGCGCTCGGGCGGGATCCGAACCCGGATCACCTCGGCGGGCTCCAGGGAATGAAATCGCACCAGCGCCCGCGGCACATCGGCCCGCAATTGATGCGGGCCCAGATCGGCCGAGCCGAGATAAAGCCGCACGTAGGACCCGAGGAACTCCTTCTCGAGGATCTCGACATCGAAACAGTTGTCGTCTGCGGTGGAATCCGTTTCTCCCACGCCGGCGCCGTTGACGATCACCATCTCCTCCGGTCTGACGGCGCCCTGCAAGACGCTGTTCAACGGCAAGTCCCCGGTGTCGCACTGGAGGCTGAGTCTTTCGCACTGGACCGAAGACGGCCCGCTCACGGTCACCGGCAGGAAGTTCATGACACCGATGAAGTCGGCCACGAAGCTGCTCGCCGGCTGGTCGTAGATCTGGCTCGGCGTACCGATCTGCTCGATCCGGCCCTGGCTCATGACGAAGATTCGGTCGGCCATGGTCTGGGCCTCTTCCTGATCGTGGGTCACCATGACGGTGGTCACGCCCAGGCGCTTTTGCAGGTCGCGGATTTCGCGCCGCAGGTGGGCGCGGACCTTGGCATCGAGCGCCGAAAGGGGCTCGTCGAGCATCAGCAGGCCGGGCGAGGTGGCCAGGGCGCGGGAGAGCGCGACACGCTGCTGCTCGCCGCCGGAGAGCTGGGCCGGGTACTTCGCGGTGTGGCTCGACAGCCCGACCAGGCTCAGCAGTTCGCCGACCCGCGCGCTTATCTCCGCCTTCGAGCGGCGCTTGTTGACCAGGCCGTAGGCCACATTGTCGAACACCGTGAGATTGGGGAACAGGGCATAGGACTGGAAGACGATGCCGAAGTCGCGCGCCGAGGGCGGCAGCCAGGAAATGTCCCTGTCGTTCTGCCGGATCTCGCCCTGGTCCTGGAACTCCAACCCAGCGATACAGCGCAGCAAGGTGGTCTTGCCGCAGCCCGAGGGGCCCAGGAAACAGACGAACTCGCCCTCGCGAATGTCGATCGAGATATCCCGCAGCGCGACGAACTCGCCGAACCTCTTGGTGAGATCCCGGACCTGAAGGCAGACCCTCGCCGCGTCGCTCATCGCTTGTAACGTCCCCCCGCGGCACTGGCACGGGATGGCATTTCCCGCGGTCCGTTCGACGGTAACACAGGAGAAGACGCGGCCAAGACCTCATTCTAGACATCCGGCAAGGCGGCGCGAGAGCCCTAGTCTCGCTTAACTTTCCATGAAATAGTGCCCGGGCAATCACGCAATGGGAGGTACTGAAATGACAAACAAGAAACCGGGGCTTTTCCGGTCAATTGCAATAAGCGCTTATTTATTCTGCGGTGCGATGGCGTCGACCGCCTCGGCCGGGGACCTTCTGGTCTATTCATCGACCGACGCCGATAATCTCAAATGGTACATGGAGGAGTTTCAAAAGGCCCATCCCGATATCAACGTGGAAGTCATTCGCGATTCCACCGGCATCATGCATGCGCGTTTGATGGCCGAGAAAGACAACCCGCAGGCCGACGTGCTGTTCGAGATGGCCGCGACCAGCGCACTGACCATGGAAGCCGCGGGTATGTTCGAGGCGTACGTGCCCGCCGGCATGGACAAGATCGACCAGCGCTACGTGGACAAGACCGCACCGGTGAGCTGGGTCGGCAATTATGGCTGGGCCGGCTGCATCTGCTGGAACACGGTGGAAGCGGAAAAGCACGGCCTGCCGAAGCCCTCGACCTGGGCCGAGCTGGCCGATCCGATCTACAAGGGCCACATTTCCATGCCCAACCCGGCCTCCTCCGGTACCGGCTTCCTCGACGTGTCGAGTTGGATTCAGATCATGGGCGAGGACAAGGCCTGGTCCTACATGGACGCCCTGCACGAGAACGTCGCGGTTTACACTCATTCGGGCTCCAAGCCCTGCCAGCAGGCCGCCGCCGGCGAGTTCGTGGTCGGCATATCCTGGCCGTTCCGGGCGGTGAAGCTGATCAAACAGGGTGCGCCGATCGAGATCGTCGTCCCGGAAGAAGGGATCGGCTGGGAGATGCAGGTCGTTGCCATCATCAAGGGCACGAAAAACCTGACCGACGCCAAGCGCATGATCGACTGGTCGATCGGCGAGCATGCCCAGGGCCTCTTCGGGCAGCGCCAATCGGTCGTGGCCATGACCGACAAGCTGCAAAAAGACGATCTCTATCCCGACCGCGTTCAGGAAAAGATGATCGACAACGACTTCGCCTGGGCCGGCGAGAACAAGGCCCGCATTATCGCCGAGTGGCGCAACCGCTACGACTCCAAGTCCGAACCGAAAAATTAGGCCGCTAGACGGTTAGGAACAGCGTTCGGTCGTGCCGGTGGCACGGCCGGACACGGCCGCAGTCCGCTCGGCGGCGGCCTGCTGACCGCTGAAGCGGTCGTGCAGCAGGTCGCCGAAACAGGCGGGCGGGCCGGCTTCCGGGGTGCCCAGGCCCGGCAGCGGCGCGACCGCCGCGTCCAGATCGGGGTGCTGAAAGTAGCCGAGGGTGAGCCGACCGGCGGCCCCGGCCGGCGGATTCTCCTCCTCGACCACCCGGTGCAGCGGCGCCCGCCAGCGCCCGGCGGTCCAGCGTGGCGTCATCTCGCCCAGGACGACGACCAGGGCGCCGCCACGGGTAGGGACAGGGCGCCAGATACCGTCGCCGTCCTCGACCTCCAGACCCTGGCGACCGGCCTCGACCCTCAGAATCGAAAAGCTGCCGAAGTCGCGGTGTGCCCCGGCGCGCCGCACCTGCCCGGCCGGCCTGTCGGCCGGGCGCGGCGGATAGAGGATGGCGCCGAACACGCTGACATGGTTGCGGGTCTTGTCGGCAAACTGCGCCGCGGGCAGGTCGAGCGCCTGGGCCTGGAGGCGAAAGATCCGCTCGGAAAGCGCCTCGAAGGCCTGGTAGGCCGCTTGCCAGGCGGCGCGAAAACCCGCCGGTGCCACGGGCCAGAGATTGGCCGCGCCATGAGCCCGCGCCACCGCCAGATTGACGCCGGCCGGCGCTTCACGGGGCATGGGGGGACCCATGTTGAAGGATTCCTTGAAGTCCGCGGCGAGATCGGCAGGCTCGGTGCTTCCCGTTGGCAGGGTCTGGGTGGCGGCCAGGGCCGCCTTGCCGAAGCCGATGTGGCCGCGAATGCAGTCGCTCGCGGGCTGCGCCACCCGGGCCTTCTCAGCCGGATCCAGGGCGAAGAAGGCGCGCGAACAGGCCGTGACCTCCTCGATCAAGGCGTCCGGGATGCCGTGGCCAACCAGATAGAACAGCCCCAGGTCTCGACAGGCTTTGTCCAGCCCGGCGGCGGCATCGGCGGCGGCGAGATCGACGGTGGTGAAATCGTTCATGGCATGAACCTTAGCATCGGCAAAACAAGAGCACCGCCCTTTGTTGAAGTTACACTTTCCGATTATATCTCTAGCAGGAATCGGCATCCTGCGGGACGCCAGACGAAATGGCGCGATGGAACCGCGCATATCGACCGGCGGCCAAATCCGGCCATGGCGAGAGGGAGAAGAGCATGCAGGACGTCCCCGAGCTGATCGACGGCTACCGCCGTTTCCTCGCGACCCGCTATCCCGGCGAGGCGGCGCTCTACCGCTCGCTGGCAGAGACCGGTCAAGCGCCCAAGGCCATGGTGATCGCCTGTTGCGACAGCCGGGTCGACCCGGCGGCGATCTTCAGCGCCGCGCCGGGCCAGCTCTTCATCGTGCGCAACGTGGCCAACCTGGTCCCGCCCTTCGAGCCTCACGGCGACTATCACGGAACCAGCGCGGCCTTGGAGTTCGCCGTCACCGGCCTCGAGGTCGAGACCATCCTGGTGATGGGTCATGCACGCTGCGGCGGCGTGCGGGCCTTCCTGGAGGGTCTTCACGACCACGGCACGAAACCCGGTTTCATCGGACGCTGGATGTCGCTCTTGAAGCCGGCCCGGGCCGAGGCCCTGCGCGACGCGGCGGACAACACGATCGAAGCCCGCCAGCAGGCGCTGGAACAGGCCTCGATCCGCCATTCGCTGGAGAACCTGCGGACCTTTCCCTTCATCAAGGAGCGCCTGGACAGCGGCCGTCTGCGCCTACGCGGCGCCTACTTCGACATCGCCGACGGCCGGCTCCAGGCCCTCGACCCGGTCAGCGGCGGCTTCGCAGCGGTCGAGTGAGGCAGGCCGGACAGCACGGTCAGAATTGCAGTGGATTGTCAGGACCCCGGTTTTTGCCGAAGGTGAAGGAAGTCGTCGGTCAGGAAACCGGAGCGCCGCCATGCCCGCTGCAAGCAAACGGCACGCGATCGCCGCGATCGAGACGGCGCCGACTACGCTCGCCATCACCTGGGGCGACGGGCACGTCAGTGTCTTTCCCTCCATTTGGCTGCTGCTGGCTTGCGACTGCGCCGCCTGCGGTTCGAGCGAAACGGCGGTGCGCCAGGTCAAGCTCACCGACCAGCCGGCGCGGCCGGCTATCGCCGGGACCGCCCTGACCTGCGACCCGGTGCCGGATGGCGCGCTCACGGTCGACTGGGGCGGCGGCCATCTCTCGTGCTTCGCGCCGGGTTGGCTGCGGGCGCACTGCCTGTCCGATGCCGAACGGGCGCGGCGCAAGCCTATACCCCGACTGTGGGGCCAGGAAATTCTGGCGGACCTGCCCTATCGGGACTACGGCGCGGTCACCCAGGACCCCGAGCGGCACCTGGAGTTTCTCGAAACCCTGCGCGATCTGGGCTTCGTCATCTTGCGCCAGGTGCCGGCGGCGCGCGCGCGCACCGAAGAGGTCGCCGGCCTGATCGGCAAGCTGCGCCTGACCAACTACGGCATCTTCGAGCTGGAAGCCAAGCCCAAGCCGGAGATCGTCGGCGACACGGCGCTGGCGCTGGAACTCCACACCGACGAGCCCTACCGGATCGAGCCGCCGGGAATCACGTTCTTCCACGTACTGAGCCAGTCCGAGGAGGGCGGCGACTCGACCCTGGCCGACGGCTTTCGCCTGGCGGCCCTGCTGCGCGCACGCGATCCCGCGGCCTTCGAGACCCTCTGCACCATCCCGGCGCGCTTTCACCGCACTCTGCAGGAGGGCCGCGCCTTCGAGAACCAGGCACCGATCATCGGCCGGGACCGCGACGGACAGGTCACGGGCATCCGCTTGCTGGACCGGGGCCTGGCGCCGGTCGACTGCACGCCAGCCCAGGTCGAGCCCTTCTACGACGCGCTGCGCGCGCTGCTCGGTCTGACCTACGGCGGCGAGGGCCGGATCACGGTGAAGCTGCGCGCCGGCGAGATGCTGGTCTTCAACAACCAGCGGATCATGCACGGCCGCACCGCCTTCGATCCGGCGGACTCACACCGCCACGTGCGCAGCTGTCATGTCGACCTGGACGAGTTCCATTCCCGGCTGCGGGTCGCCTACCGGGCGCGGGGCGACGACCGGGCCTGGATGGCGCTGGGAGCGGGCGCGGGCACTTAGGCTCAGGACCCATGACCAGAAGAGGAAGGTCGAGACCAAACAGATCGCTGAGCGGAAGCCCTGTGCCCGCCTCTCGCATCGGGTGCAAACCAAAACCCGTCGCAGGACCGAAAGGCGCGCCCCAGAACCCAGACAGGGACCAAAAGAATCACAAACAGGGTCGCTTGGGAATCCTGTCTTGCTCTATGAATGATTGTCTCTGGTTCAAAATCGATATCCTTGTCACGAAGCGTTACAGACTCCCCGGTGCGCAATCCGCAACCATCAACCAATTCTGCCATCAAGCGGGTAGTTCAGGGCATTCGGTCGAGAATTGATTGCGGTCCGTGTTTGGACAAGACTGTCTGGATGTGCTGATAACGCTTGAATCGGCGGAGGTTATCCAAGTTGAGCATTTCGCCATCGATCGATTATGCCGGAGAAAGAAAACATTGAATAACGATTTGTCAGAGTCGTCTGAGTATATTCATGGCAGCTCGCCAGAAGAACAACACCGGTTGTCCTTACTTAATGATATCTTGAATCAGTCTTGCTTGAGAGAGCTTGATCTCCAGCTGGGAGAGAAAGTCTTGGATCTTGGCAGCGGACTTGGTCAGTTTACGCGTCTCATGGCACGGACAGTGGGCAGCAAGGGACAGGTGGTCGGAATCGAGCGAGATCGACATCAATTATCGCAGGCGAAAAGACTCGCCGATAGTTCGGAGGAATCGAAGCTTGCGGAGTTTCGCGAAGGTGATGCGCTCGAGCTCCCCTTGAGTGGGTCGGAATGGGGAACCTTCGACGTCGCGCATGCTCGTTTTCTTCTGGAGCATGTTCCCCGCCCTGGATTGGTCATTGCACAGATGGTTCGTTCGGTTCGTCCTGGCGGCAGAGTTTTTGTCTCTGACGATGATCACGATAACTTTCGTCCCTGGCCCGAACCCCCAGGTTTCCCTGCCCTTTGGCATGCGTACGTACGTTCGTTTGAGAGGCTTGGCAATGACCCCTACGTTGGGCGTCGCCTCGTCTCGTTGCTTCGAGATGGGGGACTAACCTCTATTCGCAACAGTTGCGTGTTCTTTGGCGGGTGCGCAGGAAATGAAAGATTTCAAGCTGTCGCCGACAATCTGATTGGCGCTCTCGAGGGCGCTAAAGACGCCATATTGTCCGGAGAATTATTGGACGAAGAGTCTTTCCACATGGGTATAGACGGGCTTCAGCATTGGAAAGCACACGCCTCTGCTGCTCTGTGGTACACGGTGTGTTGTGCTGAAGGGATCGCACCGAACTAGATTTGGCGAGATCGCCCAGGGTGTCATTTCGCCCTCGGCCGCAAAGGACCCCGTGAAGGTCGGTCCTTACTAACTCATGCAACTCGGATTCTAAGGTTTCGGGTCAGTCGGTGGGGCCGGGCGAGCTGTAGCCCCGGGCGTAGGTGCGTTTGATCTCCTCCAGGCAGGCCGCGCGGGACATTTCGTTGGAAAAGCGCGCGGGATGGACGATCGGCAGGTCGTAGGGCGGCTGGCCCTCGGTCATCCAGCGGGCCAGGAACGCGCCCGAGCCGCCGCCGGTGCCGATCCCGATGGCAAAGCCGGTCGCCAGCCACAGGCCCGGGTGTCCCGCCACCGGCCCGAGCAGGGGACAGCCATCTGGTGTGTAGCAGATCGGGCCGTTGTTGACCGTCTTGATGCCGGCCGCGCCAAAGGCCGGAAGCCGCGCCATGACCCGCAACAGGTGGGCCTCCAGCCGGTCCAGGTCGGGCGCCAGAAGCTCTTCGCCGAAGTCTTCGGGAATGCCGTCGACGGCCCAGAACGCGGGCTCGGCCTCGTAGACGCCGCAGAGAAAGCCCTGGCCCTCCTGTCGGGTGTTGGAGGGCGCGTAAGGGTCGCGGACCGTCGGCACCTCGAAGTCCAAAGCGGCCAATTCCGGGATCGCCTCGGTGATGACCTCGTGGTGTTCCAGCGCATAGAGCGGCAGGTTCAGGCCCAGGGGCTGGGCGAACTCGCGGGCCCAGAAGCTGTTGGCCAGGACGACCTGCTCGGCGCGGACGATGCCCTGGGCGGTCGCGACCTCCCAGTCGTCGCCGACCCGTGCCAGTCCGACCGCCGGACAGTGCCGCTCGATCCGGGCGCCGCGCACCCGCGCGGCCTGGGCCAGGGCATGGGTCGCGCCCGAGGCATCGACGTGGCCGTCCGTGGGGGTATGGGCGGCGCCGAACAGCCCATCGGCGACCAGGAGGGGGTGGAGCGCGGCGATCTCCTGGGGCGTGACCACCCCGTAGGGGATGCCGAGCTCGTCATAGACCGGCACGAGCCGCCGGTAGGTCTCGAGTTCCGCTTCGCCGGTGGCGAGCCGCAGGCTGCCGGCGGGATGGAAGCCGACGGACTGGCCGGACTCGGCCTCGGCCGCCAGATAGGTCGCGATCGAATCGACATAGAGGCGGGTCATGCTGGCGTAGTGACCGAAGTAGGTGACATTGCCGGCGGCGTGCCAGGTCGAGCCCGAGGTCAGCTCGCGCCGCTCGAGCAGCAGCGTGTCGGTCCAACCCTGCCTGGCCAGCCCATAGAGGACGCTGCAGCCGACGATGCCGCCGCCGATGACGACGACCCGGACCCGCTCGCTCATGGCCGCGCGCCCGGCTCGCCCGCGGGCTTCAGGTGAATGACAAAGCGGTCGCGGATGGCGGCATCGACCTCGGGCGGGATCGGGTCGGGACGATGGCTTTGCAGCACCTCCCGCGCTCTGGCCGAGGCGCGCGCCCAGATATCCTGCGCGCCGGCCTCGGCCCAGTCGTCGGGGGCGGCACGGTCGGCGTGGCGGGGATAGACGAACTCGGTCTGCATCAGTTCCAGGGTCTGCGAGGCGCCGAGGAAATGACCCGGCCCGGCAACCACCTCGGCGATGACATCGACCGATAGGGTTTCGTCGGTGACCTCGATGCCCCGGGCGATGCGCCGGATGCAGGAGAGCATCTCGTCGTCGATGATCATCGCCTCGAAGGAACAGCCGAGCAGACTGGCCAGCATGCCGGCGGATTCGTATACGAAGCCGCCGCCCGACAGGGCCGCCAGGGCCATGGACAGGGCTTTTTCGAATCCGGCCTGATTGTCGGGCACTTTGGAGTCCGACATGCCCGCACCCACCCCGCCGGGCACGCCATAGAAGGCCGACATCTGACCCGAGGCCGCGCCGAGCAGGGCCTGTTCGCCGCCGCCGCCGCTGAAGGCGCCGGTGCGAAGATCGGAGACGAAGGCCCAGTTGCCGAGCACCACCGGATGGCCGGGCTTGAGGATGTTGATCACCGTCAGGGAGGCGAGGCCCTCGGCACAGACCAGGGCCAGGGTACCGGCCAGGGCCGCCGGGGCCGTGGCGCCGGCCTGGGGACCGGTCAGGCAATGGATCGGCATGCCGATGTCGACCGCGGCGCAGGCGGCCTCCAGGCTGTCCTGGGCGAAGGTTAGGGGCGAGACCACGGTGGTGGCATGGACCGTGCAGAAGGGCCGTCTGGCAAAGCGGCCCTCGCCGCCCGCCAGGCTATCCAGCAGGGGCAAAAGCCTGGTCACGTGGTCGCCCTGGCAAAAGCTGGTCGCGATGTGCTTTCGGGTGCCCGCGGCACAGGCGTAAATCGTGTTCGCATCGAGTTCGAAGATATCGGCGATCTCGGTGGCGACTACCGGGCGGGTGAACCACTGGATGTTCTCCAGGGTGTCGCAGAGCCGGGCGAGATCGTAGAGGTCGCGCAGGGTGCTGGGGCGATAGCGGTGGGTGTCGATGTCGAGCATGGTGACCGCGGCGCCGCCGGTGCAGAAGATGACCTTGCCGTTGGCGGCCTCGAAGTCGAAGGCCGGGTCACGGCCATGGACGGTGAAGCGCCGGGCCGCCTGGGTCAGCCGGTCCTCGACCAGCGCTCTCGGGAACAGCAGCCGTCCCTCGTCGCTGAGCGAGCAACCCGCCGCGACGGCCGCCGCAGTTACCCGCTCGGTCGGCGCGGCCATGCCGACCCGCTCCAGTAGATCCAGGGCCGCGCCATGCACGCGCTCGACATCGCCCGGGCTGAGCGGCCGAAAGCCGGTCCCGAGATCGGTGCCCTTGCTCATCCTGATCTGGCCGGCCGCCACCTCGCGCCGCCGGTGGCGCGCCTGGCGGCCGCCGGGCCGCGGCGGCATGGATGGCGCCTGCGACATGACACCGTCTCCTGGGAGTTCTGACCTTTTGAACTCTAGCTCATTGCGATAGGACAACAAGTCTCGACGAGGATCGAACGGGACGAGGCCCCCAAGACTCTGTTGGGGTGACCGGCCGGGACACCCAGAAACAAGCGGAGTGACGCGAATCGGATAACGCGGGTATCGCTTCGCCAGCATCCGTTCCACTCGACAGACGGTCGCCGGCTCGTGATGCGCCAAACTGAGGAGCATCGCCATGCGCTCGTCCAATCCCTTTCTGCGCCTTTTCGGCCAGTCGCCCTTCAAGCCCTTGCAGGAGCATATGCGGGTGGTGGTGCTCTGCGCCAACCAGGTGCCCAGCCTCTTCGAGGCGCTCTGCGCCGACGACAGGGAAAAACTGGCCTCGATTCGCGACGAGATCGACCGCTTGGAAAGCGAAGCCGACGACATCAAGAACCAGCTGCGGTCGCACTTGCCGCGTTCCATGTTCCTACCGGTCGACAGGGGCGATCTCTTGGAGATCCTCGACCTGCAGGACTCCATCGCCGACACCGCCGAAGACATCGCCGGCCTGTTGGTCGTGCGGCCGGCACCGCCGATCGAGATCCTGCGCGAACCGCTCCTGACCCTGGTGGGGCGCTGCGTGGCGGCCTGCGATCACCTGGCGCGCATCATGGAGCAGATGGACGAACTGCTGGAGACCGGCTTCGGCGGTCGCGAGGCGGAAGACGTGATGGCCATGATCGACGAGCTAAACGCCATCGAGGGCGAGACCGACCGCCTGGCCATGGTTTTCGTCCAGGGCCTCTTCACCCACGAGGCCGAAAGCGACCCGGTCAGCGTGGTTCTGTGGTTCCGTCTCACTCACTGGATCGGCGATCTGGCGAACTATGCCGAGAAGGTGGGCAACCGCCTCAGGCTACTGATCGCCCGCTGACGGACGCGGCGCGGAGGATCCGCCATGGAAATCATCGCCCAGCACGGGACCTTCTTCATCGTCCTGGCCGTGGTGGTCGCGCTCTTTATGACCTGGGGTATCGGCGCCAACGATGTGGCCAACGCCATGGGCACCTCGGTCGGCTCCGGCGCCGTGACCGTCAAGACCGCCATCATCATCGCCGCGGTCTTCGAGTTCGCCGGCGCCGCCCTGGCCGGCGGCCATGTCACGAAGACGATCCGCAAGGGAATCATCGATCCGGCCGCCCTGACCGGCAACCCGGAAATCTTGGTTTTCGGCATGATCGCAGCCCTGATGGCCTCGGCCATCTGGCTGGCCGTCGCCTCGACCAAGGGCTGGCCGGTCTCCACCACCCACTCCATCGTGGGCGCCGTGGTCGGTTTCGCCATCGCCGGCATCGGGCTGGAGGCCGTGGCCTGGGGCAAGATCGGCCAGATCGTCGCCAGTTGGGTCATCTCACCGGTGCTCGGCGGGCTCATTGCCTTCCTGCTCATGATGAGTATCCGCAAGCTCATTTTCAACGCCGCCAATCCCTTTCAAAGCGCCGTGCGCTGGGGGCCGGTCTATGTCTTTCTGGTCGGCTTCATCATCGCCCTGGTCACTCTCTTCAAGGGTCTGAAGCATCTGAACCTGGACCTGAGCCTGCCGGAGAGCTTCATCGTCGCCTCGGTCTTCGGCATCGCCTGCGCCCTGGCCGGCTGGGCCGCCATCTCCCGGGTGAAAGTCGATCGGGACGCCGACCGCGACTTCCACTTCGCCAGCGTGGAGAAGGTCTTCGCCCCGATGATGATCTTCACCTCCTGTGCCATGGCCTTCGGACACGGCGCCAACGACGTGGCCAATGGCGTGGGCCCACTGGCGGCGGTCTACGGCCTCGTCGAGTCCGGCGGCGAGATCGCCCAGAGTTCGCCATTGCCGATTTGGATCCTGCTGCTCGGCGGTATCGGCATCGTGGTCGGCCTGGCGACCTTCGGCTACCGGGTCATGCAGACCGTCGGCCAGCGTATCACCGAGCTGACGCCGACCCGCGGTTTCTGCGCCACCCTGGCCGCCGCCGTGACGGTGGTCCTGGCCTCGCGCACCGGCATGCCGGTCTCGACCACCCACATCGCCGTCGGCGCGGTCATGGGGGTCGGCCTGGCACGCGGTATCGCCGCCCTGGATTTCCGGGTGATCGCCGCGATCTTCGCCTCCTGGGTCATCACCCTGCCGGCCGGCGGCATCATGGCGGCTCTGTTCTACTTCATGCTGCGCGGCATGTTCGTCTGAGATTCGTCGAGGGTTGATGGAAGGGAGGGCCACCTTGGCCGCTTTCGACCGGCGCCGCGTTCAAGTTCGACCGTGCCTCCGTGCAGTGGATCGAGGACGCCCGCCACAAAACCATGGGCGAGGTGGCCGACGAGCGGACGAGGCGCCAAGCCGGCAGGGTCAAGCCCTAGGTTTCACCGCCAACAGGCGGTCCGATGCCGGCATTGCCGCTGTCACAGCTCAAGCACACCGCTGCCGTCGTCGGGATGGGACAAAGAACAGATTACGCTGTCCGGCTCGAGCCAGTCCGGCATGACCGAAAAACCGAGCCGGCGCAGAACATTGATCGAGGCTTCGTTCTCCTTGTGCGGGCAGACGACGAGCCGGGGAAGCTTCGCCGCCTCGAAGGCGAAGGTGACCCAGCGTCGGGCCGCCTCGGTGGCAAATCCCTGGTTCCAGTAGGCATGGCCGAAGTGATACATGACTTCGAATTGAAGCGTCTGCCGCCCGTTTCTGTGTTCGTACCAGAAGGGGCTGAGGCCGCACTGCCCAATCACCTCGCCGGCACGGCCCAGCCCGGATACATCGTGGGCGAGGGTCACGGCATAGCAACCGAAGCCGAAGACCTTGTACTGTGCCATGCGCTCTCGGATCGTTTCTTCGCGTCGCTCCAGAGGTTTCGGTTTGCCTGGATTGAAGCGCCAAACCCGCTCGTCGCCATCGATCAGGCGGTTCAGTCTGGGTGCATCCGACAACGCGAAGGGCCGCAGCAGCAGCCGCTCGGTTGCCAAAACCTCGGGTGCATCGAGGGTCATCGCGGAAGGGTCGCCCAGCGCAATAGCGCGTGTCAAATTCATCCTTGAGCCGAAGCGGTCTGTGGTAGCGTTCCCGATTGGTAGGCAATTGCTGGCGGAAATGACCTGCCGATCGCTGAATTGCAGGGAATTGGGATTTGACGGCACGCTTCGCGTTCGATTCGGACCTGTTCTTCCAGATCGCCGGATGGCTCATCGTGGCCGGGTTCGCGCTCGCCTATGTCCGGCAAACGCGAAAGACCGCACCCCGGCCCCAACGCCGGCGCGGAGCGGCCCTGGTGCTGGCGGCGGTCGCGGTCTTCATTGTCCTTGCGATAGGCCTGCCCCGGGTCTTCGCCCTGCCCGCCGTCACCATGTCGGTCGACTCGGTCTGGTGCGCGCCCTGGTCCGAGCCCCTGGCCTGGCGTGACATCGTGAAGGTCAGAAGTATCGTGAAGGAGGGATACGACAGCAGCAGCGGTCGCTACCCCGATGGCCCGAGCACGGAGGCCCTGGTCTTCCTGCAGGACGAAGCGCCGCAAGCCCCCCTGTCTCAAGCGGCCCCGGACGGCGGTCTCGCGGCCCTGCGTCCCCTGATCTGGCTGACCCGCTGGTCCTTCGGGCCGGTCAGCGATGCCTTGAACTCCGACGACGCGCGGCCAGCCTTCTACTGCAACACGGCCAGCCTCGATTGGCAGAACTTCGAACTCAAGCGCTTGGCCGACGTCCTGGCCGAGGCTCACCACCTGGCCCGGGACCCGGACTATCCGGGCTACCTGGATGTCATTCGACTTTGCGAGGCCGACGGGCGGACCCTCGAGGAATCCTGTGCGAAATACATCTGGTGGACCCATCGGCAATGCGAAGGCGACAGCAAGATCGGCTACGATGCCTGCATGGCCGCGTTTTTCGCCGCCAAAGCCGCCCAAGCGGCCAAGGACGCCACCGACTAGAAAGGACCGCTGCTATGCGTGTGGGATCCTACGACATTCACCCCGGTATTCTCGTCACCATCGTGGGGGTGCTGATCGCCCTTTTGGTGTTCGGCAATCTCTGGCTCAAGAACCACCGCATCAAGGCCGGGCTGCAGAGTATGGTTCTTGAGCAGGGCTGGACCTGGGTCGGCGCCGCGCCGCAGGAACTGAAAGAACTCCTGTCCAAGCTCTACGTTCGTCGCCCCTGGCACGCCAGCCTGGTCGCGGTGGCGCAGGGCAGCACCGACGCCGTCTATCTGTTCCGCTACGAGCGAAAGGTCAGCACAATGAAATCGGCGAGCTCGACCTATGGCTTCGTCGCTCTCCTGCCCGGCAAGGTCGCGGCCGATGCGCCGCTCTACGTGGTCCGCCTGAAGCCCAGCGGCGGTCTGGGCCTGCTTTCCGCCTTGAAGGCGGATCTGCTGTCCGACGTCGGAAGCGAGGCCTTTCGCGAGCACTTCGTCGTGCAAGCGCCGCGCCCGGATGAGTATCTCGAGGAGGCGCCCGACGCCCTGCGGCCGGTCGAGATCGCCCCCGCCTTGGAGGAAGCACTGCTGCGCTTGCGGCCTGCCATGCGGGCCCAGCAGGACTGGATACAGGTGGTCATCCGCGACGAGCTCGTGGCGGTGGCCCTGAGCGACGGCGAGAACGCCGCCCCGGCGGATTTTCCCACGCTCTTGGAGATGGGCGAAAGTATCAGCCAGGCGCTGCGTTAGGGAACCGGTTAAAGCAGCGCCTTGCAGTCCAAGTCATCGAAAGCAAGGAACCAGCGCTCCAGGTGGGACCACCAACTGGCGTGCGCATGGCCCGCCTGTTGCTGAAACAGCGGCACGATAACGTTTTGCAGATGCCCGAGGCGGTAGTCCGCCCTCAGATCGTCCCAGCCATAGCCGCTCACCCCGTGGCGCCGCAGGGCCGCGAGGTAGCCCCGAAGCAGCCGCTCCTCGTGGCGCGCCCGGCGGTCGGGATACCAGTGCAGGGCCATCATCATGGCCAGGTCGGAGGCACCGAAATCGTCGCGCCAGTCCTCCCAATCGATCACGACACAGCCATGACGCCCCAGGTCCCTGGGATAGAGAAAGTTCCAGAAGTGAGCGTCGCCATGGACCCGCGTAATCGGACGGCCCGCGGCCAGCCGGCGGCTTTTCAGGTCGGGTACCCCGTCGCAGACCCGCTGCAACAGATCGCGCCGCTCCGGGGCCAGACGGTCGCCCATTTCGTCGAAAAAGGCCGGCAGAAGCGCTTGAAAATACGAAGCCAGCTGTCGCTCGTTGGCATTCAGTCCGGCGGCGTGGGCGCCAGCCGCCGCGTCGCCCGCGCGCCACCAATGGGCATGAAGGCCGGCCAGCGCGCCCACCGCCAACTCGCAGAGCGGCACCGGGGGTGGCAGCGGCCAGGCGGTCGGCTGGTGGGTCGCGGTCAAATCCTGAAGCAGGATGCAGGTGAGGCCCGCTTGCGGATCGCGAAAGGCGCCAAAGCAGGGGGCCAGGGGCAGGGACCGCGCCGGCGCCTCCGCATAGAAAGCAAACTCGCCGGGAAAGATCTCGGCCAAGGGAACATCGCTTGGGGCGATCTTCACAAAGAGCCGGCGCGGCGCCGCCGGCGGAGCCTGCCGGTCGTACTCGACCGCGAGACGGGCCAACTGGGCCAGGTTCCATTTCGCGGCCGGTTCGACAGCGACCGATGCGACACGACCCGACGGCAGGCCGCCGCCTTGCGCGAGACGTGCGCTCAACCATTCCGACGTGATCGTTCGAGGGTCGCGCGGCACCCGGCAAAGCAAGTCCTCGGACATGAAGGATCTCCCGTCGTAACCATATCAACTGTGAAGTTGCGTGATCGATAGGTCAGACGGGTTTCATGATCCGGGCTTTCTCCAAGGTCCAAGCCGCGCCGGCTGCGGCACCACGCCGATCCTACGCCCCTTTGCCTGTCAGTCCAGCGGTTGGGCGCCATAGAACCGCGATTTTTCGCAAGCTCGCGCAAGCCTGCCACGTTAGACTCGCCTCGTCTTGGCGACTGATCAATCTATGGGACCCTACATCCCAAGAGAGAGGACAGATCGATGATTTCTTGCCGACAGGCCTGCATGGCGGCCTTGTCCGTTGCCCTTGCCGGGGCGCTGGTCTCCACCCCCGCCGCGACACCCGTCCAGGCTGGCGCGCATGGCCCCGAGAGCCCCTGCCACCAGTACTACCCCAATGTGCCGGGCGAGGTGCTGCTGGAAAACGACAAGGTCGTGGTGCAGCGGTTCATCTTCCAACCGGGCCAGTGGGAAGGAGTCCACGCCCACCCGCCGGATCAGCTCTACATCCACGTGAAGGGCGGCGAGTGGACGGTCCGCTACGGCAGCCGGACCGACAGCGGCTACTCGGAGACCGGCTCCGTGGGTTGGTACGGCCCCGTGCCCTTGAGCGCCGATCATGAATCGGTCAACTCGGGCGACGAGCCCATCGACCTGATCTGGGTGACCCTGAAATCTGGCTGCCTGGGACAAGAGTAGGCCCGCACAGGGCAGCCGCCGAAACAGCCCTGCCTGGTAACGAGCTGAGCGGCAGCATCATCCGTTTGGGCATTTCCCTGTTCACTGCTAGATTATCTCCAAAGCCGCCAAAAGAACCCAACGTCGGGTCGTCATTGCGGCAATATGGGGGAGACCACGCCATGTTCAAAAACATTCTGGTTGCCGTCGACGGGTCCGCGGCCGCGACCCATGCCCTGGAAAAGGCCATCCAGCTGTCGCAGAGCTTCAGCGCCACCCTCCACCTTGTGCATGTGGTGCGGGAAATGCAGCTACCCTTGAACCCGGGCCTGATGGACAAGTACGAGAAGGTCCAACACCAGCGCCACGACATGCTCCTGGCGATCGGCGAAGAGATCGTCAATCAGGCCAAGCGGGTGGCCCAGACCAAGGGCGTCGGCGCGGTCGAGACCGACATCGGCGCCGGCGATCCGGCCTCGGCCATCGTCGACTATGCCAAGAAGAAAAAGGTCGATCTGATCGTCATCGGCAACCGCGGCCTCGGCCAGGTGCAAAGCCTCTTTATGGGCAGCGTCTCGCGCAAGGTGACCAACCTCTCCGACACCGCCTGTCTCATCGTCAAGTGATCGGCCCGTCAGATGATCGGCTGTCAGGGCGCTGACCGCGCCGGGCGCTACGCGCCCTCCGCCTCGGCCGCCGCGCCGTAGAAGAAGCTGAGCAGCACGAAGCGCTCGCCGGCGGTGACCGGCTGGGCCTCGTGCAGCAGGGCGCAGGAGAAGATCACGGCGTCGCCGGTCGCCGGGCGGTAGAGTTCGGGGCCGTACTCCGGGAAGGTCAGGTGGCCGCCCTCGTAGGCCCCGGCGTTGAGGTTCAGGGTCATGGCGAAGGCGCGGCCCTGGGGGTCGCCGTAGTTGTCGCGGTGGGCCCGGAAGAAGCCCCGGTCGGCGGCGCCGTAGCAGCCGATCTTGAATTCCTTGACGAACTTGGCCTCGAAGCCGAAGGCCTTCTTCATCTCCGGCACCACCCGGCGGCCGATCAGCCGACCGAGTCCCCGGGCGGTCGCCGGGTCCTGGACGATATGGTCGCGGCGCTGCTTGGTGGTGCCGTCCATATCGCCGCCGGCCGGTCGCGCGCCGCCGCGAAAAACCCCCGAGGGCGCATTGCCGCCTTCGTGGTAGAGCCGGATCAACTGTTCGCACTGGCCGGGGTCGAGAACCCGGGGAACGTAGAGGACCGGCGCCGCCGGGCGGACCTCGACCGGCTCGGCAGCGGGCCGGGCTTCCAGGTCGGCCAGCAGGGCGGCGACAGTGTCGGGCCCGGGCGGGCCGCGCTCGATGCGCAGCACCCGCCGGTTGGCGTCGGCCAGCACCAGCGTGACAGCGGCCTCGGGCGCGAGCCCCCAGGCTGTCGCGGTGGCGCCGGCGGCATCGCTCAAGACCGGGGCGAGCAGATCCAGTTCGGTCGCCAAGGCGGCGTTGGCCGCCGGGTCGGCAGCGGTGATCACGAAGAAATGGGCGAGCGCGGCGAGCCGCTCGCGGTGCCGTGCCAAGGCCGCCAGCAGGGCGCGCGGCGTCTCCTGGCCCGGCGGCACCAGACAGACCAGGATCGCCCGGCCCTGGGTCAGGTGCAGCAGATCGCTGGTGCCGCCGCGCTGGTTCGCCAGGCGGAAGGTCGGCAGAACATCGCCGATCAGCAGGCCGGCATCGGCGGGGGGCAGGCCCTCAGGCATCGGCGAGCAGCGCCTCCAGGGCGGCCCGGTCCTGACCCCGCGCCTGGGCCGCGGCGAGGATGCCCTCCAGGGTGAGGACCGGCAGCGGGATACCGCCCGCATCGCGGGCCGCGCGCTGCCGCCGCTCGGGCTCGCCGGGCAGCAGGATCGGCTCGGCGGGGTCGCGCGGCCGGGCCTCCTTGACCCAGTCGAGGAAGGTCTGGGCGATACCGCTCCAGCCCTCGCCCTCGCCCACCTTCAAGGGATCGAAGATCAGCGCGAGGAGGCCGTTGTGGGCGCGCCGGCCGTCCGGACCGGAGGTGCCCGAGCCGGTGATCGCCCCGGCCAAAAGCTCGCAGGCCAGGGCCAGGCCCGATCCCTTGTGCAGCCCCATGGCGGTCAGGGCGCCGGGCCCGACCGTGGGGTCCGGCCGGTTCGAGCCGCCGGTGTCGCCGTAGAGGGTGGCGGGGTCCTCGGTCAGGGCGCCGTCCGGCCCGACCAGCGCCCCGGGCGGGATCGGCTTGCCGCCGCGCAGCGCCGCCAGTGCCTTGCCCTCGGCGATGGTCGAGGTGGCGAAGTCGAGGATGAAGGGCGCGTCCCGGTCGTTGGGCAGGCCGACGCAGAAGGGCGCGGTGGAGAGTCGCCGTTCGGCGGCGCCGTAGGGCGCCACCAACTCGGAGCCGCAGACGTTGACGAAGTGGACAGAGGCCAGCCCGGCGGCGCAGGCGGTCTCGGCGAAGGCGCCGATCCGCCCGAGGTGCCCGGCGCGCTTCAGCGAGACCAGGCAGAGCCCGTGGCGCCGGGCCTGGTCGATGCCCAGGGCAATCGCCTCGGGGCCGACCGACTGGCCGAAACCGTGGTTGCCGTCCAGGTGCAGCCAGGAGTCGGTCTCCTGCAGCACCGTGACTCGCTCGCCGGCGCGCACCACGCCGCGTTCGAGCCAGTCGAGATAGAGCGGCACCCGGACCACCCCGTGGCTGTCGTGGCCGGTCTGGTTGGCCTCGACCAGGTTGGCCGCAATGCGCCCCGCCTCGGCGGCATCGCAGCCGGCGTCCTGAAAGATGGTGGCGACCAGGGCGGTCAGCGAGGAAACCGTGAGGGCGCGGCGATCAGTCATCGGTGTTACCTTTTCCTGCCTGGGCGATGGGTTGTCAGGCGGCCGCCGGGCTCTCAGCCAGGGTGCCGCCGTAGCGGGCGACAAAGCGGCCCCAGGCCGCCTTGGCCGCGCGGTTGGCCTCGTCGATCACCGCCGCCTCGTCGACCGGCAGCACCGCGCCGGCCTCGACCAGGAAACGGCCCTCGACCATGACCGCCTCCACGTGCTGCGGGCTGGCGTGATAGACCAGGGCCGGGATCGGGTTCTGGACCGGCGCCAGGCCGGTGCGCTGACCGTCGAGAATCATCAGATCGGCCTTCTTGCCGACCTCCAGCGATCCGACCTGGTCGGCCAGGCCCAGGGCCCGGGCGCCACCCAGGGTCGCCATCTCCAAGGCGTCGCCGGCCACCAGCACGGTCGCGTCTTCGCCCCGGATGCGGGCCATGGTCACGGCGGCGCGCAGCACCTCGAAGAAGTCGGCGAAGTAATTGTCGATGCCGAGCCCGACGTTGACGCCGCGGGCGCGCAGGTCGGCAACCGGGGCGATGTGGCCGCGAAAGGCGTTCATGAAGGGACAGTGCGCCATGTGGGCGCCGCTTTCGGCCAGCAGGTCGAGATCGCGGTCCTCCACCACATAGCAGTGGGTGGCAATCACGTCGGGGGCCAGCATGCCATTGTCCCGGGCGTACTCGAAGGAACGCTGGCCGTGGAGCCGCTCGATAATGCCGTTCTCGATCGGGCCCCAGCCGAGATGAAGCGTGACACGGCAGCCGATCCGGTCGGCGGCGCGGCGCAGCTCGCGGAGCTGCTCGGGCGAGGAACTGATCGTCAGGTTGGGCGCCATCAGGGCGGTGATCCGGCCATCGGCGGCGCCGTGCCATTCTTCGGCGAGGCGGATCGCCTGCTCGTTCTGGCGCGCCCGCATGGCCGGGTCGGCGGCGTAGCTGCCGTCCAGGATCGCCGCCGGCGGGATGTCCTGGACCTGAACGCCCATGGCCGCGCGGATGCCCAGCGTCTCGGCGAAGGGCGCCAGCACGTCGGCGTCCTCCTCGATATCGACCACCGTGGTGCAGCCGCTCTTCAGCAGCTCCAGGAAGGTGAGCGCGCCCAGCGCCCGGCGTTCCTCGCGGCTCAGGATCTCCGCCATGGGGTGGTACTGGCCGGTGACGCACTTGAGCCCGACGTCTTCCGACTGGCCGCGAAAGACGGTGTAGCCCAGGTGGGTATGGGCCGAGATCAGGCCCGGCGCCACGATCTTGCCGCTGGCATCCAGGCGTCGCGTGGGATTGGGATAGCGTGCTTCCAAGACGTCGCTGGGGCCGACATCGGCGATCCGGCCCGCCGCGTCGATAAGAACCGCGCCGGGGTCGTGGACCGTCGCGGCCCCTTCACCTGTGGCGGCGGAGCCTCCGGTGACGACCCCAGTCACAACGATGGCGCCTGTGATGAGCAGCGACATGGCACGCGTCCTTCTTGCCTTGACCTGGGTTGCCCTGAACCGGGATGATGACCTTGCGCGAACCCGCAGGCAACCCGACCGGTGAGGCATTTCATGACCCTGCAAGGCATCAACCACCTGGCTTTCATCACCGACGACATGACCAAGACGGTCCGCTTTTATCGCGACCTTCTCGGCATGGAGCTGACCGCCGGCATCGGTCACGACGGTTACCGGCACTACTTCTTCCAGTGCGGGCCCAATCAGGTCGCCTTCTTCGAGTATGCCGGCGCAAGGCCCATGGTCCGCAAGTTTCACGGCAAGCCGACCCGCGAACCCCTCGGCTTCGACCACCTCTCCCTGACCGTGGCGAGCCGCGAGGCGCTCTTTGCATTGAAGGACAAGCTGGAAGCGGCCGGTGTCGAGGTCGATGGCGCCGTCGACCACGGCATCATCTGGTCGATCTACTTTTTCGATCCCAACAACATCCCGCTCGAGGCCTCCTGGGACTGCATGGAACTGCTCCAGGTGCCGGCGATCGAGGACGACGATCCCCTGGCCGTCGCCGCCGAGGGCGCGGCACCCCAGCCCGGTCATTGGCCGGAGGTCACCGACCCCACGCCGCGCGCGGCCATGGTCGCCCAGGGCGGCAACGGCCAGGCCATGCGCCAATCCTTCCTCGACCGCGGTCTGGCCCGCGACCGGCCCGACTACACCGCCGCCCGGGCCGAACTGAAGGGCACCGAGGCGGCGGAGTAGGGAGCGTCCGAGTCGCGCTCATCTATTCTTAACGGCCGTCGGCGATGGTCCTGGGCGATGGTCCTGGGCGGGCAAAGGCGGTAGGATCCCGCCACAATTCAAACTTGTCTGTAAGGAGACGACAATGGCTGCAGGCACCGGTCAGGAGACTGCCGAGCTACCTCTATTCTACCAGCGGCCGGCGCCGATCTCGAAGGAGCGCCACGGCGGCAAGCACATGAAGGCGGCCTCCAGCTATGCCTTCGCGGCCGCCACCAACGCCGTGCCCCTGGTGATGCAGGAAATGGCGCTGGCGGCCAAGTCCTACCCCATCGTCTTTACCCCGGGCTCGCCGACGACACCGGTCGCGGTGTTGGGCGTGCGGCGCCAGGAGAATCTTTTCCTCGAGGACGACGGTCGCTGGCAGGCCGGTCACTATGTCCCCGCCTATGTCCGGCGTTATCCCTTCGTCTTCACCAACAGCCCGAACAGCGATCAGCTCGTGCTCTGCATCGACGAGGCCAGCGAGCGCTTGAGCGACACCGAAGGCACGCCGATGTACCAGGCCAACGAGCCCTCGGAGGACCTGCAGACCAGCCTCAAGTTCTGCGAGGAGTATCAGCGTCAGCTCATTGTGACCAAGAACTTCATGGCCGACCTCGAGCTGCAGGACCTGCTGGTCGACAAGGAAATGACCTTCAACACCGCGACCGGCACGTCCTATCGCCTGAGCGGCTTTCGCATGATCGAGGAATCGCGCTTCAACGAGCTGCCCGACGGCATCATCCTCGATTGGCGCGAGCGCGGCTGGCTCGGCTTCATCTACTGCCACCTGATCTCGACCAGCAACCTGATGCAGATCGGCGAACGCGCGGCACAGCGGGACGCGGGCAAAACCGACTAGAACACACGCCTTGTCGGTGAAATCGAATATCTAGCCGTCACCCCGGACAGCCCGCCAGGGGTGCCCGGTCGGCCCGAGACCCCGGCTCCATCCTGACGGATGGTCCGGGGTGACTAACATGGTGGGGCCAGCTTACGCACCGGTTCCACATCATTTGAAAGCGCCCAGCCCTTGCTCGCCTACGCCCTTGCCGTCTTCTTCCTGCTGATCACGCCGGGGCCCGGCGTCCTGACCACGGCCGGGGTCGGCGCCGCCTTCGGCTTTCGCGCCGGGCTGGCCTACCTGTTCGGCGTGGTCTTCGGCTCGCTGCTGGTCCTGGCCGCGGTTGCCAGCGGCCTGGCGGCCGTGGTTCTCGCCCTGCCCGGGCTGCGGGTTCTGCTCCTGGGGGCTTCGCTCGCCTATCTGCTCTACCTCGCCTTTCGGATCGCCACCGCCGGCAGCAAGATCGCCATCGCCGCCGCCGAGCGGCCGCTGGGGTTTCTCAACGGCGTCACGCTCTCGATCATCAATCCCAAGGCCTACGCCGTGACGACCACGCTGTTCAGCGGCTTTGCCTTCTATCCCTCCAACACCGTCCTGGAGGCCCTCGCCAAGACCGCGATCCTGATCGCCATCTCGGTGCCGATCCATCTGATCTGGCTCTATCTCGGGGCCAGCCTGAAGCGTCTCGCCCTCAGCCCCACGGCCACGCGGCGCCTCAACCTGGCCATGGCCCTGTCGATGCTGACGGTGGTCGCCCTGGCGCTTGCGTTCTAGCGGGTCGTCTTAGCCGGCTTGGCGGGCCAGGGTGCCATCGGCCTGCAGCGTCACACCGTAGTCGCGCTCGGCGGCTTCCCGCGAGATCAGGCCGTTCTCCAGGTCGGCGGCGACCAGCGCCAGAGGCCGCTCGCGGGGGTCGCCCAGGCCGCCGCCGCCGGGCATCGCCATGATCATGGTCTCGCCGGCCGGGATCGGCTGGCGCCCCTTGCCCTTCATCACCAGGCCGCTTTTCAGCGACAGGGTCCCGGTGGTGCCGTTGGCGCCGCCGCCACGGCCGCGCGGCGGGTGGATCACCCGGTCGAACATGGCCGAGATGGCAAAGGGCGCGCCGTCGGCATGGGTGATCTCCATGTGCTGGCCGAGGCCGCCGCGATAACGCCCGGCGCCGCCGGAATCGGTGCGGTACTCCTTCTTCCAGACCAGGATCGGGGCAATGGTCTCGTTGATCTCGACCGGGGTGTTGCGCACGCCCGAGGGAAAGGCCGTGGCCGAGAGGCCGTCCTTGCCGGGCCGGGCGCCCGAGCCGCCGGAGTGAAAGACGTTCATGGCGAAGGGCATGGAATCGCCGTAGTCGGCATCCCCGACCACGCCATGGCCGCCGAGCAGGACCGGGTTCCACAGGCTGGAGGCGCCCTCGGCCGGGACCCGGTCGCCGATCGCCTGATAGAGACAGCCGAGGACCACGTCGGGCAGCATCTGGCCGGTGACGTGACGGGCCGAGACCGCGCAGGGGCGCGGCGCGTTCAGAATCGTGCCCTCCGGCGCGGTGACCCGGATCGGGTCCAGGGAGCCGGCGTTGTTCGGCACCCCCGAGCCGACGATGCAGCGCACGCCGAAGGAGGCATAGGCCTGGGTATAGGTCAGCGGCACGTTGACCCCGTAGCTGGAGACCTTCGAGGTGCCGGTGAAATCGATGTCGATGCCGCTGTCGCCGATCGTCATTTCGGCCACCAGGTCGACCGGCTTGTCGTAGCCGTCGACCCGCATGGCATTGCGGTAGACGCCAAAGGGCAACTTGCGGATATCGGCCAGCATGGCTTCGTGGGACTGGGCGATCACGCTATCGGCCAGGGCATCCAGACGGTCGAGGTCGAACTCGCGCATCATGGCGACCAGACGCTGGCGGCCGATCTCGTTGCAGGCCGCCAGGGAATGCAGGTCGCCTTCGACCTGCAAGGGCTCGCGCACATTGATCTTGAGGATCTCCATCAGCACGGCGTTGACCTGGCCCTTCTTGATCAGCGGCATGATCGGGATGTTGATGCCTTCCTCGTAGACCTGGCGCCCGTCGGGCCCAAAGCCGATGCCGCCGATGTCGACCACGTGGCTGGTCGCGGCGAACAGGCCGGCGACACGGCCGTTCAGGAAGGTCGGGGTCACCACCGTGAAGTCGTTCAGATGACCGGTGCCGTGCCAGGGGTCGTTGGTGATGTAGACATCGCCCTCCTCCATGGTATCGGGCGGGATCTTGGCCAGAAAGAAACCGACCGAGGCGGCCATGGCGTTGACGTGGCCGGGGGTGCCGGTGACCGCCTGGGCCAGCATCCGGCCCTGGCGGTCGAAAACCCCGGCCGAGAGGTCGCCGGCCTCGCGCACCGAGGTCGAAAAGGCGGTGCGCACCAGGGTCTGGGCCTGTTCCTCGACGATCGAGAGCAGGCGGTTCCACATGATCTGGCGGTCGATCTCGCGGAAGGGGGCGTTCTGTCCGGTGCTCATGAGGGGGTCCTCTCGGTCCTGTCGGTCACTGCTTCAGGTCTGGCAAGGTGCTCAAGTCTGGCGCGTCAGGTTCAGGTAGCCGCGGGCGTCGACCTCGACCGCGAAACCGGGCGGCACCACGGTGGTGGTCTGGTCCTCGATCACCAGCGCCGGCCCGGCAAACTGCATGCCCGGCGCCAGCGCCTCGCGGTCGTAGCGCGCGGCCTGCAGGACCTCGGCCCGGCCCGGGAAGAAAACCGGCCCGCTGCCGCTCGGGGCCGGCGCGTCGATCCGGGACACCGGCCCTTTGTCAGCCGCCAGGGCGGCCGGCGGGCTCGCCAAGGTCAAGGTCCAGCTCAAGACTTCGATATCGACCCCCGGAATGATCTGGCTGAAGTGGCGTTTGTAGGCCGCTTCGAAGAGCGCCTTCAGTGCCGCGGCATTCTCGGCGGCGGCGCCGGCAAACAAATTCTCGTCCAGCTCGACGACGATCTCGTGGCCCTGGCCCAGATAACGCATGGCCGCGGTGCGCCGTTCGGTCAGCGGCGCGGAACCGGCGCCGAGGCGCACGATCGCCTCGGCCTCGACGCGCATCTCGGCAAAGGTCGCCGCCACCATCGCCGCGTCGTAGTCCGAGAGCCGCAGGTAGCGGCTGCGCACCACCTCGAAGGCGACCGGCGCGGCCAGAAATCCGAGGGCCGAGCCGACCCCGGCGCCGGTCGGCACCACGATGCGGTCGATCTCGAGCTTTTCGGCCAGGCGCGCGGCGTGCAGCGGGGCGGCGCCGCCAAAGGCGATCATGGTGCGCTGGGCGACGTCCTTGCCCCACTCGATGGCATGGACCCGGGCGGCGTTGGCCATGGCCTCGTCGACCATTTCCGAGATCGCGTAGGCCGCTTCCTCCAGGGTCATGCCGAGCGGCTGACCCAGGGTCTCGCTGACCGCCTGTTCGGCCCGATCCGGCGCCAGGCTGAAGCGCCCGCCGGCGAAGCCCTCGGGCGAGATCCGGCCCATCAGCAGATCGGCATCGGTCACCGTCGGCGCCGCGCCGCCCCGGTCGTAGCAGGCCGGCCCGGGGTCGGCGCCGGCGCTTTCCGGCCCGACCGCCAACTTGCCGACGGCGTCGAGCTGGGCGATCGAGCCGCCGCCGGCGCCGATCTCGACCATCTCGATCACCGGGATCTTCAAGGGCAGGCCGCTACCCTTCATGAAGCGATAGGCCCGGTCGACCTCGAAGCGCCGGCTCAGCAGGGGCTCGCCGCCGTCGATCAGGCAGATCTTGGCGGTGGTCCCGCCCATGTCGTAGGACACCACTTGATCGAGGCCGCATTCCCGGGCGATCCGGCTGGCCAGGATGGCGCCGCCCGCCGGGCCTGACTCGACCAGGCGGATGGGATGCTCGATGGCCGTCGCCAGGGTGGCCAGGCCGCCGCCAGAGGTCATCAGAAAGAAGGGACAGGCGATGCCGCGCGCCTGCAGCCGTTCGTCCAGGGCCGTCAGGTAGCGCGCCATCAGGGGCTGCACATAGGCGTTGGCGCAGGTCGTCGACTGGCGCTCGTACTCGCGGATCTCCGGGCAGATGGTCGAGGAGAGCGAGATCGCCAGGTCGGGGTAGGCGTCGCGGACCAGGGCGGCCACGCGCTGCTCGTGATCGGGGTTGGCATAGGAGTGAAGCAGGCCGATGGCGAGCGACTCGATGCCCTCGGCGGCGATGCGCGGCAGCAGTGCCGCCACCGACTCCTCGTCCAGCTCGACCAGCGTCTCGCCGCGCCAGTTGATCCGCTCGCCGACCGGCCAGCGCCGGGCGCGCGGCACCAGGGGCGCCGGGCGGTCGGCCATCAGGTCGTACTGGGCAAAGCGGTTCTCGTAGGCCATCTCCACCGAATCCCGGTGGCCCTCGGTGACGATCAGCGCGGTCTTGGCGCCCTTGCGCTCGATCAGCGCGTTGGTCGCCAGGGTGGTGCCGTGGATCAGCAGCTCGACCGCCCCCGGCGCGATGCCGGCCTCGGCCAGCACCGTCTCGATGCCCGCCATGACGCCTTCTTCCGGCGCGCCCGGGGTGGTCAGCACCTTGGCCGTGGTCAGCCCGCCCGGGGCCTCCAGGACCAGGTCCGTGAAGGTGCCGCCGATGTCGACGGCCAGACGGACGGAGGGGGTGTTCGCGGTCACGAGGGGGCGCTTCCTTGGTCATGAGGGCTGGCGGCCATCTAAGGCATGCCGGGCCCGGCACGCAAGCTTTGCGTGGGGTGGGGGCTATGGCTATGGCTATGGCTATGGCTATGGCTATGGCTATGGCGATGCCAGGTACCTTGTCAGATCCACCTCGTCGCGCAGCACCCGGACAACAAGGATGTGTTCGTCCTCGATCAGATAGATGACATAGTGCTTGGCGTGGTGATGGATCCGCACCGGCGGCCTGTACTCGGGCCGCTCGGCCGCAAGGCGCGGATTGTCCGCGATGATCTCGATGGCATGGCGCAGGTCTTGCTCGTAGGCATCGGCTTGGCCCTGACCAAAATTCGAAAGACCGTAAATGTAACAGTCGATGATATCGGCATCGGCCTGAGTGGTGAATCTAACCTTCATGCGGTGAGGGTCTTGCCGCGCGCGCCCGTGCCTCGGCCATAATCTCATCCAGCGACCGCGAGCTGATCCCGCTCGCCAGCCCCTCATCGATTGCAGCCTGAAGCGCCTTGACTCCGGTCTGGGCGTCCTGATCGCGGCGGATCAGATCGCGGACATAATCACTCGTGGTGGCGTATCGCCCTTGCTGGACCTGAGCTTCGCACCAGTCCTTCATCGGGTCGGGAACGGAGACGTTCATCTGTGCCATGTGGGCTCCTTTCATTTTTCCAGCATGGCAAGAAATATCAACAATTGTTAATTATTGATATGGAAAGGTTTTACGCTTTTTCTATGATCGGGAGTTCTCGCGGCACAACTCGTAATCAATTGGCCTTCCCGCCCCCTTTGCGCCCCTCGCAGCCGCTTTGCGCGGCGAGCCTCCGGCGGGGAGCTTCATGAAGACCCTGAAGACCGAAGAAGTGGAGGGCCGCCCCTACCGCGATCTGACACACGCCAAAGGCGATATTGGCGCCTTCATCGAAGAGGTCTACAACAAGAGGCGGCTCCATTCGGCGCTCGCCTACCTGTCGCCCGAGGAGTTCGAAGAAACAACGATGCCCCCAGGGTCTGCCGTACGGCAGACCCTGGGATCACAAACCACTTGTCCCTAGTTTTCTTGTCTCAGCACAGGGGTGCAGTCCAGGGGTGCAGTCCACGATACTTATCTGTTAATGTGCCCTATTCGTGAGCCACTTTAAGCAGGCCGACGTTCGTCAGTTGGAGACTGGGCTCAAGAACACGTTCGTATTGAAGCTGCACCAGGTCACCAGTCCACATCCCGTGGTCTATCGAAGCATAAATCGGCCGAACCCTTCGGGTCCCGGCTCTTAAGTATCACGTCGCCAGGCGCGCGCACCTGGAACCCAGTCGGGTCTGGACGCAAGGTGAAACGAGGCGCTAATGTCGGGGCATCATGCGCATAGCGAGACCCTTGCTTGCCTTGACCCTGGTCTGGGCCGCCATCTTCGCTGCCACCACCGCCGGGCCGGCCCTGGCCGAAGGGTCGGCGAGCAATGGCAGGGCTTTTTCCGAGAGCAACTGCGTGCGCTGCCATGTGGTGAGCGAAGAGACCCGCTACGCCGGCATCGGCTCGACGCCCTCGTTTTTCCTGCTGGCCAAGTTGGCGGACTACCAGGAGCGCTTTTCGACCTTTTTCGAGCGCCGCCCGCACCCGACCTTCGTCAAGATGGAAGGCGCCACGCCCTGGACCGACCTGCCCGCGCCGATCGAGCCCTTCGACATCACGATACTGGACCTCGACGACGTGATCGCCTACATCGAGACCCTGCGGTCGGAGTGATACCAGCGGTCATGAAGAATGGTAGTTGGACGCTCACTCGCCGCTGGGGCTATCCTCGCTTTCGCTGCGGGCGCGCGATTGCGCTTGCCAAAGGCCCATGAATGAAATTCAAGGTCCTTTGGAATGCTAGTCCTGGGGACACGATACTTAACTGGCATCTGCTAGCCTACTTGGAATTACTCGCGTCTGAAATATTTCAAATAGATAAGTATCGTGCCCCCAGAGCTTCGATTCCGGTCATGCCGAGACATTGACCGCGGCACCGCCCAACGATTTGAACCCCAGGTCCAGGCCTGTCGGCTTGAGAAGCGATTCTGTTGCGACTAGGCTGGCTGGCAATCGAAATGAACGCCGGGTGGAGCATCGAATGGCCAAGGTTGAATTCGGTGGGCGAGTCGCGTTGGTCACGGGCGGGTCACGCGGCATCGGCCGGGCGATTTGCCTGCGCCTGGCGAGAGCCGGCGCATGGGTGGCCATCAACTACGCGGCCAGCGCCGACGCCGCCGACGAGACGCTGGCGCAGGTGAAGGCGGCCGGCGGCGACGGCCAGGTCTACCGGGCCGATGTTGCTTCCTACGAGGCGATCGACGCCATGTACCAAGCCATCGAAACCGATCGCGGCCCGGTCGATCTGCTTGTCACCAATGCGGGAATCGCCTCTTTCGAGGACGACGCCGACATGCCGCTCGATCTTTGGCGCCGAATCATGACGGTGAATCTCGACGGCACCTTTCATTGCGTCTGGCGCGCCAAGGACGCCATGCGGGCGCGGAACTATGGCCGCATCGTCTGCATTTCATCGATCAACGGCCTGGCCCCCAGCAGAATCCGCCCGGACCGTCTGATCGCCTACGGCACGTCGAAGTCGGCGGTTATCGGGTTCGCCCGGAATTGCGCCACCGCCTTTGGCCCTGCCATTCGGGTCAACTGTGTGGCGCCGGGCCTCATAGAGACCGACATGACGAAAGACATGAGCGACGACATGCGCCGGCAAATCGTCGCCCAAACGCCGGCGGCGCGCGTCGGCGTTCCCAAGGACGTGGCGGAACTCACTTATTTTCTCTTGAGCGACGCGGCCAGCTTCATCACCGGCCAGACTTACGTGACCTCCGGAGGTCTCGTCACCTTGCCCTGACACCGCCTGGGGAAAAAGCGCGGTCAGGCAAGCTTGGCCAGAAACTCCGGTGGAATATGCGGTATGGGGTCCGACTTCTGCCAGCAGGGCAGGGCCTCGACCCGCGCCATCCAGGCCTGAATGTTGGGATAGTCATCGAGCGGTAGCTTCTGTGCCGCATGGAGATGCATCGGGGCGGCGACGGCAATGTCGGCAATAGTGGCGTGATCGTCACACAACCACGCCCGGCCGGCCAGCGCGTTCTCCAGGATCGAAGCGTGCGCATGAAAGGTCGGCGCATGATTGGCCAGCAGCGTCTCGTCAGGCACATCGTCGAGGATCGGTTTGACCACGTTTTCGACCAAGTAGGCATAGCAGGTGCCGAACCATTTGCTGGATTCCCAAAGGAGCCAGCGTGTGATGTCGGCGCGGATCTTGGGGTCGTCCGGATACGCAGTCTTGTTGCCCAGCTTCTCGCTCGCGTAGACCATGATGGCGTTGGATTCCCACAGCGCGAAATCATCATCGACCAGCGCCGGCAGCTCGGCGTTCGGATTGATCGCGGTATAGGCCGGCTGCTTATGGTCCCCGGCGAAATAATTGAGCTGTTCCTTGTCGTAGGTCGCGCCAATAAGGTCTAGGCCGGCGAGAACCTTGCGGCAATTG
>JAJFGK010000161.1 GCA_021776195.1 Kiloniellaceae bacterium | reverse complement strand
TCCTCCAGGCGCCCCTCGGCCTCGCCGGCATAAAGCGAGATACCGAGATCGACGGCCTCCTGCAGGTCGGGCGGCAGCTTCGGCAGCATGGCGATGCAGCCGGACGGGTGGAAGCCGCCGATGGCGACCTGGATGCCCTTGGCACGGAACTGCCGGGCGATGTCCATGGCTCGGGGGAACTGGTTCGACTGCACCCCGACCAGACAGACGATGCCCTTGGCGCCCGGCGCGCTCAACGCCTTGATCGTGCGCTTGATGGGCACGATGGTGTTGGTCTCGTCATAGGCCTCCAGCGCGATCTCCACATCGGCGCCCAAGGCCTTGCGTTCGATTACGTCGACCAGCAGGCCATAGATCGAGGAAAGCGTGTTCGACGGCACCCAGGCCTTGGCCCACTGAATCACGTAACCGTCGTCGTCGTAGTGCGACGGCTTGATCAAGACGATCTGAAAACGCTCTGTCACGGCACCGCTCCCCCAGAAACCGCCCTTCGCACAAAGTTGAACCGTGCGCAGGGATGGCAACCCTCCAGCCGATCAATAGACCATTTCGCGAGGCGAGGCAAAAGGTTGGGGGGCTCATGGTTCTCTCGTTCCTCTGGGCCCGCTAGCCTTCGCCGGCTTCAGCGGGCAAAGTGACGGGAGCCATCGGGAAAGGAACCGTCATGCCGTACGCCGAGACCGACGACGGGGTGAAGCTCTATTACGAAGAGACCGGGCGCGGCGAGCCTGTGGTCTTCGTGCACGAGTTCGCCGGCGACTGCCGCTCCTGGGAGCCGCAGGTGCGCCACTTCGCGCGGCGCTTCCGCTGTATCGCCTATAACGCCCGGGGCTTTCCGCCGTCCGACCTGCCCGACGACCCGGCGCGCTATTCCCAGGCCCGGGCCTGTGCCGACATCAAGGCGGTGCTGGACCACCTGGGGCTGGCCGCGGCGCATATCGTCGGGCTTTCCATGGGCGGCTTCGCCACGCTGCACTTCGGCCTGACCTATCCGGCCGCGGCGCGCTCGCTGGTGGTGGCGGGTTGCGGCTACGGCGCCGAGCCCGACCGGCGCGAGCAGTTCCGCGCCGAGACCGAGGCGACGGCCCGGCGCCTGGAGACCGACGGGATGGCGGCCTTCGCGGCGACCTACGGCCTGGGCCCGGCACGGGTCCAGTTGCAGAACAAGGACCCGCGCGGCTGGCAGGTCTTCGCCGACCAGTTGACCGAGCACTCGGCCGCCGGCTCGGCCCTGACCATGCGCGGGGTCCAGAAGGAGCGGCCGTCCCTGTGGGACCTCGAAGAAGCCATGCGGTCCATGACCGTGCCGACCCTGATCGTCACCGGCGACGAGGACGAGCCCTGCCTGCTGCCGGGAATCCTGATGAAGCGCGCCATTCGCTCGTCAGGCCTGGTGGTCATCCCCAAGACCGGCCATGCCTGCAACCTGGAGGAACCGGAAGCCTTCAACCGGGCGGTCGGCGACTTCCTCGATCTGGTCGAGGCCGGCCGCTGGGAGCCGCGCGACCCGCGCGCGGTCAGCGACTCGATCCTCGGCTGAGTTGGTATCAAGGGTCATTTTCAATGACCCTTAGGCCTTCACTCGCCAGGCGGGCTATCCTCGCTCACGCTGTGGGCGCGCCGTCGCGCTAGCCAGCAGCCATGTATTGGTACACATGGCTGCTGGAAACGGACAAAATTATTCACCGACCGTTGGGTCATTGCCACATGATGGACTATCAGGGGTTTTGGCAGGGCTTTCTCCTGCTCTTTGCCGCCCTGCCGGGCCTTGTCGGCGCGGTTCTCGGGCTGCTTTGGGCGCGGCGGCGTGGCCGACGGGGCGCCAAACAGGTGACCCCGGCCTGTCTCGGCGCGGCGATCTGCGGTCTGGGCGCCCTGGCCGGCGCGGTGCTGTTCTTCGGGGCGTGACGCCGGGCCCGGCTTTCCAGGGACCCATGAGCCAAGCCCTGGCCCTGGCACTACTCCCGCGGCATGCGGTTCCAGGCGTCGAGGGCGGCGATCTTGTAGGCCTCGGCCAGGGTCGGGTAGTTGAAGGTGTTCTCGACGAAATAGTCCAGGGTGCCCTTCAGGTTCAGGACCGCCTGGCCGATGTGGATCAGCTCGGTGGCGCCCTCGCCGACGATGTGGGCGCCCAGCAGGCGCCGGGTCTTGAGCGAGAAGATCATCTTCAGCATACCGTTAGAGACCCCCATGATGTGGCCGCGCGAGGTCTCGCGGAAGCGCGCGACGCCGCATTCGTAGGGGATCTCGCGTTCCTGGACCTCCTCTTCGGTCATCCCCACGGTGGAGATCTCGGGCACCGCATAGATGCCGTAGGGGAAGTACTTGGGCGGCTCCAGCGCGTCGGCGTCAAAGGCGTGGCAGGCGGCGATGCGGCCCTGCTCCATGGAGGTCGAGGCGAGCGAGGGAAAGCCGATCACGTCGCCGGCCGCGTAGATGTGCGGCACCGCGGTCTGGAAGGTCGTCGCGTCGACCGCGATCTGGCCGCGTGGGCCGGCCTCCAGGCCACAGGCCGCAAGGTTCAACGACTCGGTGGCGCCGGTTCGCCCGGCGGCGTAGAGCAACGCCTCGCTGCGGATCTGGCGACCGTTCGCCAGGGTCGTGACGCAGGCACCCGAGGGGTCGCGCTCGATGCGCTCGACCGCGACGCCCAGCCTGAGCGCCATGCCGCGGTCGCGCAGCTGGTGAACGAAATCGGACATCAGTTCCCGGTCGACGAAGTCGAGCAGGCTGTCGCGCGGCTCGACCAGGGTCACCGGCAGGTCCATGGCGCTGAAGATGGTGGCGTACTCGATGCCGATGACCCCGGCGCCGATCACCGTCAGATTGCGCGGCAGGGCGCGCAGGTCCAGCACCTCGTCGCTGTCGAGAACCTTGTCGCCGTCGAAGGGCACGTCTGCCGGCCGGTAGGGGTTGGTGCCGACCGCCAGCAGGAAGCGGTCCGCCGTCAGCGCCACGATCTCGCCCTCCTCGCAAGCCACCTCGATCGCCGTCGGCCCGGTGAAGCGAGCGGTCCCCGCCTGGGTGTCGACCCCGTTGCGCGCGAACTGGTGCTCCAGCACCTCGACCTCGTGGTCCAGGGTCATGTGCAGGCGCTTCAGGAGGTCTTCGGCGGTGATGTCCTGCTTGGCCCGGTAGGCCCGGCCGTAAAAGCCGCGCTCGCGCCAGCCCGAAAGGTTCAGGACCGTCTCGCGCAGGGTCTTGGAGGGGATTGTACCAGTGTGGACCGAGACGCCGCCGACCCGCCGGCCCTTCTCGACCACCAGCACCGACCTGCCGAACTTGGCCGCCTGAATGGCGGCCCGCCGCCCAGCCGGGCCGCTGCCGATCACGATGAGATCGTAGTGCGTCATGACCCCCAGTTCCCCCAATCCATTGTGTTTAGTCCAATGGCGCAAACGGATGGCGCTCACCCTGCCCGACAGGTCATAAACAATTCGCAAAGAAGCGAAAACCGCCGACCAGCGGACTTTTGACAGTTGTCGCAGAGATACAATCCCGGCAGTGGGGTCCGGGCGCACTCTGTCCTCCCGCATCCCTAGCTGCCGCGCCCGTTTTCAGGTTGGCGACGAACCAATTGAAAATACGACCATAAGTCGGGCCCGCTTCAATTCGAAAGAGCGAATAGTCGGGACCAAAGAGGACTCGCAATTGTGTAATCGCTTTGTTATATATTGGTTAGTTACCCGAAAAGAGGTAAAGAACACGAAGGAAAATCAATCGATCGCGATCCCCGGCCTGAGCCAGTGAGGCAAATCAGCGTCGAGGAATCGTGAAATGGCGGGCCGGATCGTCCAGGACGACAGAGCCTCAACTGGCGGGCAAGGGAGAGCTCTTGTGGATTTCTTGGAACTCGGCGTGGCCTCGGCCGCGCTGTTGTGCGGTATGGCCGTGATCGTGGCGGTTATCCGAACCGCCAGGCGCGACAGGCGCTCCGCGATACCGGGCGCCAAAACGGTGTGGGGCCTGACCCTGCCCGAGCGCGGCGAGCCGGGCAGCATCACCGCGGAAGACACCGCCGAGCTGCAAGAGCGCGCGGCCATCACGGCGGACGACATCTGGCTCAGCCACGAACAGGCCCAGTTGGTCCTGAACAGCCTGCGCTTCGGCGAGGCCGTCTGGCAGGACAGTTGCGGCCAGGGCGGCGCCCTGCCGCCGGAAGCCGGAAAGGCCGTGCTGGAGGTGGTCCTGAAGCACGAGGCCTGTTTGCAGGATCTGGAAGCGGCCGCGCCGAGCCACGGCCAGGGGATCGAAGCGCTGCCCGACACCCCCTGCACCCGCCAACTCGTTCTCGCCCTCAAGGGCCTCCTGGCCGAGGCACGGGAGCTGATGCCAGAACCCGGTCCGACGCGCTCCACGGCCTGATCCGAGGTCGAGGTCCGCTGGATCAGGCCGCGCCGGCCTAGAGCCTTTCTTTGTCATAGGGAAGCGTTTGATGGGTCATAGGCGATCATTCGGGAAGGCGCGCTTTGCGGCGCGATGCCCCCGGTCTTGGAGATTGGGCATCGGGCAAGCAGCGGAACGCTCCCGATGATCGTCTAGGACCCACCGAAGGCCGGGTTCTTTTGCCTTCTGGTCGCGTTCCGCTTCTCGACCGATACGCGTATCGCTCTTCGAAACGCGCCTTGCCAGAAGGCAAAATCATCCCGGTCAAATGCTTCCCTATGACAAAGAAAGGCTCTAGCGATTGGCGTCTTCGAAGAGCTTCATGTTGCGCTCGAGGTTATAGGGCTGTTCGGACAGGTTCTCCGGCTCCCACTCGCTGCGGGCCATGCCGAAGAAGTCGCCGCCATAGACGTGGATCGCGGCGGTGCACTTGCCCAGCGGGTTGGTGACCGAGTGAATGATGTTGTGGCCCAGCGGTTCGGCATCGCCCGGCGCCAGGGATTTGGCGCCCGCCGCCTCGACCCGGCCCTGCGGGTCGTCTGCCAGCCGTCGCCAGAAGATGTTGTCCTCGCGCCCCGTGTAGACGCCGATCACCGCCCACATCTCGTGATTATGGGGAAAGAGGGTCATGCGCGGCGCCCAGACCACATTGAGGATCGTCAGGTCGGCGGCGTGGTGGATCTTCTGGACGCCGCCGAGAACCGGCTCGCCCAGGCCGGCGACCACCGCCGCCGGATCGGCCACGGCCCGGGCCACGACCTCGCGCACCGCCTTGTGGCTCGGATCCTGCGCCAGGGCCGCCTTGCAGTCCTCGATGAAGGCGTCGCGATCGAACATAATACGGTCTCCTCGTCGGTTTGTCGGCTTGTCGGTTTGTCGGCTTGTCTGGGCTGATCATGCCACTGTCAGTTTAGGACAGCCCGCCGATCCCCGCCAAGTTCCTTGCCTGTGATGCGGGTCTCACTTGCCGCGCAGCCGGGCCGTCGCCGCCTCATCGACCCGACGGCCGTCCGCCGAGACCGCCAGGCCGTAGGTCTCACGGGCCGCTTCCGCACTGATCAGCCCGTCGCGCAGGTCGCGCAGGACCGCTTCGGGATCCCGGGTCAGGGGATCGCCCCAGCCGCCGCCGGCGGGCGAGGAAAGTCGCAACTCCAAGGACCCGAGCCGGGCGGCGGCGAACTGCGGGGGGACGAAGGGCGCCTCGCCGGCCGGCAGAACCTCGGCGGCCCCTGCCGCCCCGGCACCGCCGCCCCGCACCCCGCCGCCCGAGGGGGTGCGCTGTCCCTCGCCGCGAAAGGCATAGACCGCCTCGCCCTCGACAAGGCAGGCATAGTCGACCCCGCTGCCACCGCGAAAACGGCCTGGACCGGCGGCATCGCAGCGGAACTCCTGGCGCTGAAAATGCACGGGATAGAGCTGTTCGTAGGTCTCGCAGTTGGGCACCACCAGGTTGCCCAGGGAGTTGAGCGGTCCGATCTGGTTGAGGCCGTCGCGCCCGGCCACCGCCCCACCGGCCGGCAGGGCGCCCCAGTGGTACATCACATAGGTGCCGCCGGCGCCGTCGGCGCCCGCCATGTTGCAGTGACTGATCTTGCCCCAGCCGGCGCAGGCGCGATCCGGATCGGCCTGGGCCAGGGCCATCCAGCAGGCTTGAATGATCTCGTGGGAGGGCAAGACCGTGCACATGGTCATGGGCGCCGGGGGCCGCGGGTTGAGTGTGCTGCCGAGCGGCGCGACGACGGTGATCGGGCGATAGGTGCCCTCGTTGCGCGGGATCGAGGGGTCGAGGAACGAGGTCAGGGCGACATAGACCGCCGAGCGCGTGTTGGCGAAGGAGCTGTTCTTGAAACCCTCGATCTGCGGGTCGGTGCCGGTGAAATCGACGGTCGCCGCGTCGCCGGCGATGGTCAGGGTCACACGGTACCAGATCTCGGTCGCCTCGAAGCAGTCGTTGTCGCTCATCTCGGCAGCCCGGTAGACGCCGTCGGGCAGGGCCGCGAGGGCCTGGCGCATGCGCCGTTCGGCATGGTCGAGAATACCGGCGATGGCCCGGTCGTAATCGAGCTCGCCCAGATCGGCGGCCAGTGCTTCGATATGGCGGGCGCCGACCCGGGTCGAACCCAGCATGGCCTGGAGGTCGCCGTCGAGCAGCTCGGGGCAGCGGCTGTTCAAGAGCAGTAGGGCCCAGAGGTCGTCGCGCAGGTGGCCGGCCTCGATCAGGCGCAGAACCGGCAGGCGGATCCCCTCATGAAAGATCTCCCGGGCCTCGGGATTGTAAGTGCCCGCCACGCCGCCGCCGATATCGGACTGGTGCGCCCGGTTGCACAGGAAGGCGACCAGACGCGCGCCGCTGAAGACCGGGCGCGAGATCACCCAGTCCGGCAGGTGATTGCCGCCGGCCACGTAAGGGTCGCTGGAGAGGAACACGTCCTCGGGCGCGATGCGGCCGGCAAAGTCGCGCAGAATTGCCTCGACGATCAGGCTGCCGCCCCCGGTGTGGATCGGAATCCCGTCGGCCTGGCTGATCAACTGGCCCCGGCCATCGGTGATGAAGCAGGAGAAATCGTGGCTCTGGTTGAAGATCGGGCTGCGCGCCGTGCGCAGCATGACCTGGCCCATCTGGCCGGCGATGTGGTCCAGCCGATTCTGCACCAGGGCCAGGGTGACCGGATCGAGTGTGCCGTCGCTAGGGGTCATGAACGCGCCTCCCGGTCCAGAAATCGAATGACGAAATTGTCGGCGCCATCGACACTGAGCTCGTCGCCCGGTCCGGCGACGATGGTCGCCGTCGCCTCCTCGACCAGCAAGGGCCCGGCGAGGCGATGGCCCGGACGCAGGTCGGCGCCGCTATAGACCGCTGTGTCGACCCATTGACCTGAACCGCCGCCCAGCCGACCGCCGGACGCCTCGAAGTAGACCTCGCGCCGCGCCACCGGCTCCGGCGCTGTCGCCGAGGGCGCGGCTTGGGCCAGCTGCAGGGCCGGCAGGGCGGCGCTGCCGACCACCCGCAGCGCGGCCGTGTCCAACGCCGCGTTAGGTTGGCTGTGGCCGTAGAGACGGTCGTGGGCGGCGTTGAAGGCGGCCCGCAGAGAGATCGGGTCGGGCGTCGCCTCCAGGGGGCAGGGCACGGAAATCGTGCCGAGCTGGCCGGGATGGCGCAGGTCGATCTCGCCGGAAAGAGTAATCTCCGCCGCGTCGAAACCGTCGCGCCGCAACTGGGCCAGAGCCTGGTCTCGCAGGGCCGACAGGCCGCGGCGAAGGTCGTCGCAGACGGCCGCCTCGAGACGAACCAGATGGACCCGCGAGAAGGCGTGCCTGACCGGGCTGCAGAGCATCCCGAGGGCGCAAAAGGCCCCGGCGTGGCGCGGCAGGTAGACGAAGCGGCAGCCCAGGCGACGGCCGATCGCGGCGCCGAACATTGGCCCGGCGCCCCCGCCGGCCACCAGGACGAAGCGGCGCGGGTCATGGCCCCGGGCACCGCTGATCTGCTCGACGGCCTGATAGAGGGTCTGTTCCAACAGCCGCAAGAGGCCGACGGCCGCCGCCTCCGGAGACATATCCAGGGGCGCGGCCAGGGCCTGCGTCATCACCTCCCGCGCCGGCTCGGCCAGCAAGGTCAGGGCACCGCCGGCAAAGCGCCCGGGGCGCAGACGGCCCAGAATGAGCTGGGCGTCGGTGACCGTGGGCTCGCGACCGCCAAAGCCGTAGCTGGCCGGCCCCGGCCGGGCCCCGGCGCCGCGCGGCCCGACAAAGAGCAGGCCGCCGTCGTCGACTCCGGCCACCGTGCCGCCGCCGGCGCCGACCGAATGGATGTCGATGGACGAGAGAGCGAGGTGATAGCCGGCAAGGGCGAAAGACTCGCGCAGCTCGGGTTGACCGTCGCGCACCAGCATGACGTCGCAACTGGTCCCGCCGATCTCCATGGAGATGAGATCGCCGCTGCCGATCGAGGCGCCGTAGAGCGCCAATGCCCCGGCGCCCGCCGCGGGTCCCGACAGCAGCAGCGAGACCGGCCGCGCGGCGGCGCTTTCCAAGGTCATGGCGCCGCCGTTGTTCTGCACCAGCAACAGCGGCCGCGGCAGCCCCAGTTCGGCAAGCCGCCCGTTCAGGGTCTCCAGATAGGCGACGACCCGGGGCGCGATGGCGGCGTTCAGCACCGTGGTCGAGCTGCGCTCGTACTCGCCCATGACCGGGGCCACGGCACTGGAACGGCAGACCCAGAGATCCGGCGAGATCTCGCGCAGCAGAGCCTCGGTGGCCCTTTCGTGGGTCTCGTCGAGAAAAGCATTGAAGAGGCAGATGGCAACCGACTCGACCCCTTCTTCCCGGAAGACGGCCGCCGCCGCCGCGATGTCTTCCCGGGACAGGGGCTCGACCTCGTCGCCTCTGCGGTCGATCCGCCCGGAGACCGGCAGGCGCAGGAAACGCGGCACCAGGACCGGCGCGTAGGGCGCGCGATGGTCCCAGGCGTTCTCGCGGATGCCGCGGCGGATCTCCAGGCTGTCGCGAAAGCCCCGGGTCACCAGCAGGCCGACCCGGGCGCCCTTGCCCTCGACCAGAATGTTGGTGCCGACGGTCGAACCGTGGACGAAGAGCGAGCAGTGCCGCAGGAAATCCGGCAGCGCGAGAGCCATCGCCTCGGCCGCGCGGGACAGCGCCGCGATCACCCCTTCGGCCGGATCCTCGGGCGTGGAGGGCACCTTGACGACCGCGACCTGGCCCGCCCCGTCGGCCAGCACCAGATCGGTGAAGGTGCCGCCGACATCGACCGCGACACGCCAAGGCGGCTCGAGTGACTTTGCTTGTGTCGTTGCCTCGGCCATCGCGCCTCACGTCTCGTCCAGCCCTGCCCACCGATCAGTCTAAGAATCCGACTCAACATGAGTTAAGTGATTTTAGGTGGCTGCGGGGGTGGCCAGTTTATTGGTTGTCACCCTCGGGCTTGACCCGAGGGTCCAGGAATGGCGCAGACCGTGCAATCCCTGGATTGCCGGGTCAAGCCCGGCAATGACAAGAGCAGATGGAGAGTGTCCCTAACGCATTGATCCAATGTCGATTTATTTTCGGCTAGGCTCCGAGGAACCCGCCACAAAGGACAACGCCTTGCCGAGGCCCGGGCGCCAATGGAATGATGGCCCGCTGGCAACCGATTGAAGTGACCGCGCCATGAACCACCCCCTGCTGGAGCTGCACGAGGCCTTCAAGCGCGGCGATATGGAACGCGTCAAAGCCGGGCTCGGCGATTCGCCGGATTTTCCCAACTGTCCGGGCCCTGAGGCCATCGGCGCGAACCTGCTGGAGTACGCCATCTATCACGCGCCGTTGGCCTTCATTCGCGAACTGCTGGACCTGGGCGCCGACCCGAACTACGGCGACCACGCGGGCTTTCCCGCGCTGATCGCCGCGCTGTCCTGCGGCGAGCGTCCGGACCGGCACGCCGTCCTGGCGCTGCTGCTGGAGGCCGGCGCCGATATAAGCCAACGCGGCCTCAACGACTACACGCCGCTGCACTACGCGGTCGGTGCCCAAGACCGCGAAGCCATCGAGATCCTGCTCGACCGGGGCGCCGACCCGCAAGCGCGCACCGGCATCGACGACTACGCGACGCCGCTGGAGGAAGCCAAGATCCTCGGTCAGACCGAGATCGCGGCCTTTCTGGAGGCGGAACTGCGGCGACGCGGGAAAATCTAGGAGGCCGATCCGGCTGCGACGACTGGTGCCGTCCGCCGAGCAGCCTGCCTTGCGCCATCCCATCCATAAAGACCGATCGTGCATCCGGACGATTGATCCCGGGGGCGAAACCCTGGCCCAAAGCATCATGGAAAAGGCCTTTGGCCGCGCTCGGCCGGGCTGTCATCAGTGAGAATTTTGCATATGTTTTATCATCTATAGATGATGTTTTTTTATCTCTAGAACATAAAACTTGACTTTTTCTCAGACAACACTATATTTTACGAAGATCAAATCAAGGCAGCGCGGACCAACCAGAGGAGTCTCGCTGGCGCATTTCGGGAGGTGTCGGGGGCCATGGCAACAGGTCGGAAGTCGGCCGAGGCGGTGGCGGCATCGCTCGCCCGTCTCTACGATTTAGAGTTCGGAGGCAAACAGAATGGGCGCTACCGGATCTCCAGAAAGTTCTTTCATGAGGTCGCCGGCCGCCGACGCATCACCGACGAATTCATGAGGAATGTCGCCGACGAACTGTACGAGGCCAGCTTTGTCCTCATCGACCTGGGGACCTATGTGTCGGTCGTCAGCCAGTCGCTCACGCGCAACTACCGCCATGTCACCAAACATGCGGTGGCCGAGGTTCTGGAAGACCCTCCGGAGGTCCAAGGCAAGACGACCACGCCGGCCAAGCCAGCCGGTGCGACCAGGAAGATGCCAGCCGCAACCGGGAGGAGGAATGCGAATGCCAAAGACGGCTAAGACCAGCGCCAAGCGCGCCTCTCGTGATGCCAAGGCCTTGAAGGCCTCGCTCGGGTGGCGGGAGTGGGCGTCGCTGCCCGAACTCGGCATCGAACAAATAAAGGTCAAGGTCGATACCGGTGCCCGAACCTCGGCGCTCCATGCGTTCAATATCTACCCCTTTCATAGCGACGGGCAGGACTGGGTCCGCTTCGATATCCATCCGGTCCAGCGCGACGATGCCATCGAGCAATCCTGCACGGCACCGGCGCGGGATTACCGCTGGGTGACAAACTCCGGCGGCAAGCGCGAAAAACGTTTCGTGATCGAAACGCCGATCCAGCTGGGCGGCCGGGAATGGCCGATCGAGGTCACCCTGACCGACCGCGACCAAATGGGTTTTCGCATGCTGATCGGCCGCTCCGCCATTATCGGGGAGTTCGTGGTCGACCCCGCCAAGTCCTATTGCAGCAAACCCACTAAACGAACGACAGCCAAGAAGCCGCATCGCCGACCAAAAGCCGCGGCAAAACCCATAACAGAAGAGGAATAACGTCATGAAAATCGCAATGATGGCCCGTAACGCCGAGCTCTATTCGCATCGGCGCCTCGTCGAGGCGGCGGAGACCCGCGGCCACAGCATCGATGTGATCAACACCTTGCAGTGCTACATGAACATCACCTCGCACCGCCCCGAGCTGCGCTACAAGGGCGAGAAGCTGACCGGCTACGACGCGGTTATCCCGCGCATCGGCGCTTCGGTGACCTTCTATGGTCTGGCGGTGCTGCGCCAGTTCGAGATGATGGGGGTCTACCCGGTCAACGAATCGGTCGCCATCGGCCGCTCGCGCGACAAGCTGCGCTCGCTGCAGCTGCTGGCGCGCGACGGCATCGGGCTGCCGGTCACCGGCTTTGCCAACTCGGCCAAGTTCGCCGACGACGTCATCGAGATCGCCGGCGGCGCGCCGGTCGTGATCAAGCTGCTGGAAGGCACCCAGGGCATCGGCGTGGTCCTGGGCGAGACCCACAACTCGGCCAAGTCGGTCATCGAGGCTTTCCGTGGCGCCAAGGTCAACATCCTGGTTCAGGAGTTCATCAAAGAGGCGGGCGGCGAAGACATCCGCTGTCTGGTGGTCGACGGCAAGGTCGTCGCGGCGATGCGGCGCAAGGGCGCGGAGGGCGACTTCCGCTCGAACCTGCACCGCGGCGGCTCGGCCGAGGTGATCAAGATCACCCCGGAGGAGCGCTCGACGGCGGTGCGTTCGGCCAAGGCCATGGGCCTCAACGTCTGTGGCGTGGATCTGCTGCGCTCCAATCACGGCTCGGTCGTGATGGAGGTCAACTCCTCGCCCGGGCTCGAGGGCGTCGAGAACGCCACGGGCATCGATGTCGCCGGCAAAATCATCGAATTCATCGAAAAACACGCCAAACCCAAGAACACAAAGACCCGTGGCCGTGGTTAAAAAGGCAAAATCGAAGGCACGCGAGCCCTTCGAGATCGGCGGGGAGAAGATTCTGGCGGGCTCGCGCCAGACCGTCGACCTGCCGATCAGTCTGCTCTATGACCACACGCCGATGACGCTCACCACCCATGTGGTGCACGGGCATCGGTCGGGGCCCAAGCTCTTCGTCTGTGCCGCGGTGCATGGCGATGAGTTGAACGGGGTCGAGATCATCCGACGGCTGATCCGCCTGTCCCGGCTTTCGCACCTGCATGGCACGCTGATCGCGGTCCCGATCGTGAACGTCTACGGCTTCATCGGCAACACGCGCTATCTGCCCGATCGCCGCGACCTCAACCGATCCTTCCCGGGTTCCACCAAGGGATCCCTCGCCTCGCAGCTGGCCCAGGTCTTCCTGCACGAAGTGGTCAAACGCTGCGACTATGGCATCGATCTCCACACCGGGGCTCTTCATCGCACCAATTTCCCCCAGATACGCGGCGACCTGTCCAACCCGCAGGTCAAGGAACTCGCCAAGATCTTTGCCGCGCCGATCATCCTCGATGCGTCGCTGCGCGACGGCTCCCTGCGCAAGTCGGCCATGGAGCTGGGCGTTCCCACCCTGGTCTACGAGGCCGGCGAGGCCCTGCGCTTCGACGAGGCCTCGGTTCGGGTCGGCCTGAACGGGATCGTACGGGTGATGCGCAGCCTGGGCATGACTGGCAACAAACGGGTCGGTCCCAGCAAGGTGGCCCCGGTCTTTGCGAGCTCGAGCTACTGGGTGCGGGCGCCCGAGGGCGGCATTTTGCGGTCCCCCCTCGATTCCGGCGCCCGCATCGAGGCCGGGCAGGTCCTGGGCGGCATCGCGGATCCCTATGGCAGCCGGGAACTGGAAATCACGGCCCAGGATGCCGGCGTATTGATCGGCATGTCCAACCTACCCGTCGTCAATCAGGGCGACGGCCTGTTTCACATCGCCCGGGTCCTGGACGCGGACACCGCCGAGCGAGCGGTCGAGCAGTTTCGCGACGAGTTCGATTCGGTCGGCGACGAAGACCCACTGGATCTCGATTGAGGGGGATCCGTTGGCCTCAATCAAGTCTGTACCGCATTGCGACGAGTCCGCCTAGCTAGAGAAAATTTTCCCGAGGAGGAATGAAAATGGATGGCGTTTCAACATTGATGGCCGACCTTTCAAGGGCCGCAAACGACGTTTTAGTCAATGTCATCTCCTATATACCCAGTCTGGTCGGCGCCCTCGTGCTCTTGTTGCTCGGCTGGATCATCGCGCGCCTGGTCCGTGCCGGCATCGTCAGGGGCGGCGACGCCGCCAACCGGGTGCTCGACCGCTTCCTGAGAGCAGGGAGTTGGGCCAAGGTGCGGCTTTCGACACGGGTTCTGGTCCTGGTCGGAAACGCGGCCTTCTGGGTCGTCATCCTGTTCTTCATCACCGCCGCCACCGAGACCGCTCGCCTGGATGCCTTCTCGTCCTGGCTCGATCGCGTGATCGCCTATCTGCCGACGCTTGTCGCCGGCGGGCTGATTGTCCTGGTCGGCTACCTTGTCAGTTCCCTGGTCCGCGATCTCGTGTCGACCACCGTGTCGTCCGCTGGCGTCGGCCAAAGCGATCTCTTCGGCGCCCTGGCACAGGGCGTGACCTTCCTGACCGCGATCGTCATCGGCATGGACCAGATCGGCGTCGACGTTACCTTCCTCGTCACCATCGTCGGCATTGCCATCGCCGCGGTGTTGGGCAGCCTCTCCCTGGCTTTCGGACTGGGCGCGCGGACCCTGGTGAGCAATTTGATCGGAGCGCACTACCTCCAGCAGGAGCTGCAACCGGGACAGCTCGCCCGTTTCGGCTCGGTCGAGGGCGAGGTGCTCGAGCTGACGCCGACCAGTGTCATCCTGGCCACGCCGGAAGGGCGCATGAGCGTCCCCGCCAAGCTGTTCGACGAGGAGGTCACGATTGTCGTGACCCCGGGTGATGACGATGACTGAACATTCATCGCTCACAACGGCGTTTCTGGAGGCTCAACCGCAGTCCGCGGCGCGGGTCCTGGAAGATCTCGAGTTTAGCGACGCCGCCGCGCTGCTCGAGACGATACCGGCCCGCCTTTCCGCTCCGGTCGTCGGCTTCATGGTGCCCTGGACAGCGGCCCGTTGCGTCGAGATTCTGCCGGTCCAAAAGGCGGCCGGTATTATCACCGCCATGGGCTATCAAGATGCGACCAGCGTCTTGCGGCTGGTCGAGGGCGAGTATCTCGACCGCATCCTGGTTGAAGTGAAGCAAGACCTGGCACGGGACTTCCGCAACTCGCTGACCTATCCGAACGGGACCGTCGGGGCCTGGATGGACTTTTCGGTGCCGTCCTTCGTGGAGACGACGGAGGTCGCCGATGCCCTGCGCTACATCAAGAAACGCAGGAGCCATGTCAGCGGTCATATCTTCGTGACCGATGAATCCGGTGCCTACAAGGGACTGGTTGCCATCGGCGTCCTGGTCAAGAGCAGAGCGAATTCAACCCTGGCCGGCAGCCTGGACACCTCGGTCAAGCCGCTTTCGAACCGCGCGACACTGGCCTCCATCGCGACGATCCCGGCATGGGACGACCATCCCCTGCTACCGGTCGTGGGCCGAAAGGGCAATGTCCTTGGCGGTCTCGCCTGCTCGACAATGCGAAAAGGCCTGGCCGAGGTTCCCAGGGTCTCCACGTCACAGGGGTTCAGCTCGCTTTGGGCGCACCTTGTCATGGCGTTTATTCTGGTCGCGTCCAACCTGTTGCGGTTTGTCGCGCCCGGATCGCAAACGGCCGAAACCGACGCAAAGGAGGCCACATGATGGACGGAAACCCGACCAAGGCCGAAACGGCACTGACGCGCCGCTTCCTGCTGGACTATCCGTCGGACGCGGCACGACGGATCGAATCGATGGACCCGCCGCAGGCCGCCGCGATCCTGGCCAAGCAGCCCGCCCACGTGCTGCTGCCGCTGTGGCAAAACCTCGTTCCCGTGGCCGCCGGGGCCCTGTTGTGCCAGCTCCCGGAAAAGGTCGCGGCCTCGGTCCTGTCCGAGTTGCAGCCGGGCGAAGCCTTGCGTGTCTTGCTGCCCCTGAAAGACGACCACAGGGAGCAGCTTCTGACGGGGCTGGAGCCGGCCATTCAAGCCGGACTGCGGTCGATGATGAACTATCCCGAGGACAGCGCGGGGCGCCTGATGGACACCCGGATTGCCCTGTACCGTGGATCCATGACCGTCAGCGAGACCCTGAACAAGCTGCGTGAAAGCCGGGCCAAGACGACCCGCAGCCTGTTTCTGGTCGACGAGATGAGCAAGTTGACGGCCAAGGTCTCGATTCAGGACCTGGCCCTCGCGGATTCGGCCGACACGCTGGAAAGTCTCGCACAGCCGGTTTCCGCCCCCGTGGGCCCAACCGCGACGAGCAAGGAGGTCGCCGACACGCTCGAGCGAAACCGTCTGGTCGATCTGCCGGTGGTCGATGAAAACGGCGTCCTTCTGGGCGTGGTCTACCACGCCACGCTGGTCCAGACCGTGCATGAAGATGCCACCGCCGACATCCAGAAGATGGTGGGCGCGAGCAAGGACGAGAAGGCCCTTTCGAAGGCGACCTTCGCCGTGCGCAAGCGCCTGCCCTGGCTGGAGATCAACCTCCTGACGGCCTTCATGGCGGCGGCGGTGGTCGGGCTCTTCGAGGACACCATCGCCCGCTTCACCGCCCTGGCGGTGCTGCTTCCCGTGGTCGCCGGCCAGTCCGGCAACGCCGGGGCGCAGGCGCTCGCCGTCACGATGCGCGGTCTGGCCCTGCGCGAAATCACGGTTCGCCAGTGGTTCCCGGTCATGCTGAAGGAAGTCAATGTCGGGTTCATCAACGGACTGGCCGTCGCTGTGACCTGTGGCGTCGGCGTCTATATCTGGAGCGGTTCCTTCGGCCTCGTCCTGGTCATCGCCATGTCCATGGTTCTGGCGATGGTCTCGGCCGGGTTCGCCGGTGCCCTGGTGCCGATCGTTCTCACCCGGCTCGGCCAGGATCCGGCGCAGTCCTCCTCGATCATTCTGACCACCGTCACCGATATCGCCGGCTTCTTCTCATTCTTGGGAATTGCCACCCTCCTTGCCAACATGCTGTGACGGGCCGTCGCGGGCGGCAGCGCGTTTGTGGTTGAGAATGGAGGTCGCGGAAGGAAAGACTATGCCAAAGCGTAAGGGGATCGCACCAGGGCGCGCGGCGGCCGGCCTGGTCCTCCTGATGAGCCTGGCCGCCTGCGCGGCGCAGACGACGAGCCCGGTCGGCACCATTGGACCGGATGACGCGCCCCTCCGGCTCGCGGACGGTTGGGCGGTCGCACGGCCCTCGGAAGCCGGCTTCGATCCGGCAGCCTTGGCCAAGATCACCGTGGCGATCGAGGACGGCTCAATCCGCAACGTTCATGCGGTCGTCATCGAGCAAGGTGGCCGTCTGGTCTATGAACGCTATTTCGAAGGTCCCGACGAGCGCTGGGTCAGACCGGTCGGGACGGTCCAGTTCGAGCGCGACAGCCTTCATGACCTGCGCTCGGTCACCAAGTCCGTCACCTCGGCGCTGCTGGGTCTCGCCTTGGAGAGCAACTACGAGGCGGCCATCGCGCGCCCAATCGTCGACTATTTCGAGGATCTCGAGGGCGGCTTTGGGCGGGGCGTGGAGCAGATCACCCTGCGCCATGTCCTGACCATGACCGCCGGTCTCGAGTGGAACGAAATGTCGGTTCCCTACACCAGCATCGATAACGACGAGAGGCGGCTCTACTACCGCCCCGACCCCGTAGCCATGGTCCTGGAGCGCGAGGTTCGCGACCCGCCTGGCGAGCGCTGGTACTACAACGGCGGGCTGACCCAGGTTCTGGCCGGTCTGATCCAGCGCCAAACCGGCAAGCCCCTGGACCGCTACGCCGAGGAGACGCTCTTCGGGCCCCTCGGCATCACCGACTATGAATGGCTCGGATCATCCGCCTGGGGCCCCGAGGCATCGCCGAGCGCCGCCTCGGGTCTGCGCCTGAGGGCCCGCGACCTGGCCAAGATCGGGTCGCTGTTTCTGCACCAGGGCAGGTGGAACGGCCAGCCGGTCATTCCGGCCGAATGGGTCGCGCTCTCGACCCAGCGCCATGTCCCGAACGTCCCCTGGGGGCCGCCAGGGGTCTACGGCTACGGCTTCATGTGGTATCCCGGCGAGATCAAGGGACCCGATGGCTACACCATCGTCCGCGCCGTCGGCAATGGCGACCAGCGCCTCTTCATCGCGCCGGGGGCGGGCATCGTGGTCACCGTCTTCGCCGGCAACTACAACAACTACACCTTTGCCAGCGGGGACAAGATCTTCGCCCGCGTGATGGCCGCCCGGCGCGGCAAAGACTAGGCTTTAGAGCCCGTCGATCAGGATCAGTTCGCTCTTGGCGCCGGCCTTGCGGGCCTCCAGCCAGGGCTGGTACTCGGCCGACTGATAGAAGGCCACCGCCGCCTCGCGCGACGGAAACTCGATGACCACGACGATATTGGGCGCCGGACCATTGCTCTCCACCATATCGAACTCCGGCGAGCGGGCCAGGTACTTGCCCCCGTGCGATTCGACCAGCGCCTGCACGGCGGGGATATAGGCCTCCACCCACGAGGGATCCGTCAGTTCGAGCCGTCCGACCACATAAGCCGTCATTGTTGTGTCCTCCCCGAAGTTTGTTTGTTTTGCCTCAGAAGTCATCGATTCTAGGGTCTCGACGCGGCCCGGGATAGGGAGAAATGCCACCGCGGCCTTGTTTCAAAGTCGGAGGCCCTACTCCAAACGTCCCTGGCCGGTGACGCCGGCGGGGGTCTTGAGGAACAGCAGCAGGAGCGCGCAGGCCGCGGGATAGAGCGCCAGGAGCTGCAGCGTGCCCACCGGGCTGCCGAGATAGTCGAAGGCGAGACCCACCGGCAGCGGCCCGAGAGAGGCGCCGACCACGCCGATCATCTGGCCGGTGCCCTGGATCGACCCCAGGTGCCGGCGCCCGAAGTAGCGCGGCCAGATGTAGCCGAACATGGTCATGGAAAAGGCGTTGTTGCAGCCGAAGACCACCGCATAGACCAGGGCGGTGATCAGGCCGTCGGCGAAGGTGATGGCGATCAGGCTGGTCGCCGTGACCAGCATCGCGACGACCAGAACATAGCGGGTCGGAAAGCGGTCGAAGGCACGCCCCACCAGGGGCATGGCCAGCACCATGACCACCGCCGAGACGGTAAAGAGGCTGGCCGCGATATCGGGCGGCAGCCCCTGGGCCTCCATGATCGAGACCTGGTAGAAGTGCAGCGTGGTGACCAGCATGGCGATGGCGCACATGGTGATCCCGAGGATCGCGAAGGCTGGGGTCCGGAGCGCCTCGCCCAGGCTGAGGCCGTTCAGCTCCGCCGCCGAGCCGTCCTGACCGGCGCCCGCCGGCGGGTCGCCGTCCGGCGCCAGCCCCCGGTCTTCCGGCCGGTCGTGCACCAGCAACAGGACCGGTGGCAGCATCAGGATCCAGGTCAAGAGACCCAGCACGACCCAAGCCGCGCGCCAGCCGACCGCATCGATCAGATACTGGCCGAGCGGCGGGTGAACCGCCATGGAGGCGGCAAAGCCCAGCGCCATGAGGCCGAGCGCGAAGCCGCGCTTGCGGTTGAACCACTGGGACACCAGGTTGGCGCAGTTCAGCATCAACGAGCCCTGGCCGAAGAAACGCAGCAGCCCGAAACAGACCGCGAGCCAGAGAAAATTGGCCGCCGCCCCGAAGGCCATGCAGGCCAGGCCCAGGGCGCCGACCACCAGCAGGGTCATGAAGCGGGGGCCGTGACGGTCGACCAGCCGGCCCATTTGCGGCAGCAGGAAAGCCGCCGCCAGGGTCGCCAGACCGTAGGCCGAGGCGATGGCCGCGCTGGAGACCCCGAGCTCGGCGCCGATCGGCCCGACGAAGACGCTGAAGGTATGGGACTGACCCGGACCGCTGGCGAAGATCCCCAGGCCGGCCACGCCGAGCACGCTCCAGCCATAGAAGAAGCGCCGGCTGAGCGAGGCGAAGACCGCGTCTCTGATCCCCGTCAATGACAAATGGCCGCCCCTCGCGATGATGGCAGTAGGCGGGGCGCGATCCGCCCCGGCTCCGTCGATTCTCTACAGCAAGGCGCAAGGTCCCACCACCGCTATTGCGCACAGCGGCCGGCGCGCTACCCTGCCGGTGAACCGGCCATGCCAAAGGACCCCGCGCCATGAGCGACAACGTCATCACCCTGGAGCCCCGTACCCTGCGCCTGCACGGCGAGGACAACATCCTGGTGGCCATCGATTCGGTGCCGGCGGGGGCCGAGGTCGCCGGCCTGCGCGCCCTGGAGCGCATCCCCAAGGGTCACAAGATCGCCCTGGCGGCGATCGCGGAGGGCGCGCCGATCCGCAAGTTCGGCCAGATCATCGGCTTTGCCAGCGCCGCCATTGAACCCGGCCGACACGTCCACGAGCACAACTGTGCCATGGCCGATTTCGCCAGAGATTACCGCTATGCCGAGGCGGCCCAAGAGGAACCGCTGGTGCCCGAGGCCGAGCGCGCCACCTTCCAGGGCTATCGCCGGTCGACCGGCAAGGTCGGCACGCGCAACTACCTGGGCATCCTGACCTCGGTCAACTGCTCGGCTTCGGTAGCCCGCTTTATCGCCCAGGCCTGCGAGCGCGACGGCCTGCTGGCGGACTACCCCAACATCGACGGGGTGGTCGCCTTCGTCCACGGCACCGGCTGCGGCATGGCCGCCAACGGCGAGGGCTTCGAGGCCTTTCAGCGGGTCCAGTGGGGCTATGCCGGGCATCCCAACCTGGCCGGCGTGCTGCTGGTCGGGCTCGGCTGCGAGGTCTTTCAGATCCCGCGCCTGATGGCGGACTACGGCCTGGAGGAGAGCGAGACCTTCCGCCCCATGACGATCCAGGGCCAGGGCGGCACCCGCAAGACCGTCGACCGCGGGCTTTCGATGATCCGCGAAATGTTGCCGCGGGCCAACCAGGCCCGGCGCGAGACCTGCCTGGCCAGCGACATCACCCTGGCCCTGCAGTGCGGCGGCTCGGACGGTTACTCCGGCATCACCGCCAACCCGGCCCTGGGCGCGGCGGTCGACCGGCTGGTGGCTCAGGGCGGCACCGGCATCCTGTCGGAGACCCCCGAGATCTACGGCGCCGAGCACCTGTTGACCCGCCGCGCCGAGAGCCGCGAGGTCGGCGAAAAACTGATCGAGCGGATCAAGTGGTGGGAGGACTACACCGCGCGCAACGGCGGCACCATGGACAACAACCCCTCGCCGGGCAACAAGGCCGGCGGCCTGACCACGATTCTGGAAAAATCCCTCGGCGCGGCGGCCAAGGGCGGCACCACCACCCTGCGCGGGGTCTACCGCTATGCCGAGCAGATCGACCGCAAGGGCTTTGTCTTCATGGACTCGCCGGGCTACGACCCCTGTTCGGTGACCGGCCAGGTGGCGGCCGGCGCCAACATGGTCTGCTTCACCACCGGGCGCGGCTCGGCCTTCGGCTACAAGCCCGCCCCCTCGATCAAGCTGGCGACCAACTCCGATGTCTACCGCAACATGACCGACGACATGGACATCGACTGCGGCGAGGTGCTGGAGGGCGTCTCCATCGAGGATAAGGGCGCCGAGGTTCTGGCCAGGGTGCTGGCCGTGGCCTCCGGCGAGCCCTCCAAGTCCGAGGCCCTGGGCTACGGCGACAACGAGTTCGTGCCCTGGCAGATCGGCGCCACGATGTAGCCGGCGGCTCGCACCTCAGGACTTCCGTTTCAAGAGGAGGACTTCGGTCTTGAGCAGTTTTAGCTGCGGGTCGAGGAATCGCTTGGTGTCTTGAAGTTTCTTGGCCAGGTCGTCGCGCTTCTTGCGACTGGGCTTCATGTCGTGCAGGCGAAAATAGTTGTTGCCGACTTCATCGCGCAGGGCGGCATTGCGCTCCAGCAGTTCCTTGTAGATCACGGACATGGCGGGTTCCTCTCGATCTCGCAGCGATCCTCATGGGGTCGGGGACCTAACCCTTCTTGAGCTTGTCGACCTCCAGGCGCAGCACCACCACCGCGTGGCGGCTGTCCTTTTCGTAGCTTTCGAGGCGCATGTTCATCAGCGTCAGTTCCTTGCCGAGCGCCTTGATTTCCCGGATGAAGGCCTCTTCGAGTTTGATCTGAGCCTTGAATTCGCCGCTCAGCTTCTTCGCCTCGGCGGCGATGTCGTCCAGGGTCTTGGCGGGCATCACTTTTTCCTTTTGCGTTGCTGCTTGAGCCGGCCGATGTCGTAGCGCAGTTTCTTGACCTCTTTTTTCATGTCGGCGTCGAAGCCGGTCAGGCGCTTCTCGAACGCCTTGGCGAGCTTGTCTACGGCCTCGACCTCCTTGTCGCCCTCCGCAACCCTGGTGAGGAAATCGACATAGAGATTTTCCGCTTTATCGATCAGCGCGACCACGTCTCGGTAGCGAAGTCCCATGGCTTAATCTGTCGCTCCAGGTCCAGGCCTGCCCGGCAGACTAGCACAGGCCGGGGACCGCCGTCCCGACAGCGGTTGGCCTGGGGGATGAGCCGTGCGACCATAACCGGCAACGGACGATCGCACCCATCGGCTTTGCAGGCGGGCAGTGGTAAGTAGATTCAGATACAGGTCACCTCTGCGGTGTGTTGCCAGGGCGGCCGTGACGGCCTGGGCGGGCGGTCTGTTGCTGCTGGCTGAACCGGTCGAGGCCAAAGTTCCGGTTTCCATGGAGCTGGTGATTGCCGTGGACACCTCGGCCAGCGTCGACGGTTTCGAGTACGATCTCTTGATGAAGGGGATCGCCGGGGCCTTTCGCAGACCCGAGATCGTCGCCCTGATCGGTCAGCAGGACGGGGTGGCGGTCACGCTTTTTCAGTGGAGCTCGGAGGTCAACGAGCAACACATGATCCCCTGGCATCTGCTGACCGACCCGGCCAGCGTGATGGCTTTTGCCGCCGAAGTCGAGGCGGCGAAACGCGACCCTGACCGCCGCTTCACCGCGGTCGGCCGGGCCATCGATTTCGGCGTGCGCCTGATCGTCGAAAACGCTTATGAGGGCCGCTATCTGAAGATCGACGTCTCGGGCGACGGCAACAACAACACCGGCGAGCTCCCTGCCGGACCGCGCCAGGCGGCGGCGGACCTGGGGATCGTGATCAACGGCCTGCCGATCCTCACCTACACCCGCGGTGACTCGTTCGACATCGATGCCTACTATCGCAATCATGTGATCCAGGGGCCTGGCGCCTTCGTCGAAACCGCCAATGACTACGGCGACTTCGCCAACGCCTTCCTGCGCAAGCTGCGGCGCGAAATCGCGCCCGAAGTGAGCCAAACGAAGCCGACGCCGCCCGACCGAATCCAGAAGGCTCAGATTGCCCAGCCGACGCCCCCGGCGGAAATCACGCCAAAAGAAAAGGGTAAAACCCATGACTGACCCGCGCGCGCTCTACCGCGACAGCCTGGTGTGGGATGATCATGGCGGCTTCGAGCTGCTGCCCGACGCGCCGCTCGACCCGCTGTTGCGCCCTTGGCTGGAGGCCGGGGTCGGCTATCTGTCGATCAACGTCTATTTCGACCCGCGGCCCTGGACCCGGGCGATCGAGAACATCGCCGCCCTGCGCCGGCGCTTGCCGGAAGAAGCACCCTACTGCCGTCTGGTCTCCACGGTGGCCGAGGTCGACCAGGCCCGGCGCGACGGCAAGATCGCCGTGACCTTCGACATCGAGGGGATGAACGCCCTGGACGGCCGCCTGGATCTGGTTCAGCTCTACTACGAGCTCGGCGTGCGGCACATGCTCTTTGCCTACAACCGCAACAATCCGGCCGGTTCGGGATGTCACGACGAGGACAGCGGCCTGACCGATTTCGGCCGTGCGGCAATCGACGAGATGAACCGGGTCGGCATGGTGGTGGATTGCTCCCACAGCGGCTTCGAGACCACCATGGCGGCGATGGAGCGCTCCAGCGCGCCGGTGGTCTTCTCGCACTCCAACCCGAGGGCTCTGGTCGATCACGGGCGCAACATCACCGACGACCAGATCAAGGCCTGCGCGGCCACCGGCGGCGTGATCGGCATCAACGGCATCAACCTGTTCCTCGGCGAGGAAGAGGCGAGCCCCGGCGCGGTCGCCCGCCACGCCGCCTATGTCGCGGAGCTGACAGCGGCTGCCCATGTCGGCATCAGCCTCGACTATGCCCCCGACGACGAGGGAGAGGACGGCGCGACCCCGGGCGGCGGCTCCATGGCCGAGGCGGTGGCCCGCGACCGGCACTTCTGGCCCCTGGACGCCGGTTACGACCGCCCGATCACCTTTCTCGATGTGCGCCGCCTGCCCGAGGTCGCCGAGGAATTGGCCGCCGTGGGTTTCGACGGCGAGGAGATCGCCGGCATCCTCGGCGGCAATTTCCGGCGCGTGGCGCAGGCGGTCTGGAAATAGGCCGCGCGGCGACGCGCGGCGCGGGTCTCATTCCAGCATCTTGTTGGGCAGGTAGAGGGCCAGGGAGGGCCAATTGATCACAATCGCCAGACCGACCAGCTGCAGGAGCACGAAGGGGATGATGCCGCGGTAGATGTCCTGCATCTTCACCGAGGTCGGGGCCACGCCCTTCAGGTAAAAGAGCGCGAATCCGAAGGGTGGCGTCAGGAAGGAGGTTTGCAGATTGACCGCGACGAGGATGGCGAACCAGTAGATCACCTGGGATTCGACGTACTGGGTCTCCGCCAGGTTGCTGGGCACCTCCAGGCCCAGGTGCGGCGCGAAGATCGGGGCCAACGTGCGGATCACCGGGGCGAAAACCGGCAGGATAATCAGGGTGATCTCGAGAAAGTCGAAGAAGAAGCCGAGCAGGAACACCGCGAACATGAGGATGAAGAGCAGCGGCCAGGGGCCCAGGTCCAGCCACTCGACCAGACCGATGATCAGGTCCTCGCCGTAAACGTTGCGGAAGATCGTCGAAAAAGCGGTCGCTCCGACGAAGATAAAGAAGATCATCGCCGTGGTCAGGCCGGTGCGGTGGCAGACCTCGCCCATGACCTTTTTGGTCAGGGTGCCGTTCACCCAGGCCAAGAGAATGCTGCCGAAGGCACCGACGCCGGCTGCCTCGGTCGGGGTCGCCCAACCGGCAAAGATCGAACCCAACACCAGGATGATCAGGAAGATCGGCGGCACGAAGCCTTTCAGAATGCCGCCCAACAGAGTGTCGCCCTCGCGTTTGCCAAAGAACATGGCCAGGAAGAAGATCGCCAGGAACGTCGTGAGATTCCAGTTCACGTCCGGCATAGCTCCGGTTTTCCTGGCCACCACATTCCATGCGACGAGCAGCGCCGTGATGCCGAGGAACAGATAGAGGTTCATCATGTTCGTCGGCTGCAGGTCGATCTCGTCTTCATGCATCGGCGGCGCGACGCTCGGGTTAATCGTGGCCCGGGTCATGATGTACATGAAGTAGAGCCCCGAAAGCACCAGCCCCGGCAGGACGGCACCGATGAACAGGTTGCCGACCGAAACGGCCAGAAGGTTCGCCATCAGGACCAACATGATCGAGGGCGGGATCAGAATTCCCAGGGTGGCCGAGGCCGCGATCGTGCCACAGGCGAGTGACGGCTGGTAACCGCGCTTCAACATGGTCGGTAGCGCCAAGAGTGTCATCATCACGACCGACGCGCCGATGATGCCGGTGGTGGCCGCCATGATCGTGCCCATCACGGTCACCGAGAGCGCCAGTCCACCGGGCACCCGGCGCAGCATGATCTGCAGGATATGGAGCAGGTGAGCGGCGACCTGCGACTTCTCGAGCATCGTGCCCATGAAGACGAAACAGGGAATCGCCACGAGAATCGGGTTCTGCACGGCGCCAGAGGCACCGTCGCCGCCCCAGATGCGGTTCACCACCGCAAAGAAGACCGAGACATCGAAGATATCGAGCCAGATGGCGAAGGCCCCGAAAACGAGGGAGACCCCGCCCAGCGCGATGGCCACCGGAAGCCCGGTGAAGAGGGTCAGCGCCAGCGCCAGGAACATGTAGGCGCCGATGTACTCATAGAGGTGGTCGTCCACCAACCATTCCCAAAACTCAGCCATGGTCGGCTTTTCCTTCATTCGAGCCAGAGGCTTCGTCCAGGTCCAGCGGCAGGATTAGTTTCGGCAAGGGGTTATCGTCGGTGAAAAACTGGAGCTTACTCTCGGCCTCCCTCCGCAGCACTTCATCGCCCCACAGATAGCCAAAGCAACGCAGGAGCGTCGCCATCACGGCCATGAGCGCAACACTGAAGCCGGTGATCAGGAACGACTTGATGATGAAGCGCATGCCGATGCCGACCTGGGATTCGGACCCTTCGCCCTGGGTGTAGGAGGCATAGGTCATGGCCCAGGAGTAGTAGATCATCACGATGAGGAAGGGCAGCGCACAGACGATCAGGCCGATCGTCTCGATCCAGACCTGCTTGCGGCGCGAAACGGCCTCGCGAAAGATATCGACCCGGACATGAGCGTTGAAAAGGTAGCCGAACCCGAAGGTCATCAAGAGCAGGATCCCGTGAACGTGCCACTGGAGATCCTGCAGGATGAAGGATACCGAATAGCCGTACTCGATGGTGAGGTCCGCCGACCAGTCCTTGATGAATCCGATCTTGCGGGTGATCACGTCGAACATGATCATGAAGATCAGGGCTAAAATGATCCAACTGATCTTCTTCCCGACGCCGCGCGATATGAAATCCAGCCCATCGGCAAGCTTCAGGAGTGCGCCCATTACCGTTAGCCTATCGTTATGATTTACGCTGTTTGCCCAGCCTCGGCCTTCACAGCCGACACCTCCACGGCGAAGAAAGGTACGACCGGCGCGACGTGCGCCGGTCGTCCCGAATTTGCCAACGGATTGAACCCCCCGTCAGCGGCCAGAGACTATTTCAAATAGCCTTTCTCGCCCCAGATCACGTACTGGTCGTGGAAGGTGGAGAAGCTGTCCCAGAGGCGCGCGACATCGGGGTTGGCCGCGATTTCCTCGGCCAGAACCTCTTCCCACTTTTCGCGAAGCTGGTCGATGACCTCGTCGGGCCAGGACATGTTTTTCACGCCGTCGGCCTCGTTGGCGGCCATGGCGGCCGGCTGCAGGGCCTCGCCTTCGGCCAGCTCGATGCCGATATTGGCCGTGCAGGCTACCTCGAACATCGCCTTGTGCGGGTCCGACAGTTCGTTCCACTTGTCCATGTTGACCAGGATCTCGTTGGTGGTCGACTGCTGGTGCCAGCCCGGGAAGTAGTTGTACTTGGCGATCTGATAGAAGCCGTAGGAGCGATCGATCGCCGGCATGGAGAACTCGGTGGCGTCGATGGTGCCGAGTTCCAGCGCCGGGTAGATATCGCCGCCGGCCAGCTGCTGGGTGGCCACGCCGAACTTCTGCATGACCTTGGCGCCCATGCCGAAGAAGCGCATCTTGAGACCCCTCAGTTGATCGAGGCTCTCGATCGGCTCGCGAAACCAGCCCGAGGTCTCGGGCGGGATCATGCCGCAATAGAAGTACATGATGTTGTCTTTGCCGTAGAGCTCGCGGGCCAGCTCGATGCCGCCGCCATAGCGCATCCAGGCATTGAACTCCAAGGCGCCCGGGCCGAAGGGCCAGGTCGAAAGGAAGGCGTAGGCCGAGTTCTTGCCCTGGTTGGCGCCGGGCGTGCCGTAGGCCGCCTCGAAAGCGCCTTGGCTGACCGGATCGTAATAGGCGTAGCCGCCGGCCAGCGCGCCGGGCTCGAACACCTTGATGTCGAAGTCGCCGTCCGACATGGCACGCACCCAATCGGCGATGCGATAGCCCACGGGGCCGATCACGGCGACATTCTCGCCGAAGGCCGTGTGCATCTTCCAGCGCACCTTCTTCGCTTCGGCATCGCCGGTAGAGATCGCCAGGGTCGTGGCGATGGCAACAGCGCCGATCGCCAAGGTCTTGAGGAATCCGTACTTCATTCTTGTACCTCCCTACCGCTCTTGCGGCTTTGCATCTTCGTTTCCCAAACGTCGTCCCGCGGATCGTCTCGCCCGCCATCGGTTGGCAAGCGCCATCGAAGGACAGGCGCTAGGGGACGGGCAAAGCTGGAGAAAGTCAAGTCGCAAGGCCGTCAGGCGCCGTCGAAATGGCAATTAGACGTAGAGTTTTTGCGCGGGGATACCTTTTGCCGAACCCCGCGGACCCGCGTTAGGCTCGCCGCCCTTGCGTCGGGCGATCTGCGTCAGGAGATAACGCCATGCCTATCGAAACCTCCCGGCTGCCGGGCTTTCACCGAGACACGATCGATCAGCGGCTGGACCGTGTCGCGGCGCTCTGCGGACTCGATCAGGCCCAGCGGGATCATCTCGGCAACTTCGGCAACCTCTCCAAGGCTCTCGCGGACCGGCTGATCGAGAACGTCATCGGCACCATGACGGTGCCGCTCGGCCTGGCGACCAACATGCTAGTCGATGGCCGCGACGTCCTGGTTCCCATGGCGACGGAAGAATCGTCGGTGGTCGCGGCGGTCTGCCATGCCGCCAAGCTCTGCCGCGAGAGCGGCGGTTTCGCCACCGCCCTTTCCGGCAGCGAAATGGTCGCCCAGATCCAACTGCTCGACCTGCCGGACGCATCCTTTGCCCGTCACCTGATTCTGGGGAAAGCCGAAGAGGTCAGGGCGCTTTGCGACGCCATCGACCCGGTCCTGCTGCAAGCTGGCGGCGGTTTTCGCGGCCTCGAGGTGCGGCTGCTCGAGACCCGCGGCGGCCCGATGGTGATCACCCATCTGATCGTCGACACCCGCGACGCCATGGGCGCCAACGCGGTCAACTCCATGGCCGAAGCCCTGGCCCCGCGGCTCGCGGCCTGGACCGGCGGGCGGTCCCTGCTGCGGATCCTCTCGAACCTGGCCGACCGACGCTTGGCCCGGGCCCGGGCGGTCTGGCCTTTGGAGGCGATCGGCGGGGCCCAGGTGCGCGACGACATCATCGCCGCCGGCCACTTTGCCGAGGCCGACCCCTACCGCGCGGCGACCCACAACAAGGGCATCATGAACGGGATCAGTGCCGTCGCCCTGGCGACCGGCAACGACACCCGGGCGCTGGAGGCCGGCGCCCATGCCTTTGCCGCGCGGGGCGGCCAGTATGGCCCGCTGTCCCGCTGGGAGGCCAATGGCGACGGCGACCTGGTGGGCAGCCTGGAGTTGCCGCTCGCCATGGGGCTGATCGGCGGCGCCACCAAGACCCATCCGACGGCACAGATCGCCCTGGCCATCCTTGGCTGCGAGGGCGCCGAAGTTCTGTCCCGCATCACTGTGGCGACCGGGCTGGCGCAGAATTTCGCGGCCCTGAACGCGCTCGCCACCAGCGGCATCCAGCGCGGCCACATGGCGCTCCACGCCCAGAACATCGCCATCATGGCCGGGGCCGAAGGCGCCGAGATCGACCAGGTCGCGGCGCGGCTCGTCGAGGCCGGCGAGATCCGCGTCGATGCGGCGGCGCGGGCCCTGGCCGAGCTGCGGGCAAAGGCCTGACGGCAAAAAGTGCCGCCGCCACCTTGACATCGAATTTCGGTGTTCCATATTTTTTCATAACATCCGATATGGAATTCCTCGCCAATGGCCAGACCCAAAGAGTTCGACCCCGAAGACGCCTTGGAACAGGCGATGCACCAGTTCTGGGCCAAGGGATACTTCGATAGTTCGATCCGCGATCTGGTGGATCGTACCGGCGTCAACTACTACGGCCTCTATAGCGTTTTCGACAGCAAGCACGGCCTGTTCCTGGCGGCCCTCGATAAGTACCGTCGGACCGTCACCAGCCAGATCATCGCCGCGATCACGTCACAGGGTCCGGTCCTGGGGGCGATGGAGAAGACTTTCCAGGTCCTGCTCCGACTGATGGAAACAGACGACGGTGCGGTTGGCTGCCTGATGTGCAACACGGCCGTTGAACTCGCCGCGCAGGACGAAGCCGTCGCAGCCCGTGTCAGGGACCATCTGGCGCTTCTGCGCGACAGCTTTACCGCCCGGCTGACCGCGGCACAGAAATCCGGAGAGCTGGCGGCAGATCGCGACACCAAAGCCATGGGCGAGTTCCTGGCGACAACCGTCTATAGCGTGGCGCTGTTGGTGCGCAGTGGCCAGAACCGTTCCCTGGTGAAGCGACACATCCGCACGTCGCTGTCATTGCTGGGCTAATTTTTTTGGCCCATTTCATATCGAATGCAATGAAATTGAACGGAAAAAGGAGGAACAAACCATGGGTTATCTGAACCAAACCAAGGATTTCCAGGGCATTGCCGATGTTTTCCTGCGCGATCCAGACCGCTACGCCCCCCTGCTCCAGTTCATCGAAAGCGTCATGGCGGGCGCGTCGGAATTGACCGCGGCCGAGCGGGAACTGATCGCGGCTCATGTCTCGAAGCTGAACGGCTGCAGCTTTTGCGTCGGGGCTCATAGCTGGACCCTGGCCGCAATGGATATCGATCTGGCCCTGATCGAGAGTATCGAGCGGGGTAACGACCACGAAGCGCTCGACGGGAGACTCCGGGTGGCGCTGCGCTTTGCGGCGAAACTGACCCGGACCCCGGACGAAATCGGCAAGGCGGACATCGAAAGGCTACGCCGTGCCGGCTGGTCGGACCAGGCGATCGAGGATGTGATCAGCGTGGTTGGGCTCTTCAACCTGGTCAACCGCCTGGTCGAGGCCCACGGGATCAAGGGCAGCGAAGACTACTTCAAACAGATCGGCGCCACGCTTGCCAATCAGGGCTATGCCCCGCTCGTCAGGTCAGCGCTGAGAAGGGCCAAGCAGGCACCGCGCTGAGCCTGTCCATCCGAGCGACCGCCTGCATTGAAAGGCAACTCCGTCGCGGGCCCGGGCCGGCGGCAAAGGAGCAACGACGAGAGGAGCGAGAACGAGCCATGCAACCGTCCCTGACCCCGATCCTGCTTGCCGTGGAGCTAGGCTTCCTTTTTGCGCTGACCTGGCGCAGCCGGCAAGCCACCCCACGTCGCGATTCCATGATCCCGACCTTCGTCTACCTGCTGTGGCTCACGGGTTATGCCATTGCCACGAGCGTTCTCGGCGCGCGCGGCCTCTATGTCAGCGAAGGTCTGCTGCGCTGGATGCCGGCCTGCTGGCTCCAACTGATCACCATCAGCGCCTGTGTCCTGCCGGTGGTTTTCTTTGGCCCGGTCCGCGAGGACCTGCGGCGGATCGTCGATAGGACGCCGTGGCACTGGTTCGCCTATTTTCACGGTCTGCGGATCGCCGCGCTTGGCACGGCCTACAAGACATGGATCGGCGAGTTTCCGCTTTCCTTCGAGATTATTGTTGGCGTCCCAGACCTGCTCTTCGGGCTCTCCGCCTTTTGGGTTGCAGGGCGGGCAAGGCGGGGCGCTATCGGCATCAAGGCGTTCATGATCTGGAACCTGATCGGCGCCTTCGTCATCGTCCCGGCCGCCCCCATCGTCTTGCAACTCGGCTTGCCCGGCCCCCTGCAGGTCTTCACCGGCCTGCCGGACGCTCGGGCGGTCTTTACCTACCCGATGTCCATCGCGCCCATGATCGGGGTTCCTCTTTTCGTCCTGATCAACCTTTTGGTGGCGTGGCGTCTGTGGGAGTGCGGACGGATGAAGGTCGCGACCACCTGATCGGCTCGCATAACTTCTCAATGCCGACAACCGTGCGGAGACCCGCGAGCCGACCGCTGGAGCCCCGGCGACCGCAGACCCCCCGCCTTGGCCCATCGGACCCACGGGAGACGGCCCCAAACCAGGAGATAGAACCATGCCAATCGTTGACTTGACCCTCGCCTCGGGCACCTTGCCTGCCAAGGACCGGGAGCGGCTGCTCGACAAGGTCGGCCGCATCGCCATCGACTATGAAGGACTGTCGGGCAGCAAGTTCGCCGAGGCCTTCACCTGGGTCTACCTGCACGAGCTGCCGGCGACCCATGTCGGTCAGATTTCCGGCCGGCCAACCAAGCCGCTCTACCGCTTCACCTTCACGACACTGCAGACTCTCCTCGACAACGAGAGCAAGCAGCGTCTCGGCGAAGATGTGGCCCGGGCGGTCTATGACATCGAAGGTGCGACCTGGGATGAAGCCGAGGCTTACAACCGGGTCTGGGTCTTCTTTGACGACTACCGCCAAGGCGACTGGATCGTCGGCGGGCAGATCAACAGCATCAAGGCGCTAAAAGGCGAGGTCGAAAGGGAACGAGCCAAGGCCGCCGCCTGACCCGGAACGGCGGGGCGAGGGCGCTCGCGAGTTCAGCGGCACCGTCCGCTAGCCAGCGCCTTCGCCGCCGCGCCCGTTGTTGGGCCTGCGATGGATTCAGGCTGATGTCTTCACCCGGCAGCCGCTTTCGGGCAACGGTCTCGCTGTCTTTCCCGAAGCGGGCCGGCTCTCGCCCGCGACGATGCAGCGGCTCACCCAGGAACTGCGTCAGTTCGAGTCGATCTTCCGGGTGGACCATCCAGGCCAAAACCGCGTGACGGCCCGTATCTTCACGGTCGAGGAGGAGCTGGCCTTTGCTGGACATCCCCTCCTGGGGACCGCCGCCGTGCTCCATCACCTGACCGGATCGCAGGCGGAAATGACCTGGCCGGTCGCCCTCAAATCCGGCGTCGTTCAGATCGAAACGCAGCGTCGGGCGCACGGCTTCTGGGTCGAGATGGACCAGGGCGTCGCCTCTTATCGACAGATAGCAACGCCGGAGATCGCCGCGGCGATTCTGGAGGGATTCGGGCTCGGACCAGGCGCGCTCGCCGAACGGCTGCCCATCGCGACGGTCACGACCGATCTGCCCTACGTCATCGTCCCAGTTACAGCCGATGCGCTCGCCACGGCGCGGGTCCGTTGCACCGACCTCGAGCAACGCCTCGCGCGGCTGAGCGGCAAGTTCGCCTATCTACTCGACCCCGAAGCATGCGAAGGCCGCAGTTGGGACAATCTCGGCCGGGTCGAGGACATCGCAACGGGAAGCGCCGCCGGGCCGGCGGCCGCCTATCTTTGGTGCCATGGCAGGACGCCGGACAGCCTGATTGTGCGACAAGGCCGGTTTGCCGGTCGACCAAGCGAAATCGGCGTGCGGCGCGACCCAGTCACAAACGCCGTGATGGTCAGCGGCGTTGTCGTCATCCTCGCCGAGGGCAGCTGCCTCTAAACCCGGATCGCGATTGGGACCGGACGCGGCGAACCCCCCGGAAACCTCGCGATTCACCGCGGTCTCGCATTCCCTCTGGTTTGCGCCCGCCAGGGCTTGTATAGGGTCCGCTTTCCAACCGCGACCGACAGAGGAGACCGCGCGCTCATGATCCAGGGCAAAACCGCCATCGTCACCGGCTCGACCAGCGGCATCGGCCAGGGCATCGCCACCGCCTTCGCCGAGGCCGGCATGAAGGTCATGTTGAACGGCTTTGGCGACGCCGCCGAGATCGAGGCCCTGCGCGCCGGCCTGGCCGGGACCCACGGCGTCGCGGTCGGCTACCACGGCGCCGACATGACCAAGCCCGACGAGATCGCCGATCTGGTGGCCGCGGCCGAAGCCGACCTGGGGCCGGTCGAGGTGGTGGTCAACAACGCCGGTATCCAGCATGTCGCGCCGGTCGAGGACTTCCCGATCGAAAAGTGGGAGGCCGTGATGGCGATCAACCTGACCAGCGCCTTTCACACCACCCGCCTGACCCTGGCCGGCATGAAGGCGCGCGGCTGGGGCCGGATCATCAACCTGGCCTCGGCCCACGGCCTGGTTGCCTCGCCCTTCAAGTCGGCCTATGTGACCGCCAAGCACGGCATGCTGGGCCTGACCAAGACCATCGCCCTGGAGGCCGCCACCCAGGGCGTGACGGTGAACGCGATCTGCCCGGGGTATGTACGTACGCCCCTGGTGGACAAGCAGATCCCCGATACGGCGCGGGCCCGCGGCATCAGCGAAGAGGCCGTGATCAGCGACGTCATGCTGGCCGGACAGCCGACCAAGAAGTTCGTCACGGTCGAGCAGATCGGCGCCCTGGCGGTCTTCCTCTGCTCCGATGCCGCCGCCTCGATCACCGGCGCCGCCCTGCCCATCGACGGCGGCTGGGTTGCCCAGTAGGGAGCGAGGGTCTGGTCGGGACAGCGCAAGATGCCTATATAGATGCCAATAGTCCGATTTGGTCGGACGTGACGCATCGACTGGCGGATAAACAGCCCCATGGACCTGCTCGACGACATTCTGGGCACGCTCGACCTCAGGGGCGTCCTCTACTTTCGCACCGACTTCACGCCGCCCTGGGCCGTGACGGTGCCGGAGTTCGAGCAGGCGGCGCGCTTCCATCTGGTGGTCCAGGGCAGCTGCCATGTGGCCTTTCCCTCCGGGGCGGCGGCCCAGTTGGGGCCCGGCGATCTGATCTTGATCCCCCGGGGCCGGAGCCATGTCGTCGCCGACCGGGCCGGGCGCGAGGCACCGCCCCTGGAGAGCGTCCTCGAAGAGGCCGGCTACCGAGGCGACGGCGTTCTTGTCGCCGGCGGCGGCGATTCCCAGGCGACGACCCAGTTGGTCTGCGGCCATTTCAGCTTCCGAAGCGGGGCCGACCATCCGGTCCTTCGGGCGTTGCCCGAATTCGTCGTGACCACCGCCGCGACGCGCGCCAGGGAGCCCTGGCTCGACGACATGCTCCGCCTGGTGGCGCGCCGGGTCTTCGCCGACGAGGTCGGCTCGACGGCCACGGTCACCCGTCTGTCCGAGATTGTCTTCATCGAGCTGCTGCGGGTCGGCATCGGTCAAAGCGAGGGCCTCGCGTCGGTCCTGGAGGCCTTCCGCGACCGCCAGATCGGCCAGGCGCTGGAGCTGATCCACGCCAGGCCGGCCGAGGCCTGGACCGTGGAAAGCCTGGCATCGGGCGTCGGCATGTCGCGCAGCCGCTTTGCCGAGCGCTTCAGCGCGCTGATGGGCACCAGCCCCATGGCCTATCTGTCGGACTGGCGGCTGCAAAAGGCGCTCTCCCTGCTCGACGACTCGCGCAGCAGCGTGCAGCAGGTCGCGGTTCAGACCGGCTACCGCTCACCCGCGGCCTTCACCCGGGCTTTTTCGGGACGGTTCGGCTTTTCGCCGAGCGCTTATCGTCAAAATTCGCCGTAACTTTGCAGACCGTCCCACATTTTTTGCACCAGCTCCCTAGTTTTCGCCAACGGATTGATAATCCGTCCGCCCCGCGTCACATAGCCTCCTGTCAGCTTCAACCCCTCACAGGAGAGAAATCATGCAACGGATCGAACAGCTCGACCCCACCGCGGCCCCGCCAAAGACGGCGGCGCTGCTGGCCAATGTCAAACAGCAGATGGGCGGCGTGCCGAACATTCTCGCCACCATGGCCCAGTCCTCCGCCGCCCTCGGCGGCTTTCTCGGTTTCGCCGGCGCCCTGGCCGGCGGCACCCTATCGGCCAAGCTGCGCGAACAGATCGCCCTGGTCGTCGCCGGTGCCAACGGCTGCGACTATTGCGCCTCGGTTCACGCCGCACTCGGCAGCCAGCAGGGTCTGCCGGCAGCGGAACTGGGCCTGAACCTTCAGGGCCAGTCGTCCGATGCCAAGGTGCAGGCAGCGCTCCGCTTTGCCGCCCGCATCGTCGCCACCCGGGGCAACGTTGCCGACGAGGATATCGCCGGACTGCGCCGCGCCGGCTACGGCGACGAGGAGATCGTCGAGATCGTCGCCAACACGGCGCTCAACATCTTCACCAACTACTTCAATCACATCGCCGCGACCGAGATCGACTTTCCTCTGGTCGAGACCGGCAATGTGATCGCGGCCTAGTCGGCCGCCTTCCCCAGCATCTCAGATCAGGAGGCAGGAACGATGAGAAGCATCGTCTTTGCGGCGGTCGGCGCCGCGGCGCTGATCGCCGGCACCTGGCAGGTTCACTTCGCCACGGCCCAGATGGCCGAACCGGCGGGGGCCAAGGTTACTGCCAGCAACGAAACCTCGATCCCCGAGGGCTTTCGCGAGTGGGTCTTTCTCGGCGCTCCCTTGACCCCCAACGGCCTGAACGGCGGACAGGCCGGGTTCCCCGAGTTCCATCATGTCTATATCGAACCCACCGCCTACGCCGAGTACAAGCGAACCGGCGTCTTCCCGGAGGGCACGACCATCGTCAAGGAGCTCGTGCTCCTGAAAGAGGGCCACTACGAGGACGGCTCGCGCGACGAGCCGTCGGGTCGCGGCTTCTTCGGCGACCGGTTCGCCGGTATCGACATGATGGTCAAGGACAGCCAGCGCTTCCCCGAATCCAACGGTTGGGGGTTCTTCAACTTCGGCCACCACGCCCCGCCCTATGCCGCCAAGGCGGCCGCGGCGCCGGTGGAATCCTGCGCGGGCTGCCATATCGCCAACGCCACCTACGACATGGTCTTCACCACCTTCTACCCGATCCTGGGCAAGAAATAGGCCCGGGTGCCAGGCCAACCCTCGATCGACAACCACATCAACAAAAGGACCGATCCCATGCAGATGAAATCGACAATCGGCGCCCTCGCGGTACTGCTATCGCTCGCCGGGCCCGCCGCCGCGGCGGACAAGATGAACGACCTGGAAATCGCCCATGCCGCCTATACCGCCGGCGAACTGGACATCCGCTACGCCCATCTCGCCCTCGCCTTGAGCGAGGACGAGAGCGTTCGCGGCTTCGCGCGGACCATGATCCGGGACCACGCCGCCGTGAACCGCGAGGCGGTCGCCTTGATCACCCGTTTGAAGGTGACGCCGCAAGACAACGACCTGAGCCGTGCCCTGGTCTCGGGCGCGGCCGACACCCGCAGGAAACTGCGCGGCCTCGAGGGCAAGGCCTTCGACTGCGCCTATGCTCAGAACGAACTGGGTTATCACCAGGTGGTCAACAAGACGGTCGCGGAGGCCTTCATCCCGAACGTCACGGTGCCCGACCTCAAGACGCTGTTGGCGGACGCCCTGGTCACCTTCAAGGTCCACGAGGGCCATGCGGGCAAGATGGTCGCCGGTCTCGGCTGCGAGTCGTGATCGCGACCCTTCACAGGCTCATCGGCGGCGCCCTCCTGGGCGCCGTCGTTGTCCTCTCGCTCTGGTCGATCGCGCCCTGGTCCACCGGGTCGCGGGCCCAGGAAGGACCGCGCAAGCACGTTGTCGTCATCGAGCAGTTCGGCTTTTCGCCAGCCCGTCTGACGGTGAGACCCGGCGACAACATCGAGTGGGTCAACCGCGACATTGCGCCCCACACGGCAACCGCCCTGGAGGGCGCCTGGGATACCGGTGAGTTGACCCGGACCGGGCGCGCAAGCATCACCGTTTCAGAGCCCGGCACCTTCGAATACATCTGCGCCTATCATCCCCAGATGATGGGCGAAGTCATCGTCAGCGAGGCGGATAGCGCCGGCGATTGAATTCCGTGGGAACGCGGAATCCTCCCCTCACGGCGAAGCCCACGGTTGATGGCGCCGGCGTCGTTGCCTACCATCGAGCCGGGCGGGACGAAATCGCGGCCCCTGGGCGGGCCGGGTTTCGTCGGTCAATCGAGACGGGAGGGCAAGGCGAATGAAGGGTGTTGTTTTCAGCGGTAACCGGAAGCTCGACATCCTCGACTTTCCCGATCCGACGCCCGGTCCCCATGAGGTGGTGCTGGAGATCAAGGCATCGGGCATGTGCGGCAGCGACCTGCACTTCTATCGCGCGGCCGACGGCGCCCAGTCCCTCGGTCTGGCCGGCGACGGCAATCCGGTGATCGCCGGCCACGAGCCCTGCGGGGTCGTGGTGGCGCGGGGCGCGAACGTCTCCGATCGGGTGGCACCGGATGGCGCCAGGGTCATGTGCCACCACTACAAGGGCTGCGGCATCTGTTCGGATTGCCGCTCCGGCTGGCAGCAGCTCTGTCCGGAAGGGATCGTCGTCTACGGTGCCACCGGGCACGGCGCCCATGCGCCCTATATGGTCGTCGCGGCGGATACGCTGGTGCCCCTGCCGGAGTCGCTGACCTTTTCCGAAGGCGCGGCGGTCTCCTGCGGCACCGGTACCGCCTTCAACGCCCTCAAGCGCATGAACCTGACCGGGCGCGACACCATCGCGGTCTTCGGTCAGGGTCCGGTCGGGCTCAGCGCGGTGTTGTTCGCGGCCGAGATGGGCGCGCGGGTCATCGCCCTGGATATCGCGCCCGAGCGCCTCGAGATGGCGCGGGCCTTCGGCGCCAGCGAGACCTTGAACACCGCCGAGGGCGATCCGGTCGAAGCCATCGAGGCGCTCACCGACGGCAAGGGCGTGAACCTGGCCCTGGACTGCAGCGGGGCGCCGGAGGCGCGGGTTCAGGCGGTGCGCTCGACCCGCACCTGGGGCACGGTTTGTTTCGTGGGCGAGGGCCGGACCGTCACCCTCGATGTCTCGAACGACCTCATTCGGCGCCAACTTACCATCATCGGCTCCTGGACCTTTTCCAGCTTCGACCAGGCGGACTGTGCGGGCTATCTAGCCGAACGGGAGATCGCGCTGGACCGCATCTTCACCCACCGCTATGCGCTGGAGCAGGCGGTCGAGGCTTACGAACTCTTCGACAAGCAGACCTGCGGCAAGGGGGTCTTCCTGTTTTAGGGCCCGGTCGGTCGGGACCGTGGGAAGAACAGGGCAGACCCCTGGCGTCTTTGTAGGCCTCCGGCGTGGGCCGCCTTTCGTCAGTTCGTCTGATCTGTGATCTTTTTGCGGGTCGCGGACTTTAGTGTCCGCTTGTTATCAAGTGGACACTTATCGATGCCAGAGAAGCCGGGCCGGTTGCGCCGGAGATGGA
>JAJFGK010000017.1 GCA_021776195.1 Kiloniellaceae bacterium | reverse complement strand
GGGAATCACAAAACGGCGAATAAGTGAATCCAAAACGCAAGAAAACCCCCGCCGAAACGCCGCTTTCTTGCAAACACCGTTACTTAAGAGCAGCGATTAAATCAGCCAGAACAAAGGCCTGCGGGCTTTTCACAGGGAACGCGTTAGACTAGGAGATTTGGAGAAAAGGCGCGTCCGGGATGGCTACCCTTTGCCCACAGACCCTAGTCCGCGCCGACCAGGGCTTGGGTACTGACCTTCTCGCCGAAGGTGATGTAGCCAATCTTGATGTCGTTTCGATCGCCGTACTTGAAGGCCGCCAGCCGCTGGCTCGACACGACGTCAATCGCGCCAAAGACGGTGCCGTCCGGGCCCGCAACGGGCAACCACGAACCGCGCGCGGAATCCAAAACCTGCAGGTGCTCGCCCGTGCCGACACCGCCGCGCGGCGTGCCCGCCAGGAACACGGTGCCATCGGGCGCAACGGCCGCCTGCCCCGCCATACCGAGCGATCCACTGGTGCCCTCTATTGCCGTTCCGGTCCCGTCCAACACTCTTGGGGAGTTCGGCAGTTCACCGAGCGCCATCTCGTAGCGGTCGCCGAACTTCTCGGCGGTCACCACCACCAGCCTGCCATTATCCGCGAAGAACCCGTTGCTGCTGCCGCCAAAACCCTGATCTGTCAGCAACTTGGGAGAGGACGAGCCGAACGGCAGATGGCGCACCTTGTACTCGTCGTCCGCATAGACGACGCCGCCGGCATCGATAAAGATTTGGCTGGCGCGCACGGCCTTGTAATCGTCGAGCTTGATCTCGGTCTGGTTCGCCATACTGGAAACCGGCGCGGTGTAGAGCGCATTGTCATTGGAAGAGGCGATGGCGACCATGCCCTCGGCGGCACTGACCGCGATACTGTCGACCCGCTGGTCCTTGTAGGGGCCGTTCTTGATCGGAATGATTGCGGGAACATCGCCGCTTATGTCGATAACCTTGATGGTCAGCTTGTCGGTGACTTTCTGCGTGTCGTTCACCACGGCGACCAAATGCCCGTCGCAGACCAGATGGTTGAGGCCGTGATTGCCGCCGATCACCCGTTTCATGAAGATATCGCTCTCGGGCAGTGCGGTGATCTCTTCCGACACGGTGTCGAAGATTGAGACGGTATTCTTGCGCGTCAGCACGATTTTACGGCCGCACACAGCGAAAACCTTTGAATCGTAAGTCTCGCCTTCGGGTATTTCGCGGCGCTCCCTATCGCCGACTTTCATCCAGTGCAGGCCGGCCGGATAGTCGGTGCCGAAGACGATGATCTCGTCGCCCACTCGAATCGTGGTGTCGGCCAGGGTCGCAACCTCGGTCAAGGTAAGCGCCGTGGGGCGGCTGGCGTCCGCGGCGGAACGCCACTGCCACTTCGCCCGTGTCTCCTCGCCGGCGACCGCGCTTTCGGCCGGGCCACCCTCGAAACGGGCCTTCGCGTCATCGGCAGACAGGGCCGCCATCCACACCACATCGAAACCGACCTGGGTCGAGTTGGAGCGCTGGTACTGACGGGGCAAGAGGTACTGGGTTCGTGGCTCGTGGTCCGCCGCCTGACGCGGATGATAGACTTCCCTGCCGCCCTTCACCTCGAATTGAAATGCCGAAACGAGATTGCCGTCCAGTATGAAGAACAGGTCATAGCGGCCGTCACGCGCATTCAGGTCGGTGATCTTGAAATTCTTTCCCCCCTTGTTGTCGGGGAACTTGAGATCGAATTCGCCGCGTTGCCAGACCGTCGGATCCTCCTGCAGCCAGTGGCGCCCATGGGCGATCAAATCGCCGTCCAGGCGGATTTCCGCGGACATCTCATCGCCGCCCGTGTTGCGCGACCAGTTGACGAGCTGCAGCGGTTCCTTGGCTTGGGAGTCGTCTCGGTCACCGCGGCCAAAGGGGATGCGCAGCAAGGCCCAGTTTGGCCAGTCGCCTTCCAGAACAGGCGAGACGACCGGATTGAACGCGTCGCCCGATTTCATCGTGGCGAGCGAGAAATCCATCGCCGTCATGGTTGTATCACCTGAGAAGAAGGTGAGGGTGAAGTCCCCCTCGCCCATCGTGGCGAGAGGCAGGAAGTCCGGCTGGTTCATCAAGAGTTCAACGATGACACCCTTGATCGGTTCGGTTCGGTAGGAATAGGTCTTGATGGGTTCGTCGTCGCCCTGTCGCGTCAGCACCGCCCGAACTTCACCCGAGACAAAGCCTGCGCGAAAGGTCTTGAAGATCCCCGGCGTGAAGGTCTCATCGGCTTTGGAGACGACCGTATTGGTCAGGATCGTACCATAGTCCACCACCGGTCCATTCGCCTTGGAGGGAGATGCGGCAACAACAAGACCGGCGCCAAACAAAATGGTACGAAGTATTTTTCCGACGTTTGCCACAGACAGACTCCCTCAACTGATTGATGGAGCCGAGAATAGCATTGCGGCCAGATCATAGCTACTTACGTATTCACAACTGAATATATTGTCGGCTCATGATTTTCTCATTGATTCGCCAAGTATATATTCAACCCTATTGCGTTTTCTGAAGAGAAATCACTTTGGAAGACTTTTCCGGGTCCGAACTCCTGCGGCCAGATACAATGAGGCGCCCGCTCTGCGGCAAGCATCGCCAGGTTTGTCCGGGAGAAGATACCTGCGCAAACCGGTCGTCTAGCTGCCCTTGTAGCCGCACTTGTAAATGGGATGGCCCGGCTGGCGCAGGCGCAGGCTGTAGAGGTGCGTCACCGCACAGACGAAAAGCCTTCGCAGGTCGTCGGCGCCGAAGCAGAAGTTGGCCGTGGCCCGAGGTGTCAGCAGCACCCCGAGCAGAGTGCCGTCGGGCGCGAAGACATGGATGCCGCCCTGCCCGGTGCACCAGACGTTGCCCAGGGCGTCGACCTTCATGCCGTCGGGCGAGCCCTCCCCCAGCGTGCCATCCGTATCGCGGGTCTCCGCGAAAAGTTCGCCGCCCGTCGCGCTTCCATCCGCATCGAGATCGTAGACGCGGATGTGCAGGCGCTCGCTGTCGTTGACGTAGAGCTTCGTTTGGTCCGGCGAGAGACAGAGGCCATTGGGCCCGTCGTAGTCGTCGGCGACGAGCTCCAGCCTGCCCCGCGGGTCGAGGCTGAAAAGGCCCCGGAAGGGCAGGCCCGGCTCGCGCGCGACGCCGGTCTGCGCCTCGCGTCCATAGAGCGGATCGGTGAACCAGATCCTGCCGTCGCGGTTCACCACGATATCGTTGGGGCTGTTCAGCTCCTGGCCCTGCCAGCGGTCGGCCAGGACGGTCATCGACCCGTCCGGCTCGAGCCGGGTCACCCGGCTGGTGGCGTGCTCGCACATGAGCAGGCGGCCCTCCCGGTCGTAGGTCATGCCGTTGGTCATGTCGGAGGGATCGCGCAGAGTCTCGATCTCGCCGCTGGCCGCGGACCAACGATGGATGCGGCTGGAGGGAATGTCGCTGAAGGTGACGTGGCGCCCGCCCGGGTGCCAGGTCGCCCCCTCGGTGAAGCGAAACCCCTTGCCCAGGGTCGAAAAGCCCTGGGTCTCGTCGATCAGCCCGGTGAAGCGCTCGTCGTAGGTCCGGTAGATTGTCATGGGTTCCAGTGTGGGGATTGCGCGGCCAAATGACCAGCCTGTGCGTCCATGAATGTGAACCGCGCACTGGCGAACTCGTGACGCGGGGTGTTGACAAACTGCGGTCAGGGAGCGTCATTCTGGAGCCCGGTTCGGCCGCCAAATCGCGGTGAGGGGTAGTTTCTTTGGCCATGACGGCAGACCGATCAAACCTCAAACAGACCCAACCCTCAGACGGCGCCCGTTCGGATCGCGGCCAAGACGCTCGAGAGGAAGGAGACTCCAGTCTCGATTGGGACGATGTCTGCCGCCTCGCCTATCGCCCGGCCTGGTCGATCCGCAGCCGCAGAGGCAGCGTCGCGCCGTTCCTGGACTTGATCGGCGAATGGCGGCGGTCGCTCCGGCGGGCGGTGGCCGAAAAGAGGTGACGGGTCGGCCCTGGGCCTTGCCACCGCCCGGCTTGCCTCCGAGGGCCGATTGCTCGCACACTCACGCGGCAGGAAGAAAACACCGGGGTGGCGCAATGCACAAATCGACCTGGCTGGCGGGTCTCGTTTTCCTGACCGCCTTGCTGGCCGGCGGTGGCGCGGCGGCCAAGGACAGCGGCCTTGTTTTCATCAGCAACGAAAAATCCAGCACCATCACGGTGCTCGACGCCAGCGACCAGGTTGTCAGGACAATGGAGACCTGCGCGCGGCCCCGCGGCATGCACTTCAGCCAGGATCGCAAGGCCTTCTATGTCGGCTGCGCGGACGATTCCCTGGTGGCGATCTACGACGTGGCGAGCCAGGAATTGATCGGCCGCCTGATCGATGTGGCCGAGCCCGAAACCTTCGACCTGCATCCCAACGGCCGCCACCTCTACGTGTCCAACGAAGAGGACGCCACGGCCACGGTCTTCGACCTCGAGACCGGCGAGCTGCTGGCCGAGTTCGAAACCGGCGAGGAGCCCGAGGGCGTGCAGGCAACCGGCGACGGCCGCCTGGTCTTCGTCGCCTCGGAGGCCGCCAATCTGGTCCATGTGATCGACACCGAGGCGCAGGAGGTGATCGCCGATATCCTGGTCGACACCCGGCCGCGGCGCTTCGCCCTGACCCCGGACGAAAAAGAGCTCTGGGTCTCGGCGGAGTTGGCCGGGATCGTCGATATCATCGACGTCGCCAGCCTGAAGATTATCGGCGACGTCACCTTCCTGCCGACCGGCTTTCGCAAGGAGCAGGTGACGCCGGTCGACCTGCTGATCACCCGCGACGGCAGCCGCGCCTATGTCGCCCTGGGACGCGCCAATCACGTGGCCGTGGTCGACGTGAAGGCGCGCAAGGTGCTGGACTACATCCTGGTGGGCAAGCGGGCCTGGGGCCTGGCGCTGACCCACGACGAATCCAGGCTCTATGTGGCCAACGGCCTGTCCGACGACATCTCGATCATCGACACGGCAAGCGGCAAGGTCACGACCTCGATCCCGGTCGGCATGGTGCCCTACGGCATCCTGATCGATGACCACTAGTCCGCTCTTTATCGCTCTGATCGCCCTCCTGGTGGCGACGCTTACGAGTCCGATCCATGCGGCGGAGCGCGAGCCCTTCGAGTTCGCCTACCTGATGCGCGCGGGCGATGCCGCCTACGAACAGCGCCGCGCTTACACCGGCCTGCGCCTGCGCGATATGCAGCGGCCGCTGGCGGGCGCCAAGCTGGGAGTCCGGGACAGCAAGGTCCTGGGCCGCGCGCTGGGTCTCGGCTTTGCCCTTCGCGAGGAGCTACTGGAGGAGGCCGAGGACGCACAGGCCCGCGTCGAAGCCCTCTGGGACGCCGGGGTCCGGGTCTTCCTGCTCGACCTGCCGCGCGACGAGGTCGCCGCGCTCGGCCGCGCCCTGGCCGGCCGCGATCTGCTGCTCTTCAACATCCGCCACCCGGACGACAGCCTGCGCGGGGCGGACTGTTCGCCGGTGCTGTTCCACAGCCTGCCGAGCCAGGCCATGCTGATGGACGCCCTGGCGCAGTTTCTGCGCAAGCGGAACTGGCCTGAGGTCCTGGTCCTGGAGGGCGAGGGCGCGGACGACAAGGCCCTGGGTACGGCCTTCGCGGCGGCGGCGCGCAAGTTCGGCCTCCGCATCGTTGCCCGCCGGGCCTTTGTTTTGAGCAACGACCCGCGCCAGCGCGACCAGACCAACCTGGCGCTCCTGACCGGCGGGGTCGCCTACGACGTGATCTTTCTGGCCGACAGCCTGGGCGAAGTCGGCCGCTACCTGCCCTACAACAGCCAGGACCCGCGCCCGGTGATCGGCAGCGAGGGCCTGACGCCATCGGCCTGGCACTGGACCTGGGAGCGCCATGGCGCCCCGCAGCTCAACCAGCGCTTCGACAAGCGCGCCAAGCGCGCCATGACCGGCCGCGACTGGGCCGCCTGGGCCGCGGTCAAGGTCGTGGTCGAGGCGATCAGCCGCACCGGGAGCACGGACCTCCCAGCGCTCCGGGACTATCTTCGCGGCACCGACCTGACCCTCGACACCTACAAGGGGCTGGCCGGGTCCTTCCGGCCCTGGGACAACCAACTGCGCCAGCCGATCCTGCTGCACCGCCACAACGCCGTGATCTCCCGCGCACCGCTCGATGGGTTTCTGCACGAGACCAACACCCTGGACAGCCTGGGTTTCGACCGCGGCGAGAGCGCCTGCGTCATGCCATAGGGGCTGATACCGCAGCAAACCGCCTACTTCACGACGAACTGGCCCTCGAAGCCCTGGCTGCGCAGGTTCTCGGCGTAGAAGCCGTAGCGTCCGGGCCGCACGACCAGGAAATAGACGTCGATCTCGCCCTCGTCGTCGAACTCCAGGGCGTAGATGCCGCCCAGGGGTTTGACCTCCTTGTCCTCGATCACGATCTGGTCGATCCAGGAGTTGCGGAACAGGCCGGGCGCCAGCAGCTTGTATTCCTCGCGCCCGTCGCTGGCGATGCGCCAGCGATAGAACTGTCCGGTCTCGATCTCGTAGGTCTTGATCGAAAAGCCCTCGGCCGCGTCCAGCTTCAAGGTCTCCAGGCGCTCGGCCCGCACCGCCAGATTGCCCTCGGCCCCGGCCGGCGACAGCGGGACAAGAATCAGCAAGACAACGAGGATGAGGACAGGCGGCATGGTCGGCTCCATCGGAAAAGGGCTCGAGGGTCTCACGGTTTTGCCAGGCAGCCGCCATCGACCGCCAGATCCACCCCGGTGATGAAGGCGGCCTTGTCGGAGAGCAGGAAGAGGCAGGCATCGGCGATATCCTGGGTGGTCCCGACACGGCCGAGCGGAACGAAGTCCGCGATCGCCCGCAGGGTCTCCGGACTGTCGTCCCACCGCGCCTGCATCGGCGATTCCACCGGGCCCGGCAGGATGACGTTGGAACGGATGCCCTGGCCGGCGAACTGAATGGCGATGGACTTGGACAGGCGCAGCAGTGCCGCCTTGGAGGCGCCGTAGGCGTCCTGTGGCTTGCCGTCGCCGCGCAGCGCATCGATGGAGGAAACATGCACCATGGCGCCGCCGCCGGACGCGATCATCGCCGGGATGGCGTGGCGCGCGGTCAGGGCGTGGGATTTCAGATTGATCGCCAGCACCCGGTCCCAGACATCCATGTCCATCTCGACCAGGGAGAGGTCGCGGTCGAACCACAAGACGCCGGTGGTGTTGACCAGATAGTCGAGCCGGCCGTGGCTCTCGACGGCGGCGTCGACGACCTGCTTGACGAAGGCCTCGTCGGTGACGTCGCCTTGATGGTAGGCGCCCGACCCCGGACCGCTTGACACCGCCTCGGGACAGGGCTTGAGGTCGGCCAGCAGGACCGACGCGCCGGCGGCAATCAGGTCGTTGGCGATGTTGAGGCCCATGCCGCCGCCGGCCCCGGCGACCAGGGCAACCTTGCCGAAAAAACTCATCGCACGCCTTCTCCCTTGCGGACCTTGTCGACCGGGTCGTGCCGCCATCGCCGATGTTACCGGGCGAGCGCGAGCAACAGGTCCTTCGCCTCGTTGATTTTGGCCGCCAGGTAGTTGGAGCCGCCGTGATCGGGGTGGGCCGTCTGCATCAGGCGGCGGTGCGCCTCATTGATCTCCTCGCGGGTGGCGCCCCGCGAGAGACCCAGGACATCCAGCGCCTCGTTCTCGCTCATGCCGCCCGACGCCTGCGACCCTCCGCCGCCCCAGCGTGACCGCCGCCCGGAGGCCCCACCGCCGGGTGCGCCATCTTCCGCCGCTCCCTCGTCCGCCGGGTCGGCCCCCGCCGCCTGGCGCCAGGCCGAACCGTGCACCCGGTCGAGATAGGCCTCCAGCACGCCGGCGGATTGTCCGTCCTCGGCGCGGCACTCTTGCCATAGGGCGACCAATTCCTCCGGGGACAGCTCTGATAGCAGGCGACCGACGAAGGTGCCCTCCAGCACCTCGCCGTCGATCTCTCCGGTGTCGTGGTCGAGAGCCATTTTGAGAAAGCGGGTCTCGACCTCGGAGGTGCCGCCCGGCGAGGCGCCGCGCGCCGCCTTGATGCGGTTACGCAACGCCGAGAAGTTCATCAGGAAGGGCAGGAAGAAAAACAGCGCCATCGCCAGCAGTCCGAACTGGCGAAAGAACAGAAAGGCCAGAACGGCGAAGCCGCCCAGGATCAGCAGGACCCATCGGATCACGCCGACGACCGCGCTCGGCTGGGCCGTCGTGAACCAACGGAACAACAAGAACGCGCCGAGCAAAAAACAGATAATCAGGACCGCGTAGGGAAAAACCATGCCGACCGTTCGTCTCCGCTACTTGAGCTGATGGGTCAATTGGGGCACCAGGCCGCCGGCGCGCTTGCTGAAATCGGCCAGCGCCTTGCGCCCGCCGGCCGCATAGACCGCCACCGCCGACAGCAGGTCGCGTAGCTGCGCCGCCGAGTTGCTATCGAAGGGGCAATAGGCGCCGCCGCTGAGCCGGGCAATCTGCTGGAAGGCATTGCGCGCGGCCGGGTCGCGCCCCTCGTGGAACATGAAGCAGCGCAGCCCCACCAACCCGAGCTCGCCGGCCAGGTGACCCAGCGCGTCGATATCCTCCTCGATCGCATCGCCGACGAAGACCAGCGCCCCGACCTTCTTGTCCTTGGTCTCCTTCAGGGCCCGCTTCAGCACCTTGCCGATCTGGGTGTGGCCGGCCAGACAGGTCACGCCGGTCATCAGGCGCAGGAGGTCCTTGGTGTTCTTGGCCCAGCGGCTGGCCTTGCACTCGCGAAAGCCGCGATAGTAGATAAGCTGAACCTCGAGGCCGCCCAGACTGTCGGTTTCCTTGAACATCTCGGCCTGCAGATGGCAGGCACGGTCCCAGGTCGGCTGACGGCTCGCCGTGGCGTCCATGGCAAAGATCAGCCGTCCCCGCCCCATCCCGTCCGTCGGCAGGGGCGCGCTGGCCATCTTGCGCAGAAAGGCAGCCACCTCGTCGTGCTTGGTGGCCTCGCCCCGCTGGCTGGTCTGCGGCAGTTTCTTGTCGTCGGCCATTACCTTTTATCCTCTGCCCTTAAGGTAATGCTTCGACCGGCTTGCTTCCAGTCCGTCGGGCCGGCCGATATTCGGCCTTCATAAGTCACGCCGAACGCAACCAAACCGCGGTATCGTGGAAGACGGCACCACCCTTGGGTGGTCCAGCATCCGCACCGATCAAGGCGTTGACGCCGATACCCTCCTCGAAGGCCTTGTTGGGCCAAACCGATTCGATCACCACGGTGCCTGGCTGCAGGCCGTCGAAGAGCTCGACATGGACCACGATGGAGGCCCGCTTGTTGCCGACCCGCACCCGGTCGCCCTCGCCCAGGCCCAGATCGGCCGCCGCCTCGGGATGCAGCTTGACCGTCGGCCGCTGCTCGCGCGCCTGGGAGCTCGGGGTCTCGGTGAAGGAGGTGTTGAGGTAGTTACGCGCCGGCGCCGCCACCATGCGGAAGGGGTGCTCCGCGTCGGCCAGTTCGATATTGTCGTGCCAGCCCGGCAGCCGCGGGAGGCCCTGCCAATTGCGCCCCATGCTCTGCCAGTCCGGCTTGAAGTGAAAACGGCGGTCGGCGTGCCCGAAGCCCTTCAGGAAGTGCATCTCCTCGAAATCGGCGGCCGTGTCATGCCAATGGCCGGCATGGACCGCCTCGGCGTCGGGATGGCCCGAGGCCTTCAAGGTCGCATCGATGATGTCCCAGGCGGACATATCGAAGCCGGGATGGCCGGCGCCAAGCCGCTTGGCCAGCGCGCAGATTACCCGGTGATTGCTCCAGCAGCCGGGCGGGCCCTCGATCACCGGTTTGGTCACCTGCAGATAGGTGTGGCCGCTGGCCATGTAAACGTCGTGGTGCTCCAGGAACATGGTCGCCGGCAGGACGATGTCGGCCATCTCGGCGGTCTCGGTCATGAACTGTTCGTGGACGCAGGTGAAGAGATCCTCCCGGAGGAACCCCTCCCGCACTTTCAGACTCTCCGGCGCCACCACCACCGGATTGGTGTTCTGGATGAAGAGCGCCGTCACCGGCGGCCCCTCGCCCAGGTCGCGCTTGTCCCCGGTCAGGATCGGCCCGATGCGCGACTGGTCGAGCAGACGGACCGAGGAATCCTTGACGTCCAGACCCTCGATCAGGGTCTTGTCGATGCCGAAGCCCTCGGACTGGCCGTACATCGCCCCGCCGCCCTCGACCTGCCAGGCGCCGGTCACGGTGGGCAGGCAGGCCACGGTGTGGGCCGAGACGGCGCCGTTGCGCGAACGCGCGAAGCCATAGCCGACCCGGATGTAGCTATGCTTGGTCGAGCCGTAGAGTCGGGCGAAGTCGACAATCTGCTCTTCGGTCAGACCGGTAATCTCGGCCCCCCAGGCCGGCGTGCGCTGGGCGAAGTGGGCCTCCAGCTCGTCGTCCCAATCGCTGAGGCGGGCCATGTAGTCGCGGTCGGCCAGGCCCTCGCGCAGCAGCACATGGATGACCGCCGCCGCCAGGGCGCCGTCGGTGCCCGGCCGCACCGCCAGGTGCATATCGGCCTGCTGCGCGGTTCCGGTCCGATAGGGGTCGATCACCACCAGCTTGGCCCCATGGCTCTTGCGGGCGCCGGCGATGTGGCTCATCAGGTTGACCTGGGTCGAGACCGGATTGCCGCCCCAGACCACGATCACCTCGGACTTGGCGATCTCCCGCGCGTCGACGCCGCGTTTGATCCCGGTGGCCGCCTTCCAGCCGGTATCGGGCAGGGTGGTGCAGATCGTCGAATGCTGGCGCGAATAGCGCTTGGCGTGGCGCAGCCGCTCGATCCCGTCGCGCTGCACCAGCCCCATGGTGCCGGCGAAGAAGTAGGGCCAGACCGCCTCCGCGCCGTGGCGCTGTTCGGCGGCCAGAAGGGCGCCGGCCACCTCGTCCAGGGCGTCGTCCCAAGCGATCGCCTCGAAGGCCGCGCGGCCCACGCCCTTGTCGCCGACCCGGCGCAGCGGCTGGGTCAGGCGGTCGGGGTGATGCACCCGCTCGGCATAGCGCGCCACCTTGGCGCAGACCACGCCGGCCGTGTAGTCGTTATCCTTGGCCCCGCGCACCCGGCCGATCCGGGTCGGCGAGAGGCATTCGACCTCCAGCGCGCAGACGCTGGGGCAGTCGTGCGGGCAGGTCGAGTGTCGGATCACCGGCTTGTCCGTCGCATCGAGCGGCATAGAGCATTCCTCAAGACAAATCGGGCCTTTAGGGCCAGAGCAGGAGATTTTAGCACAGGTTCGGCTGGCGGCAATGTGGGGCTTTTTGGCCCCAGTATCTTGACATAGGGGACAACCCTCGTCAGCGGGTCTTCATGCTTGCCCAGTCCGCGTCTTCCAGGTCTTCCATGATGTTGAACTGGCCGGCCGACTTGACCCATTCGCCTCCGTCGATGGTGACCACCTCGCCGTTTACGTAGGCCGCCTGATCGGCCACCAGATAGACCGCCAGGTCGGTCAGTTCGCGGTGCGCGCCGACCCGGCCCAGCGGGATGCGCTTCAGCCAGCGGCCCTCCATCTCGGCGTTGGGCACCAGGCGCGACCAGGCGCCTTCGGTCGGAAAGGGTCCCGGCGCGATGGCGTTGAGGGTGACGCCGCGCCCGCCCCACTCGGCCGCCAGGGAGCGGGTCATGGTCAAGACGCCGGCCTTGGCCATGGCCGAGGGCAGGACATAGCCCGAGCCGGTGAAGGCGTAGGTCGCGAGGATCGACAGCACCCGGCCCGGCTTTTCCTCGGCGAGCCAGCGCCGGCCGCAGGCCAGGGTCATGTAGGCGGTGCCGTGGAGCACGATGTTCAGCACCGCATCCACCGCGCGCGGCGACAGGCTCTCGCTCTTGGCGATGAAGTTGCCCGCCGCGTTGTTCACCAGGATGTCGAGCGGCGCGGTCTCCCAGATCCAATCGACCAGGGCCTCGACCGCCGCGGGATCGCGGATGTCGCAGCCCTTCCAGCGCACCCGCCCCGGAAAGTCGGCCTCGAATTCCGCCGTCGTCTCGGCCAGCACATCCTCGCGCCGGCTGCAGATCACCAGGGTCGCGCCCAGCTCTAGGTAGCGCCGGCCCATGGCCTTGCCCAGCCCGGTGCCGCCGCCGGTCACCAGGATCGTCTTGCCGGCCAACAGATCATCCCTGAACATCGCGCGCCTCCCGCTTGTCGCGGCGGAAGGTGTACCGCGACGCGCCAAAGATGGCTAGGATCGCGCCATGCTGCCCGCCGCCAAGACCTACGATGACCTGATCGCCGCCTTCGCCTGGCAGGTCCCGTCGCGCTACAACATCGGCGTCGATGTCTGCGACAAGTGGGCCGCGCGCGAGCCCGACCGCCTGGCGCTGATCCACCTGCGGGCCGACGGCAGGGTGGAGAACTGGACCTTCGGCCGGCTCCGGGCCCAGTCGAACCGCCTGGCCAACCTGCTGCGGGCCCGGGGGGTCGGCCGGGGCGACCGGGTCGGCATCCTGCTGGCCCAGGGGCCGGAGACCGCCCTGGCCCATATCGCCGCCTACAAGCTGGGCGCCATCGCGGTCCCGCTGTTCGTCCTCTTCGGCCCCGAGGCCCTGCAATACCGATTGGCCGACAGCGGCGCCAAGGCGCTGGTGACCGATGCCGCCGGGGCCGAGAAAGTCGCCGGCATCCGCGCGGCGCTGCCCGATCTGACCCTGGTGCTGACCCGCGGCGGCCAGGTCGAGGGCAGCCTCGACCTGGCCGTGGAGATGGCGAAGGCCAGCGATGCCTTCGATCCGGTCGCGACCGCCGCCGACGATGCCGCCCTGATCATCTACACCTCGGGCACCACCGGGCCGCCCAAGGGCGCGCTCCATGCCCACCGGGTCCTGCTCGGTCACCTGCCCGGCGTCGAGTTGCCCCACGAGTTCTTTCCGCAATCGGGCGACCTTTTCTGGACGCCGGCCGACTGGGCCTGGATCGGCGGGCTGATCGACGTGCTGCTGCCGGCCTGGCACCACGGCGTGCCGGTGCTGGCCCACCGCTTCGCCAAGTTCGATCCCGAGGCCGCCTTCCGATTGATGGGCGACTTCCGGGTGCGCAACGTCTTCATGCCGCCGACAGCACTGAAGATGATGCGCCAGGCCGCCAAGCCCACCGGCCGCGGAACCCTGCGCTCCCTGGCCAGCGGCGGCGAGACCCTGGGCGAGGAGCTGCTGGCCTGGGGTCGCGAGACCTTCGGCCTGACGATCAACGAGTTCTATGGCCAGACCGAGTGCAACCTGGTGCTCGGCAACTGTGCCGGGCTGATGCCGGCCAGGCCCGGCTCCATGGGCCGGCCGATCCCCGGCCATCGGGTCGCGGTGGTCGACGAGACCGGCCGGCCCCTGCCCGACGGCGAGACCGGGACCATCGCGGTCCAGCGGCCCGACCCGGTGATGTTCCTGGGCTATTGGAACAACCCCGAGGCCAAGGCCAGGAAATTCGCCGGCGACTGGCTGCTGACCGGCGACCGCGGCAGCCGCGACGATGACGGCTACTTCCGTTTCGTCGGGCGCGACGACGACATCATCACCTCGGGCGGCTATCGCATCGGCCCGGGCGAGATCGAGGACTGCCTGATCCAGCACCCCGCCGTGGCCATGGCCGCCGTGGTCGGGGTGCCCGACGCCCTGCGGACCGAGCGCATCAAGGCCTTCTTGGTGTTGCAGGCGGGCCATGCCCCCTCCCCGGCCCTGGAGCGGGAGGTTCAGGACTTCGTGCGGGATCGGCTGGCCGCCCACGAGTACCCCCGCGACATCGCCTTCATCGACCAGTTGCCCATGACCGCCACCGGCAAGATCATGCGCCGCGAACTGCGCGGACGATGACCGGACCGCCCGTCCGCGAAGGGTCATCCCGGGAGGCCTGGCGGCGACAGCGTCTCGAGATGGAACGGGGCCAGGTCAAGCACACACCCGAGGGCCGCCACCAGGTGCGCCACTGGAACGCCTTCAAGGCAATGGTCGGGCTGTTCGGCATTGGCCTGCGCATTCTGGGCCTCTATGAGCGCGGCCTGCGCAACGCCCGGGACATCGGCCTGACGCGCCTGGAACTGTGGTTCGAGGAATTGCCGCCGGCATTGGACGGCTTCCGCCTGCTGCAGTTGACCGACCTGCATGTCGACTTCCTGCCGGAGACCCTGCAGAGCGCCGAGCGCCTGGCCGCCGGCCAGGCGGTCGACCTCTGTGTCTTGACCGGGGACTACCGCCGGCGCGTGCGAGGGCCTTTCGAACAGATCATGCCGGCCATGGGCGCCCTGGCCCGCGCCGTGACCGCCCGCCACGGCATCTGTGCGGTCCTGGGCAACCACGACTGTGCGGATATGGTCGAGGCCTTCGAGGCCGAGGGCATCGCCGTCCTGATCAACGAGACCCGGACCATCCAACGGGACGGGGCGGCGCTGCAGGTCACAGGCACCGATGACGTGCACTACTACTACAGCGACGCCGCCCGCCAGGCCCTGGCGGCCACGCCCGAGGGCTTCAAGCTGGCGCTGATCCATTCCCCGGAGCTGGCCGACGCCGCCGCCGAGAACGGCTTTCATCTCTACCTGGCCGGCCATACCCACGGCGGCCAGATCAGCCTGCCCGGGGGCCGACCGATCATCACCCACATGAGCCGTTTTCGCCGCTACGCCCGCGGCCTGTGGCGCCATGGCGCGATGCAGGGCTATACCAGCAGCGGGGTCGGCGTCTCCGGCCTGCCGGTGCGCTTCAACACCCGGGGCGAGGTGGTTTTGATCATGCTGCGCTCGGGACCGGGGCCGCGGCGCCAGGCCGGTCGCGCAGCAGAAAAACCATCAGGCCCGACAGGACCGCCAGACCCAGCGAGCTGAGCCAGACCCAGTCGTACTGCGCATAGAGCTCGAAAAGGTACCCGCCGAGAAACGCGCCCAGGGCGCCGCCGATGGCGTGACCGGCCGAGATCAGACCCATGGCCAGACCCATCACGTGCCGGCCGATGTGACTGCCCACCAGGCTCACGGTCACCGGCACCGTGGAATAGTCGACGACGCCGAACAGCACGGCGAAGAGGACCAGGGTCGTGTAGTCGGCACCGATGTTCATCAGGATCAGGAAGCTGAAGCCGCGAATGATGTAGATCAGACCGAGCAGCAGCGGCCGGTTCATGCGGTCGGTCAGCCAGCCGGCCAGGATCATGCCCAGCATGTTGACCGCCGAAAGCAGGCCGTAGGCGGTTGCGCTCGGCACCGGCCCGAAGCCGCAGAAGGACGCAAAGGGCAGCAGATGGGTCTCGATCACCCCGGTGGTGGTGTAGCCGCAGAGGAAGAAGGACCAGAAGAGGATGTGAAAGGCCGGCTTGCGCAGGACATGGCCGAGATCCCGTCTCACGGTCCGGCGCGGCAGCACAGCCTGACCGCCGCTCTGCGCGCCGCCCCTCTCCACCCCGCCTCGCCCGGCCGGCAGGAGCCGCCAGAGCAGCGGCGCCAGCGCCAGGCAGGCGAGACCGATGGCGACAAAGCTCCAGCGCCATCCGCCGGCGACCAGCACGGCGGCGATCAGCGGCACGATGAGGAACTGACCGGCGGTCGAGCCCGAGGTCGCAAAGCCGGTGGCCAGTCCCAGGTTCCGGTCGAAAACCTGGGCCACCGCGGTGGAGACCACATGAAAGGCGGCGATGCCGAAGCCCAGGGCGGTGAGGCCGCTGAAGGCCAGGACGAAGACCAGGGGGCTGTCGCTGGCCGCCGTCGCCAGACAGCCCAGACCGAGGATCGCCAAACCCGCGACCAGGGCGGTCCGTGCCCCCTGCCGGTCAGCGACGATGCCGATGAGCGGGGCGACGACCGCGGTCACCACCAGGCCGGCGGCGGCGGCACTCGACAGGAACGTCCGCGACCAGCCCATTTCCTGCTCGAGGCTGGGCATGACCAGACCCAGGGTCGCGCGCGCCGAAAAGGACAGCGCCAGGGCGAGAAATCCGAACCCCACCACCAGCCAAGGGAAGATAGAGGATCGGGTGGGACGGTTCGCCATGACTGGACCTCTTGTTGCGACTGCCTGCTCAAAGAAGCTCTAGCCTAGCGATCCCGGCCGTGACATAAATGACATCATGACCTCGTTTTCTGCCAAACTATCCGCACCGCACACCCCACCAGCCTGCGCGAGGCGCGTGGTCGTGCTGGTCTATCCCGGCGTGACCCTGCTCGATGCCACCGGCCCCTTGCAAGTGTTCGACGAGGCCCGTTCTCTGGGACCGCCCGGCAGGCCGCGCTACGAAGTACTGCTGGCCTCGCGCGACGGCGGGCCGGTCACCAGCAACACCGGGGTGACCATCGGCACCGTCTCGCTGGCCGAGGCCGCCAAGGGGCCGCTCGACACGCTGCTGATCGCCGGCGGCCGCGGCGTGTTCGACACCACCGACGACGCCGCGCTGGTCGACTGGGTTCGGCGGCAAGCGGCCCGCGCGGACCGTGTCGGGTCGTCCTGCATGGGCGCATTTCTCACCGCCGCGGCGGGTCTGCTGGCGGGGCGCCGGGTGGTCACCCATTGGCGCTGGTGCGATGAGCTGCAGCGGCGCTATCCGGGCCTCAGCGTCGAGCGGGATCCGATTTTCATTCGCGACGGACCGATCTGGTCTTCCGCCGGCGTCAGCGCCGGGATCGACATGGCGCTCGCCATGGTGGCCGACGACCACGGCCACGGCGCGGCTCTGGAGGTGGCGCGCAGCCTCGTCGTTTACCTGAAGCGGCCCGGCGGGCAGTCCCAGTTCAGCGCGCCCCTGAACGCCCAGGCGCAAGATCATCTGGGCGCTTTCGACAGCCTGCACGACTGGATGGCCGCAAATCTCGACGGCGACCTCAGGGTCGAGCGGATGGCCGAGCGCGCCGGCATGAGCCCACGCTCCTTTGCCCGCCGCTACGCCGCCGAAACCGGCGCCACGCCGGCCAAGGTGGTGGAGACCATGCGCGTGGAAGAAGCGCAACGGCTGCTGGAGGAAGGCCAGTTGGCCATCGGCCAGGTCGCCGGCCGCAGCGGGTTTGGCGACGACGAACGCATGCGCCGGGCCTTCCTGCGTCAACTGGGGATCGCCCCCATCGAGTATCGCCGCCGCTTCGGGACTTGCGGCACGGCGGCGCGGACCTGACGGACCTTGCCCGGTTTCCCGGTTCTTTCTATGGTCCCGGCCCAGATGACCGAGATCTCCAAACCATGATTGTTCGACCATGATTGTTCGACCATGATTCCGGGCCCGATTCGTAGCGTCACCATCGTCGGTGGCGGCACCGCCGGCTGGACCGCCGCCGGCATCTTGAACCACAAGCTGAACCTGGACCGCCCGGCCGGGCGGCCGCCGATCGCCATTACGCTGATCGAGTCGCCCTCGATCCCGACCATCGGCGTCGGCGAGGCGACGGTGCCCTCGATGCCCAATATGCTCTATCACCTGGGGGTCAAGGAGGACGTCTTCTTCAAGCGCTGCAACGCGTCCTTCAAGCTCGGGGTGCGTTTCGTCGACTGGGTCCGCGACAAGCAGGACCGCCCGGTCACCTTCCTGCACCCCTTCAACACGCCCAAGGACATCGCCGGCCGCAGCCCGGCCGACTACTATGCCCAGTTCGGCCCGGTCTCGATGGACCAGTCGTTCGGCGATTGCGTTCTGCCCAACAATGCCCTGATCGATCATAAGCGCGCGCCGCGCAATCCGGGCGACCCCGACTACCGCTTCGCGGTGGGCTATGCCTACCACATGGACGCGGCGCTCTACGCCCAGTTCATGAAGGAGATCCACAGCGGCCAGGGCGTGACCCTGATCCGCGACGATGTCACCGACGTGACCCGCGACGAGGCCGGCAACATCGTCGGCCTGCAACTGGCGGAACGCGGCCACCACCCGGTCGAACTGCTGATCGACTGCACCGGCTTTCGCAGCCTCTTCATCCAGGGCCATCTGGCAGAGCCCTTCGAGTCCTATTCCGATGCGCTGCTCTGCGACCGGGCCCTGGCGGTGCAGATCCCACACGCCGACGCCACCGACCTGGAGCCCTGCACCCGCGCCACCGCCCTGGGCGCCGGCTGGTCCTGGCGCGTGCCGCTCTTTTCACGGGTTGGCACCGGCTACGTCTTTTCCAGCGCCCATCGCAGCGACGACGCGGCGATCGATGAGTTCCTCGGCTTTCTGCGCGACCGCGGCGAACGGGTCAAGGACGCCGAGCCGCGGGTCATTCCCATGCGCATCGGGCGCAGCCGGCGCGGCTGGGTGAAAAACTGCGTCGCCGTGGGCCTCGCCGGCGGCTTCATCGAGCCTCTGGAGTCGACCGCCATCTATATGATCGAGAACGCGGCCAGTTGGATCTGCAAGTACTTCCCCTACGACGGTCTGGACCCCGATCTGCCCGATGGTTTCAACGCCCTGATGAGCGATCTGCAAGAGGAGATCCGCGATTTCATCGTCATGCACTACGTCACCTCGAACCGCCGGGGGCCCTTCTGGGAGGCGGCGCGCAACGATGTCACGGTCCCCGAGAGCCTGAAGGTCAACCTGGAGCGCTGGCGTCATCGCTATCCACGCGCGGCGGACTTGAAGTCCCTGCATCTGTTCGGCGACTGGAGCTATCTGCTCTGTTTGCAGGCCCGCGACTACTTCAAGGACATGACGGCCGGCAGCGATGCCACGCTGCACCGCGGCGACTGGGTCGCCTATTCCCGCGAACTGGCCAAGCACAAGCACGCCCTGGTGGGACATCTGAAAAGCCATCACGCGGTCCTGAGCGCGATCCGCGAGCGCGGCGCCAACGACCCGGCATCCTCTCCGGCCGACGCGCCGTCGGATCCGCAGGCCGCCTCAATCCTTTAAAAAAGGCTCCAGCCATGACCAAACAGATCGACTACTACATGAGCCCGGCCTCGCCCTGGGCCTATCTGGGTAGCCAACGCTTTGCCGAGATCGCCGCCCGTCACGGCGCCCTGGTGCAAGTGAAGCCGGTCACCTTCGGCACCGTCTTCGCCGCCACCGGCGGTTTGCCACTGCCGCAGCGCGCCCCGCAACGCCAAGCCTACCGCATGATGGAACTGAAGCGCTGGAAGCGGCGGCTCGGCATCCCGATCAACCTGGAGCCACGCTACTTCCCGGTCGCCGATCCACTGGCCTCGGGCATGATCCTCGCCGCGGCGCAGACCGATGGCGACGCGCTGGCCCTGGCCCAAGCCATCGGCCGGGCCTGCTGGGAGGAGGAACGCGATATCGCCGATGAAGGCACCTTGCGGGAGATCGCCGCGGCCACCGGTCACCCACCGGAAGCGCTTGTGAATGCGGCAAGGGATCCCGCAACCGCCAGCGCCATCGAGGCCCTCTCCGCGGAAGCCATCGCCCGCGGGGTCTTCGGCGCACCTTCCTATGTCGTCGATGAGGAGATCTTCTGGGGTCAGGACCGCCTCGAGTTTCTGGAGGAGAAACTGGCGGGTTCTTGACTCGCGAGATCTTGATTTCGGCCGCCAGCCGCAAAGGTGCCACGACTCTGGAAATCGGTTATAGTACCTGGGCTGTGGGACATCTAGGGGAGGGTCAAAATGGCTAAGGTCGGCTGGTCAACCTGGTTCAAGTCGCTGGTCTTCTGCGGCCTCGCGCTGGCACTGACGGGCTGCCCCACGGCCAGCGATCGCGCAACGGTCTCTCAGGGGTCCTCGCTGTCCGAGGCACCGCTTTCCCTTCAGTTCAATGTCCCAACGCTCCTGGCGCAGAACCAGACCCTGACCGAGGTCAAGCTCGACGCGCCGGCCCAGCGGGTGGTCCGGGCCGTGGAAGCGCGTCTGCGTGGCTATGACGCCCAGCGGGTGCTTCGGGATCTGGCGGTGCGTATTCCCGAGGACCTGCCCAACCTCGGCGCCACGCTCGCGGGGCTCGATCTTGGCCAAGTGCTGCTGACACCCGACGCGGCGCCATCGGGGTCGTCGGCGGCACAAAGCCTGGCCGGTGTCCTGCGCTTCGGCGATTCCATCGGCCGGTCCCTCGATGTCGGCTTTTCAAGCAGTTACAGCCAGATAGAGGCGGCGGTCGAGGTCGTGGCGCTCTCGCTTTCGCCGATCGTCGATCCCGCGCCAAGCGTAGAGCTCTTTACGGTCCCGGTGGCGCGGATCGATCAGGTCTTGGTCAATGCCGCCGAAAGCTATGACGCGCTGCATCGGGCCGTCGAGGCCAGGGCGATCACCATGACCGATCCGACGAGTGCGCCCAAGGGTCGCCAGGACTATGCCTTCGTCGCCTTTCTCAAGGCGCCGCTGGCCAGCGATGCGACACTCCAAGTCCTGTTCGGTCAAGGACGCCAGCTGAGCGCGGGCGATGCCAGCAAGAGCTCCTACCGGGCTTTCGAAGGCGGCTGGGTCGTGGCGCTGGTTCATACCGAGCTCGATCTTATCGGCGACCCAGCACATTGGATCGCGGTCGTCCTCGACCCTTCCGGCGAGGAGCAGGCAGCGCGCGTGATTGGCCTCTATTCCACCCGGCCCGGCCGCGCCGCCCAGCAGAGCAGCCAGCGCACCGCCGCCGCCGGCTCCGCCCCTTGAGACCGCGCCTTTTTGCCCTTGCCCTGTCGCTGGCCGTTGCCGCCAGCCCGGCAGTCCAAGCCGAAGGCGGGCGCGGGGCAGATGAGAGTGCCACCATTGGCTACCAGGCGGCCTCGGAATTCTTCGCGCTCTTTCTCGTCAACGGGAGTCCATTTTTGGCCCGCCCCTGGGACGACTTCTTCCATGTATGGGAGAATGAATTGGCGCCAGAAGGTCGGCGCGAGGCGCTGGATGCGGCGGCGGCCTCCGAGGCCCTTCGCAAGACGATCGCGGCGCAGGCGAAAGCCCGCGAGCACGAAAAAGCCGGTGAGGACCTCATAGAACTCATCGATGAACTCGTCCGCCCGGACGACTATCTGCCGGGCCTGGACGACTGACGGGGAAAACCCATGAGACCCAAGCCGTACTATCTGGTTTTCGTTCTGATCCTCGCCGTTGCCGCGGCTTCGCCTGCGTTCGCCGATGGAAAGGGTTCCGATGCGGGCGCAGCGCCCGCAAAGGCGCCGGCGCCCGGAACGGATCCGGGTTTCGACAGGGTCGCGGAGTTCTGGGGACGGTTCCTGAGATCCGGCAACTTCTTCGACGCGGCGGGCGCGTTCGATCCCGACGGCTTTGAGCTCGTTGAAGGAGAGACCCAAGGTGAGGGAAGCGTGCAGCCCTTGACCGGCACGGAGCTCAGCCAGGCCGCGTCGAACAGCGGTGCGGCTTGGAACAGGCTGCTCGGGACCATCAGGCAGATTCAAGAGGACTTGACCGAAGCCAGTCCCAAGGCGGCACCGAACCGGATCGTCGTCGACGACTCCGACGACCTGCCGGGCCTGGACGACGACGACCTGCCTGGTCTGGACGATTGATTGGACCGGAGACCATGAAAAAAGCCTGCGCCGCAATTGCCATCGCCCTGATGATTGGGATTGCGGCGACGCCTGCCGCGCTTGCCGATGTCGGCAGTTCGGGGCGCAATGCGGAACCCGGCTTTCAGGCCGCCTCCAACTTCTTCGCGGCCTTCTTTGCCGGGGGCAATCTGATCGGCGGCCTCGAGCACGCCGGCGAAGTCCATGTCGGGCGAAGCGACCCGCTCCTGGATCCTCTGCTCGACGCGCTCGATCGGATGTTGGCGCGCAAGCGCGAAGAAGACCGCGCCCGCGAGTCCGATAAAGCCGCCGAGGATCTTCTCCAGTTCACCCGAGAGGTTCTGCGCCCGGACGACTACCTGCCGGGCCTCGACGATTGAGCGACAATCAGGGTTAAAGCTGCTCGATGGCCTTGACGATGCGCTCGCACATGACCTTGGCGTCGCCAAAGAGCATCATGGTGTTGTCCTTGAAGAAGAGCTCGTTCTGCACGCCGGCGTAACCCGTTGCCATGGAACGCTTGATGAAGAAGACCGTGCCGGCCTCCTCGACGTCGAGGATCGGCATGCCGTAGATCGGCGAGGCCGGGTCGGTCTTGGCCGCCGGGTTGGTGATGTCGTTGGCGCCGATCACGAAGGCCACCTCCGTCGACTTGAAATCGCGGTTGATCTCCTCCATCTCGAAGACCTCGTCGTAGGGCACGTTGGCCTCGGCCAGCAGAACGTTCATGTGACCGGGCATACGCCCGGCGACCGGGTGAATGGCGTAGCGCACCTCGACGCCCTCTTTTTTCAGCAGGTCGCACATCTCGCGCAGCACGTGCTGGGCCTGGGCCACCGCCATGCCATAGCCGGGCACGATCACCACCGAGCTGGCGTTGGCCATCATGAAGGCCGCGTCGTCGGCCGAGCCAGACTTGACCGGGCGGTCGTCGTCGCCGGCCGCCGCCGCCGCGCCGGCCGCGTCGGTGCCGAAGCCGCCGAGGATCACGTTGATGATCGAGCGGTTCATGCCCTTGCACATGATGTAGCTGAGGATCGCGCCCGACGAGCCGACCAGGGCCCCGGTCACGATCAGCAGATTGTTGCTCAGCGTAAAGCCGATGCCGCAGGCCGCCCAACCCGAATAGGAGTTCAGCATCGAGACCACGACCGGCATGTCGGCCCCGCCAATCGGCAGGATCAAGAGGAAGCCGAGGGCCAGGGACAAGATCAGGATGAGCCAGAAGGCCGTGTCGGACTGCGCCGAGCAGAGCCAGATGATGAGCGCGAAGATGGCCAGGCCCTGCAGCGCGTTCAGCGGATGCTGCATGGCGAAGACCAGAGGCTTGCCGGACACCAGTCCCTGTAGCTTGGCAAAGGCCACAACGGAACCCGAGAAGGTAATGGCGCCGATGGCCAAGCCGAGCGACATTTCGATCAGGCTGGCGACGCCGATGTCGCCGCGCAGACCGATGCCGTAGGCCTGGGGTTTGTAGTAGGCCGCCAGGGCGACGAAGACCGCGGCGAGACCGACCAGGGAGTGGAAGGCCGCGACCAGCTGCGGCAGGGCCGTCATCTGGATCTTGAGCGCAATGACCGTCCCGATGGCACCGCCGATCAAAAGACCGGCGATGATCAGGCCATAGCTGACGACCCCGGGCAGGGCCAAGGTGGTCAGGATGGCGATGGTCATGCCGGCCATGCCGAAAAGATTGCCGGCACGGCTGGTGGTCGGGTGGGACAGGCCGCGCAGGGCCAGAATGAAACAGACCGAGGCGACAAGGTAGAAGAGACCGGCGAGATCGGGATGCATGATCGGGGCCCCTCCTATTGCTTTTTCTTGAACATGCCGAGCATGCGCTGGGTGACGATGAAGCCGCCGAAGATGTTGACCGCCGCCAGGGTCACGGCGAGGAAGCCCATGACCTCGGAAAAGCCCAGACCCGCCGGGCCGGCGGCGATCAGGGCGCCGACGATGATCACCGAGGAGATCGCGTTGGTGACCGCCATGAGCGGCGAGTGGAGCGCCGGGGTGACCCGCCAGACCACGTGGTAGCCAACAAAGATAGCCAACATCAGGACCGTCAACCCGACCACCAACTGCGAGCCGCCGCCGCCGGCGCCCGCGGCGGCCTCGGCCGCGAGACGGCTGGCCTCGGCGGCCAGACCGGTCAGCTCATCGGACAGTTGGCCCGCGGTCTCCGCGGCCTCTTGCGCGCGCTGAACGAATGCCTCTTCCGCCATGGCTCAGTCTCCCTTGTCTGCGGTCGCGCCGCCAATCGTCCCAGGGTCCTTTGCCGCGGGTTCGTCGCCCGATGCGCTATCCGCTGCCGGCTCGGGTTGCGGCTCCGGCTCCGGCGCGGGATCCGGTTCGGGTTCGGCCGGCACCAACGCCGGGTGAACCAGCGCGCCCTCCTTGGCGATCAGGGTCCCCTTGACGATCTCGTCGTCCCAGGCGATCGCCAGGCTCTTGCTTTCCTTGTCGATCAGGAGCTCGACGAAGTTGTAAATGTTACGGGCATAGAGCGCCGAGGCGTCGGTCGCCAGGCGGCCCGGTACGTTGTGGTAGGCAACGATGGTGACACCGCCGGCGGTGGTGACCGCCTTGCCCGCTTCGGACAGTTCGCAGTTGCCGCCGTTGTCGACCGCCAGATCGACGATCACCGAACCCGGCTTCATGGTCGCCACCATTTCCGCCGAAATGAGCATCGGCGCCGGGCGGCCGGGGATCAGCGCCGTGGTGATGACGATGTCCTGCTTGAGCACGGTCTCGGCGATCAACGCCGCCTGCTTCTGCCGGTAGCCCTCGCTCATTTCCTTGGCGTAGCCGCCGGCGGTTTCGGCCTGCTTGAATTCCTCGTCCTGGACCGCGATGAACTTGCCGCCCAGTGACTCGACCTGCTCCTTGGCGGCCGGCCGCACGTCGGTCGCCGAGACCACGGCGCCGAGACGCCGCGCGGTGGCAATCGCCTGCAGACCGGCGACACCGGCGCCCATCACCAGGACCTTGGCCGGCGTGATGGTCCCGGCCGCCGTCATCATCATGGGAAAGGCCTTGCCGTAGACCGCGGCGGCATCGAGCACCGCCTTGTAGCCGGCCAGGTTCGACTGCGAGGAGAGCACATCCATGGACTGCGCCCGGGTGATCCGCGGCATGAAGTCCATGGCGAAGAGCGTGACCCCCTGTTTGGCCAGCGCCGCCATATCGTCGCCGCTGCGGAAGGGATCGCAGATCGCGGCCACCAGCGTTCCGGGGCTCAGTGCCGCCGCTTCGTCGCCCTTGCCGCCGACGATCGGGCTGCGCACCTTGAGGACGAGTTCGGCGCCTTCGCCGGCCGCCTTGGCGCCGCTGACGATCGTGGCACCGGCCTGGCTGTAGGCCTCGTCGGTAAAGGCGGCCTTGTCTCCGGCGCCCTTCTCCACGACAACCTCGGCGCCGAGCGCGATCAGCTTCTTGACGGTATCGGGCGAGGCCGCGACGCGGGTCTCGTGCGCGCGCCGCTCTTTTGGGATGGCTATCTTCATGGCACGGCTGGTTCCCTGACGATTTCGAGGCAGCGCCCCCGCGGACGGATCCCCTTGCGGGGCGCCTTTATCGGCTTGCTGCGCTAAAGGATCAAGCCCCAGAACGGGTGGACTGGTCTTTAGTTCAAGTGCCCAGGGGCAGAACCCAGGTTACCGGCTCAGCGGTCCTGGGCGGGCCGGTGCTCACGGCACATGTTGAGCAGCGAATAGCGCTTGCCCCGGGTCACCGGCAAGACCTCGTGGATCAGGGAACAGGAAAACACGATGGCGCCGCCCCTTGCGGTGCTGTAGCGGGTATTGCCGAACTCGGGAAAGACCAGCTCGCCGCCGTCGTAGCCTTCGTTCAGGTTGACCGTCACCGCAAAGCGGCGGTCGACGGTGCCTGGCGAGAGATTGTCCCGGTGCGGCTGAAAGAAATCGCGCCGCGCGGCGTCGTAGCAGACGATCAGAAAGCGCTCGAAGTGAAAGCCGGCGAACTGGAAAGCCTTTTCCAGTTCGGGCGCGATGCGCTGGCCCACCGCGGCCTCCAACTGGCGGTGCAGTTCTGGCTGCTCGACCTTGCAATCGAGACGGCGCTTGCGGTCGTGATAGACCCGGTTGTATTCGCCATCCGGATCGACCGAGCCGACGGTGCCCTCGAAGACGTTGCCCTGCTCCCAATAGGTCATCAGGTGGTGGCAGAGCTCGTCGTCGAACAGCCGGGGCAGCAGCAGGATCGGGGCCGAAGGTCCTGTGCAATCCTCCTGAAGCTCGCTCTCTTTGAGGTCGGCCAGCAGGGCGGTAAGGAAGTCGGGTCCCTGGTGCAGAGCGGAGACCCGGCGGTTGGCATCCAGCAGGAAGACGGCCAGCGCCGCGGGCGCGAGGCCCGCGCCGCCGCGGTAGGCATTCAGGACCTGACGCCGGCTGTCGACACAGACCCATGCCGGGCCCGGGACAAGGTCGCCGGCCCGGGCCTCCGGAGTCACGATCACGACCGCGGTGTCCCGTGCCGCGGTGTCCGACAGAGCCGCCGCCAGCGCGCGGAGCGCCCCCTGCTCGCTGTCGCTGACCGTGTCGGGCAACAGCACCAGGGCCACGGACTGTCCGACCGCCGAGTCGTAAAGCCGAAAGATGCCGCCGGATCGATCCGGGAGCTGAAAATCCGGGACCCGGCCGCCAACCGCGATCGGATGTTGGGGGATCTGAAAGCTGTGGGGCGTCATGGGCCAGCCTCGTTGTTTTCGCCGCTATCGGGGCTTTCCCAGGTCTCGGGAATGACATCGAAGGCAAAACTGACCCGTGGTTCGTCGCTCGAGAAGGGCAAGGTGCGGTGATAAAAATAGGAGGGAAACAGCACCAGCAGCCCCTCGTGCGGTCGCAGGCCGCGCACCCTCGGCACGGCGGTCAGGGGGAAGTCGGCGCCCGGCCGACCGAACTCGATCCAGCCCGCCTCGTCCGCCTCGCCGTCCCGCAGCGCCCCGGGCAGCGCCGGATAGTAGACCCCGCTGAGCCAGCCGGTGGGGTGGATGTGAGTGGTCTGGTGCCCCTCGCTTTCCAGCACCGTGGCCCAGCCCTTGAGGCGCCAGGCCGACGGCCGCCGGGCCAGGAAGGGATGGGCCGGGTCGCGAGGATGAGCCGCGAGATAGTCGCCGATCGCCGCCTCGAGACCGCCGCGCAGGGCGACCAGAGGGCCCTCCGGCTTGCTCAGGATTTCGCCGCTCTGCCAGCCCCTGCGCGTGGCCTTGGTCGGCGGTTCGAACTGCAGGCTGCGGTGGGCCCGCAGGTGATCGGCCAGATCGCCGTTGAAGGCCTCGATATCGGCGTAACCCGGCGGCACCGCCAGAGGGGCCGCCGCGATCAGCCGATCGAAGTCGAGCAGAAACTCGAGCTGGTCCTGCTTGCCGCACTCCGCCAGCAGGCCGGTCTTGAAGGCGAGCTTGCGCATTTCGCCGGGTTCGCGGGCCAGGGCGCCTTCGAGAATCTCCAGTGCTTCGGCGGGGGCGCCCTGTGCCAGTCGCGTGGCCGCCAGATTGTATCGGTAGCCGGCATTCTTGGGATCGAGCTCGAGGGCCTTCGCCTGGGCCGCCCCCGCCTCGTCGAGGCGCCCCAATCGTTGCAGCGCCACGCCGAGCCCGGCCGCCGCCTCGGCAAAGCGCGGCGCGGCGTCCAGGGCCCGGCGGAAGACCTTGGCCGCCTCCTCGTGCGACCCGCCCTGCAGCAGCGCGGCGCCCAAATTGCCTTGGGCCTTGCCATAGCCGGGCCGGGCCTTGAGGGCGCGGCGATGGTGGGTCATGGCCTCCTCCAGCTTGCCCAACGACTGGAGCACCGCACCGTAATTGGTCAGAACCTCGGCATCGTTCGGCTTCAACTGCGTCGCCTTGCGCAGCAGCGGCAGGGCCTGATTGAGGTCGCCGCGCGACCAGTAGATCGCCCCGGCCAAACTCAACAGGCCGGCGTTCTCGCCATCGCGGGCCAGGCCGCGCTGGCAAAGTGCCAGCGCCTCGCCGGTTCTGCCGGCCTGCCGCAGGGCGCTGGCCTGCTGCAGGGTTGCCTCGGACAGACCGCTGGCCTCGGTCCCGGCCGGCGCAAAGCGCCCCGGCGCGGCGGCGCCCATCTGACTGGGAAAAAATCCCGGCGCGGCAACGGCCTTGGCCAGCGCGGCTCCCTGCCCCGCGCCCGACTTGCGTTGCAGCTTTTCCTGTTTGCGGCGGTCGCGGCGGTTCATGGAACGGCTCTCCCCACCGTCACATTTTCATCAAGGTCATGGGATGCGGCACGTAGTCGACCGGCTCGATGCGGATCCAGGCCGTGGAGTTCTGCTTGCGCGCCTTGCGCTCGATCAGATGCATTAGGGAGAACTGTCGGATCGCGACCAGATCCATCAGCAAGCGCCGGCGCTGGGGCGACTGGGTCATGAGAAAGCGCCGCGGCACCTTGCCGGCGTTGAGCTGGCCGATCAGCTTTTCGAGAAAGAGATAGCCCGACAGGCTGGTCGAGGCCGAGTCGATAAAGATCGAGCCGGATTCGGCGAAGATGGGCAGAAAGTGAAAGAACACGTCGAGTATCTCATCGGGGCCACGGGTGATATCGGCGAAGACCAGATCCACCGGCTTTTGCAGAAAGCCATAGCCACGCTTGGCCAGGAACTCGTCGTCGGTCAGGTCGAGGCGCTCCTTGGCGAAGGTCACCTGCCCTTGCAGCGCCAGCAACCGCGTCGCCTCGGTAATGAAGCCCGGGTAGTCGAGGCCGTCCCGCGACAGGCCATCGAAAGGCGGCATGTCGCGCAGCGGCGCCACGGCCCGCCGCAGCTCGCTCGCATCCTCCCAGTGGCTGCCGTCGTCGATGGTCCAGAGCGCACCGGCACCGTTTTCCTTCAGGGCCTGGGCCATCCAGAAGGTGGTCACCCCCAGCCCGGTGCCAAGCTCCACCGCGTTTTGCGGCATTTCGCGGCGGATCAGAGTGTAAAAGAGCATCGAGATGTCGTCGCTGCCGTAGATCGTGCCCAGCCGATTGGCCAAGGCGATCAAGGGCACCAGGGCGGCGGCATCTTTCGGACGGTCGACGTCGGAGGGCTGTGACATGGCATTGGAGATAGCCCGGCCACCAGCATTCCGCAATCCCCCGAGCGGCGCGCCGACGCACAGGCGAGGCAGGACACGAATAGTTCAGGTTCGGGGCGGCAGGTTGGTGAAACTTGGCGGTGGCTGGGACGCCTCGGACGCCTTCAAGAGTTCCCCTACGGGGCAACTGATGCGCGGGAGACCGATCTGCAACAATGGCCTAGATCTAGCGGTCCGAGGCGTCCCCTTTTCCACCCTCCTTCGGTTGACAAGATGCAACCCTGTGCGTGCCATATGAGCCCATCGACCGTCCTCGTCCTTTCCTCTGATCGTCTGGGCCTGACTGGACCGAACACGCGACCCGGTTGCTGCAATGAATATGACCCGGGGCCAAGCGTCCCCATATCCCCAATTGGGGAGGGCCGACCGTTTTAGGAGATCGGAAAGGCCTGCGCGCTAAATTTGCCCCATGACGCATTCTTTCTCCGTGATGTTCGTCGACGACGAGCCTGCGGTCCTGCAAAGCCTGGGCCGCGCCTTCCGGCATTGGCGGGGCGAAATCGACCTGCAGTTCGAGACCGATCCCACCGCCGCCCTGGCAAAGGCCACAGCCCTGCGTCCTGATGTGGTGGTATCGGACATGATGATGCCGCAGATGACTGGTCTCGAGCTGGTGATTGCCATGCGCGAGCAATTGCCCGAGACCAAGTTCATCATGCTGACCGGCATGGCGGACCTGCCTACGGCGATGAATGCGATCAACCAGGCATCGGTCTTTCGTTTCTATACCAAGCCCTGCGACACGGCGATGCTGGAAGAGGGGATTCGCGCCGCGCTGCCGGCCGGCAAGCCGCAGGCTGTCGAGGCGCCCGGCCCGTCGGTCGCGACAGGACTGAGCGAGCGGATCGGGCTGGCCACCCTGGACCATCTGGCGCTCGGGGTGATCGTGGTGGATGCCGGCGCGAGAGTCCTGCTGGCAAACAACGCGGGGGCCAATCTCTTTGCCCAGAAAGACGGCCTCCTGACAGGCGCCCATGAGGTTTGCCGGGCCGCGAACTCGCGCGAATGTCAAGAACTGCATGGTCTGATCAAGGCGGCGGCCAGCGCCGACGAAGTCGGCCTGAAAGAGGGAACGATCGCACTGACCCGGCCGAGCCTGCGGCGGCCGCTCTGCGTTGCCGTCACTCCTCTTCCCCAGGACCAAGGCCATGATCAAGGGCTGGCCATTCTCTTCGTGTCGGATCCCGAGGACCAGAAGCTGCCGTCCGATGTCGCCATCGCCCGGCTCTTTGGATTGACGGGGTCGGAATCGCGGCTGGTAAGGGCTCTGACAGAGGGCGCCCGCCTTGAGGATGCGGCCAGCCAGACCGGCGTCACTCACTCGACGGCCCGGACCTATCTAAAACAGATCTTCGCCAAGACCGGAACGAACCGGCAGTCGGACCTGATTCGCCTGGTCCTGACCTCGCCCAATGTCAGCGCGGTGCCTCAGGTATCGGAAGAACCTCGGCACAGGTCGGAAGCGTGATCGCGACGGTCGTCCCCCCCTCATCGGGACAGAAGGCGGCAATGCGGCCACCGTGGGTCTCGACCGTGGCACGGGCCACGGTCAGTCCCAGCCCCAAACCCTCATGACTTCGGGTGAAAACCGGCTCGGCCTGATGGAAGGGGTTGAAGCAGGCCTCCAGATCTTCCTGGCTCATGCCCGCCCCGTCGTCCGTCACCGACAAGGTGACGTTACCCCGCCCCGGCTCGACATGCAGCGCGATACCGCCATTCCTGCGCCCAAAGGCCAGAGCGTTGGTCAGGACATGGGCCAGGGCCCTGCCCAGCCAGCCACGGTCCGCCCATAGAAACACGCGATCGAGACTGGCCAAGGTCGCGGTGATCGCAAGAGACTTGCCACTGGTCTGCTGATCGAACTTGGCGACGCAATCGGCCACGACGTCAGACAGGCAAAGGGTATCGAAGGTCATGGCGGCGTCATCGTGAACCAGGGCCAGGTAGTCGATCACGACTTCGACCCGGTCGAGCAACTGCTGGCCGCTCTCCTGCACATAGCTGGCGATGCGAGAAGCGTTAGGGTCATTGGCCTGGCCGCTCGCCAGAATCTCCGAGAACCCGATAATGTGGTTTAAGGGCGTTCGCAATTCGTGCGACAGGATTCGCGTGCAGTCGGACCCGGCCCCCGGCTCACGCGTGTCATCGGGCCGGTCGCTGCGCTGTTGCAGGAAAAGTTCGGCGCCGGCCAGGGCGGCCTCGACGACATCGTCCGGCCGGCAGGGCTTGCTCAGGAAGCGGAAGACATGCGCGCTGTTGATCGCCTCGACAAGCAGGTCGGGTTCAGAGCGCCCGGTCAGCATGATCCGCGTGATGGCGGGCCGCTGGCGCCGTACCTCGCAGAGAAGATCGATCCCGTTCATGCCTGGCATGGTCATGTCGGCGATGACAACGGCGCAGTCCTGGTGCCGGGCAAGCTGCCGCAAGGCGTCGTAGCCGCAGGTGGCGGTGATCACGCGGAACCGCGATCGCAGGTGTCGCTTGAGGCTCGAAAGTATGTGTGGGTCATCGTCAACGATCAGGACCCGGCTCATTGCCTGGGCCGACGGCCCCCGCCCCGGAAAGGCGGTGGTCTCGATCACATTGGATTTCGATGCCGTTGACGTCATGGAATGTCTCCTTTCAGGACATGGACCCGACAAGCGCGGAACGTCTTGCGGATCTATGTGCCAGAGTGGGCTTCCAGCGTCAGTCCCCAAACGAGGAGAGGGTGGTCGATTGGGGCCAGTCAGGCCGCATCTGACTGCGCCACCGAACGGATGACGGCAAAGGGCTCATTTACCTGGCGAAGACGGGCCAGGTTTTGAATTTTCTCGATCAGCGCATCGCCCAGGACCTGACCGGCGGCCAGGATGAGCGTGCCGTTCGGCGACTCGAGATCGGCCTTGAGCTGATCGTTCGGCTCGAGGCTTATGGCCCGGATTTCCATGACAACGCGCGCCTCGCCGTCCTGCTTTTCGACCTCCAGAAGGTCCAGATGATCCTCCAGCTTAGCCAAGAGCGCCGGATCATAGGCGCCTTCGTCGCGCTTCATCTTTTGGATGATCGACTTGCTGGGTTGATTGCCGGCGCAGTCGTCGAAGAGGTCGCTCAGTATCTTGAGCAGGCGGGAGCCGAGGGGAATCTTGCTTCCGGCGACCTTGTCGTCGGGAAACCCGCCCCCATCGAACCGCTTGGATTGATAGTAGACGATGTCGGCAACCGGCTTCATGCGGGGGATGTTCGCGATCAGGCCCTGGCTGACCTCGGGAACCCGCAAAATCATGTCCCGCTCGGCGTCGGTAAGCGCTTCGGCGTTCGGTGACTTGCCACGCAGTTCGTTGGGCAGTGTCACGTCGCCAAGCCGCGATAACATGGCTGCCATCTGCAGGAAGGGCCGTCCCGGCAGCTCGAGCGCCGGCCCGAGGCGGAGAACCCATCGCCGCATGACTTCCGCGCGGCCAAAGGCCCGCTGATCGATGATCGAAAGGACATCGGTCAGCACCTTGATGCTGCCGGCCAGTGTCTTTTCCAGCAATTCCTTCTCGGCGGTGATCAGGCGGTGCTGCTCGAGGCTGGCCTCGATGGCCGCGGTCAAATCCTCGGGCGACGCTGGCTTGGTGAGAAACCTGAAGACACCGCCCTGATTGACCGCATCGATCGCGGTTTGCTGATCCGCGTTGCCGGTCAGCATCATGCGCACGGTCTGCGGCGCCACCTTCTTGGCCTGGATCAGAAACTCGACGCCGTTCATGGAGGGCATGTTCATGTCGCTGATCAAGGCGGCAAAGGACCCTTCCTCCTTCAGCGTCTTCAGACCTTCCTCGCCGCCGAGCGCGACATGCACTTCGTACTTCTTGCGGAGCTGCCGCTTGTAGGCCGCGAGGATGTTTTCGTCGTCGTCGACGAGCAGAATCTTGTCGGTCATTCAAGCAGCCTCCCGCTCGGACGATTGGGCCAGATCGCGCAGTTGGGACAGACGGTCGTACAGGCCAGCCGCCTTGAGAAAATCCTGGTCGAAGGCCGCGTCACGCTCGCCATCGACCCACTCCTCATCCAGTTCCCGCCGCAAACCCTCGGCAATGTGCAGCACTGCCAGGACCGCCCTTTGCTCGGACCCGGCATGGCGGGGATCGCCCTGGTGGGCCACGGCCTGCACGACCTCGGCGTTGAAACCCCAGTAACCGAGGAGGCAGGCGCCCAGTTTGGCCTGCGGGCTCGCCTCCATAGCATCCGACGCCTGTGTCAGCGCGATGAGCTGCCCCACCTCGGCCACGAAACTGGCGCAGATAGCATGGTTGACGGTGTCCGCGGCACAACCTGTCGCACCGGCAATGGTCTGTGCCAGCTTGGCGCGCCTCACGGCGCGGCGAGAGAGGTTCTCAAGATCGGCCGAGGCCGTCGTTGTCTCCGACGCCCTTTGATAGATCGCCGACGAGGAAAAGGCCGCATCGAGAGCCTCGCGCCCCAGGGCGGTCGCGGCAGCGGCCGGCAGGACCGATCTAGAGCTCCCGGAGAAAAAGGCTGAGTTAGTCAGCTTCAAGGTCGCGACCGTCAATGCCAGGTCGTTGGCAATAATTCTGCCAAGAGCTTCAATCGGTTTGTCGGGCTCATCCAGACCTTCAGCCAGCAGGTCATAGGTGCCGGGCTGGGCGGGTAAGCTCTGAAGTCCTCCCAACAGTCTGCGCCACGGCTCGGATTCGACGCCTGCTCTCGCGGCCAGAACCCGGCTGATCGCATCGATCAGCGTTTGCGGGTCGCAAGGCTTGGAGAGGTACTGATGAGCCGGGCCGATGGTCCGGTGAATGCTCTCTCGCTCGGCGAAGCCCGACAGAACAAAGCGAACGCAGCCGGGGTGGCGTTTGTGGATCTCTTTCAGAAGGTCGCCGCCGTCCATCTGCGGCATGCGCATGTCGCTGACCACCACATCGGCGGATGCCTCTTCCAGACTGTCCAAGGCCTGCGCCCCGCCCTCGACAAATTCCATGGACCAGTCGGCGCGCTTGGCCCGCAGCATGCGCCGCAGGCCCTGAAGGATCATGGCCTCATCATCGACAAAGAGGATCCGGGTCATGCCACCAGTTCCTCGGACCCACCGTCCTCTGTCAGGGGCAGTCTGACCCGGAAGGTCGTGCCCTGACCGAGCTCCGATTCCAGCTCGATCTCGCCGCCATGCTTGTTGACGACAATGTCGTGGGTAATGGCCAGTCCTTGCCCGGTTCCCTTGCCAACGCCCTTGGTGGTGAAGAAGGGCTCGAAGATGCGCTCGCGAAGATCCACTGGAACTCCGGTCCCGCTGTCGGCGACGCGAATTTCGACCCAGGGGCCCTGTTTGACAGTGCTGATCGAAAGCCTGCCAAGGGCACTGTCACCGTCACGCGCCGCCTCGATGGCGTGGGCCGCATTGACAATCAAGTTGAGAAAAACCTGGTTCAATTCGGCCGGCAGACACGGCACCTGTTCCAGCGTTTGATCGAGCTCGAGGGTCAGGTCGGCCACATGCTTCCACTCGCTGCGCGATACGGTCAGCGCGTTCTCGATGGTCCGGTTGAGGTCGGTGGGCACCTTTTCCTTGGTCCCCGGGTGGGAAAACTCTTTCATCGCCAGCACAATACTGGCGACCTGCTCGACGCCACCAATGGACTGTTTGATCGCGCTCGGCACTTCTTCCAAAACGTAGTCCAGATCGACTTCTTCGATCGTCTTGTCGAGAGCCTCCGCCTGTGCCGCCAGAACCGCATGTCCCCGGACGGTGGAGACGAGACTCTTGACTTGATCCAACAGACCCGCGAGGTCGTCGTGGCTCTCGCCCAGGAAACGCAGATTGTCGCCGATGTATTGGATCGGCGTGTTGATCTCGTGAGCGATGCCACCGGCCAGCGTGCCGATGGCCTCCAGCTTCTGGGCCTGGGACAGTTGCGCCTCCAGTGCCTGTTGATCCTTTTCCCGCTCGATGCGGCGGCTGATGTCTCGTACCACCACAATGATGATGCGTTCGTCTTGAACCTGGGTATCGGTAATGGAGAACTCGGCGGGAAAGGTACCGCCGTCCAGGCGCAGGCCGTACTCGGCCGGCATCCGGTCGAGCTGTTCGAGATTTTCACCGGACAGAAAGCTGCGCTGGGCGGCACGCTCCTTGTCGGACGCCAAATTGGGCAAGAGCTCCCAGAGGCTCTTGCCGGTCACCTCTTCGCCGCTGTAACCGAAGAGCATCTGGGCGCCGTGGTTCTGGGTTTGAATGTGGCCATCGTCGTCGATCGTGAAGATCGCTTGGGCAACCGCATCCATGATCGCTGTCAACTTCGAGGCGGTTGCCTCCAGGGTTTCGGCCGATGCCCGAATTTCCTCGTTGGCCCGGTAGAGTTCGGCGGCCTTCGTTTCCAGAATGGACTCGGCTTCCAGTCTGGCCCGTTTTTCTCGCTCCAGACGCCGCTGAAGCAGGTCTTCAGAGGCCATGGCTCAAACCCGCTTCTCAAGCGAAAAGCGCACACGGCTTCCCGCGCCCTCGGAGAGATCTTCCGCGCTCACATCGATGGCTTCGCCGAAATGCTCGATACAACCTTCGATCAGCCCCTCGGCCACCTTGCCCAGCCCGCGCGGCGAGCTATAGACCATGACCATCTTGTCCTGCTCGGGAAACTCGTACTCGAAGCTCGGCAACTCCGCGTCTGGATAGAGTTTGCGGACGTCGCGATGGATCGTGCCCTCGATCTCGGAGAGGAACGTGAAACAGCAGTGATCGCTGCGAAAGACATCGGGATTGGTCGCCGCGAAACGCGAAAAAAGATGCTTGCCGAACACGCCCATCAGATCGGGCGCCGGCGCGCCGGTTTCCGTGCTGAGGTTTTGCACCAGTCGACCCATCTCGCAAACGTCGTAGGTCCCGATCGACGTGTAGGAGCCGCCGTTCGGCAGGTCTGATTTTTCGATAATCGTGTCGGCGAGTTCTGGCGAAAACTTGTCCTCGACCATGTCGAGAAATTCCGTAAAGACGACGCCCTTCATCGAGAGATCTCCTTCTCGCTTCGCGCTCGCAGGCCAAGACCTCGAACGCGACGGCCCTCACTGGGCCTAGACCGAAAGGTCACAAACGGTGTGCCACATTACACTTGTTAGATTTATTGATTGAGTAGAGTTAAATTATAATGATAGGGAATCGGCTTTTTTGTTTGAGTATGATGATTTTTTGTAACCTAAAGGAGAATCGACAATTTCACCTACGGTTAGCAATGCTCACGGTGAACCGTTATCTGATTAATCCGGTGTTTCCAGGCCGACGGCTTTCAAGCTCGCTGCCTGGCGTTTGGCCAAGGCCGCTTCGTCGAACTCGTCGATCAGGTCGTGGAACAGGCGGTGCCAGTTGACCTGCGCCTTCAGGTGCATGAAGACGGACCCCAGGCCGATGGCAGCGCGGTCCATCAGAACAAATTCTCGCGGCGGCGTGACGCCGCCCAGACGCCGCAGCTCCTCGTGAACTTCGCCGGCCAGCCGCGCGCCGCGCATCGAGCCGCCGTCTTCCAGCACCTTGGTCGGGCGGTCCTCCAACAACGGCTCGTAGAGGAAGTAGGCCCAGAGGTTCAGCGTGGCCAGAAGCTCCTTTGAGATATCGTCGAAGCCCCAACTGCGGTAGGCCGCCTCGGCGCGCGCCGGGTCGTCCTGGCTGAGCGCGAAGTAAAGCTCGATCACACCCTTGACGAAGGCCGGCGGGAAAATCCGAATACAGCCGAAATCCAGCAGGTTGACCCCGCCCTCCGGGGTCATGGTGTAGTTGCCCAGGTGCGGGTCGCCGTGGATGATGCCGTAGTTATAGAAGGGCACATACCAGGCGCGGAACATGCGCATGGCGACAAGGTCGCGCAGTTCCTGTGGCGGCTCCTCGGCCAGCCAGGCGAGCAGCGGGCGGCCTTCCAGCCAGGTCATGGACAGCAGGCGCGCGGTCGAGAGATCGGCTAGGGTTTCGGGGACGGCGATGCCCTCCTCGCCGCCCAGTATGCGGCCGTAGAGGCGCATGTGCCGGGCCTCGCGCTCATAGTCCAGCTCCTCGCGCAGACGCGCCGAGAGCTCCTTGTGGACCTCGGAGGGATCGATCGCCCGGTCATAGCGCCGATAGATGCCGAAGATGATTTTGAGCTGCTGCAGGTCGGCCTCGACCGCCGAGAGCATGTCGGGATACTGCAGCTTGCAGGCCAGGGAGGCGCCCTCGTGCGATTCGGCGCGGTGCACCTGACCCAGGGACGCCGCCGCCGCCGGCTCGCGCTCGAAGGCGGCGAAGCGGGACTGCCAGTCGGCGCCCAGCTCGCTGCGCATGCGCCGGCGCACGAATGCCCAGCCCATGGCCGGCGCGTTGGACTGCAGTTGCCGCAGTTCCTCGGCGTACTCCTTGGGCAGCGCGTCGGGAATGGTGGCGAGGATCTGGGCCGCCTTCATCAGCGGGCCCTTGAGGCCGCCCAGCGCCTGCTTCAGGTCCGCCGAATGGCTGGTCTTGTCGAGCTTGGACCCGAAGACCCGGGAGGCCACGACCTGGGCCGCCAGCCCGCCGACCGAGGTGCCGACCTTGGCGTAGCGCCGCACGCGCCCGGAAAGCCGCGAGTCCTCCGACCCGTAATCCGGTCCGGCGCTATCGTCATTATCTTGGGGTTCGTCCATGGGCCTCAAGGTGGTGTTGCGCGCAATCTTTGTCCAGCGATCACTCGGGTCCCGCGACCGGTCGGACCCCGGAAACGCTTCAAATCAGAAGCCCGACCACCGCGCCGGTCATGCCGGTCGCCAGGGTGCCGGCGAGGATCGAACGCGGCCCGAGGGCGACCAGTTCGCCGCGCCGTTCCGGGACCATGGCGGCCAGGCCGCCGATCATGATCCCCAGGCTGCCGGGGTTGGCAAAGCCGCAGAGCGCATAGAGCAGGATGATACGGCTGCGTTCGCCCAGGGCATCGGCCTCCAGTCGGGCAAAATCGAGGTAGGCGAGCAGTTCGTTCAACACCGTCTTCTTGCCGATCAGGGCGCCGGCCACCTCGGTTTCGGCCCAGGGAACGCCAAGCAGCCAGGCATAGGGCTGAAAAATCAGGCCCAGTATTCGCTCCAGGGTGACCGCGGACCCGGCCCAATCGGGTAGCAGACCGAGGGCGGCATTGAGCAGCGCGACCAAGGCCACCAACACGATCAACATGGCGGCGACCGAGAGCAGCAGCGTCAGGCCGTCCTGCGTGCCCCTGGTAATGGCATCCATCGCCCCGGCGTAGGGCGGCTTCCGTGCGTCGGTTTCGCGGCCATCCGTGACTGCCTTTCCCGGCTCGGCATCGGCCGGCACCAACAACCGCGCGATCAGGATCGCCGCCGGCACCGAAATCACCGAGGCGGTCAAGATGTGGGCCACGGGATCGGGCACCACGCCCTCCAGGATCGTCGCGTAGAGCACCAGGACCGTGCCGGCGATGGTGGCCATCCCGGTGGTCATCAGCACGAAGAGGTCGCTGCGCGACAGGCTCGCCAGGACCGGCCGGATCAGGAGCGGCGCCTCGACCATGCCGACGAAGACGTTGGCCGCCGCGCCGAGACCGAGCGGCCCGGAGATCCCGAAGCCGCGCCGCAGCAGCCAGGCGAAGCCGGCCACCAGGACCGGCAACACCCGCCAGTGCCACAGCAGCGCCGAGAGGGCGGAGATCACCAGGATTAAGGGCAGAGCCTGAAAGGCGAGGATGAAGGCGGCGCCCGGATAGCTTTCAGAGAAGGGCAAGGGCGCGCCGCCGAGATAGCCGAAGACCATCGAGGTCCCCGCCCCGGTGGCCTGGGAAACCGCCGTCACCGCGCCGTTCAAGAGCAGCAGACCGTCGTGCAGACCGGGCACCTTCAACAGGAGCCCGGCCAGGGCAAACTGCAAGGCCACGGCAACCAGCGCCGCGCGCCAGGGCACGACCCGCCGGTTTTCCGAGCAGAGCCACGCCAAGGCGGGCAAGATCACCAGGCCGACTGCTCCCTGCCACTGTTCCATTGCCGCTCTCTATCCATCGCGAGAGCGACGATGCGAACCGCACCGGAGGGATTCGTCAAGCAGTCATGTTGTCGAGATGGAGGCCCGTGCGGTTTCTAGTTCAGCCCGACCCGGAAAGGCGAGCTGAAACCGCTCAGATCGAGCGCCGGCGAAACGAAGAAACCGACGGTAGAGGTGGAACCCCAGCCGTTCGAGCAAACGAAATTGCCGCTCAGCGAAGACGCCTGGCCACCCCCGAAGGAGGACTGGTACGTCACGGTCGTTGGCGCGTCGGGGTCGTCAACCAGAAAGGCCACCAGTCGAATGGGGTCGCCGGAGGCGTCCACGCCAAAGACCGGGTCGGGGCCGACCGGAGCCATCGGAAGCGTACCGGTTTGATCCGCATAAAACTGTGCTTCATTCTCCCCGACTTCATACCCATAGGAGCCCTGTTGCTCGACGAGATAGGCGTTGCCCGTACAGTCGGGGCCATCATAAACCGTGACAAGACCCCGCAGTCTCGAACGCAGCACCTCGATTTGAAGCAGTTCGCCGGAACGAGGACCTTCGTCGGCTTCGAGCACCACCGAGCGTTTCGGGAAGAAAGGTCCGATGACCTGATTCGCCGCGTCGAACACGCGAAGCGCCAGGGCGTTGAGGGTGACCGCGCCGTCCACCAGATGGTTCGAATCGATCGAATTGTTTTCGGTCGAGATCGCGGTGAAGGCCCCGGGCCGCAGATCCTCCGGGCCGACCGTACCATCGGCAATCTCCGCCGAGGTTACGGCGTTGGGGGCCAGGTGGGACGTGGTGATCGAGTCCGCCTCAACCGACAGGGCGGTGAAGGCCCCGGCCTGAAGATCGGCCGGTGTGATCGAGCCGTCCTGAATCGTTGCCGAGTTCACCGCGCCGGCGGCAAGGTCGCTGTTCGAGACGGCGCCGTCTTGGATCTTGGATGAATTGACCGCGTTGTCGGCCAAGTTACCGGTGCCGACATCACCGGCACCGAGAGTCGGCGCGGTCAAGACACCGGCCTCGAGATCGGCGAGTCCGATCGATCCGTCCTGAATGTCGGCGCCCGTCACCGCGCCGTCGGCGATCTTCGCACTGGTAACCGCATCGCTGGCAAGGTCGGAGGCACCAACCGCACCATCCGCGATTTTTGCCGAAGTCACCGCGTTATCGGCCAGGTTGCTGGTCCCGACATCGCCGGGACCAAGCGTAGGCGCGGCCAAGAGGCCGGCCTCGAGATCGGCGAGTCCGATCGATCCGTCCTGAATGTCGGCGCCGGTGATCGAGTTGTTGGCGATCTTTGCGCCGGTGACCGAGGAGTTTGCGAGATCGGCGTTGAGTATCGCGCCGTTCCTGATATCGGCGCCGGTGATCGAGTTGTTGGCGATCTTTGCGCCGTTGACCGAGGAATTGCCGAGGTCGGCGTTGCGCACGGCACCGTTCTTGATATCGGCCCCGGTGATCGAGTTGTTGGCGATCTTCGCGCCGGTGACCGAGGAGTTGCCGAGGTCGGCGTTGCGAATCGTTCCGTTGCGGATATCCGAACCTTCGACACATTGATTGCAACGAACATTGGTCGCCGTCTGCGCCAAGGCGCCTCCGCTCAGCAGCACCATGAGGGTCCCAGTGATCGAGAGGCGTCCGAGCAAGAGAGGCTTCATGGCGAGATACCCTTATCAAACAAATGGGCCCGGCCTGACACCGGTTCGGGGCTGTCGCCTGGCGACATCACCTTCTGCGCGGTGCCGTCGAGGACACGCAAACATTAGGTTGCAGAGTGTTAAAACTTTGTTTCTCGTTCAGATTTAAGTATCTGTAATTACTGTAAAATTGTATCGATCTCTGCCGAGTTGGTTCGAGCACTCGTTTCCGTCCGGCCCTGCGGCCGAGCCTTGGGCTGTCTTGCCCGGAGTCGGAGAGATGAACCAAAGCGCGCGCCCTCGCTCTGCGCCCTATCCTCCCGCGCGTGAGAGTACTAGGCTCCTTTCCTCTTGGTCCCACGCGGTAACGGGGAATGGCGGATGACTTTGGCAGCGGCACCACATCGACGGACGATAGCCCACCCGAGCGCCTGGACGGTGGCCGATCTGGGCGGCAAGGACAGCTTCGCGATCGAACTGGGAAAGGGCCATCGCGACAGGCTTCTCGCCGCCTTGGACCGGCTGCGCCAGGGCGGAACGGCCCTCGAGCGGATCGGCGCCGCCGATTTCGACCTCGGCCCCATGGCCGCCGAGGTCGAGGGCTGGGCCCAGGAGGTCCTCCGCGGGCGCGGCTTCGTGCTGCTGCGCGGCTTTCCCATCGAAGACCTGTCGGAGGCCGACCTGGAGCGGCTCTACTGGGGCTTCGGCACCCACTTCGGCACCGGCCAGACCCAGAGCGTGCTGGGCGATCTCGTGGGCCACGTCCGCGATCACAGCGCCGCCGACCCGGACGCCCGGGCCTACCGGAACCGGCAGGAGCTGTCCCTGCACACCGACTATACCGCGATGATCGCCATGCTGTGCCTCACCGCCGCCCCGGACGGCGGGGTCAGCCGCTATGCCTCCGCCATTTCGATCCACAACGCGATGTTGGACGAACGCCCGGACCTGCTGGCGCCGCTCTATGAGGGCTTTCACTTCTACCGCCAGGGCGAAGAGCTTCCGGGGCAGGCGCCCTACACCGAATGGAAGGTCCCGGTCTTCTCGGTCAAGGAGAAGCAGGTCACGATCCGCTACATCCGCTCCTTCATCGAGGCCGGCCACGAGTTGAAGGGCGAGCCCCTGACCGACCGGCAGATCGCCGCCCTGGATCTGCTGGACGAGATCGCCAACCGTCCCGCGGTCAGGTTGGAGCTGTTGCTGGAGCCCGGCGAGATGATGATCACCAACAACTACACCATGCTTCACGCCCGCAGCGCCTTCACCGACGATCCCGCCGGCGGCCGCGTGCGCCATCTGCTGCGGCTTTGGCTCGGCCGCCCGGATGCCCGGCCCATCGTCGACCGCCTGGATCACTTCGGCGCCGGCGGCGGCATTCCCCACCAAGCCGACAAGCAGCCCTCCGGCGAGGGCGCCCTGCTCAACCGGATCATCGGCCGCGAGGCGGGGCCTGGCGGCGCCGCGGCGTCATGACCGGCGGCCCGGGCAGGGTCCGGCCTGGCAAGGTCCTCATCGTCGGTCCCGGCGACGCCGGCTGCAAGATCGCGCGGCTGCTGGCGGCTTCGGGCCGGCTGCACGATCTGGTGCTGGCGGGCCTCTCCCAGGGGCGCGGCGCGCTTGAGGCCGGCATGATCGCCAGCTGCAGCGATTGCCGGGTGCGCTTCATCGAACTGGACGCCCGCGACCAGTCCGCCCTGGAGCGGCTCTTGAAGGCCGAGCGGCCCGACCTGCTGGTCCAAACCGCCAGCCTGCTCTCGCCCTGGTTTTGCATGGGACGCAGCGATCCCTTCGCCCAGGCCCTCGCCGGTGCCGGCCTGGGCCCGCAGTTGCCCGCCCAGCTTCCGGTCCTGATGGCGGTCATGCGGGCGGTGCGCGCGGTGGACTTCCAAGGGCCGGTCGCCAACCTTTCCTTTCCCGATATCAGCCACGCGATCCTCGCGCGTCTCGGCCTGGCACCCACCGTCGGCCTGGGCAACGTCTCGATCCAGCACCTGCGGGTGCGCGCCGCCCTGCGCGCCCAGGCCTTCGAGGAGGGCGAGGGCGACCGGCCCCCGCCCCCGATCCGGCTGATCGGCCATCACGCCCAGGTCTATGGCGCGGTCCAGGCCCAAGCGCCATCGAATGCCGACCAATCGATCCGGGTCTTCCTCGGCGAGAACGCCGAACGCGCCGATCACCTGGCCTATCGCGGCTATCCCATCAAACCCGGTCCGAGCTACAACGACGTCACCGCGGCGGCGGCCCTGCCGGTGCTCCTGGCCCTGCTGCCCGAGGCGGCACCGACCCGCTTTTCGGCGCCGGCACCGCAGGGCCTGCCCGGTGGCTACCCGGTCCGTTTCGAGAAGGGGACCGTCGCCCTCGACCTGCCACCCGACCAGGACTTGGATGAAGTTGTTGCCTGGTTCTGGCGTCTCGCCGCCCTGGACGGGATCGCCGGGCTGGCCGATGACGGCACGGTGCGGTTCACCGAAGCGGCCCAGGCGGCATTGGCGCCCTACGACCCCGGCCTCGCCGAACCGCTGCATCCCGACGATGCCGGGCCGCGGTTCGAGCGCCTCTGGCAGCGGCTCTCGGCATAGATGAGGTTTAGAATTTCACGTCGTCCGACTTGCTGTTCTCATAGGCTTGGCGCTTGGCTTCGCGGCGCGCCTCGGCGCCCTGCGCTTCGTCCTGCAAACTCAGATCGTAGTCGTTCAGGATCAGTCGCAGGTAGTCGACCCGCCCCTTGCCATCGGTCTGGATACGGCCCTTCAGGAAGGCGCCCTTGGCTTTGCCGTCGAGCGACCCCTTGAGCCACCAGGTGAACCAGCTGCGCTGGCCCGCCTCGTCGTCCGGCTTGCCGTACTTGTCGTAGAGCTTTTGCCGCAGGGTCTCGGGATCCGGGCCGTCGCGCAGGTTCTGTTCGTAGACCAGCAGGATGAGGCGGGAGTCGTTCTGCTGCGAGGCGAAGACCGCGGTGACCGTCGACTGGTCGGCCAGAGTGATCTTCTGCTCGAAGGAGGTATAGGCCGGCATTTCGCGCCCAGCCTTCCAGGGCGGCGACCAGGCCACCGCCTCGGCACCCAGCGTGTCGCGCAGCGCGGGCAGGCTGATCCCCAGTTCGAGACCGCGAATGTCGGGCATCGCGCGTGCCAGGGCGGCGGCCTCGTCGCGCGCCTTCTTGAACTCGCGCTCCTCTTTTTTCCTCTGGCGTTCGGCCTCCTGCTCGCGCTTCTCGTGGGCCCGTCTGGCAAAGTTCCTCAGGTTGATCGACCAATCCTCGGCCGGCTGATCGAAGCCGTAGAGCTGCATCGTGGCCAGTTGGGGCTCGTAGGTCGTGTCGCCCCGGTCGATGACCGGCGCGTGGTCCGGCGGCAGGAGGGTGACGTTGCCCGGCATGTTCGCGGCGATATCGCAAACCGCTTGATAGGCTCGCACCGCGGCAACCGCCGCCGTCTTGACCGCATCGTCCTCGATGCCGGTGAAGGCGGGGCGCATGACCGCGAAAAGGTTCGGCGTTTTTTTGGTGCAGGCGGCGATCTCCAGCCCGTCCATTTCGTGCTGCGCCCAAAGCATCTGGATATCGGGATGACCGCTCGCGCCGGCCTCCAGGGGCAGGCGGTACTCGTCGCTCTGGAGAAAGCCGATCTCGACATCCCTCAGGGCCTCATCGAGCCCGAGGCCGCGGGTAAAGCGGCCCTCATAGGTGCGCGACGTATAGCCCGAAAGGCTCGCCGTCAGGGCCACGCTGGCCTCGCCCTCGACCAGGCCGTCGACCGCCTGCCCCTCGATGGCGACATGCCAGGTGCCGTTACGAAACCAGGAGGGACCCCAGACCGAGATGCCCTTCTCCAGGTCGGTCAGCCAGCCCGGCGGCAGGGGAATGGCGAGGTCCGTGGTCTTACTCGCCGCACGCACGCGGATGCCCTCGTCGACCTCCCGCAGACCCTTGTCCCGTTCCTCGATGGCGCCGGGATGGCCGCGGGCGGCGGCCTGCATGAACCAGGCCAGGGCCAGCACCTGATCGGCCTCGGTGCCGGTGCCGTGAAGGTAGGAGTTGGCGAGGAAGTACTGGCCCTCGGCCGAGCCCCCCTCGGCGGCGCGGGTCAGCAACTCGAAGGCGGCCTCCTGGTCCTCCGTCACCCCCTGGCCGTGCATCTGCAGATAGCCGAGCAGAGCCAGGGCCCCGGGATGGCCCTGCGCGCCCAGTGGCCGCAACACTTCGTAAGCCTGCGCGGCGTCGCCCTCGGCCAGCAGTTGGCGGGCCCGGGCCAGATCTGGTAGGTCATCGGACATAGCACTCCCCTGTGCGTCAACGGCCCCATCGTCCGTGGCCCCATCGTCCCTGGCGGCATCGGCCGCAGGTGGGGTTTCAGACACTATCTCTTCGGCAGATGAGACCGGCTCCGGCTCGGCGGCCGGCTCGACCGGGGGCGCGACAGGATCGACGGTCACATCTTGGGCAACGGCCTCCTCTTGGGCAACGGCCTCCTCCTGGGCGAGGGCCTCCTCCTGGGCGATGTCTTCTTCGGCCGGCTGTGCGACTGGATCGCCGGCCTCTTCGGGAACGGCCGTCGGCTCGGCGGTGCCAATTTCGACCGATGGTCCAATTTCGACCGACGTTCCCTCCTCGGCCGACCGAGCTGGTTCCTCCATGAAGCGCTGCCAGAGCGGCGGAAGTTGATCGCCCAGCACCCAAAAGCCCCCACCGAGGATGGCGAGCCCCAAAACAACCTTCACCAGAATGCCGGCGACGGGTGTCTTGCCCCTGCGCTCCACCGCACCGCTCTCGTACCGTCGCGCCATCGCAGACACCCTCCGGCCCAAAGATCTATCGGGCTCGAAGTCTAGCAGAAATATTCAAAGTCCACTCGCTATGTTGACCGGGTCAGCGGCGCATCGGCAGTTGTCGCGATTGAGGATATCCGCCTTCACGGAGCCATTGCTTGCGGCCGAGAAGCGAACGCGCGGTACGGCCGCGCGCTCGGCCCAGCCGAGAGGCTATTCGACCGCCTGGATAGAAACCGGAACGCCGCGCGAGATTGAATTGCTTACCATGCAGCTTCGTTTCGCTTTCTCAATGACCCTCAGCGGATCGGAACCATCCAGAGCGGTGCAAGACACGTACATTGTCGCGGCGGTCGCGATGATCGGGTCGCCTTCCAGCTCGACAGTGACACTTACCGAGATACTGCCGAGTTTGATCCTCATCTCATCCGCGACATAGCGCAGGTCATTGCAGAAGCACCCGCCTATCGCCAGAGCCAAGAGCTGGGCGCCGTTGAAACCCAGACCGCGGCCGCCCGCTCTACCCTCTGGGCGGTCCACGACGATTGTGTGCCCACCAGCCCACCCCATTGCCGCTTCCGTGCCTTCCACGTTTCGCAATTCGACTGTCATCGTGACCATTGGCGTGTCCTCACTCGAGGCCATCGAACATCTTTGAAAGACTAGGCCGAAGGGTGACGGACCGCAATTTCAGCCTCGGGGAATTCGTCCACGCCCGACCTACTTGTTGGCCGGGGCGGAGGCGAAGCAGCTCCGATTGCCGGATCGAAGGTCGCTTGGTAGGAACTTCGGATGGAAATCAGTCTCTTGCGGGCGGACATCACGACCGTGAAGGTCGACGCCATCGTCAATGCCGCCAACTCGTCGCTGCTCGGCGGCGGTGGCGTGGACGGCGCCATTCACCGCAAGGGGGGCCCGGCGATACTGGAGGCCTGCCGGGCGATCAGAAAACGCCAGGGGAAGTGCAAGACCGGCGACGCCGTCATCACGACGGCGGGGCGTTTATCGGCGAAATTCGTGATCCATACGGTGGGGCCGGTCTGGAACGGCGGGGCGGACGAAGAGCGGCGGCTGCTCGCCAGCTGCTACCAGTCGAGCCTCGGGCTCTGCGTCGAGCACGAGATCCGGAGCGTGGCCTTCCCCAACATCAGCACGGGGATCTACGGATACCCCAAACGAGACGCCGCAGAGACTGCTCTCGCGGCCATTCGGGCTTTCGATCACGGCAATACCGTCGAAGCCCTGATGCTGGTCTGCTTCGACGAAGAGAACTATCGAATCTATCAAGAACTGCTTTGAGCGGTCGTTGAGATCTCGGAAACTGGGCGACAGAGATGCCGAGAGTCGACGGCGCCGCTTGTCCAAAAGAGAGCGTCACGGTGTTTAACGCAGCGACAGGATGGCTTCCTTAAGCCGATCAAGCGCCGCGGCGAGCTTGGCGCGCGTGCAGGCGACGTTGAGCCGGGCAAATCCGATCCCTGCCTCCCCGAACGCCGGACCACGCGTGACCGCCCAGCCGGCCTTGCCGCGCAGGAACGCCGTCAAGTCCTCGGACGTCATCTCCAGGGCGCGGAAATCGAGCCAGACCAGAAAGGTGCCCTCGGGTTCGATCAACGCGACTTCGGGCAGCGCCGCAAGGTGCCCGCGCAGCAACGAAACGTTGCCAGCGATATAGTCGATTGCCGCATCGAGCCAGGGGCCGCCGTCGCGATAGGCGGCTTCCATGGCGACGCTGGCGAAAGCGTTGTTCTTGTTGACGGTCAGGCGGCTGTTCTCGGCCTGAAAGGTCTTGCGACGCGCCGCATCGGCAATGACCAGGAAGGCCGAGCAACAAGCGGCGATGTTAAAGCTCTTGGCCGGCGATAGGCAGGTGATGCTGCCCAGCGCCGCTTCTTCGCCGAGCGATGCGAAGGGTGTGTAAGAGTGACCGGGAAAGGCGATATCGCCGTGGATCTCATCGGAGACGACCAGCAGATCGTTGCGGCGGCAGATCGCGGCCAGTCGTTCGAGCTCGTCCCGGCGCCACACCCGGCCCACCGGGTTATGCGGGTTGCAGAGGAAGAGCATTCGAGCGCGCGGGTTGGCGGCGAGCCGCTCGAGGCCCTCGAAATCCATCTCGTAGAGGCCGTCTCGCTCGGTCAGCGGGTTGGCAATCAGGCGGCGGCCGTTCTCTGCGACGATGTCATAGAAGTCGAAGAAGACCGGCGGCTGGACGATGATCCCGTCGCCCTCGCGCGTGAAGAGCGACGCCGCCATGGCGAGGCTGTTGAGCACATTGGGCGCCCGCAGGATGTGGGTCTGATCGACTTGCCAGCCATGGCGGGTGCGGAGCCATGCCGTCAGAGCAGGCAAAAGCCCGTCGGGCACGGTCTCATAGCCAAAGACGCCATGCTCCAGCCGTGCCCGCATTGCCTCGCGCACAACCGGCGGGGCTCTGAAGTCCATATCCGCCACCCCGGCAGGGAAGAGGTGCTCACCATCCGCCCCCAGCACGATCCGGTGCGGCTTCAAGGCCGGCACCTCGCGGCGGTCGATTTCTTCGTCGAAGTCGAAGTTGGATGCGGTCATGCGTTTTCCGTGGGCTCAGGTATTCGGGTTCTCGGCAAGCAGCCACTTGAAGAAACCAGTGGCGAGAACGGCAGCCACCAACTGCACGGCGACGAAGGCAGCGACATTGGCGGGGTCGATGCCCGCGAAGGTGTCCGAGAACCCCCGGGCAATGGTCACCGCCGGATTGGCGAAAGAGGTGGATGAGGTAAACCAATAGGCTGCCGTGATGTAGAGACCGACGGCCATGGGCACGGCATCCGGCCGCGCCTTCAGGCAAGCGAGAATGGTGCCGACCAAGCCAAACGTCGCGACGAACTCGCCCACCCATTGGCCCAGACCGGTTCGCATCTTGGTGGACGGGTCGATCAGCGGATTATCGAACATGATATGAGCCGCCAACACACCCACGATACCGCCAAAGACCTGGGCCGCGACATAAAGGCCGGCCGCCTTCACGCCGATCTCCTTTCGAAGCGCAAAGCTGAGAGTGACGGCCGGATTGAAATGCGCGCCCGAGACCGGGCCGAATACCGTGATCAGCACGACAAGAATTGCACCGGTGGGGATTGTGTTGCCGAGAAGGGCGATGGCGACATTACCGCCGGCCAGCCGCTCGGCCATGATCCCCGACCCAACAACGGTTGCCAGCAGCGAGAAGGTTCCCAGCCATTCGGCCATCAATCTGCGTATCATTTATTGTCCTTACGAAGTCGTTTCACGGTTCAGGAGTGCGCAGAACCGGGTGGGATCGATGTTGCCGCCGGTCGCGACCGTCGCTATCGCTTGGTCCCTGATGTCAATCCTGTCGCTCGAGACCGCGGTCATCCGCAGCAGGCCCCGCGGCCGTCTCCACCAGCGGCGCTATCGATCTCGATCTCGAGATCGCCGATGACGCCGTGGGTCCAGCAGTCGTCCGCGCCTGCCGCCTCGCGCATGGTCAGGGCGAAGACATAGGCAATTTCCTCGTTGCTGGCGCCAGCGTTTGCCGCGCCTTTGAAATGCTTACGAACACAGGGCGCGGAGCGCGCCTTTATCGACAGCGCGAAACGCAACAGCTCATCGGTCTTTTTGTCGATCGGCCGCTGTTCGTCCAAAACCGCATCGACCTGCGCCAGCGAACGACTGAACGGATCTAGATGGTTGCTCAAGAAACCCATTCGAACTCTCCTAATTGAGGATTTCGCAATACTATTTCGGCATCTGCCGAATTGTCGATTTATCCACCAGCACAATTCGGGTTGTCAAGGTTCGATATTTCGGGCATTACCGAATTATGCGGATGGAACCTGCAATCGAAGCCTTCGCGGCCCTGGCCCAGGAATCGCGCATGGCGATCTTCCGTCTGTTGGTTCGCGAGGAGCCACGGGGCCTGCCCGTGGGCGAGATTTCCCGGCGCTTGAACATTGTGCCGTCGACGCTGTCCGGTCATTTGGGCGTTCTTAAGCGCAGCGGATTGGTGAAGGCCACGCGCCGTCAAAGGGAAATTCACTATGCGGCGAGCCTTGAAACCGTGGGTGACCTCGTTCGGTTCATGCTCGAGGATTGCTGCAACGGCAAGGTCGAAAGCTGCGGCGACAGTGTAGACCTACTGCGGCGATCGGGTTGAACCCCATGCCCGGGGATTGTCGCCCTTTTGGCTTTTTTGGCCGCATTTCGCAACTGGCCCGGAACCGTCCGATCTAGCCGTTAACTTTGCTGAGCGCACCACCTAATGTGGTGGAACTGCAGTAGATCGCTCGGCCGCGACCATCCGGCGCCATGGGATCAGCGGGGCGCGGCCGGCCGCCGAATCGGCCACCCTGCGGCCGGTGGCCGGGCCCTGGGTCCGGGCCTGGGTCTGGGTCTGGATCTGGCCCAGGTGGGCATGGCCGAAGGCGCAGATCGCCTGCTTCAGTCTCCCTTGCAGGGAAACTCGACGATCGGCCAGAAATGGTCGAGCATCGCGATCAAGGCGCTAAAATCGCCGCCCAGGTTGGCTTTGACCATGTATCCCGAGACATTCAGGTCGTAGGCGTGGATCTTGTCTTCCTCGCGTTTCGAAGTGGTCAGCACGAACGCGATGGTCCCACGCAGGTTTTCATCGGCACGCAGCTCCTCGAGAAACTCGAGCCCATCCATGCGCGGCATGTTGAGGTCGATCAGCAACATACGCGGCAGGGGAACCTTATCCTGGCCATTCTCGCCGCGCAGCAAATCGAGCGCTTCGATGCCGTCGCGCGCCCAGTAAAGCGGATTGGCGAGATTTCTTTTCGCGAAGGCGCGCTTGACCCCTTCCGCGTCGACGTCGTCGTCCTCTACCAGCAGAATGGAGACTGTATCAGCTGACATGCCTTTCTCCTCGTTCGAGCCTGGCACCGGTGTCCGGCTGCTTCGGCCAGGTAACGATGAACCGCGAACCCCTGTCCTCGTCGGATTGCAGCGCGACGCGACCGCCGATCCGATGGACGAGCTTTTTGACCAGGGCCAAACCCATTCCGCTGCCCTCGACCTCGTCACGCGGGCGAAGGGTCTGGAACATTTCGAAGACCTTGGCTTGAAATCGCTTCGGAATGCCCGGGCCATCGTCGGACACGACGAACTCGCAGGAGGTGCCGTTGACTTTGGCCGATACCGTCACTTCGCCAACCGGCCTGTGGTGGTGCTTAATGGCATTGCCGACCAGATTGTGCAGCACCTGTTCCATCGGCATGCGCGGAACCTCGATCCCGTCCAGGCTTTCGTCCGCCTTGACGGTCATTCCAGCGGGAACCGACAGGAGTTCGGCGACCTCCTGGACCAGTCCGGCCAGTTTGACCGGCTTGGCCGATCCAAACTTCTGCCCGGCACCGGCATACTCCAGCAAGTCGTCCAGCAATCGCTCCATTCGAACAACGCGGCCACGCAGCTTGCGCAGCAGATCCCGGATGTTGCCGTCCGCCTGGTCGGCCAGGTCTTCCTCCAGCCAGCTGGACAGATTATCGATTGCGCGCAGTGGGGACACCAGATCGTGGGAGGCAACATAGGCAAATTTCTCCAGGTCCTCGTTCGACAACCGGAGGTCCTCCAGAGTGCGGTTCAAACGCGCCTCCGCGATCCTACGCTCGGTGATGTCGCGCATGACGCCCAGTAACAATCGCCTGCCGTTGTACTCGACTTCGCTTACCGAGATTTCGAGCGGAACCCCGGTGCCGTCCTTACGCCGGCCTTCGACCTCGCGTTGGGCACCAATGAACTTGGATTTTCCGGAGTCGCGATACGCGCTGAGATAGCTGTCATGAGCCCTGCGGTGGGGTTCGGGCATCAAAGTCCGAACGTTCTCTCCCACGACCTCGGCCGCTTTGTATCCGAATATCGCCTCGGCCGTCTTGTTGAACGAGAGGATGGCGCCTTCTTCCGCGATGGTGATGATGCCATCGACCGTGTTGTCGATCATGGCCGCCCAGAGTTTACCGTCTTCCTGTTCGCGCAGCTTCTCCGCCCGGAAGCGGTGGTGAATAAGGTAGGCGGTCAGTCCAATCGCGACCACTGAAAGGAAACGGTTGGTCATCACCTTCCAGGGTTCCCCCCTAAAGGCGAAACTTCATACCCAATCGCCGTAAAGGCGATCGATAGGGCCACTGCCGCCCAAACGAGGCTGAGCTTGTTTGTGAGGGAAGCGATCCAGACGACCGCAACATAGGCGACGCTGGATGCAACACCCAGTTCAATGTAGAGGTCGAATGCCAGTACGACTGCCGCCACCAGGGTGGCGAGGCCGGCACAGATCATATCCCTGGCATCAAGCCGTTGTGCGCTGCTCGACCCTGAACGGGCCATCAATTTTCGCTTAAAAATAACTCACCATTGCATCTAAAGAGAGAGTTTTTCCAGAATACTTTGCCTGGTACCTTGTAAAACGCCCCTGAATTTGGACTAAGCACGCTAAATTATCATTAAATTATAAGAAAACCAGCGGCCAGAATTTAGGATATCGATCGCGCTGAAATCCTTAGACCCGGTCCTTGCACCCAGTGCGGGGATCTCTCCTCGGAGCGCACCTTGCCAGAGGGCCAGTCAATCCCGGTCAAGAACACCCTTGTACAAGGAAGTGTCCTAGATCACCCGGTCGCCCGTATAGGGCGCGAGCGGGATCAGGGGCTCGCGGCCGGCCACCAGGTCGGCCACCAGGCGCCCGGTGACCGGACCCTGGGTCAGGCCCAGGTGGGCATGGCCGAAGGCGCAGATCACCCGCGTCATGCGCGGCGCCGGGCCGATCACCGGCAGGGAGTCGGGATGGCTCGGGCGATAGCCCATCCAGCGCGACTGGATCTGCGGCCGCAGCGAGGGCAGCGCACGGACCGCCTCGGGCAGGGCGCGCTCCATGCGCCGGTAGTCGGGCGGCAGGTCGAGGCCGCCGAACTCCACCAGGGAACTGACCCGCAGCCCCTCTTCCATCGGGCTCATGGTGATGTACTTTTCGGATTCGCTGACCGGCCGCGCGATGCCGCGCTCGGGCGTCTCCAGCATCAGGTGATAGCCCCGTTCGGTGTCGAGTTTGGGCCGCACGCCGAGGCGGTCCCGGAAGAGCCGCGACCAGGCGCCGGCCGCCACGACGACCCGTTCGAACTCCAAGGGTCCGCCGTCGGTGGCGAGGGACACCCCCATCTCGGTCTCGGTCAGGTCCGCCACCGCGCGCTGCTCGATGACCCCGCCGCGCTGGACGAAGTCCGCGGCCAGGGCCGTGGTCATGCGCCCCGGATTGACCACGAAGCGGCTGTCCGGGTTGAAGAGCGCACCCTGGTAGATCGGCGCCAGGTTGGGCTCGAGCTGGCGCAGTTCGTCCGGGTTGAGGTAGTCCAGCTTGATCCCCAGCTCGGCCGCCAGCCGGCGCTCCAGCGCCGTGCCCTCGAGGCCTTCGCGGGTCCGGTAGACCTTCAGCCAGCCGGCCGGGCGCAGCGCCTCCTCGACCCCGGCCTGACGCGCCAGGACCGTCCAGGCCTCGCCGGCATAGAGTCCCAGGTTGGCCATGGCCGGGGCGACGGCCTCGACCCGTTTCTGGCTGCTGGTGCGCAGCAGATCGACGAGCCAGGGTGCGATCTTGGGCAGATAGCTCCAGCGGATCACCAGCGGCGAGTTCGGGTCGAGCAGCATCTTGGGGATCTTCTTGAGCATCCCCGGCGTGCCCAGCGGCAGGCAGGAACTCACCACCACGCCGCCGGCATTACCATAGGAGGTGGCGCGCCCCGGTTCGCCGCGGTCGATCAGGGTGACCGCATGGCCGTCGCGCTGCAGGAACAGCGCCGCGCCGAGTCCGACCGCGCCGGCGCCGATCACCGCGATCCGCTGCGGCCGCGGCTTGTCGCCCTCGGGCGCGGGAAGCGGGCCGGTCATAGCGCTTCCAACTCGTCGATGAACTGTTCGGTGAGCGCCAGGCCCCGACGCCAGAAACCGGGATCGGCGGCATCGAGCCCGAAGGGCGCCAGCAGGGCGCCGTGGCGCTTGCTGCCGCCGGCCCGCAGCATCTCCAGGTACTTTTCGGCGAAACCGTCGCCCGCCTGCTCGAAGACCGCATAGAGCGAGTTCACCAGGCAATCGCCGAACGCATAGGCGTAGACGTAGAAGGGCGAATGGATGAAGTGCGGCACATAGGACCAGAAGGTGCCGGCCTCCTCGCCCAGCGCCAGGCACGGCCCCAGGCTCTCGCGCTGGGTCTCCAGCCAGATCGCATTGATCCGCTCGGGCAGCAGCTCGCCGCCACGGCGCTCGTCGTGGACCCGGGTCTCGAAACTGTGCATGGCGATCTGCCGCACCACGGTGTTCAGCATGTCCTCGACCTTGGAGGCCAGGAGGGCCCGGCGGCGCGCCGGTTCGCGCTCCGCCGCCAGCAGGGACTGGAAGGTCAGCATCTCGCCGAAGACCGAGGCCGTCTCGGCCAGGGTCAGGGGTGTCTGACAGACCAGGTGGCCGCGCTCGGCGGCCAGCACCTGATGGACCCCGTGACCCAGCTCGTGGGCCAGGGTCATGACATCGCGGGTGCGGCCCTGGTAGTTCATCAGGATATAGGGATGCACCGACGGCACCGTGGGATGGGAAAAGGCGCCGGGCGCCTTGCCCGGACGCAGCTCGGCGTCGATCCAGCCCTCGGTGAAAAAGCGCCCGCCGATCTCGGCCATGACCGGCGAGAAGGCGCCGTAGGCCGCGAGCACGGTTTCGCGCGCCCGGTCCCAGGGAATGGCCCGGTCCGGTTCATCGGGCAGCGGCGCGTTGCGGTCCCAGTGGGGCAACTGCTCGACCCCGAACCAGCGCGCCTTCAGGCCATAGTAGCGATGCGAGAGCCGGGGATAGGCCTCCCGCACGGCGCTCACCAGGGCCTCGACCACCTCGTCCTCGACGAAGTTGGCCAGATTGCGCGACGAGACCGGGCGCTCGAGGCCGCGCCACTGGTCCTCGATCTCCTTGTCCTTGGCCAGGGTGTTGGTGATGAAGGCAAAGGTGGTCAGGCTGCCCTGCAAGGTGGCGCCCAGGGACTGTGCCGCCTCCTTTCGCGCCGCGCCGTCGCTGTCGGACAGCTTGTTCAGGATTTCGGCCGAGGTCAGGGCCTCGCCGCGGAAATCGAAGCGCAGGCCGGCCATGGTCTCGTCGAACAGCCGGGTCCAGGCGCCGCGCCCGGTCACGCTCTTGTCCTGCAGCAGGCGCTCCAGTTCCTCGGAAAGCTCGTGGTCGCGAAAGGCCCGCAGGTCGCGGATCCACGGCGCGTAGCGCGCCAGGGCCGGATCGCCCAGCCGCGCCTCCAGCTCGTCGTCGGACAGGCGGTTGAGCTCCAGGGTGAAGAAGACCAGATGGGCCGTAATCGCGGTCACCTGCTCGCGCATCGACTGATAGAAGCGCGCGACCTCGGGGTCGCTCATGGCCCCGGCATAGACCAACTGGGCATAGCTCATGACCCGCGACAGGATTTCGTCCAGCGCTTCATAGTCGGCGATGGCCCGGGCCAGGCCGGCCCCGTCCAGCGCCGCCAGCCGGCCCTCGCGGTCACGCCGGAAGGCCTTGGCCTCGCGCCCGGCCCGTTCCAGGTCGGACGCCAACGCCGGGCTCTGGGGCCCGGCATAGAAGTGCGTCAGGTCCCAGCGCGGCAACTCGCCCTGGCGAACCGCGCTTTTCGACGAACCGCTCATTCCGGCCTCCCGCTCATTCCGGTCTCCCGCTCATTGTTGGCTCCCGCTCATTCTGGGCTTCCGGGCACACGACCTTGCACCGCCTGCCAGACTCCATGATAACGTCCCCTGCAATCAAAGTACCGCGCGCCCCGGTGCGCGCCACGACAAAACTGGGAGCGCGGCGCTCGTGATCGACTTCAACGCCTGGCCAAGTCTTCCCGCGATGTTCTTCGCGCAGGCCGCGACTCGCGGTGCCGAGCCCTTCTTGTGGTCCAAGGCGGACGGCACCTATCGGTCCCAAAGCTGGGCCGAGATCGCCACCGCCGTCAAGGACCTGTCGCGCGGGCTGCGGCGCCTCGGCCTGGAGCGCGGCGACCGGGTCGTGGTGGTCTCGGAAAACCGCCCGGAATGGCTCGTCGCGGACCTGGCGATCATGGCCGCCGGCGGCATCACCGTGCCGGCCTACACCACCAACACCGCGGCCGACCACCGCCACATTCTGAGCGACTCGGGGGCCCGCGGCGTCATCGTCTCGACCCCGGCCCTGGCCGACCGCGTCGTCCCCGCCCTGCCCGACAGCCCGGACTGCCGCTGGCTGGTCGCCATGGAGACCCTGGCGGAAACCGCACCGGAGGGATGCCTGTCGATGGACTGGCGGGAGCTCTGCGAGAGCGGTGCCCGCGAGCCGGACGACGTGGAGGACCTGGTGGGCCAGGCCGACCGCGACGAGACCGCCTGCTTTATCTACACCTCCGGCACCGGCGGCGCGCCCAAGGGTGTCATGCTGAGCCACGCCAACATCCTGTGCAACTGCATGGGCGCCTATCACCTGCTGCGCGACTTCGGGCTCGGTCACGAGACCTTCCTGTCGTTCCTGCCGCTGTCCCATTCCTATGAGCACACCGCCGGCCAGTTCTTTCCGATCTCCATCGCCGCGCAGATCTACTATGCCGAAAGCGCCGACCAGCTCCTGACCAACCTGGCCGAGGTGCGCCCGACCATCATGACCGCGGTGCCGCGGCTCTACGAGGCCATGCATCAGCGTATTCGCCGCGGCGTCATCAAGCAGGGCGGCCTGAAGCAGACCCTGTTCAACCTGGCCGAGACCCTGGGCCGCAAGCGCATCGCCGACCCCGCGAGCCTCGGGCCCCTGGAGCGCATCCAAGACACCGTGGTGGAGCGCCTGGTGCGCGACAAGGTCCGGCAGCGCTTCGGCGGGCGGCTCAAGGCCATGGTCTCCGGCGGCGCGGCGCTCAATCCCGAGATCGGCGATTTCTTCACCGCCATGGGCCTCAGAATTCTCCAGGGCTATGGCCTGACCGAGGCCTCGCCGGTCATCGCCGCCAATCCGCCGGGCCTGGTCCGCATGGAGACCGTGGGCCCGCCGCTGAAGGGCGTCGAGGTCAGGATCGCCGACGACGGCGAAATCCTGGTGCGCGGCGAGCTGGTCATGCAGGGCTACTGGGGCGACGCGGAGGCGACCAAGGTGGCGATCCGCGACGGCTGGCTGCACACCGGCGATATCGGCGAGTTCGACCGCCACGGCTACCTGAAGATCACCGACCGCAAGAAAGACATCCTCGTGCTCTCCGGCGGCGACAACATCTCGCCGGCCCGGATCGAGTCGATCCTGACGCTCGAACCCGAAATCGGCCAGGCCATGGTCTACGGCGACAAGCGGCCCAATCTGGTCGCCCTGCTGGTGCCCGACGAGACCTTCCTCACCGAATGGAAGCGGGCCGCGGGCAAGAAAGGCGATCTGACCAGCCTGGCCGGCGACGCGGAGCTGCTCAAGGCCCTGGCCGGGGTGGTCGACCGGGTCAACAAGGGACTGTCGAACCTGGAAAAGGTCCGCCGCTTCATCCTCGCCGCAGAGGCCTTCACGGTGGACAACGCCATGATGACGCCGACCCTGAAGATCCGCCGCCATGTCATCAAGGCGCGCTTCGGCGAGGCCCTGGACGGGCTCTACCGCAAGAGCTGACGGGCTCTGCCGCGGGAGCTGACAAGGCCCCCGCACCAAAGCGCGATACAAAGCGACGCATTGGGCACACAGGCCCGGCGGCGCGGCTGGCTATCTTGACCGGCCAGCAAAGGAGGCTTCGCCATGGCCCGCCGCTCGACCCGCCGCCAAGCCAATATCGACAGGCGCGGTTCCCAGTCCTTCGAACAGTCGCCCCGGTCGCGGCTGTTCAATCCGCACCCGCCCCTGGAGGTCCTGAACCGCGAGCAGCTCGAGCGCATTCACGACAAGGCTCTGGAGGTCCTGGAGACCCTGGGCCTGCAGGTCTGGAGCGAAGAGGCCCTGCCGATCATGGCCGCGGCGGGCTGCCGGGTGGACCGCGAAACCTGCATGGTGCATTTTCCCCGGCAGTTGATCGAAGAGATGATCGCCAAGGCGCCCTCGGAAATTCACCTCCATGGCCGCAACCCCGAGAACGACATTCACCTCGGCGGCAACGAGATCCACTTCACCCTGGTCTCCGGCCCGCCCAACACCTCGGACCTGGAAGGCGGCCGGCGCCCCGGCAACGCGCCCGATCAGATGAACCTGATCCGCATGGCGCAGATCCTGAACTCGGTCCACCTCTGCGGCGGCCCGCCGGTCGAGGCCCAGGAGCTGCCGGCGACGACGCGCCATCTGGACGTCTTCTACAACTACGCCACCCTGACCGACAAATGCTGGGCGCCGCGCCCGATCGGCCGGCAGCGGGTCCAGGACGCCGTCGAGATGAACTGCCGCTCGCGCGGCATCACCAGGGAGGAAGCCTTCGACAAACCCGGCATCCTCTCCAACATCAACGTCAACTCGCCGCGCCGGGTGGACAAGGAGATGGTCGCCGGCCTCATGGCCCTGGTCGAGACCGGCCAGCCGGTGATCGTGACCCCCTTCACCCTCTGCGGCGCCATGAGCCCGGTGACCGTCGCCGGCGCCCTGGTCCAGCAGCACGCCGAGGCCATGGCCATGCTGGCCTTTGCCCAGATGGTGCGGCCCGGCGCCGCCATGATCTACGGCGGCTTCACCTCCAACGTCGACATGAAGTCGGGCGCGCCGGTCTTCGGCTCGCCGGAATACGTCACCGGGGTTCTGGCCGGCGGCCAGTTGGCGCGCCACCTGAAGCTGCCCTACCGCTCCAGCAACGTGAACGCCTCCAACGCGGTCGACGCCCAGGGCACCTACGAATCGCTGATGTCGATCTGGGCCGTGATCATGGCCCACTGCAACCTGGTCTGGCACGGCCACGGCTGGCTCGAGGGCGGCCTGACCGCGTCCTTCGAGAAGATCGTCGTCGACGCCGAGATGATCCAGATGATGATGGCCTGGCTGAAACCCCTGGCCCTCGACGACGATGCCCTGGGCATGGCCGCCCTCGAGGACGTCGAGCCCGGTGGGCACTTCTTCGGCACGCCCCACACCCTGGCCCGCTACGACACTGCCTTCTACCCGCCGATCATCTCCGACTGGCGCAACTTCGAGGCCTGGGAAGAGGCCGGCGCCCCCGACGCCACCCAGCGCGCCCACAAGCTCTACAAGCAGCTCCTCGAGCAGTACGAAGAACCGCCCCTGGCCCCCGAGCGCCGCGAGGCCATGGAGGAATACATGGCCCATCGCAAGGAAGAGATTTTGCGGGTCGGGCTCGATGCGGCTTGAGTGACTTGGGGTGGGGTCTGTATTGATCAACTGTTTCCAGCGGCATGGCGGCCCGAAGGCGGGTAACGGGGCACCTCAAGACAGGAGCCGACCAGAGTTCTACGGCCCATAGCAGGCATTTAACACTTGAGCCGATTGTGCAACGCAGCCCGATAAAGAAGACCTTCGCTGCAGTAGCAAATTGAGAGTGATAAAATGCGTTAGGTCAGTGGCAAACCTAGAATTGGATCGGTGAATCGACTGCGCGCTTGCGAAACCGTGCCGCCGAGGTAATCTCCATACACAAGATTAGATTGAGTAGAGAAGCGAGGTGTCGCCAGTGCCGAAATCATATCAGATTGCATTTTTCAATCACAAGGGTGGTGTCGCCAAGACAACATCAGCCTTCAACATCGGATGGAAGCTCGCGGAGTTGGGCAAGCGAGTCATGTTGGTGGACTGCGACCCGCAGTGCAACCTTACCGGCTTGGTACTCGAGTACAGTCACGAAGAGGAGTATCCTTTTGAAGGACGGAGGGATCAACCTCCACGCAACATACGAGACGGTCTTGCACCTGCCTTTGACGCACGTCCGGTGCCTCTCGCTCCGGTGCAGTTACAGACGGTTCCGGGGTGTCCAGGGCTCTTCGTGCTACCTGGGCACGTAGGTTTTTCGGAAAATGAAAGCACTTTATCGATTGCTCATGAATTGTCATCTTCGTTATCAGCCTTTCAGAATATTCCCGGCTCTTTGCGACATCTTATTAACATAACTGCCGACGCAAACGATATTGATTATGCACTAGTAGATATGAGCCCTAGTCTTGGTGCGATAAATCAGAATTTATTATGTACTAGTGACGGTTTTATTGTTCCCATGGCGCCTGACTTCTTTTCCGCCATGGCATTACGTTCGCTTAGCCGGGTGCTTCCAAAATGGAACGCGTGGTCTCAAAAAGCGGCTGCGCAAGAGGTTCTTAACGAGGCAGATTATCCGTGGCCTGCAACAGAACCAAAATACCTCGGGTCGATCGTTCAGAATTATCGACGCAGATCGCGGGGCGGCCAGGAGGCCCGTCCTACACAGGCGTACCAAAAATGGTTCAATGCGCTATCGTTAGCCAAGCGGGATAGCTTGGTGCCATCACTCAGAGTCTGACTCAAAACTCTATGGGACATAACAATACCTTGCGAGGCGGCGGGTGACGAGGCGGATGTGGGCAATGAGGACCCAGGCCTCTGCGCTGGCGATTGATTTTTCCCAGTCCTTGGCCAGCCTCCGGCATCGCCCGAGCCAAGCGAAGGTT
>JAJFGK010000160.1 GCA_021776195.1 Kiloniellaceae bacterium | reverse complement strand
CTAGGTCCTGTGGACTCTAGGGATTCCCATTGTATTGGAAATGTGATTCAAGACTACTTTTTGGGAGGTGGTCTTGGGTGTGATGGATCGTTTGGTGCTGAGCGATGGTGACTGGGATCGGATATCAGGCTTGATCATAGGCCGTCCCGATCAGAAGGGTTCGACCGGGCGCAACAATCGGATGTTTGTTGAAGGGGTGCTGTGGATCGTGCGGACGGGCTCGCCGTGGCGCGATCTACCCGAGGCCTTCGGGGAGTGGAACAGCGTCTTCCGGCGCTTCAGCCGTTGGAGCGACAAGGGTGTCTGGCATCGGATCTTCGAGGCGATGTCAGGTGATCCAGACTTCGAGTACCTGATCATCGACTCGACCATCGTTCGCGCCCACCAACACGCCAGCGGCGCAAAAGGGGGGCTCAAAATCAGGCCATTGGCCGCTCGCGCGGCGGCCTGAGCACCAAGATCCACTTGGCCGTCAGAGGTTTGGGGTGCCCCGTACGCTTCATACTGACGGCGGGCCAGATGGGCGACGCGCCTCAGGCCGGCCCCTTGATCGAAGGCCTGTCCGCCGAGGTGATCATGGCCGATACGGCCTATGATGCCGACCAGTTCCGCCAGGAGATCGCCGATAAGGGCGCGCTCGCCGTCATTCCCAACAACCCGTCGCGCGCCCAAAAACACCCGCTCGACAAGCATCTCTATGCCCAACGGCACCTCGTCGAATGCTGCTTTGGAAAGCTCAAGCAGTTCCGCCGTGTCGCAACCCGATACGAAAAGACCGCCAGCAACTACAGCGCTGTCGTCACAATCGCCGCTATCGTTTTATGGATGAGATAACTGTCCACGGAACCTAGAGCCTTTCTTTGTCATACGGAAACATTTGATGGGTCATAGGCGATCATTCGGGTAGGCGCGCTGTGCAGCGCGATGCTAAAGCATCGGGCAAGCAGCGGAACGCACCCCCATTGGGAGAGGGGGTTCGCCTAGGACCCACCGAAGGCCGGGTTCTATTGTCTTCTGGCCGCGTTCCGCTTCTCGTCCGATGCTAGGCATCGCTCTTCGAAGCGCGCCTTGCCAGAAGGCAAAATAATCCCGGTCAAATGCTTCCGTATGACAAAGAAAGGCTCTAGGGTGGTTTCGATGTTCGCGGAAAAAGCCCTGATCAACTTCTTCCCGACCAATGTCTGGGTCCACGACCTGAAACCCGAGGAGTTCGGGCCGTTGAACGCGGCCCTGAGCGCCAAGGTGGAGGAGCTGATCTCGCCGCGGCCGCCTCTGGGGCCGGGGGAAATCTGGCAGACCGATCAGAACCTGCACGAGCTGGCCGAGTTCCAGGGTCTCATGACCTATGTCAGGCACGCCATAGACGGTTGCCTGACCTTTTTGAAGGTCCAGCACGAGGGCTATGTCCTGACCGGCTGCTGGGCCAACATCGGGCCGCCGGGCACGGCGCATCCCGGTCATAGTCACCCCAACAACTACCTCAGCGGGGTCTATTACCTGAAGACGCCGCGCGGCGGGGACAGCATCACTTTCAACGATCCGCGCGTGCAGACCACGATCATGGCGCCGCAGGTGACCCAGGTCGACCAGGCCAATGCGGTTCAGGCCACCCTGCCGGTGCGCGAGGGGCGCTTGATCGTCTTTCCCGCTTGGCTGGTCCACTCCGTGGAGGTCAACCGCGGTCAGGCCGAGCGCATGTCGATCAGTTTCAATATCATGTTCGCCAACTACGGCGAGACCATGTCCCAACCGCTCTGGCGCTCGCGCTTTCGCCAAGGCGAGCCCGGCTAAAGCGGGCTGGCCGAGCTGATTTAGAGCACCTCCTGGCAACGGCAGCGCCGGGCCCGGGCGGCAAGGCAATTGGCCATGGTTTCGGCAAACAGCGGATCGCGGATCACCACTGTTGGCCGGTTGGCGATGGCATCCTTGTCCGCCTGATCGATGATGCCTGTTCCGAAGCGACTTTCCACCAAAACGAAACGCTTGCTCATAGAGTCCTCGCCACTCGTACGGTCGGGCCTCTTCCCCAAGATCCCACGCGGCAGGGCCACGTTCCGATGGGCCATAGATGGCACGGAACATGCCTTGCCGTAGTGACCGGCGTCACACCCTCTGCTGGAAACCGGCTGGTGGCTGTAAACCCGGTTACCACCTGGGCCACCACGGTCCGGTCGCTGGTCAGGACCGGCCCGCGGTGCTAATGAATCGGTCCCCTTGAGTCCCCCTTTCGAAGGTTGAGCCCATGCCCCTTGTCTCCCCGACCGCCGACGATCGCCGTTTCATGAAGGAGGCCTACGACCAGGCCCTCAAGAGCTTCGATGAGGGCGGCTGCCCGATTGGCGCGGTGATGGTGGAAAAGGGCGCCGTTATCGCCCGCGGCCACAATCAGCGCGTTCAACAGGAAGATCCCATCGCTCATGGCGAGATGGATTGCCTGCGCCAGGCGGGACGACGGCCTCACTACAAGGGCGTGACGCTCTACACCTCGCTCAGCCCCTGCATGATGTGCAGCGGAACCATCATTCAATTCGGCATCGAGCGGCTGGTGGTCGGCGAGGACAAGAACTTCGCGGGCAACATCGCCTTTCTGGCGGAGCGCGGCGTCGAAGTCGCCCTCTTGGACGACCCTGACTGCATTGCCCTGATGGAACGCTTCATCCGCGAAAAGCCGGCGCTCTGGTACGAGGACATCGCCGAGCCGGTGGAGTAGCCGGGCGAGTTTTCCGATACGTCAAATCACGCCGCGTTCCCGCAGCCCGGCAATGGCCGTTGCATCGTGGCCGAGCTCGGCGAGGATCTCCGCGCTGTGCTGCCCCACACTCGGCGGCGGGCTCGAGCGGGTGCCGTCGAGGCCGACAAAGGGCAGGCCGATCAGATCGAAGGGATTGCCGGCCACCGTTTCGTGGTGCTCGACCAATCCGCGTTCCCGCACCTGCTCGCTGGCGACGGCCTCGGCGACGCTGGTCACCGGGGCGGCGGGAATGTCGGCGGCAATCAGCCTCTCCAGCCAGGTGGCCTTGTCGGCCTGTTTCAGAATCGGTGCGATCTCCGCCTCCAGGGCATCGACGTGGGTCACGCGCTCGCTGTTACCGGCGAAACGTGGATCGGCGGCCAGGTCGGGCCGGCCCAGCAGAGCGCAGAAGCGATCCCAGGCACCGGCGTCGGCGGCGGCCACCACGATTTGACCGTCGGCCACCTCGAAGGCCTGAAAGGGGGCGGAGGAGGGGTGGCGGGTGCCGATGGCCCGGACCGCCTCATCGGAGTTGAAGTTTCGCGCGACGGCGTTCTCCAGCAGGGCCATCTGGCTATCCAGCATGGCGATATCGAGGAACTGCCCGGGGCTGCCCGGCCGTTCGGCCTGACCGACCAGCTGGGCCAGAATACCGATGGCGGCAAAGAGCCCCGCCGCCATGTCGCCAATCGACACGCCGACCCGGGCCGGCGCGCCGCCCGCCGGCCCGGTCATGGCCATCATGCCGCTCATGGCCTGGACGATAATGTCGTAGGCCGGGCGCCGGGACAGCGGCCCGGTCCAGCCGAAGCCGCTGATGGAGACCGGAACGATGGTCGGGTTGAGCGCGCGCAGGCGGCCGTCGGAGAAGTCCAAGCGGTCGCGCACGCCGGGGCGAAAGTTGTCGATGAAGACCCGCGCACTTGGCACCAGCGCTTCGAGTATGGCCTTGCCCTCGGCGGACTTGAGGTCGAGCGCCAGGCTCTTCTTGTTGCGGTTGATCGAGGCGAAGTAGACGCTTTCCCCGCCAACGAAGGGCCGCGAGCCGCGCGATCCGTCGCCACCGCCGGGGCGCTCCACCTTGATGACCTCGGCGCCCAAGCCACCCAGGATCCAGGTGCAGTAGGGCCCGGACAGGTGACTGGTGAGATCGAGAATACGGATGCCTTCCAGCACGGCTCAGCGGTCCCCGTGGCTGGCACGGGCGCGGTTCGACGGATCGGCGACGGCGGCTTGCAGGGCCTCCAGTTCTTCCGGATTCCAGCCGATGTTTTTCGTTTCCCGGCCGATCAACGCCTTGGCGACGCGGAGCGTCGCCGGCGCCCCGGCGGCCAGGGCCGCGGTCAGTTTGGCGACCTCGTCGGCGAAGGCGTCGCGCGGCACCAGGGCGTCGACCAGCCCCCAGGCCAGGGCCGTCTCGGCCTCGACCGTGAGGCCGCTCAGCAGCAGCCACTTGGCCCGCGAGGGTCCGACCAGGGAAACCAGGCGGCGGGTGTCTTCCGGGCCGATCATGAAGCCGTAGCGGGCGATGGGAATGCGAAACCGAGCGCTGTCCACGGCCAGGCGCAGATCGCAGGCCAGGCTCAGCAGACAGCCCCCGCCGATGGCCGCGCCGTTGAGGGCCCCCAAGACCGGCTTGGGACAGTCCTCCAGGGCCCGGTGCAGGGCCTCGGCCGCCTCGTCGTAGTCCCCTGTGTGCCCGCCATTCGCGCCCTGGGGGCCGTACTCGTTGAGATCGGCCCCGGCGCAGAAGGCTCGGTCGCCGGACCCGGTGAGCACCAGGACCGCGACCTGGGGGTCGCCGGCAGCCGCCTCGACCGCCGCCCTGAGGTCTTGCAGTGTCCGCGAGGCCAGGGCGTTGCGTACCTTGGGCCGGTCGATGGCGATGGTGGCGACACCGCCCTCGACTGTTGTCCTGAGATGAGGCTCGCTCAAAGGTCTGCTCCTGTTTCTTGTCGATCGTTGTAACCGCTAAAGCAGGCCGGCGGCTTTCAATCCCGCGAGGGCCTTTTCGGCGTGTTTCTCATCGCCACCGGCGGCAATCCTGATCTGCTTGGCCAGGTGTTCCGGTGTCATGGCCGGGTTGACCCGTAGCGCCTGATCCATCGCCTGCCGTGCCTCTTCGGTCCGCCCCAGTTGGCCAAGCGCATTGGCCAGGGTGGTCCAAGCCCCGACATATCCCGGTTGAATGTCCAGGCTTTTGCGGGCAAAGCGCACGGCATCCTCGAAGCGCTCCTCGAGCGCGCAGCCATTGGCCTTGAAGTAAAGCCAGTAGGGAACCATGGGATGATTGGGGGCCGAGGTCAGGATGCGATCCAGTATCGCCTGGCCTTCGCCCAGCCGTTCCGGATCGCCGGTATAGCAAAGCGTGCGGCCGAGCCGGCCCCAGCAGTGAAAATCGAAGGGCGCGACCTCGACGGCCTGACGAAGCGCCGCGATAGCCTGGTCCTGTCTGCCGCAATTGCTCAACACCTTGGCCAGGGTGCGCAGAACCCCCGGATCGTCCGAGGCCAGATTGGCGGCCTTTTCGACCGCCGACAGCGCCGCGGCGCGGTCTTCATCGGCGTTTTCGCTGAAACCGCTGATCACGCGTTGGGTCAGGACCGATGCGAGACAGGCGTGGGCGCCGGCATAGGCCGGGTCGAGCCCGACCGCTTCGCGCGCCATCTGCAGGGCCTCGTCAATAGCGCCGCGATTGACCGGCAGGTTCAGGGCCCGGGATTTTTGCACCAGCTCCCAGGCGTCGAGGTTATGGGTCGGGCGTCCGCTGACGCGCTTCCATTCGGCCCGCAGATACTCGCCGCCAAAGGCGATGACGATGGCTTCGGCGATTTCCTCTTGAACCGCGAAGAGATCGGCCAGATCGCGCTGATAGGTGTTGGACCAGAGCTGGCTCCGGTTGGCGACCTCGGTCAGTTCGGCGATCACGCGGATGCGCTCGCCCGCGCGCCTGACGTTGCCGGTCAGGACATAGCGGAACTTCAGATCCTGGACGAGCTTCCAGGCATCGCTGTCGCGGTCGCGCGAGGCGAAAATGGCCGAGCGCGAGGCGACCCGCAGATCGGAAATGCGAAACAGCATGTTGACGATCTCGCTGGCGATGCCATCGGCCAGATAGGCGTCGTCGGGGTCCGGCGACAGGCTGTCGAAGGGAAGCACCGCGATCGAGCCCCAGGCCTGTTCGAGCCGCGGCGGCGTGGAGCCCGTAGGGCGCGTGGAACTGGTGGGCCGACCACCATCGCGCGCCGGGGCGCCGGATCGAATGCGATAGACGCGCAACGCCTCGGCGATGTTCTTGACCTCGATCTCGCCGAGATCCTCGAAGGCGGCGTCGAGCTTGTTGTGGACGTGCTCGTAAACCGTCCCGGAGATACAGATCCCGCCGGGCTCCGCCAGCCCCTCCAGCCTGGCCGCCACGTTCACGCCGTCGCCGTAGATATCGCCGCCATCCACCAGAACATCGCCAATGTTGATACCGATGCGAAGCTCCGTTCGCTGGGGCTCCGGGACGTCCTTGTTGCGCGCGGCAATGGCCTGCTGGACATCCATGGCAAAGCTGACGCAATCGACCACGCTGCCGAACTCCATCAGCGTTCCGTCACCCATCAACTTGACGACCCGACCGCCATGCTGGGCGGTTTTCGGCTCCATGATCTCGCTTCGCTGAGACTTGAGAGCAGCGAGCGTCCCCGGCTCGTCGGTCGCCATGAGTCGGCTGTAACCGACCACATCTGCCACCAGAATTGTGGTGAGACGGCGCTCCAAGGTGACTCTCCCTTCGAAATCGAATGAGCGGCGACGCGGGACCGTCGTTACTCCGGCAAAATCTCGCCCGAGCCGCCCACCTCGGCCGGGAAGTCCTTCAGCTTCGGCAAACCGTCTTTGATTTTCAGAACGGCCGACTCGTAGTTCACGTGAAGCGTCGGCTCAAAGGACAACGACGGCAGAATGGCAGCAAAGATGTCCGTGACGCCGCCATCGGGAATCTCGGCGAGGACGTGACCGCCGCACTTCGTGCAGTGCTTACGATGGCAAAACCCGGTCTTGGAGTAAGAGGCGAGAAACTCCGCCCCTTGGGTGACCTCCACCGCCTCGCTCTGCCAGAGCGTGATAGCAATGACCGGGGCTGCGCTCCAGGCGCGGCAAGCCTTGCAGTGGCAATAGCCCATGGTCGAGGGCTGACCCGTGGCCGTGACTTCAACGGCGCCGCAAAAGCAGGACCCTTTGTGCTTCGTCGTGTCCGATGTCGTCATTTCCGCCATCCCTTTTTCGTTGAGTTGTCGAAGGTCGCGCGGATCGAGAATGTCCGAGCGAGGCTCCCAGTGCAAATAGACAGCAAGTGTCAGGACGGCCCGGCTGCCGCGGGATCAGGTGTCGCTCAGGTAGCCGCGCGCCTGGGCGCCCGCTTGATCTTCGAAAATCGCCATGGCGGTTGTCATGCGCTTGAAGCCGAACTTGCCGTAGAGGGGCTCCTTGCCGGGAACCGCATAGAGAAAGATCTTGGTGTGGGAACCTGACAGCGCCAAGAGCCTCGCGATGATTTCGCCGCCAAGGCCTTGCCCTTGGTGACTCGGCAGCACGGCGATGTCGCAGAGGTAGGCACAGTCCTTGCCGTCCGCCAGAACCCGGCCGGCACCGACCAGGCGTCCGGAATCGAAGGCAAAACAGCGGAACAGGCTGTTGCCGAAGACCAGTTCCAGATCCGCGGCGTTCTTCTCGCCGAGAGGTGCCGCGCGGTAGAGGGCTTCGAGTTCCTCCCAGTCCACGTGCTCCAAAGCATCTGTCCATTCAACCGGCACCGCGGAACCTCCTCATATTGAACGCGCAGTCGGCAAGTGACTTTGCCGGTCGCAGGGAGGCCTACGCCATTCGGCTGCGTCGTGATTCTGATCACTCTCTCCCATCGCGATCAAGGCCATGTCAATCCGATACAGGCAATAGGAGAGACACGATGACCAGCAAGAAGATTGACCGAGCCCAGGGCGTCGAGGCGAACCAGGAGAGCCCGGAAACGACAGAGGGAGAGCCGGCGGGGCGGAAGGCACCTACGCCGTCAAAGGTGCGAGAAAACCTCCGCAATGGCCAAAAGTCGGATTTTCTAGGTGACCGCGCCGACTTTCCATACTGGGAGTAACAGGGGCCGAGTCTTGGAAACCCATGGCTCGGCGACCCCTCTCAGAGGATTGTTAACCAATACGACATAGGCTGCGTCTGCATTATCACAAGGACAGCGGCCGTTGATGGCTATGCTCCCTGCAGGCAATCATGAAGGCGTCGCAGACCCGGCGCCAAGCGCGGCGGCACGCCTGGCGTTTCTCGCCCGCCTGGCACATGACCTGACGCTGGCGCCCAAGCCCCTGGTCGTCCTTTGCGCCGCGCTTGCCAGGATCGTGGCCTTGAGCGGTGCGACGACAGGACGGCTGCTGGATTCAGACAGGGCCGACAGCCCGCTAGCCTCTGCCGGGCAGGCGAGGGGAAACCGGTCGATCATCCCCCTCTGCGATGGCGATCCCGACGCCATGGGCCGGCCGGAGGTCGCGATCGAGCTCCTTTACGGCCCCGATTCAGGCGCCACAGGTGAGGAAAACCATGAGTTTTTCGAGGCTCTGGCCCGGATCTTCGGTCTCGCCCAGGCGAGCGCCCAACTTCGTGACGGGTTAGCCGGACAGCAGGCCGCCGGCCTGGAGCTGGAGTTGGCGGCCGAAGTGCAACAAAGCCTGCAGCCGGACTACCCGCCGGGGCGCTTGCCCATCTGGGGCGTCAACCGCCCGGCCCGCAAGGTCTCGGGGGACTTTTTCGATTTCTACCGCCTGCCTGACGACCGCATAGCCTTTGCGCTTGGCGATGTCTCGGGCAAGGGGATGAACGCGGCCCTGCTGATGGCCAAGACCGTTTCGCTGTTCCGCTGCCTCGGCAAGCGCATCGACCGGCCGGCCGCCTTGCTCGAAGCCATCAATGCCGAACTCTGCGAGACCGCGGCCCGGGGCATGTTCGTCACCATGGTCGCCGGACACTATTGTATGGCCACGGGGCAACTGTGCTTTGCCAACGCCGGCCACGAACCGCCTCTGCTGCGCCACCGGGACCGAAGCTACGACAGCTTTCCGGCCCAGGCACCGCCGCTCGGCATCATGCCCGGGACCAGCTATTGCGACGAGCAGGTCATGCTTGCAGGTGGCGAGTTCCTGGTCTTCACCGACGGCTTGACCGAGTATCGCTACGCCAGCGGCGAACAGCTTGGCGCGGCCGGCCTGATTCAACTGGTCGAAGTCACAGCCCATGAACCGCTGGCCGAACGGCTGGAAGGGCTCCTGGCGCGCCTGGGACAAGAGACCGGCTGGGAGACCCGCGACGACCTCACCTTGCTGGCGATCGACGATTCCTGGGTCCGCGAAGACGCGGGGATCGACGCCCCGGGTTTCCAAGCGCCCGCGGAGGGTCGGCCGTGAGCGCATCGACTCCCGAGTCTCTCCTTGAACTGCGGTTTCGCTCGAGCCCGGACCGCATGTCGGGGGTGCGTAACCATCTGCGAAAGGCGATCCCGCTCTGCGGTTTCGACGAGCAGACCACGGCTGAAATCGTCCTGGCCATCGGCGAGGCCTGCCAGAACGTCATGCAGCACGCCTACGGCAAGGACGAGCCGGGCGACATCATGGTCTCGCTGTCGAGGGACGAGGCCGTGCTGATCGTCAGGGTCAGTGACTCTGCCGCGCCGGTGGACCCCACCATGGTCAAGCCCCGCGGGTTGGAGGATCTGAGGCCGGGCGGGCTGGGCACGCATTTCATCAAACAGTTGATGGATAGCGTCGCGTTCCTTCCTGCGTCGGACGGTGTGGGCAACGTCTTACAGATGACCAAGAAAATGGGAGTCCCGTCATGAACGACCCGATCCGGGAAGTGCAGGGCCGGTTGGTGGTCGATCTAGCCGGCGAGATCGACCTCGATCGTGCACCCGAAGTGCGTCGGCTGCTTCTCGACAGCGTTGGGCGGGGGCGCGACCTCCTCGTCGACCTTTCGCGGGTCAGCTACATCGACAGCTCGGGCATCGCCAGCCTGGTCGAGGCGCTCCAGACCGCCAGCCAAATCGGAACCGGCTTCGGGCTCGTCGCGGTCAACCCGGCGGCGCTCAGGGTCTTCGAGCTGGCGCGGCTCGACAAGGTCTTCGTCATTTATCCCGATCTCGACAGCGCCCTGGCGGCGGCGGGCTGAGCGATGCTGCGGGTGGCAGAAGGAGTGGGCAGGCGGGTGCTGCGAGGCATCGAGGACTGCGGTTATGCCGGCGCGCTTTTCGTCGAGGCCCTCTACTGGACCTTCCTGGGTCGCCTGCGGAACCAACCTGTCCGCACCGCCGCCGTCTTCGTCCAGATGATGCAGATCGGCATTCAGGCGCTGCCCATCGTCACGGTCCTGGCCGCCACCATCGGCATGATGCTGGCCATCCAGAGCCTCTACAGCCTGGGTCTTTTCGGCGCCGAATCCTTCGCGGCGGTGGGGATCGCCCTGTCGGTGGTGCGCGAGTTCGGCCCCCTGATCGTCGGCATCCTGATTGCCGGTCGGTCCGGATCGGCCCTGGCCGCCCGGCTCAGCACCATGCTGATCAACCAGGAAGTCGATGCCCTGAAGGTGATCGGCATCTCGCCGGTCCGCTTCCTCGTGGCGCCGGCCCTGATTGCCCTGGTCATCATGGTGCCCTGCCTGACCATGTGGGCGAACTTGGTCGCACTGGCCGCCGCCGGGCTCTTCGTGGCCCCGGAACTGGGTATCTCGCTGGCGGCTTTCTTTGCCGATGCAATGGCGGCTCTGTCGGCGAACGACCTCGCTCACGGTCTGGGCAAGAGCGCCCTCTTCGCCGCCCTGATCGCGATCATCTCCGCGGTCAACGGGGCCTCGGCAACGGGCGGGGCCGAGGGGGTCGGGCGCATGACCACCTCGGCGGTGGTACAGTCGATCGCGGCCATCATCGTGACCGACATGATCTTCGCCTTCCTGGTCACGGGGGGCTAGCAGATGGCAACCGCCGCCGAAGGCCCCAAGTGGACCCGCCGCGCTCCGCCGCCGGGCAAGAAAAAGCGCAAGAGCCGGCCGTCGGTCGCGCCCGTGAAACCGGTTATCCAGGTCACCGGGCTCCAGGCCCACTACGGCGACCGACAGATCCTGCACGACATCTCCCTGAGCGTGGCGCCCGGCGAAATCATGGTGATCATGGGTGGCAGCGGGTCGGGCAAATCGACCCTTCTGCGCCATCTCATCGGCCTGGAGCGCCCGACCGCGGGACGTATCGACCTGTTGGGACAGGACATCACCCAGGCCCGCCCGATGGAGATGCAGCGCCTGCGCCGCAAGATCGGCGTCGCCTTTCAGGGCGGCGCGCTGTTCAGCTCGATGAGCGTGCTCGACAACATCATGCTGCCCCTGCAAGAGCACACCAAGCTGGACCGCAAGACCATGGAAATCATGGCCCGGTTGAAGCTCGAGGTGGTCAAGCTCGCCGGATTTGGCGATCTCATGCCGGCCGAACTCTCGGGTGGCATGCTGAAACGCGCGGCCATCGCGCGGGCCATCGTCATGGATCCGAAACTGCTCTTTTTCGACGAGCCCTCGGCGGGGCTGGATCCGGCGGTCTCCTCGGCGCTGGACGATCTGATCTTGCAACTGCGCGACGCCATGAAGATGACCATGGTGGTGGTCACCCACGAACTCGAGAGCGCCTTCAAGATTGCCGACCGGATTACGGTGCTCGACGAGGGCCGCATCCTTCTGGTCGACAACGTCAAGGCGCTGCGCAAGAGCAGCAACAAGCGCATCCAAAACCTGTTGAATCGTCGATCCGAGATCGTCGAGGTCGACCCCGAAACCTACCTGCGGCGCCTGACCGGCGAGCTTTAGGAGAGACTGGCCATGAAGCACCAAAGACTGAGCTACGCCCTCGTTGGGGTCTTCGTGCTCGCCATGCTGGCGGCCGGCCTGGGCGGCGCGCTGGTTCTGGCCGGGCGCACCGGCACGAGCGACAGCTACAGCGTTCTGTTCGATAACATCGCCGACGTGAAGTTCGGGACCCAGGTCCGTTTCGAGGGCTTTCCAGTGGGCCAGGTCGAGGAGATCCGTCCGGTCGAGGCTGACGGCATGACCCGCTTCGAGCTCGAAATCAGCGTCCGCGAGGGTTGGGCGATTCCGGCCGACAGTGTCGCGCGCATCGGCAGCTCGACCTTTCTCGGCGCCAAGACGGTGGATATTCAGCGCGGCCGGGACGCGGTTCGGCTCAAGCCCGGGGCCATGATCGCCAGCGCGGCGCCGGCCGACATGTTCGCGGCCATGTCCAACGTGGCTGGCCAGTTCGGCGACCTGTCGCGCGACGAGCTACAGCCGCTCATGGCCCGCCTGACCGAGATGGTCACGACCGCCGACAGCCTGATGCAGAACGATGTGACAGCGTTTCTGGCCTCGCTCAACGGCGTCGCCGCGGAGCTGCAAAGCAGCGTTCCGGCGCTCTCCGCCGACCTCCTGGTTTTCACAGACCGGCTCAACGCGACCATGGCCTCGCTGCAAAGCGTGGTGTCGGAGGACAACGTTCAGGGGGTGGACCGGGTGCTGGAGAATGTCGAACAGGTGACCCAGGAACTGGTCGCGATCAGCGTCAACGTTCAGGGCACCCTCGGCCAGGTCAATGCGATCATGCTTGACCTGGAGCGGGTCGTCGAAGCCAACGAGGGCAAGCTCGGATCGGCCATGGAAGACACGCGCTACACCCTTCACACCATCGCCCAGAGCATCGACGCGATCAGCCATAACTTGGCCGGCTCGGCGCGCAACATGAATGAGTTCAGCCGCCTGATCCGGCAAAACCCCGGTCTCCTGCTGGACGGTTCGCCACGGGAGGAGGTTCGTGTCGAAGCCTCCCAGACCCAGCCAGAGGATAACCTTCAATGAAACGCCGGTGGTACCTCGCCCTGATCGTTCCGCTTTTGGCCGGCTGTTTCGGCTCGGCACCGCCGGTGCCGCGCGACCATTACTACCGGCTGCTGGTCTCGGGACCGGCCACCGGCGCGTCGCAATTGCTCTTGCCCGGGGTCACGACGGTCGAGGTCCTACAGGCCGACGGCCTGCTGCGCGAACGTCCCTTGCTGTTCAGCGAGAGCGGCCAGTCTCATGAGGTGCAGCAGCACGATTACCACTACTGGACCGACGCGCCGCCGCGCATGCTGCAAGACCAGATGGTCGCCTACCTGCGCCACAGCGGCATATCCGACGCGGTGGTGACGCCGGACCTGCGCATCCGCCCGGACTACCAGGTCAGTGGCAGGGTCAAGAGGCTCGAGCGTCTTCTCGGCGGCGGCCCGCCGCGGGTCTTCGTCGAGGTCGAGCTGTCTTTGGTGCGCCTCTCCGACAGTGCCCTTTTCGTGGTCGACAGCTATGCCGAGGAAGAGCCGACCGTCGACGAGAGCGTCGAGGCCGCCATCGTCGCCCTCAACCGGGCCACCCAACGGGTCTTCAGGCGCTTCCTCGATCAGGTCCAGGTCGTGGCCGGCCAGAGCAACGAAGCACAGCAGGCCGGCCGCAGCGATTGAACCCCGGGGCCACCGGCGTTACCGGACCGCGGGCAAGTCAGGCACGATGCTGGCCGGATCGAAGGTCTTGAAGGACTCCAAGGACTTGGCATTGCACTGCGCTTGGATGGCACTGTTCGGCAAGACCGCGGTCGAGACCTTGTAGCTCTTGCGGAACTTGGCCGTTCGTTCGTTTTCTTCCATGCAAACCGTGGCGATGCCGGCGACCACGCCACCCTGGCGCTCGACCAGGGCGATGGCCCCCTCCATGGTGCCGCCGGTTTCGATCCACTGATCGACCAGCAGCACCCGGGTGCCCGGATTGATCGCCGGCTTGCGCATCTCCAGGAGCTGCCGGCGCCCGGTATAGTTCACGAATTCGACCTGATCGGCCTCGACCGGCATCTTGCCGGCCTTGCGGATGGTCAAGAAGCCCTTGCCCAAACGCGTCGCCAGCGCCGTTCCCAAGACGAAACCCATGGCATCGGGGCCCGCCACAACATCGATGTCGCCAGGTGCAAGCGGCGCTACCAGATCGTCCAGCAGGGCGTGGAACGCGCGGGCATTCACGTAGATGGAGGAGGGATCGAGCCAGGCAAACTTCTCGCCCTTGATGTTGGGGGCCATCCGGGAAAGGTACCAGCGGTCCTCCCCGGTGCCGGCCGGGTCCGGCACGTCAGTCAGTACCGCCTGTCGGGCGGTCGCCATCACGGCGCGCAGTCGGGAGGGATCGATGTTGTAGAAGTCCCCTTCATGGTTGATGCCGGTCGCCACCAGGATGGCGTCGACCTGGCCGGCGTAGAGGTGGACGTTGTCCGGCGTGACGCCCGATGCGAGCGCCAGGGGGCTGTCGCCGCAGCCTTGCCGGAAGGTCTCGATCTTGGACCGATCGGCGGCCTTGCCGGTGGCAACCCCGGAGGTGGTGACCGCGTCCATGTAGCCGGTCGCGATCTCGGCCGCGGTGCGGTAACCCTCGGGCGTGACCTCCCGTTGCTTCTTGAAGGCCGTCCCGCCGAAATAGAGCCCCGTCCAGCCGCTCGCTTCTCGAGCCGCCTGGATCGCCTCGGCTTCCGTCTGCTCGCCGGTTCGTTCGTCGATGCAGGCGTCGTCGGCCCAGTAGGCGTCGACGCCGGTTCCCTCCGCCGCCAACCGGCCCAGAACCGGAAAGGCCTCGCGCCCCGTCACGCCAAGAAAGTTCACGCCCAGCCAGAGCGTTGGAAAACGCGCCCGGACCGTCTCGACGATCGGGATCAGCGCGTCCCGGGGAAAGTCGTGGTTGATCAAGAAAACCCCCTGAGCGCCCTCGCCTAGGGCAACCGCGACATTGCGCAGCGCCTGGGTGGCATCCAAGACGTGAATCACCGGAAAGATCGCCGGGCCCACGGTTTTGAAGGTCTTGTGAAAATCTGACCGGTTCATGAAGCCCCTCCGCCTGACCATGATCGGGCAGAGGATAGGCTTTCCTTGGCGATTACCAAAATTTATAGTGGTAATAGGGATATTAAATCAGGAAATGTGCGATGACCCCGGTCAACCTCCCGATCGACCTGTTGCGGACCTTCATCACGGTGCGCGATCTCGGCGGCTACACCAAGGCCGGAAACGCGCTTCACCGCACCCAGCCGGCGATTAGCCTGCAGATGAAGCGCCTCGAGGCCCTGGTCGGCTGCAAGCTGTTGGTCCACGACGGGCGGACCCTCGAGCTGACCGCCGACGGCCGGGTGCTGGCCGGCTACGCGCGCCAGATGCTGCGCTTCAACGACGAGGCGGTGGCGCGCTTTCGCAAGCGCGAGGCCTTCGGCCGGCTGCGGATCGGCCTGCCCACCGACTATGCCTTGGCCTTTCTGCAAAATGCCCTGACCGCCTTCATCCGGACCCATCCGGAGATCGATCTCGAGATGCACTGCGACCTGTCACGGGTTCTGTTGGCGGATCTTCACGCGGATCGGCTCGATCTTGCCATCGCCCTGACCGACGCCGCCGATGCGCACTACCTGTCGCGGCTGTGGGAGGAGCAACCGGTCTGGGCCGGCGTGAAGGGGGGCGGGTGCCACAAGCTGGACCCACTGCCCCTGGTCTCGCATCCGGAAGGCTGTTCCTACCGCAACCGGGTGGTCGAGGCATTGAAGAGCAGCGGCCGGGACTGGCGGATCGCCTATTCGAGCCCCGGCATCACCGGTCTCCAGGATGCGGTCTGCGCCGACCTCGGCGTCTCGGCCCTGACCCGCAAGACCCTGCGCCCCGAGATGCGGGTTCTGACCGAAAAGGATGGCCTTCCGCCTCTTGCCAAGCTGCGGATCGGCCTTTTCTACAAGCACCCGCGCCTGACCGATGCCGGCCTGCTGCTGGTCGAACATATCATCGCGCGGCTCGACGAGGCGGCGGACAGGGATTTTAGGCCCTTGACCCACCCGGACCCCCAGCCGGAGTACAGGCCCGAAACCTGAATTCCGCTAATGGCCGCATAATCGATGCAAATTTCTCTTCCGCCGGTCCGGCAGCTAGGCTGATCGCCAGAAGGGCCTGCCTGGTCGGTTGGGCGCTGGACGCCGCCGATCATAGCGCGATAAGTTGTGCCGCTTGAATCGCCGCCGCCATAAAGCGCGGCCCCCGGCGCCAGCGCCGCGGGACAACAAATGAAATGGAACAAGGGAGGAGTATGAGACATGCCCGAGGACAAGAAATCGAAAGTCGAAAAACCGGCCCGGCGCAAAGTGCTGAAGGTCGGTGCCGCCGCGGCGGCGACCACGCTCTTCGCACCCTTCGTCAATCGCGCCTGGGCGCAGACGACCGAGATCAACATGCTGTCGTGGTACGGCCTGGCCGAGCCCGACATGGTGGAGGAATTCGAGGCGCAGCATAACGTCAAGTTCAAGCCGAAGTACTATGCCGGCGGGGACAACATGCTGGCAGCGCTGGCGCAGTCGCCGCCCGGCACTTTCGACATCATTCACACCGACGCCGAGTTCGCCCGCATCCTGATCGACCGGGGCGATCTGATCGACGAGCTGGAGCCGGCGGACTATCCCTTCGACGACATGCTGCACGAGGATTTCACCCAGTTTCCCGGCCACTGGAAGGACGGCAAGCTCTATTCCATGATCACCCGCTTCGGCCACCTGGGGGTCTCCTACAACAAGGAGCACGTCAGCGCCGAAGAGGCCATGAGCTATGACGTCTACTGGAACCCGAAGCTGGCCGGCACGGTCGGCCACTTCGATTGGCATCTGCCGAACCTGGGCCAGGTCAGCCTGCTGAACGGCAACACCAATCCCAGCCCCTTCGATATCTCCGCCGACGCCTGGGCCAAGGTGCGGGAAAAGACCCTAACCTTGAAGCCCCAGGTCAAGGGTTTCTTCGACTATGGCGGCACCTTCGCCTCCTTGAAGAACGGCGAGATCTGGGCCTGTGTCGGGATCGGCGATTGGGTTACCGGGGTTCTCGAGAAGGACGGCGCGCCGGTCGGCTCGGTGGTGCCCAAGGAGGGCGGCATTCAGTGGACCGAGTCTTACTCGATCGTCTCCACCTCGACCAAGAAAGACATCGCCAAGAAGTACATCGAGTACGCCATGAGCCCGGCCGGCCAGGTCCGCTCGGCCAGCATGGAGGCCTATCCGGCCTTCGCCGTGACCAAGGCGGGCATGAAGGCATTGAACGAGCAGAGACCCGACGAAGCCCAACGCACCGGTCAGGTCGACGGGGTCGCGAACAATCCCATCACCCTGATCAAGGAAGGCCGCATTCACTATCGCGACCTTCCAAAACAGCAGAGCCTCGAGGAGTGGAACGAGTTCTGGTCTGAGTTCAAGAACACCTAGCAAACAATTGCGAATACAGAAACTTGAGGCGCTGATCTTGGCCGGCTGGGGCGGTCGGCCGGCGGGCGGCACCGCATGAGACCCCGGGATACCGCGATTGCGGTTTCCGGGGCGATGCGTCGCCTCTGGCCCGCCATCGAAGCCACAACGCCCACTGAACCCAGATCGCGCAGTGTAGTGATTCATGACTGACTTCTGGACCCGCAAGGCCCAAGCGAAAGCGATGGTCAAGGAGCGCAAGAGCGTCTTCTGCTTCGGCGTGACCTTGGCCCTGCCGCTGATCGTCTGGCAGCTCCTTTTTTTCGTCTTTCCCTTGGTCTTCCTGATCGCGATCTCCTTCTGGCTGGTCAAGAACTACCGGATGGTGCCGGACTTCGAGACCGTCAACTGGATCAAGATGCTCACGAAGGGCTACTTCTGGGATGCCTACGGCATCACCTTCGGCATGGCCTTGCTGTCGACCCTGGTGGCCTCGCTCCTGGCATTTCCCTGCGCCTACACCCTGGCCTTCAAGGTCTCGCCCACGGTCCGGCGTTGGGCGATCTTCTTTCTCATCATTCCCTTCTTCACGTCCTATTTGGTGCGCGTCTACTCCTGGCAGATCTTTCTCGGCAGCGAAGGCATCTTCAACGGCCTCTTCGCCCAGATCGGCCTGGGACCCTTTCCCCTGCTGAACAGCAAGTTCGGCACCCTGGTGGGCTATATGACCCTGACCCTGCCGCTGGTGGTGATCCTGCAGCTCTTGTCCCTGGCCGCGATCGACCGCAACCTGATCGAGGCGGCGCAGAACCTGGGCTGCGGGCGCTTGAAGACCCTGGGGCTGGTCATTCTGCCCCTGGCCAAGGTCGGCATCATCATCGGCGCGGTTTTCTGCTTCATCCTGTCCTTCGGCGACTTCGTCAGTCCCTATTACCTGGGCGGCTCGAAACCGCCGACCCTTTCGATCCTGATCATCGACACCACCAAGTCCGGCCAGCAGTGGCCGCGCGCGGCGGTGATCGCCATTACCATGATCGGCACCCTGCTGGCGGTCGCCTTTGCCGCGCTCGGCGCGGCCTACCGGAAGCGCGCCTGATGGCGCGCGAGACCATCCTTCGCTGGTGTCTCTGGGGCTATGTGGGGCTGGTCTTTGCCTTCATTTTCGCGCCGATTGCCGCAAGTTTCGTCTTCTCCTTCAACTCGGACCGCTTTCCCTCCATCCCCCTGGGCCACTTCACCACCCACTGGTACGAGACGATCTGGGCCGATTCCGAAATCTGGGAGGCCTTTCGGACCTCGCTGACGGTCGCCCTGGTCACCGCCTGCCTGGCCACGACCATCGGCTTTTGCGCTGCCTACACCGACTTCCGGTTCAACTTCTTCGGCAAGAAGCTCTACCTCGCCCTGGCCCTCCTGCCACCGACCATCCCGCTGGTGATCATGGGGCTGGCCATGTTGGCCATGCTGTCCCAGCTCGACCGGATCTTCGGCGGCATCCTGCCCATGACGGGCCAGGTCCATTCCATCGTGATCGCCCACGTGGTGCTCTGCACCCCCTTCGCCATGGCGGTCATCCGCCTGCGCCTGGCGCAGATGGACCCGGCGCTCGAGGCCGCGGCCTGGAACCTGGGGGCCAGCGAATGGCGCGCCCTGAGTCTGGTCATTCTGCCCTTCGCCAGGCCGGCCATCATCTCGGCCTTTTGCCTGACCATGGCGGTTTCCTTCGACGAGTTCGCCGTCGCCTGGTTCGTCTCCGGCCTCAACAAGACCGTGCCGGTCGTCATCCTCGAAGTCCTGCAGGGCCAGGTCGACCCGCAGATCAACGCCATCGGCTCGATCGTCTTCCTGGTCTCCATGACCCTGGTGATCCTGGCCCAGGTCTTCTTCATGACTCAGCAGAACAAAAAAACGGAGGCCTCATGAGCGAGCCCCTGGTGGTCTTCGACAAGGTGGTCAAGCGCTTCGGCGATGTCACCGCCGTGCAGGCCCTCGACCTGGAGATCCACAAGGGCGAGTTCCTGGCCATCATGGGCTCGTCGGGCTGCGGCAAGACCACGACCCTGCGCATGCTGGCCGGGTTAGACCAACCCAGCGAGGGCGAGATCCGCCTGGACGGCCGGCGCATGAACGAGGTCAAGCCCTCCGCGCGCGACACCCCGCTGGTCTGGCAGTCCCTGGCGCTCTTTCCCTTCCTGAGCGTGGTCAAGAACGTCGAGTTCGGCCTGCGCATGCGCGGCATGGCGCCGGCCGAACGCCGCGCCAAGGCGCTCGACTGGCTCGGCCGAATGGAGATCGGCAAGCTGGCCAACCGCGACATCGCCCAGCTCTCCGGGGGCCAGAAGCAGCGCGTCGCCCTGGCCCGGGCGCTGGTGACCGAGCCGGAAATCCTGTTGCTGGACGAGCCGCTCTCGGCCCTCGACGCCAACCTTGTGGTGCGCATGCAAAGCCTGCTGAGGCGGCTGCAGAAGGATCTCGGCATCACCTTCGTCTATGTCACCCACAGCCAGTCGGAAGCCTTCGCCATGGCCGACCGGGTGGTCATCATGTCCGAGGGCCGCATCGAGCAGGTCGGGCCGCCGCGCGAGGTCTACCGCAGCCCGGCCAACCGCTTCGTCGCCGAATTCGTCGGCACCAACAACATCCTGGGCGGCGATCTGTTCTACCGCGACGGCGATTCCTTCGCCCTCAAGGCCCCGGGCCTGGGCGTCTTTACCGCCGAGGCCGCCGGGGTGCCGAAATTCACCCTCGATACCCAGGGCGCCCTGGTGATCTCCGCCGATCTCATGGTGGTCGGCGCCGAGGCGGCCGAGCTGGAGAACAAGATCGACTGCACCCTGATCGGCGAGGAGTTCGTCGGCTCCCTGGTCACGCTCTTCTTCGAGGCGGTCAAGAACGGCCAGGAATTCAAGGCCCAGATCCAGCAGCGCGAGCTCGACCGCCTGAACCTGACCATCGGCGACGCGGTTCCCATCGGCTGGCGCCCGGAGCAGGCCAGCGTCCTGCCGGGCCGGTAGGGGCAAAGCCAAACCGATCAGACCGCGCCGGATGGCCGCTCGATCGGCCGGTAAGTGGCGGACTTCTTGCACCGGAATTGGGCGGGGCAGGGTACGGGGCCGTTTCGAGAGCCTCTCTTGGCCGTGGGGACCATTCGATGGCCCCCAGGTAAAGTCAGCTAGCCTGGCCGAGCGATTGAACGCCTCCGCAGCCGCGTGTGACCCTGAAGGCTGGACGGAGCAGCCAGCAATCCTCGCCAATGTTCGATTCCGCAACAGAGATCGACCCGCTCGACCGGCTCGCCGGAAATAGCGAGACTTTGGCGCCCTCCCACAGACTCGGCGCATTCCCGGCCCACGACACCACCCTCACCAGCGCCCATCGCCGGGCGGTCGCGGCGATCGCCGCCGAGATCTCGTCAGGCCGGAAGACGCGGCCGGTGCGCTGTGTGCGGTTGGTTGGACATGCGGCGACCTGGCGCGGCATTAGCCCCAAGACATACCTCGCCCGATCCCGGGCACGGGCGGAAAGTGTGGCCCTTGCGCTGATGGCGGAACTGACGGCACGCGGCCTGAAGGTCCGGCGGGCGGCCGAAACACCCGAAACGACCCTGGCCAGGCTGTACGCCTGCAGCCCTATCCGAGGGGCGGATCTGACCATTCGCGTCGGATTTCTGGGCGACAGCGTCCCCTTGGTCCCGAACCAGGTGACGCGGGGCGACGCGACGGCTCGGGCCAATCGGGCTCGAAATCGCCGCGTCGACGTTTATCTCTTCAGGACAGCGCCCATCCCGAAGCCCCGACCCAGGCCAAAGCGCCGCCCCAAACCGAAGCCTCGCCCGCGGCCAAATGCCCGCGACAGCGCTCGTTTTTGCATGCGCGGCGACCATACGACGGAACTCAAAGAGCTGGTGCGGGCCTCCGCTCGTGCAAGCCACAGGGCGCGCAGCCGAATGCGCAAGCTGGCGGCCATGAATCCGCAGGCGCGGCAGATCGCGTGGAACGCCGGACCAGAACGGATCTGGTTCGGGCCCTACAGCGAGGACGGGAAGGCTGGATTCGGCTTCGTGCAGGCCCGAATCGCGCGTATCTGGGACGTGTTTGCGGGCCGTCCGACACCAGGACGACGACCCTGTGCCGACCGGCTGAAGGTGCTCACCGTCGAGGCGTTCGACTGTCGACGGCCCGGCCGCAAAGAGTGTCGGACGATCAAGGACAAGATGCCTCCGGGCGATCTCTGGCTGCGAGAGTTTCCCCGCAACCGGCTGGCGACCGAAAACAGGAAGCGCGACCGACTCCACGCTTGTTGCGCGATGCAAGGCGATTCCGGCTGGTCCTACCGGAGCTACCGGAAACGGCGCGGCAAGGTCGACCAGTACAACCAGCCCATGGAGCCGCGGCCCCACAAGATTTTCATCGGGCCGGCCTGGTTCCGCAAACCCCCAAGTAAACCAACGCGGCTCTGGCGGGCGGCGCGTCGGGTCACGGTTATTCATGAAATCGCCCATCTGGCCGGCGTCGGGCGACTGTCATTGGACCCGGTCACCGGCGCCTGGCAGCCGGTAGAGACCTATGGCCGACGGGCGGTTCTCCGCCTCGCACGGCGCGATTCAAAAACCGCCCGGATCAACGCCGAGAACTACGGCTACTATGTCATGGGTTTCCTGACCTGACGGTAGGACGCCGAATCCCAGAAGGTTTCTCAGTCCTCGACGCGCGCCTCGAGCGCAGTCTCAATTTCTCCGATCTCGTCGATCTCGTCCTGGGTAAGATTGCCGCTACCTATGACTTTTTCTACCATCTCCTTGAGCGTTTCTAGCTCGCTCTTGATCAGCGCCCGTTCGGCGCCTCTCGCCATACCACGGACTCTGAGGTGGGTCCGCCGCAGCGCGCGCGCCTTGCTCAGAGCTGCTTGTGCCAGGGCTCTCGGGCTCAGCTCATCGCGCATGCGGTCGCCCTCATCTTCGAACAGCCCGCCAAGCCCGCGTAGGACAGAGGAGACGATCGAGCCAAAGTGCCGGGCCTTCACACGGTAGGCACGGGCGAGTTCACGAACCAGTCCGTGGCCGGGCCGGGGGTTTTTGATATCGCCGGCGCGCGTCATGACCTCGGTGTAGACCCGCCGCACCGCGGGATTGACGAGATCGTCCAGCACCTGCTGACGATAGACCGAGTCGGTGGCTAGCCGTCCGCGGTCGTATTTTCCCCGCAAAATGCGGGACTTGAGACCCGCGGCGACGAGCCGTGTCACCTGCGCCGCGCGGCCGACGGTCATGAACAGGTTCGCCTCGTACTTGTCGATCGAGACCGTTGTCATGCCGTCGAATTCAGCGTCGAGATAGTCGTCGAGGATCGTCGTCATCGCCCAACCTTTCTGGTGTCTTGGCCAACTTCACTCAGGAGAGCCGAAGCGGGCTCGGTTACAGTCTCGGTTCGACGCGGCACAAAGGTTTCCTCCCGTCTCCAGGGTACGCCTTTTCCACATCGCGGAACCAAAGCGGCCGTCAGATAAGGCCACGCAAAGAATAGACGAGTTCAGCCCGGCGTCGGATTCCGAGCTTCAGGAACGTCGCCTTGAGATGGGCGGCAACGGTCCAGTGGCTGATGTCGAGCAGTTGGCCGACTTCCTTGTTGGAAAATCCCTTGGCGACCAACCTTGCAATCTCCAACTCGCGCGCGGTCAGGGGGTCCAGTTCGGCCGCCAACTCAACCCCGGGGTCGAAAAAGTCCGGTTCTGTTGTCCTCGATAGGTCCGCAAACGACAATCGTGCAGTCATTGCTCTCTCCCCAAGTCAAGGTAGCAAGCCGCTTTGAACCCCTTTTCAGGCAAGCTTGCGTCGGGTGGCAGGACGGAAATCGATCACGCGGGCACCTCCCGAGTTTGTAGCACGTTTTCTGAGTCCAAGGGATCCCGCACTGGTCAGCCAGTCGTCGCAAGCATCGACGATCGCCTCGAGGAGTGCCTCGAAATCGGTGCGCACATCGGTGAGGATGTAGTCCTCGCCCAGCCATCGGATCGTGTCACGCCCGGTTACAGCCATGCGGTGGCGCTGCGACGTCAAGGGTTGTTCTTTCAGGTGCTGTTTGAGCACGTCCTCCATCACCTCCCAGCCAGTCTCCGCGCCAAAGATGCGCTTGATGTCTTCAGAATTCAGAATATCGAACGCATCCCGCAGAAGCACCATGACCTCGGAACGCAGCACCGCGATGTGGCCGTAAGAGACCTGCTTGAGATTGTGGCGCAGGTCGAGCCCGGCACGCCGGACCACGGACATGGAGCCGAAGGTCTCGCGCGAGTTGTCGGGACGCACCACCTCCGAGACACGCTTGTCTTGGAAAAACGCGGAAACGTGGCGACAGAAGTTGGTCAGCAGCGGGTGAAAGGCGTCATTCGGGATCGCGCCGTCGGGTGGCGTCGAGTCAGTGTAGCCGAAGACTTTCCGATAGGCCGCGCGCCGGTCTGTCAGGGTGTAGCGGAGCACGCGCTTGCGGTCGAACTGGAAAAGCGACATCGCGCCCGGGCCATCCGACAGCCGCACCTCGCCGGACTTGAAGAGATGCTGAATTTTCTGAACGGCACGGAAAGTGCCGACAGCCTCCATCTGGTAGAGGTAATAGAGATCGGCGATGGCGGCATTGCGCTCACGGCTCACCTGGTCGTCGTAATCGGGTACCAGCGGCGCCGAGGCAGCCCCGCCCGCGGCGGCCGCGACCCGGTCCCCGAGACCGATCATTTTGGTCAGTCCGCCGTCGTTCTTCGGGTCGCCGGGCTTGGGGTTCAGCGCCGCCATGATGGCGGCCTCGGCCTCGGCGATGTACTGATTGATCAGCTCCGCCTGGCCGGGCTTCTCGGTCAGCTCGTCGCGGGCGTCCGAGACCATCTGGCTTCGCAGTTGCTGGAGCCGTCCGAGGACGCCGTTCAGTTCGCCAATCGTATCGATCCGTTGGTCAGTCACCGCTTTGCCCTCCTTAACTCGTCTGCGCCGAGGAAGAGGCCGCCAGAATTGAGGCCTGCGTCTCGGCCGTGTTGATCAGGAACTTCAACTCCTCGAGTTGGCGCATCGGCCCGGGCAGGCTGATCGAGAAGCCGTAGTCGCCCGCGCTCGCGATCAGGCTGTCAAGCGCATAGCCCTGTGTGACGAGCTCGCCGGCGAGGATCGCCAGGCTGCGACGCTCGCGCAGATTGGCGCGGAACGTTGGACCGGTGAAGGGCTCCGTCACCTCGATGATCCAATCCATCACTTGTCCCACGGTCAAATCGACCGCTCTTACCGTTGCCGTCACCTGCGTGGTGAAGGAGAGCAGGTCCTGTTCGGCGAGCGAGGTTCCGGTCCTGACCAGGATGTCACGTAGAGTCCGCGCAGAGCCGTAGGCACTGGTCAGACTGAGTTCCAGCCGCGCCGCCGCGTTGCCGCGGGTATTTGTGAGCGGCGCAAGGACGTTGCCGACCAGATCGCCAAAGGACCGCACCAGTTCCTTGATCTCGTACTCCAACTCCTCCGAAAGTGTCGGACTGCGCCGCTTCGACAGCTCATCTTCGTCTTCGAAAGGCAGGAGCTCCGCGGGGATCAGGTCGGGCAGGTTCAAGTCGAGCATGGCGGCGGTGAACTCCGCCTCCAGATTGGCGTAGTCGAAATAGTCGATCAGGGCCTTCACAATACGGCGCAGAGTGAAGAAGGCCCGGGCGATGTTGACGCCGTAGGGATCGGCCATGACCTCGTCCAGGTCGATGAACCTGTCCTCCACCTCCTTGCGCGCATCACGCACCGAAATCACACCGCGCCGGGTCCGGAAGCGGTTCATGTCCGGCAAGCGGTCGAGAATGTCGAGGATGTTGTCCGCTTCGGCACGGACCCGGCGCGCGGCGGACTTCGCTGCCCCGGCCAGCAGCCGGCCGTCCTCGGGGCCTGTCACGCGCGGGGCACCTTCGCCAAGCGTGTAGACCTTGTTGCCATTGCGCTCGCTCTCGCTGAACTCCGCCAACAGCCCCTCGATCAGGGAATCGCGCGCCCTGTCCAGCGTCGACGCGGTCGAAAACTGCACGCCATGATGCGGCATCCCGAGCTCATCGAGCGTCGCCGCCATCTGCGCCGTCACTGTCCTGAAGGCGCCTGCCCCAGACGAGGCGCTGTCGTAGCTGGTTCTGTCGCCTCTGGCGGACAGGAAAGACAGTTGCTTGCCAAGCTGCTGGATGGCGGTTTCGATCGCCTTCAGGTTCTCGTCATTGTGAGCCATGTCAGTCTCCTTCCGCGAGTCTTGCGACGCCCATTTCTCGATCTCGGTCGCCAAGAGGTCGGTGGCGCTTGTGATCCCGGCAATGTCCGCCTCCAGGGCTTTTCCGTTACCAATGAACTCCTTGACCGGGTTGCGGTGGCGCCCGACACGGCGCCCGAGGTCTTCCTCCGCTTCTTTGACGACATCCCTAAGATCGCTGAGAATCTGTGGTCGCGCTATGTCTCTCGTCACATGCTGTGTGAGTTCCTGCGCTGAGCCCTGGACCGTCGGTCGGTCGCCCTCGGCCACCGCCGCGCCCAGGGGCTCGAGGTTGATAAGCGCGGTTTCGATCCCAGAATTGAGCAGTTCCAATGACCGGGCCTGTCCCGCCTCGACACCGGAATCAATCATCGCCGTCACCCGCTCTCCGGTAACGCGCAGTTGTGTGACCAGTTCATCGAGCAGCTTTTCGATCCGGTCGCTTTGACCATCGTCGTTCATTTTAGCCTCTCCCCAAGGCGAGGTAGAAGTTTCGGGCGACCTGGCGAGGCGTCGCCCGCCTGGTCCGTATCGCGGTCTGTGCGGCCGCGATCAGAAAACGTTCTGGCAGGACGCCGGTGTTCTCGCCGCGCAGGAGACGTTCCGCCGCTTCCTTCACGAGCCCCACGTCGCGATGCGAAAATCGGGTAACCTCAGACAGGGCGCGTCCGCCATAGGCGGCTTCCTTGGTGTAACAGCAGGCCTCGACCAGAATTGCCATCCCCTGTTTCAAGGTCCGGCGGTAGCCGTCGGGCAGCGCTTCGATCAGGCTGTCCGGGTAGATCTTGCGCCAGGTCGCCTCGAAAGCATCCGCCTCCGGCCGGAAGCCCATCCGACGCAGCAGTACGCAGTTCATCGGCACACGTACGAGCGGTGTGGGGTGGACGCCGTTCGGGTTGAAGGAGGCGGCAACCGAAGGGCGCTTGCCCACGACGTCGATCAGCGATTCCACATAGGCGGGGCCGATGAGCAGCGTGCCGGCGAAATCGGCGTAGCTTTCCTTGTGCAGCCGCACCCAGATGCGAATTGCCTCCTCCGGCAGTTTGCCCGTCATCGCGGCGCGTATTCGCTTTGGCAAGACACCCCACATACCGAGATCGTTTTGAAGATTGTGCGCGACTTCGTGTGGCACCGCGCCGAGTGTCCAGGGATTGTGCAGACGATGCTGCGGAACCTTGACCAGCGGAAAGGGGTTCGGCCGGCGGCCGAGTTTGGTAAGCTTCACGCCCCGCCGGTAGGTGGCTGGGCCCTTGCCGTCTTCCGCATAGGCAAAAGGCGCCGGCGCGGGGATGCTGCGAGCTTGGCCCAGCCCCAGCCAGACCGCCTGGTAGCAGTCGAGCGCAATGCGATCCATCGCCACCAGCCGGTTGCCAATGCGCCCAAGCCGCTGCTGAAAGATGCCCCGGTAGAAGGCAAGCAACCGCTCTGCCTCCTTGGACTGAGTATAGATACGATCCTTCAGGTTCAAGAACGCGTCGAAGCCGCCGGCGTGCGATACCCGTGCCAACCTCGCTCCGCTCCGTGCGAAGGCCTCGACGTCGCGTTCCAACGACCGATGAAGCTCGTTCAGGAGATCGTTCGCGGCCCTGATATGGGCGCCGCTTGGGCTGGCGGTCCCGGCATCGAATTCCTTCGCGCCGAGCGGGGCGAGCCCCTGAAGATAGCGCGCCGCGTTCAGGACCTGCCGCGTGGCGAACCATTTCGGCGTGTAGAGCAGCGCCGGGTCGCGCCTTGCCGCAGGGACGGGGGGCGTCAGGCGGTCGGGCAGGGGTGGGAAGTCCGCCCTTGCCCCGCCGTCGCAAACTGTACAGAGCGCACTCATCCTTGGCCGTCCGCGCGGGCGGCCAGGCGGCGCTCGACACGAAGAAGATAGCGGGCGGCCTTGCGTAGCGCTTCCGTCGCGGCGCGGAGATCGACTTGGGCTGTCGCGCGGGACGCATCGTATTCATCTGTTTCGTCCGCGCGCCGGCAAAGGCCAAGCGCGCGCGAAAGGCGGGTCACCAGTATCTCCGCACTATCCTCGTCCAGATCCAGATGGCAGCGGGCGACGCGACACCCCGCCGCCTGCAGCCGTGCGGCAGGCGGCAATGGACCGCGCCCTTCGTGCGTCTCGCGCCGAAACCGCCCGAGACGCGCGTACTCGCGCAGCAAGGCACGCGAAGCGGACTCCGCACGACGCGCCCCCACCACCCGCACCATCTCGGTCCGAAGTATTCGGCGCGCGCGCGGCATCGCGAAGATGTCGCGCGCCTGCCGTTCGGCCCGCGGATCGGCATCCCTGCGTGCGAGGGAGGCAGCACCGTTTGGCGCTGAAGCCGGCCCGGCTTCCTCGTCTGCCGCGACGGTCTCGTACTCGTCTTGCGCGAAGGTTTCGTAATCATCGCCGGCTTCATCGCCATCGCCGAGCGACGGCCCATCGCTCTCGGGGTCCGGGGCCGGGGCCGGCATCAGGCGCGCTGCGGCGATCATGTCGGCGTTAAAATCCTCGGCGCTGAAGTCCCGGTCCATCTCTGACCCGACATCTTCCGCGTCCAACCAATCGTCACCGCCGGGGTCGTCGGTATTGCCAGTTCGCTCGGTCATCGCCTCTCTCCGAATTTCCAGCGCTATGAAGCCGGCTTGTTTCAGTCCGGACGCCCGGGTGGGATCCCGGACAGCCGCGAACCGTCAGTAATACTTCTCGGCGCGGGCGATGGCTTTATGGTTCAGACGCCGCCGCTTGACGGAATTGTTCGCCAGGGCCCGCGCCAGACGCGGCTGCGAGCGCAGCGTCCGTTTGGCTTGTTTGGTCATCACGCGCGCCGCCGTACGATTGGTCACCGGCTTGCCCTTCTTCGCCTTGCGGGTCAGCGCGGCGGTGGTGTCCTTGACAATGCTGGGCAGCGCCCGAATCAGGGGCTTGGCGCGGGGGTCGGACGCCATGGACCTTGCGATCCGTCCGGTGGCATTGGCGATGGCCGGGGATATGGCCCTCACCCTCAGGGGCGACTTTGACATGATGGTGATGGTCAAGGCGCCGCCGAGCGCCTGGGCGTCCGAGGGCTTCGACCTCGATGCCGCCGCCGCCATCGCCTCTGCGATGCCCTCGTCGTCGGAGGGGACATGGATCGTCGCGTTCATCTCGTCTTCGCTGTCGAACCCGTCATCTTCGTCTTCGAGGTTCTTGACGATGCCGCCGATCTTACCGCCGATCGCCGCACCGGCCGGGCCGGCAACCGCGCCGCCGATCACAGTCCCGATCTTGCCCGCATGGCGTTTGGCGATGGGAGCGAGCTTCTTGACCGCCTTCTTCGCGAAACCGGCGGCCTTCTTCGCCCATTTCTTCAGCTTTCCAAAGAATTCGTCGCCGTCCTCGTAAAGCATTTCGCTGTCGTCCTCCTCGTCGAGAAAGGAGGCAAATTCGTCTTCGTCCTCGTAGTAGTCGGACTCGTACTCCCCAAAATCGTCGAAGTCCCCTTCGAGATCCTCCAAATCGTCGAAATCGCCTTCGAAGTCCTCGAAGTCTTCGTCGGCAAATTCGTCCAAGTCTGTGTACCGGTCGTACATTTCAGGCCTCCAATATTGGACGTGGATCCGGACGCGCCTTCACGGCCTGCGTCCCGATGAGCGTCCCACTGGGGGCCGGGGCCGGCTATTACCAAGATGTGCTACTCAATCGATTGGGGAATGAAGAGAGATTGTTTCTCCGAAATTTTGCCGACGATGAAACTGGATACCGAACCTGAGGACCCTGCGCCGGCTTGGTCCAACGTCAGGACCTGGACCAGTGCCTGTTGTGGCGCCGGCGACCGCGCGATAATCTTTGCGGCCGTCACATTCACGACAGGGTTTAAGGGAGGACAGGGACCATGGCGACAACGCTCGAGGCATTCGCCGCCGCCTGCAAGGGCCTGCTTCAAGCCGCGCCGGGCCCAGCCGGTCGCCAGGCGGTGGTTGAGCGCCTGGCGGAGGCATTGAAGGACGAGGCCTTCCTTGCCTCTGTCCTGCGCGATGACACGCCCGACCGCGAAATCCTCTACGAGGATCCGGACCAGGGGTTTTGCATCGTCGCGCACAACTACCAGGGCCCCAAGGACTCGACGCCGCACGACCACGGGCCCTCCTGGGCGATCTATGGCCAGGCGACTGGCGAGACGACGATGCACGACTGGCGCAAGTTGACGGACCCCGAAGGCGATGCGCCCGGCAAGGCGGAGTTGGTGCGAACCTACAAGCTCACCCCGGGCATGGCGCATCTTTACAACGAAGGCGACATGCACTCGCCGAGCCGGGCCGACTCGACGCGGCTGATCCGCATCGAGGGCACCAACATGGACAAGGTCTCCCGGGCCAAGTACGAGCCGGCCTGACGGAAGTTCGGCGACGGAAGCAACGATGAAACCACCGGCAATCAAGCGCATCGGCCATGCCGTGCTCTAGGTCAGCGACCTGGCGCGCTCGCAAGCCTGGTACGAGGCGGTGCTGGACATGGAGACCGTGATCGCCCCCCAGGGCGTTCCCGGGGCCTTTCTCTCCTTTGGCGCCAGCGACCACGATATCGCGCTGTTCCAGGCCCGCGACGTCCAGCGGTTGGGCGAACAGGATCTCAACCACATCGCCCTCGAGATCGACGGCGACCCGGAGGCCTTGAGGGCCTTTCGCAACCACTTTCTCGAGCGGGGCGTGACGATCACCGGGACCGTCGATCACGGCATCTCCTACGGGCTCTATTTCCTCGATCCCGACGGCCATCAACTGGAGGTCTTCTGCGAACGCAGGCGGCCCGAAGCCGATCGCATCGCGTCTTTTCGCGCCGTCGGCGTCAAGTCCGACCCGATAGACCTCGATAACCTGACCGGCTGACGCCGGCTCGGCGCTCTAGTGGAGCTTTCGGACCTCGGCGTCGGCGCCCAGTTCGCTCTCGCCATCGCTGACCGCCGGCGGGCCGCCGCTGGCGAGAATGGCCAGGAAATCGATGAAGCTGCCGGCGATGTCATAGACATTGTCCCAGCAGTCCTTGCCGCACTCCCATTCCTGGTCCCAGAGAACCACCGCGCCGAAGTTCTCCTCGCGCATCACCAGACAGATTTCATGGCCCTGATCGGTGAAGGCGATGGGCAGGAAACCGTCCGGCATGGAGTCGCGATGCGCCTCCAGGCCCCACCAGAGAGTCTGGCAGGGGATCTCGCCGCCCAGGCCATAGAAGCTCTTGATCTCGCAGTGGCCGGCGGGATGACGTGGCACCGCGAGCCGGGACGGGTCGGGACGGCCGCCGTTCTGCATCAAAAGGAAGTCGGCGTAGTCCGAGGGGAGGGCCCGTCCGAGGGTCTCTTCCAGGTCTTTGACCTCGTCCGGCGCGGCCCTATGGCCCGGTTTTTCCATCCTGATCCGCATTGCACCCTCTTGGCCGAAGTCCCCGGCATTGATGCCTAACTTCCCTTAAGGAAGGGTATAGGCAGACCCGATTAATCGGAGGGTGAGGGGCCGCAATCGGGGATGGTAGCGGGGCGGAAGCGGGGAAGAGGGGAAGAGGGGGCGTCGTAGGACTGCCCGGCGCTATCGTCATGGGTCCCCAGCAGCACCCGGATGGCCCTTGGTGTTCAAGGATCGCATCCGCCGAGGGCTTGCCGTTGGTCTGATCGCTCAGATAGACCTGATGACCTTGTCCCGGGGTCAGGCGGTAGGCGCCGATATCGCGCCAGATCACCGCGTTGGAATAGACCGTCTGGTCGTGTACCACCGTGCTCGAGCCACCGGCATGCACCGTGGTGAAGGCCGCGTCGGCGGCGTAGTCCGGATAGTACTTCCAGTTGGCCTCGAGCTTGTAGTGGTCGTCCCGCGGCACCGCCAGATCCCACACCGCCCGGCTCGGCAGATTGAGTACTGGTGTGATTTCGACTCGCGCGTGCGCGCCGGGGGAACTGTTGAGGAATTAGACG
>JAJFGK010000159.1 GCA_021776195.1 Kiloniellaceae bacterium | reverse complement strand
AGGTGCACACGCGTCTCTTGCGGGGCCCGCGTGGGACACGTGGTACCAGGAGTGCAGCGCAGGACTATAGGATCGGCAAGGACTCACCGCATATTTCGATGGATGCCTAGGCGCATCACAGCGAGGGCCGTGGTTTCGGGGGTCGGGGAGCCAACAGCATAGGCATGGACGATGGTTCGATGGATCCCCATACGGCGCTCGAGCGTGGCTTTCCAGCGGGTCAATAGGTGGCCGCGGCCAGCCGACAAAACACCGCGGCGGTCATCGGCTGGTAAGCCTCAGCGTCGGGCAGGGCGGCAAGCGACGGCTGACCACGGCGCTTGTGGGAGGATCTCCTGCTAATGCCGGATTTCGGCATGGCGTTGCAGGGTGATAGGGACATGCGATAGGCCATAACTACCTATCCCCCCTTCCCTCAATAGGCATTGTCTGCCCGCTGTCTGGGGACGGCAGGGACCCGCCCAGGGGCGGTACTCCTCGGAGGCATCTTCCCTGCTGTGGTAGAACGCACCAGAGGCGAAGAGATAAATGTCGCAGGCGTCGGCAATGCCAATGGCACCGCGGAACTCCACCGCCCCTTGCCCCTGATCGGACCCGCTTTGTGTGATGGACCGAGCTTTGGTCCGGCCCTCGCCTCCTTCAAGTGACACTCTCCAAAAGCTGCGGGTCCTTCCGGGGCGTTTCTGCAATGCGGTCGGCGCGCGCGCAGGGGGCGGCCACAGAGGCTGGGTTTGGTTTTACTTGACGGGATTGACACTCTGACTGGTCCGAGTGGAGCAGCGATGTCAGGCGCAAGTCGGTATGTAGCTCCAGGGTAGACGCCCTGGCCCAACGGGCCGGCAGGCCGCGGCCAAGAGGGGCCTTGAAGGGCTGGTTCAGTCCCGTTCATTTCTCTACAGATTTTGCCCTTGCTCACAACGCCACCGCAACCGACGTCGTGCCATCGCACCCAAATCCGAAATTGCTTCGGGGAACCGGTCGGGCGGCCCAGCCAAGCGTGGTTCGCGACATCCCTCGGTTACTTGATCTGGATCATTCCGCCGAGCGGCGCGACCTGACAGGCTGCACAAAACATACAAAACAATGCGAATGTCACGATGGTCTTTATGCTTACCGACGCGCCGCGCGTCTCCATGACACGTGGCCCAAACCTCGCCGGCCTCGAACGGAGGGCCGCCGCATGAAACCCAAGCGGCGGCGCCTGATCTATCTGCTCGGCGGCATGGTGATGCTCGGTGGGGCCGCGGCGCTGGTCCTCAGCGCCCTCGAGGACGGCATCGCCTACTTCTACAGTCCGAGCGATCTGCAAGTGAAATCGGTGGCGCGAGGTCAGCATATTCGCATCGGCGGGCTGGTCGAGGAAGGAAGCATCGTCCACCAGGATGACGGCGCCGTCGCCTTTCGGATCACGGATCTCCAGCACACGATCGATGTCTCCTACCAGGGAATCCTTCCCGACCTCTTTCGCGAGGGCCAGGGGATCGTCGCCAGCGGGGCGTTGGATGAGAACGGCGGGTTTCGCGCCTCGGAAGTGCTCGCCAAGCACGACGAAACCTACATGCCCTCGGAAGTGGCCGAAGCGCTGAAGAAAAGCGGCGTCTGGCGCGAAGGAGAACAGCCATGATTATCGAGGCGGGGCACTTCGCCCTGCTCCTGGCGACCTGCGTTGCGCTCGTCCAGACAGTCGTTCCGCTCTGGGGACTTGCAACGCGCAACGATTCCCTGATCGCGGTCGCGCGACCCGCGGCGCTGATCCAGTTCTTCTTGATCGCCCTCGCCTTCCTGGCGCTGATGAACGCCTTCGTGTCGTCGGATTTCTCCCTTGCCGTGGTTGTCCAGCACTCCCACTCGGCCCAACCCCTGCTCTACAAGGTGACCGGGGTCTGGGGGAACCACGAAGGCTCCATGACCCTCTGGGTGCTCATCCTGGCGCTCTTCGGCGCCGCGGTCGCATCGGTTCGCGGCCAGTTGCCGGACGGCCTGCGCGCGCGGGTCCTGGCGATCCAGGGGCTGATCGGTCTCGCCTTTCTCTTGTTCATCGTCTTCACGTCCAACCCTTTCGAACGGGCACTCCCGCCGACGGCCGACGGCCGCGACTTGAACCCGCTGTTGCAGGACCCCGGTCTCGCGTTCCACCCGCCGTTCCTCTATCTCGGCTATGTCGGCTTTTCGACCGTCTTTTCCTTTGCGATCGCGGCCTTGCTGGAGGGACGGGTCGACGCCGCCTGGGCGCGCTGGGTGCGGCCCTGGACGCTGGCCGCCTGGTGTAGTCTCACACTCGGCATCGGACTGGGCAGTTGGTGGGCTTACTACGAACTCGGCTGGGGTGGCTGGTGGTTCTGGGACCCGGTGGAGAACGCCTCTTTCATGCCCTGGCTGGCCGGCACCGCCCTCTTGCACTCGGCCGTCGTGGTGGAAAAACGAAACGCGCTCAAGACCTGGACCATTCTTCTCGCCATCGTCGCCTTTTCCTTGAGTTTGATCGGCACTTTCCTGGTGCGTTCGGGAGTTTTGACATCGGTCCACTCCTTCGCCAACGATCCGGACCGCGGCGTCTTCATCCTGATCTTGCTGGTCATCGCGATTGGTGGGTCGCTGGTGCTCTTCGCGATTCGCGCGCCGACCTTCAAGTCCGGCAGCCTCTTCGCGCCGGTCAGCCGCGAAGGCGGCCTGGTGCTGAACAACGCGATACTTTCGATCGCCCTGGCGACGGTGTTTCTTGGCACCCTCTATCCGCTCTTCCTCGAGGCTGCGACCGGCGACAAGGTCTCGGTCGGACCGCCCTACTTCGAGGCGACTTTCGCGCCCTTGATGGTACCGCTCCTCCTGGCCTTGCCGTTCGGCCCCGTGCTGCCCTGGAAAAGAGCCGATCTGCTGGGCGCCGCACAGCGCCTCTGGATCGCTGTCGGTCTAGCCGGCATTGGCCTCATCGGCGTGTCTTTCGTCAATCCAGGGGGGGTCACGCTGGCCGTTGGTGGAATGGGCCTCGCCCTTTGGGTCGTGTTCGGCGCCCTTGCCGAGTTTGCCAGCCGTATCAAGCTGTTCCGCGCGCCGTTTAGCGAGACCCTGAACCGGGCGCGCCACCTGCCGCGCTCCGCATATGGCATGACGGTCGCCCACTGCGGCGTGGGCATTCTCGTCGCCGGGATCGTTGCCATGAGCGCATGGAAAAGCGAACAGGTGGAGACTCTGAGACCCGGCGATGCCCTGGACATCGCCGGCTATCGCCTGGTTTTCGAGGGCGTCGACGACCAGCAGGGACCGAACTATGCGGTTCAGCGCGGGCGCTTTCGGATCCTTCATGAGGCGCGCGAGATCGGTCGGCTCGAACCGGAAAAGCGCTTCTATCCGGTCCAGCAGATGGGAACCACGGAAGCGGCCATCCGGACCGGCTGGCTGGCCGATCTCTATATCGTTCTCGGTGATCCGCGGACCGACGGCGCCTGGACCGTCCGCGCCTATCACAACCCCCTGGCACCCTGGCTGTGGGCCGGCGTGCTGATTATGATGCTCGGCGGCCTGATCTCGCTGTCGGACCGGCGATACCGGGTCGGCATCCCGGCGCGTCGCCGGCGCGAACGCCAGCCCCGGGATGCGGGCACCTTGACCGGTGCCAGAACGGGAGAGGCCAGGTCATGAGATCCTTATTCGTCGCTCTTTTCCTGGTGCTATCCGCCGTTCCCGCAATGACCGCCGGTCCCGTGTTGGCCGTCGATCCCGAAGAGATCCTCGACGACCCGGCCCTGGAGGTTCGTGCGCGCGACCTCAACCGCATCTTGCGTTGCCTGGTTTGCCAGAACCAATCGGTCGACGAATCCAACGCCGGCCTGGCCCGAGAAATCCGCCAGGTGGTGCGTGAACGCCTGCTTGAGGGCGACAGCGACGATCAAGCGCTCGGTTACCTGGTCGATCGCTATGGCGACTTCGTGCTTCTCAAGCCGCCTATACAGCCCTCGACCTATTTTCTCTGGTTCGGCCCGGCCCTGATCGCGCTGGCCACGGGGGCTGGATTGTTCCTGCTCTACCGGCGGCAACGCAAACAGCCTTCGGCGTCTCAAGCGTCCTCGACCCTAAGCAGGGAAGAGCGCGACCGTTTGGACAGCCTCTTGCAAGGGGACTGATCGTGATCTTGTGGCTTGTCGTTATCGTCTGCTGCGCCCTGACCATCGCCGGATTAGTATGGCCGCTGCTGTCCGGTCGGGTCGGCAGGGCGACGCGCACAGGCCTCGAATTGGCGATCTATCGCGATCAGCTCTCCGAGGTGCGGCGCGAGGCGGACCGAGGTCTGCTTGGCGATCAGGAGAGGGAAGCCGCGTCCACCGAGATCGCCCGGCGCATGCTCGCGCTCGGCGAGGTCGACAGTGAGGAACTCGCAGCGGCGCGGCGCGGCGCGTCCGGCGATCGGGAACGCCGCGTTGCAGCCGCCGTGCTGACACTCCTGGTGCCCGCAGCCGCTTTGGGCCTCTACCTGACCCTGGGTTCGCCCCAGGCACCAGACTATCCCCTCGCAGGCCGGGAGGCGCCGGCGGCTAACTTCGCCGAGCACGGCGACGGCAGTATGGACGCCATGGTCGGCCGCCTGGCGGCGAAGCTTCGAGACAATCCGAAAAATCTGGACGGCTGGATCCTGATCGCCCGCTCCTACACCATGATCGGCCGCCATCAAGATGCGGCCCTGGCCTATCAGAAGGCAGCTGAACTCTCGGGCGGGCAGATCGAGCTCGTCGGCAATATGGCCGAGTCCCTGGTCAATGCCGCCGGCGGGCAGGTCACGAACGAGACCCAGTCGCTCTTTGCCCGGATCAACAAGGCCAATCCCAACGATGTCAGAGCACGCTACTACCTGGGCCTGGCCAAGGCACAAACCGGGGATGGCGAGAACGCGGTTCGTCTTTGGCTCGCGCTCGAGGCGGATTCGCCGCCCGACGCGCCCTGGCTGCCAGTGCTACGGCAAAGAATCGAGGCAACCGCCCAGACCCATGACCTGGATCTGGCGGCCCTGGCACCCTTGCGGCCCCTGGCGCAGGCGTCGGAATCCAACCCGGAGCCGGGACCCAGTGCCGAGCAGATGGCGGCGGCCCAATCGATGAGCAGCGATGACCAGTTGACGATGATTCGCGGCATGGTGGGACAGCTCGCCGGGCGTCTGGAAGAGGAACCCGACGACATCGAGGGCTGGTTGCGGCTGGTCCGCTCCTACCTTGTCCTGGGCGAGGCCGAAAAGGCCGAAAAGGCCCTACGGCGATCCGCCTCGATCGCCAGGAAACTGCAATCACCGCTGATCGGCCAGATCCGCGAGACCGCCGCTCAGTTGCAAATCGACCTCGGCGAGGGGTCGCCGGACAGCGCCGGGGCCATTCCTGACAGCGACTGAGCGACGTAATCGGAGACCCGGAGGTCAAGTTTTCTCGGAGCCCTCGCAGCCCTCGTCACCCGCCAGAGCGGCCTCGATTCTTCCCAATTCGCGCCGGCGCCGCCGGAAGGTCCGCAGGGAGGAGACCGCCAGGGCCGTCAAGACGATTATGGTGACGGCATAGGCCGGCCAGACAAAAGCGGCATAGCCGCCCATCTCGAGAAAGCTCAGCACTTGAACCATTGTGTCCTCTCTCATGGCGACACGGAAATGCCTGCCTTCTAGGCCGCGTCCCTGATGAGCCGCAGCGTCAAGGCTTTGATGCGGGCCGCCACCAAGGCGCTGCGCATCCTGACCAGCACGACGGCCAGGTAGAAGGCGGTAAAGCCAAAGCCCATGAGCAGCAGTGGCCAGAGCATCGATGGATCGATGGCCGGACCTTCGGCCCGCAAGAGACTGGTCGGTTGATGCAGCGTGTTCCACCAGTCGACGGAGAATTTGATGATTGGAATGTTGATGACCCCGACCAGGGCGAGGATTGCAGCCGCCTTGCGCCCGCGTTCCGCGTCTTCGAAGGCCTGGAAGAGCGCCATATGGCCGAGATAAAGAAAAAACAAGACCAAGACCGAGGTGAGGCGCGCGTCCCAGACCCACCAGGTTCCCCACATGGGCTTGCCCCAAAGCGAACCGGTCAGCAGTGCGAGGAACGTGAAGGCGGCGCCGATCGGCGCGGAAGCCCCGGCGAAGAGATCCGCCAGGGGGTGACGCCAAACCAAGGCGAAAACGCTGGCCAGCGCAATACAGCTATAAATGAAAATGGCCATCCAGGCCGAAGGCACATGGACATACATGATCCGCACGGCCTCGCCCTGCTGATAGTCGGCAGGAGCCCGGAAGAGACCGAGATACAGTCCGGCCAACAGGGCAACTGCGGCGGCCCCCGCGACCCAGGGCAGCAGGCGCGCGGCGACGCCCGCAAAGCGGCCGGGGCGTGCCATGGCATGAAGGTCGAATGGCATTCTAAAGGACTCGCTCCGGCCTAAAGGAATCGCTCCGGCAGTCCGCTCAGTGCCGCGTTTGGGCGTCAGGCCGCCTGTGGCAAGGCCAGTTGCCCCCAGATCTCGCGAAGCGCGGCGACAAGATCGTCCATCATGGCGTCACTGTGAGAGGGGTTGGGCGTGATGCGCAGGCGCTCCGTGCCCCTCGGCACCGTGGGATAGTTGATCGGCTGGATGTAAATGCCGTAGCTCTCCAGCAGAATATCGGTCACCTGCTTGCAACGCAGCGGGTCGCCGACCAGAAGCGGCACGATGTGGCTTTCCGAAGGCATGACCGGCAGCCCCGCTTGAGCCAGCAACCGCTTCAGCCGGGCCGCTCGTTCTTGCTGGCGCTCGCGCTCGATGCTGCTGGTCTTGAGATGACGGACCGAAGCCAGGGCTCCCGCCGCCACTGCCGGCGGCAGGGCGGTGGTGAAAATGAAACCCGATGCGCAGCTGCGAACGGTGTCCACGATTTCAGCCGAGGAGGCGATGTAGCCACCCATGACCCCAAAGGCTTTGGCGAGGGTCCCGTTGATTACGGTCACGCGGTCCATCAGACCGCGCTGCTCGGCGATGCCACCGCCACGCGGGCCATAGAGGCCAACGGCATGGACTTCGTCCAGGTAGGTCATCGCGCCATAGCGGTCCGCGACATCGCAGATCTCGGCGATCGGTGCAATATCGCCGTCCATGGAGTAGACCGACTCGAAGGCAATGAGTTTTGGCGCATCGGCAGGCGCGTCGGCCAGGAGAGACTCGAGATGGGCTGCGTCGTTGTGCCTAAAGATTTTTTTATCGACCCGACTTTGGCGAATGCCCTCGATCATGGAGGCATGGTTCTTCTCATCAGAATAGATCACGCAGCCCGGCAGGAGCGATGCCAGGGTGGAGATCGTCGCTGCATTCGCAACGTAGCCAGAGGTAAAGACGAGTGCCGCCGGCTTGCCGTGCAGATCGCTCAGTTCGGTCTCGAGCAGCACGATTGGGTGAGACGTCCCCGAAATGTTACGCGTGCCGCCGGCGCCGGTACCATGTTCCTGAATCGCCGCCGTCATGGCGCCCATGACCACGGGATGCTGGCCCATCGCGAGATAGTCGTTGCTGCACCAGACGGTGACCTCGCGATCACCCCAGGGGCCGAAGTTCCGGGCCTGCGGGAAGTGACCCGCCTTGCGCCCAAGGTCGGCGAAAACCCGGTAGCGACCTTCGGCACGGATCAGGCTGAGGCTGTCGGCGAAGAATTTGTCGTAATCCATGGTTCTCACTCCCTTCGGTTTCGGCTGGACCCGCCGGCCGTCGGGACAGGCAGAGCCTTTGTTGTCCCTCCGGCCGGTCACATGATCTTCGTTTCGGTCACCTTCCGCGACGCTTCGGGGATCACTGTCCGTTCTGCTTCAGGTACTCGATAACGTTCGCACGGTCGTCTTCCTTCTTTAACCCGGCAAAGGTCATCTTGTTGCCGGGGATGAAGCCCTTCGGATCGGCCAGATAGGCGTCGACGGCGGCCTCGTCCCAAACGATTCCGGAGGCGGCCATGGCATCCGAATACTTGAAGCCTTCCGCCCCGCCAGCCGCCCGTCCCATGACGCCGGCGAGCGTCGGGCCAATCTTGTTCTTGCCGGCCTCCAGCGCATGACAGGTTTTGCATTTCTTAAAAACCTTCTCGCCCTTTGCGGGGTCTCCCGCCTCGGCCAGACCACTCGCAACCATAAGGAGTGAAGTCAGGAATACCGTCTGGAGCCACTTGTGCGTCATCGTGGGCCTCTTTTCTCTATTGCTGATTTATGTGGAGGGAATGGAGCAGGCGGAGACGCCGGAGCGGGGCAGCTGCTCGCACTGGCCCTGTGCGGCCAGTACTCGCTGATTGCCGACGAGATGCGGCAATGACATCCTCGCTCGCGCGCCATTTCCGTTACCGTGCATTCGCAGTTATCGAACGGCTTTTCCCGGACGGGCCGGGCACCGTTTCATTGACCTCGTGAGATTTTCACATTTGGGGTCGAGGGTCATTGACTTAGGTCAATTGCGGCGGCGCTCCATTTCCAATTTGAAGGCGATTTTACCAATTCTTCAGGCGCCCGAGGTAGTCCTGGTCCGCAATTCGCCGAACCGTCGGCCTTCGATCCGGCCCAGCGGCCAGGATGGCCGAGGCGAAACGGGCCCAATCAAATCGGGGCAAACCGTAGCATGTTGGATTTCTCGAAGCGCCGCGTTCGACGGGCAGGCCTCGCGGTCGGCATAGCGCTGCTCAATGGCTTTCTTCTTGGCGGGCTAGCGGCCTTGGGCGGGCCGACGGAGCCCCTGTCCGGTGGGCACATGGCGTTGACTTGCGACACCTGCCACGCATCCACCGGCGGTGCCATCGGTGAAGCCCCAACAGCACGCGTGACAGAGCAGGAAGCGATTTGCGCGAACTGCCATGAAGGTGCCCGGGAGGCCAGTCATCCGGTCGGCTTCGCGCCGACCAGGCCCTTGCCAGCGACGCTGCCGCTCGCCGCGAACGGAACCATGACCTGCAGCACCTGTCACGACCTGCACAAGGATCAACCCAGATCCTTGCGACCTGCGCTCGCCGGGCGAAACACCTGCCTGAGCTGCCATGCCCCTTCGTTCTTTCTATCCATGGCCGACGCTGGCCAATCCCTTGTCGGCAGGGCCCACTTGGACGCCAGCGGCCATCCCTGGCACACTCTGGACCCCTACTCCCGCCAATGTCTGCTCTGCCATAGCGATAGCGGACCGAGCCTGGGACAGGTCGCGTCGCTGTCGCCGGCCATCGGACATACCTCGGCGGCCGGCAATCACCCCATCGGCCGCTCCTATCTGCAGGCTGCGGAGTACGGCGGCTATAGGTCTATCTTCGATCTCGCCGAAGAGATTCTCCTGCCGGGCGGCCGGGTCGGCTGCGTCTCCTGCCATCAGCCTTACAGCCGTGAGCACGGGCAAACGCCGAAGACCCGCGCTGGCCTTTGCGTCGAGTGCCACGCTCTCTGACTGACGCGCAGCATCCGCGACACCGCTGACGCCCGGCCGCAACCTACCCCGGGGAAAGCGGGGTGCCTCACCAGCGGCCGGGCCCCAGCGTTTGATGCCCACCATAGATACCGCTCGCCAGCCCGGGCTTGGCCGTATGGCAGAGATCGCAGTTCTCAAGGCCCCAGGCGACCCGATTGTCGTGGCACATACCGCAAAAGCGGCCCTCGAAAAGATCCGCCATTTTCACGTCGTTGGCGCCGGCCCTCATCTCGAAACCCAGCTCGCCATGACAGACCTTGCAGCGAAAGCGGATGCGATGAAACCAGTGGGGAAAGATCACGGGCCTGACATTGGCCTTATCCGAATAGCGGTTCAGGACGACGTCCCCAAATTCCGCCAGGACCGTTGGGACGGTGAAAGAACCGGCCAGGAGCCCGGCGACGAAGAGGGCACGTTTCATAAGGCGGGTCATGAGGCAGGCTCATTGCCTTGCGTCCCGGCTCCGCCTGGCAAGGCGGCGCGGGGCGGCAAGCTATGGCAACGCAGGCATTGGGTCAGGGGGAAGGCGACCGCACCGTGGCACTGCCCACAGAATTCGCCCTGCAGGATGGCCTGCATACTGATCGAATTGGCGCCCCGGACGGGTTTGAAGATCTTGTCATGACAGTTCTGGCAATCCAGCCACTCCGTATGCGCCTTATGAGGGAACAAGACCCTCGGCATGCCGGCCGTATCTTCGAGCACGACATCACTCTCGAGCACCGTGATCTTGGTCTCGGGAAAGATGTTGGTGCGTGGCGCAATGGCACCGTTCCGCAGGGCGGCAACCCAGTCTACGTGATTGCCCTCGGGCGCCTCGGGCAGAAGCGACAGCGCCTCTTCGGGCTGTTGCAACAGCGCCAGGGCAGCGTTGGAAGGGTCATGAATGCCGTCGCTCTGCAGCCGCGGCCAGGGACTGCGTGGAACGCTTTGCCCGGTTGTGTCGGTAGTCCTCGCGCCGGACACTACTTCATCGGTCTGCGGTGCGGCACCGGGTTCGTCGGGCGCAGTGTCGCAGGCTGCGCCGAGCGCAGCGACTGCCCAAATCGCGGCAATCCAAATATGCCGATGGGCCAACGACTTTCCTCTCTTGTGCGATCCCCCACGGAGATGCAGTTTACACCAGCATCATGAATCGCGAAAACCATCACGCCGCGCGTCTTAGATGACAAGTTCGAATGGCGGCGTTCGGGGCCTTTCCAAGGGTCGACGGCAGGGAACGAGGCAAGCTGCCCGTAAATGTCCGGAATCTATCGATATTTCGCCATCGCAAGTGGTTTCTTCGTCGCCGCCGCCATGCTCGGCGTTTCCTACATCTACTATGCCAGCTCCCTGGACGCCCTGGTCGATCTCACGGAGCGCCACAATGTCGCCCTGGCGCGAACTCTTGCCGACAAAGTCTGGTCGCAGGTCTCCGATCTGCCGGCGGTCGTCGAGCAACAGGATAACGACGCGCTGCAAAACAGCTCTCGAACCGAGGAGGTCGACGAGACCCTGAGAGTCATTGCCAAGGACCTTGCGGTCCTGAAGGTCAAACTCTACTCCCCCCAGGGCATCACGCTCTATTCGTCCGATCCCGAGGAGTTGGGCCAGGATCGGCACGACGATTCGCATCCCGAGATCTTTGCCAACGCCGCCGAAAAGGGAATGCCCCAAAGCAAGTTCTCGCGCGAGGATAGCTTGACCGCCTTCTCCGGCGAGGTCTTCGACCGCGATGTCGTGGAGACCTATGTTCCGATTCTCAATGCCGATGCCGAGACGATCGGCGTGTTCGAGCTCTATAGCGACGTCACCACGACAAAGCAGAAAATCGATAGCCAGATCACTCATATGGTCGTCGGCTCGCTGATCATCTTTGCGCTCCTCTACGGGGCCCTTGTCCTGATCGTCATGAAGCGCGTGGTCACACCGCTGCAGCTGGCATCCCAGAAAGCCGCGGCAATCGGACCTCACACCTCCGGCGCGCGCGTGCCGACCGCCGAAATGCCGGGCGAGGTTTTGCCCCTGATCGAGGCCATCAACGGCGCCCTTGACCGGCTCGATCAGGCTTTGGGCGCCCAGCGCCAGTTTGCCGCCGATGCGGCCCACGAACTCCTGACGCCACTCGCCGTCCTGCGCGCGAACCTCGATACTTTGGGGGACAAGCAAGAGGTCTCTGCCTTGCGGCGTGACCTGGAAGCGATGACGAACGTCGTCACCCAGCTGCTCGAATTGACCGAACTGGAGGCCTGGGAGGACAGAAAAGGAGAGCCCGTCGACCCGCGACAAGTCTGCGTCGAGGTGATCTCGATGCTCGCCCCCATCGCTATAGAAGAGGGCAAAACCATTGAGCTTTTCGGTCCCGAAAAGGAACCGCCGGTTCGCTGCTGCGGCAGCAGTTTGTCACGCGCCTTGCGAAACCTCATCGAGAATGCGGTCGCCCACACAGCTCCCGACACGCCCGTTGAAGTACATCTCGGTGGTGACGGTTCGATCCAGGTGATCGATCATGGTCCCGGTGTCCCCTTCGAGATGCGCGAAAAGGTCTTTCATCGATTCTGGCGCGGCTCGGACAGAGCCCGACCCGGGTCGGGCCTCGGGCTTTCCATCGTGAAGCGCTTCGCGGAGGCTTTCGGGGGTTCTATCGTGGTGAGCGATGCGCCGGGCGGTGGTGCCGTCTTCACTCTCCGATTGCCGCCCTTCGAGGGAGAGAACCCATAGCAGCGACAGCGTACCGCCCCGGGCAAAAAAAACGGCGAAGCTGGTAAGCCTCGCCGTCTAGTCAGATTTTGCGAATGCACGTGGTCCTACAAGACGCACATGCGACCTCAACGAGGCCATAAGGCACTATGACAGCGTTGTCTTACAAAGAGCTTACAAGAGGCCCGAAATCTGCTCTATTTACCTGATTTTGCGTGAAATTCGATGTCCGGCACGAGAGGACAGCGGTGCGGGATGCGAATCACGTTGGCAAGGCCTTGCCGTAGCATTCGGCAGTATCGGGTTGATTTGGATAACACCATCGCCGGGGCATGTTGGGCCATGAAAAAAACATCCTATGGTGGTTTGGAACCTTGCGGATACTGTTAGTCGAGGATCATGAGCGCCTGGCTTCGCTTGTCGGCAAGGGGCTGAAGGCCGCCCATTTCCAGGTTGAGGCCTTCGCGCGTGGCGACGAGGCCCTGGCCGCGCTTGAGGTCGCCCACTATGACGCGATGATTCTCGACCTGGGCCTACCGGATCAAGACGGGTTGGAGGTCCTGCGATGCCTGCGCGGCAAGGGTCTCTCTCTCCCGGTTCTCATTCTGACATCAAGGGTTTTGGTGGCGCAGAGGATCGAGGGCCTGAACGCCGGGGCAGACGATTACCTGACCAAGCCCTTCGACATGGCGGAGTTGGTCGCCCGCCTGCACGCCCTGCTGCGGCGACCGGAGGTCGCCCTGGGTTCCCTCCTGACGGCGGGCAACCTGGTATTCGATGTCGGCGCCCGCGAGGCCAACGTCAATGCAACTCCCTTTCCGCTGACACCGCGCGAGGCTGGTCTGCTGGAGCACCTGCTGCGACGCGCCGGCAAGGTGGTGCCCAAGACGATGCTTGAAGACAGCCTCTATGGCCTCCAAGAGACGGTATCGCCAAACACCATCGAGGTCTTGGCGCACCGCCTGCGCAAGAAGCTCGAGTCCGTGGACGCTGGTGTCTCGATTCACACGGTTCGCGGCGTGGGTTATCTGCTCACAGCCGAAACAAAACCCTAGCGGCCCTACTTTCAACGGTCCATCGCTGCCACGATCTCTAAGGCCTGCTTCCTGGCCTCGGCAAGCTGGCTTTCGTCGAGCTTGTCGGCAACATAGGCTTGGGCGTGCTTCGCCAGATCGCCCCAGTATCGACGAGCAACTTCGTACCAAGCGTAGGCCGAGACCAGATTGACTTCGACACCCTGGCCATAGGCATGCGCGTCGGCGACGAAAAGCTGTGCGCCCACGTGTCCCTGGGCCGCCGCCCGTTCATACCACTTCACCATCTGAGCGAGGTCCTGCGCAACGCCAAGGCCGTCGCGATAGAGACGAGCGAGTTCGACCTGCGCCTCCGTGTGTCCGCCTTCGCCGGCGAGCCGTAGCCAGTAGTGCGCCTGCGCGTCGTCCGGCTCCACCCCCAGACCGTTGAGATACAAAACGCCGACGACATACTGCGCGCGCGCGTCGCCCTGCGCCGCATCGGATTTCAATTCACCATAGGCGCCTTCATAGTCGCCCTGCTCGAACCGGATGAAGCCCTTCTCGAAATCGGCGAAGGCCGCCATCGGCCACGAACACAACCAAAGCGCCAGGGTCAGAGTTCGAATCATTGGCAGTTCCTCCGGCCAGCCCTACTGTGCATCGGCAATTGCCTCGACACCCGCCGGCAGCCAGGTCGCGCCGCCGAAGCCACCGGCCCAGGCTCCGCTGCCATCGCCGAACCCGATCGAAAAGACGGCATGCGACAAGAGCCCGTCACCATGCCCGAAAGTTTCGATCCGGTTGTCGAAGAGCCAAGCCAGGCCGCGGCTCGTGCCCACCCAGACCCGGCCTTGACCATCGATCTCAAGGGCGAAAACGTGATTGGCGGGAAGCCCGTCCTTGACGGTCAGGGTGCGCCAGGTCTCGCCATCGAACTGCGAAAGACCGCCGCCCCAGGTCCCGGCCCAGACACGACCTTCAAGGTCAACCGCGAGGGAAACGATGTAGTTCGGGTTGTAGGCCACCTGGATATCCTCCAGACCCTGCTCTTGCTTTTGTCTCGCGTGGTGATCGGAAACGCGGGCCGGATCGCTTTGGAACTCGATATCGTCCTCGACCGTCTCGAAGGCCGCGCCGAGACCATCTGCGTGGTTCCAATGGGCCCAGTTCTCGTCGCGGTAGCGTGCGAGGCCCCCTTCGGTCGCAAGCCAGATCTCGCCGTTCTTGCCCTCTGCCAGGCCGTAGACCCAGTCATTGGGCAGGCCGCCTTGGGTGTTCTCGACGGTATAGAGTTCCCAGCTTTGATCGTCATCGAGCTTGCCCCCGACGATTCTATTGACGCCGGACCAGGTGGCGATCCAGATATCGCCCGACTGGCTTTGCAGGACGTCGTAGACAAATGCGTCGCCCATACCGTTGGGAATGTTGTAGTTCTGCCAGGTCCCGCTTTGCGGATCGAGGATCGACAGGCCCCCGCCGTAGGTTCCCACCCAAATCCGGCGATCCGGCTTGCCGACGTAAAAGACCCCGTTGGACAGCAGCCCCGAGCGATTGTCGTGGACGCGATGCTCGCCGGTGTCGAGATGAAATTCGATGAGCCCGCCGGAGGTCCCAAGCCAGGTGGTCGATCCATCGACCAGAAGCGCCTTGACGTTGCGCTGCCCGACCTGGAGATATGCGAGCCCCTTGTCGACCTCGATTTCCTCTGGCGTCACGGATTCGCTCGGGTCCGCAACCTGGGCAGCCGCCGAGGCCCTATCTTCCCCCGCCTCGCCCTGGTGGCGCCCCAGCAGATAGGCGCCGCCGCCGACCGCGGCCAGACAGACAACAAGCAAAATCGAGACAAGCCAACGCATCGGGTTCACTCCGGCGACAGTTTGGTGACAGCGCCCTTGGTGCCGGCCCAAACGGTTCCGTCATCGCCCACGACGATCGCATAGATATGACGGTTGACGAGGCCATGAGAGAAGGTCGTCCAGTTCTCGCCGTCGAAGCGCGAGATCCCGCGATCAGTCCCGAACCACAAGGTACCGTCCTGAGCTTGGGCCATGCTGTAGACGATGTCGCCAGCCAGTCCGTCAGCCCTGCTATAGGAGAGCCAGGTCTTGTCACCGTCGAAGTGGCTGGCGCCCCCGCCCCAGGTTCCGAACCATACGCCGCCCCGTCGCCGGTCCCACAGCGCCGAGAAGACATAGTCGGGGTTATATGACGGCCCACCGTCCACGGTGACCGAAAGGTCGTGGCGGGTCTGGGTGCCAAGGCCGGTGTTGGAACTCAATGGCAGGTCGTTGGTGTTGGCGGCGCCAAGTCCGTCCTCGTGGGTCCAGGAGTGCCACTCCCCTTTGTCAAACATGCTGACGCCGCCCTCGGTGCCGAACCACACCTTTCCCTCATCGTCTATCGCAATGCCATAGACCCAGATGTTCACGAGTTCATCGCGATAGGTGGTGAAAGCTTGCGTGTCGTTGGAATACCAGTTCGCGCCATTCCAGGTGCCGATCCAGGCGCCCGCGTCATCGAAAGCAAAAGCATAGACCCAGTAATCCGCGAGGCCGTGCATGGGAAAGTAGGTTCGCCACTCGCCATCTGAATAGGTGCTGGTTCCGCCGGCATTGGTTCCGAACCAGATAGGTCCCCGCGGGTCGATTCCAATGGCGAAGACATACTCGTTTGCGAGGCCCTGTTCGCGGGTGAAGACCTGCCGGAGGTCGAAGCTCGCAAGATCTATTTCCATGGCGCCGACGGAGGTCCCGACCCAAAGCGCCCCGCGTCCGTGATCGATGGCGAGCGCGCGGACATAGACCTCGTCGCCGACCCCGAAGTTCTCCATCCTGTACTCTGTCGTTGCCGCATCGACCTTCTCGGTCTGTGCACGAACCACGGCAGGCATCGAAATGAGTGTCAGGCAAACGACCAACCATGACAGGATCGCGGCAAAACGCCCCCGGCTCTTCATCGATTCCTTGCGCAGGTCGCGCATCGACGCGTTCCTCCTTCGTCCTAGCGTGGCAGGGTGCGCAGGAAATCGACAACATCGAGGATTTCTCGATCCCGCAAGATGCCCTCGTAGCGGGGCATCTGGCTGGTGCCGTCCTTGATGATCTGGAAGATGACGGTGTCGGGGTTCAAAAGCCCGTCGCCATGCGAAAAATCGGGCGATCCCGGGACCAGCGGAACGCCGTCCAGCCCGTGGCAGTTCGCGCAATGGGTCTGATAGAGCTGCTGTCCGTTGAAGACGTCGGCATACGCCGCTCGGACGCCACAGGCGAGACCAAGAGCCAGAATGAGACCAAGGATCAACGTGCATCGCATAAAATTGAATCGTCTTTTTTGTATCGTTCCGTCCTTCATAACGGTGGATCGGGGCTCGCTCACTGATCTGGGTCAATGCCAGGCTCGTCTTGCGCATCAAGGCCCGGCGAACCGGTAACCAGGGCCAGGATTTCCGGCGAGGCCCAGTCCCGCTGCCCAATCACCCGATGCCGTATCGCCCCATCCGGTCCGATCACGAAGGTTTGCGGATAGCTTGTGACGTCGAGCAGTGCGATCGTTTGGCTCCCGGAGGGGTCAAGGTAAGAGGGAAACCGGACTCCGACATCATGAAGATACTCCCGCACGAAGGCAGGATCCTCGTCGACCGAAACGCCGATCACCGCGTAGGCGCTGGGATCCAGTCGGTCGCTCAGCGCTTGCAGGCTGGGCAGTTCCGCGCGGCAGGGAGCGCACCAGGTGGCCCAGACGTTGAGCACCACGGTCCGCTCTGCGTAAGTCTCCAGGGAGATGCTTTGATCCTCGACGTTGCGCAATGCGAGTCTCGTCAGGACCGCCGGGGGTCCATCCGCCGGCAGATCTTCGGCGCGGGCCACCGGCTGGCGGCGTTCCGTCGCGAGCAGATGCTCCCATTCCCAGATGGCGGCCAGGGCCTTTCGCTTGAAGGGGTCCTGGTCGGAGGAGAGGTGGACATAACTGCGCATTGCCCCCAGTGCCGCCGCCCGGTCGCCTGACCTCTCCAGGCTTACTGCCAGGCCATAGTAAGCGTTGACCTGAGCGGGCCGAAGATCGAGCGCGGCGCCAAATGCGGTCTGTGCCGCCTCGAAACGCTCAAGTGTCAGGTAAGCATAGCCGAGATTCACGTGAACCTCGGGCACTCCGGGCTGTAGGTGGTGGGCGCGGCCGAAAGCCCGGATCGCCGAGTCCGCCGCACCGGATCTGAGGTGGCTGACTCCCTCCTCGAAGAGGCGGTCGAAACTTTGCTCGCTCTCGTCCTTGTCTGCCACCGGGAGGAGAGCGTCGGCCACTGTCGGGGGGCTGCTGGCGAACCGATCCAGTAAGACCCCGAGCACGAGCACCGCCGCGGCGACTGCGGGCAGGACGCGCCAGAGACTATGACCGCGCCACCTGGTCATATCGCCCCCTTGTGTGGCGCCGTGGAGATAAAGGGCATCCCGAAGAAGGTCGAAAAGGCGATGGCGAAAATCCCCAGCACCAGCAGCGCGCCGACAACGGGAGAGGGCCGGCGCAGGAAACGCAGGTGGAGATAGCCAATCACGCCAAGCCAGGTCACGAAGGCCCAGGTCTCCAGCGGATCCCAGGCCCAGTAGCGACCCCAGGCGTCCTGCGCCCAGATCGCGCCGGCGACCAGCATCAAGCTCTCGAAGAGAAACGCGACAAGCACCAGCCGATAGACCAACTCGTCGAGAGCCACGCTGTTGGGCATCGTCTTGAAGGCTGCCGTGCCGCGAACGCCCCGCAGCAGGATTACAAGGCTGACCCCCACAGCCGCGACCACGAAGCCCAGGAAAACCTTGCCCAACCAAACATGCACCGCCAGCCAAACCGTGTCGTAGGTTACCGGCGCGGCGCCGTCATGGGCCGGCGTGACCAGGAGCCAGACGACCAGAACCTGGAGCAAGGGAAGGCTGACGGCCAAGCTGGCGCGTATGGCTGGAATGAGTATCACTGCCAGCAGAACCGCCAGGTGCAGGCTCCAGACATTGCTCGAGAGGATTTCGAAGAGATCGACATAGGGACCGTGACCGAGCCGGTCCCAGCGCAACAAGATGGCCACGCCATGACACAACAAGGCTATCGATACGACGGCCAGCGGCCCCCCGAAGCTTCGCCTTCCGCGCAAAACCACGAAGACAGCCAAGATCGCGGCGATACTGTAGAGCGCCAAGCCGCCATTGAGCCATTGGAACTCATTCATCATGGCCAGCGTCCGTCATTGCCGCGGTTTGCCAAGGGACACGGATCATCTTTCGCCCGACGTGCCAGCCAAGACACAAAATGCCGACGACGACCGCCGCCAGCATCCAGCGCTGCAACGGGTTAAAGGCGATGGTGTAGCCCATCCAGCTTGCCAGCGCCTCGTAGCGCAGTTCGCCGGTTCCCAGCACCAGCCGGTCGCCCAGATGCATCTCGCGCCGATCATCGCCGCGAAGGACCACGAGAACGGCATCCTTGGGCTTGGCGAAGCGCCAGGCCCCCTCCGCGTCATAAACCGGTTCGGGCAGATGCAGCCACAGCTTCAGGGTCTCTGAGCCATCGGGCAGGCGCCAGTCGTTGCCCTGTTTGAAGTAATTCAACGGGTAGGAGGGCAGATGGACCGCCCCCGTCGTCACCTGGCCCGCGGTGTCCTCGTAGCGCAGCACCGGAGCGAAGCCTTTGTTGAAGGAGGTGTAGAAGCGGTAATCGCCGAACACCAGGGGGTCGTCGTCGCCCACAATGAGCGGTCGCAGCCCACCGCCGGCGTCAGGTAGGTAGACGGTGCTGTAGGTGTGCCGCCGCTTCATCTTGGGGGCATAGTCGATCGAAAAGTCACCCTGAAGGAAACGGACCTCATCGAGACCCCAGGGATGTAGCGGTCCCTCCTGGGCCTGGACCAGTTCCGGATCGAAGCTCGCCCCCTCGGTGACCTCGACGTGCCCTTTCAGAGCCATCAAGCTGTCCGCCGCGGCAAGAAAAGCCAAGATGGCCAGCGCTAGGTGAAACCCCAAGAGGCCGGCCTGGCGTCGCAATTTCTGGGTCACCGCGATCGCAACCACCAGATTGAGGCAGAGACCGGCGAATGGCAGGGCCGTAAGACCGGCCAGCGACCAGTCCATGACCTGGCCGAACAATAGCAGCCCTGCCGCGAAGATCAGCAGTCCGAGCGTCAACCATAGAGAAGCAGCCGCCTTGAGCAGGGTTGCGGTCAGGCGCATCATGGTGGGTTCTCGCAGTTCTCATTGCTGTCTCGCATCCAGTCGCGTCCCACCTCGCCATTGCCAGGCGGCCCGCTCGAGCCGCAGTCCGCTTCTTGCCAGTTGCCGCTGGTGGCGAAGGTGATGACCTTCAAGAACGAGTTCAGATAGTAAGGCTCCTGGTTATAGGCGGCGGTTGTGTTGTTGCGGACCTGCGTGCCCGGGGCCAGGCCGGCCTCCGGTCCGACGTCGTTCAGGTTGACCAGAAAAGCCTTGTTCTTCCACCCGTGCGGGACCGCGGCGTGGCACCAGCTACAGCGCAACTGTTCGATCTTGTCGGCGTGGAAGGAATGCAGGTTCTGGTCCTTGGGTCCGCCGAAACCACTGGGAAAATCTCGACCGTCTCGGGTCGCGTAGTTGGCAAAGGAATGGCATTTGAAGCAGAGGTGGTCTTCCGTCCCGGTCCCGCCGGTGAACTCGTTCCACTCGCCCTTTAGGATGAAGTCATGGGTCGAACCATGCGGCCCCCAGGGCTGGCCGTCCTCGCCGCCCGAGGGCTCGACGGTTCCCGGCGCCGTGTCCGAGCCGTGGCAGTCCGAGCAATACATTGTCTGGGTGCCAATGAAGGCATCGTTGTTCCATGGCGACAGCCAATTGGCGTTGTCGGCCTGGCGCACCAGGGTGGTTCGCCCGGTCGACTCGATGACCGGGTGCCAGGAGCGATGATTGCCGCCCGGTTCACCGGTGTCAGCCAGCGGCGCCTGGAACTCCATTGCCTGATCGGTGTAGCGCTGCAGTCCATTGGTCCCCGGCAAGGTCGAGCCTTGCGAGGTCCCGAGATCGGGAGGCGTATCATAGCCGTAGGTCGAGTGGCACTTGAGACAGATCTGGTATTCTCGCGTCGTCCAGGGGCTGTTGCTGTCGGTGGAGGCTCCAACCGGGGGATTGCCGCGTTTCAAGTTGAAGTCGATGGGAGTCGAGAGGAAGGCCGACGAGGCATAGACCGGCTCGACACCCCAGGTCCCCTTGAGGACGCCCGAAGCCAGGTTGGTGTGCAGGCTGTTCGCCTGATGTTGGTGCGTACCGGCCGGATCGGGCGTGATGGCGACATCGTTGAAGAGTCGCTTTTTGATCACCCTGTGGGGGTTATGACAATCGGTACACTCGACGTGGCGGTTTCCGGGTGCACCCTTGCCGAGCAGGGTCTGGGATTCCAGCAGGTCTCTGCCCGGCTGGGCCTGTGACGCGGTCCCGACATCGTGGACCTCGGGCTGCTCGGCAATTGGCATGTGCCGAAAGCTCTGGAAATCGGTCTTCACGTCCGGCACGGGAAAGTTCGCCGTTCCTTGGTTCACCAGCACCCCACCATCCTGGGAGTGGCACTGGTAGCAGGTTTCTTCCTGTGCCGAATTGCCGCCCAGCTTTGGCACCGAGATGCTATCGGTGCCCTCGCGCAGCAGGCGCTGTGCACCCTCGACAGTGTGACTGTCATGGCAATTGAGGCAGGCCGCCCGCCATACCGGAAGGTTGGCGGGAAACTCTCTCAGGTTTGACGCCTGAGCGGAGTAGACTTCGTCAGCCACGAAAGCATTGGCGTGGGCCGAACCGACCCAGCCGTCCTTATCATGGCAGGCCAGACAAATGCTGTCGTTGGCCTTGTCGAAGGTACCGCCGACCGGCTCGAACTGCTGGAAGCGATGGAGCCGCAGAAACTTGATCTGGGTCTCGATCGTGTCGCGAATGTGCGGATCATGGCAGGAGGTGCACTGGAGCTGGTTGTCCTCGAGTGGGATATCGGGGCGCACGCCGGGAATACGATTGTCGATCGCCGGCGTGACGCTGGGAAGCCGAAGTTCACCATCGTTCAGCGCCAGGTTATCGTCGTAGGTGAAGGAGATCGGATGATCGTTGGTCAGGTCGGTGCCAAGCCTGCGCGTGAAACCGCTTTGATCGCCCTCGCCGAGCGGGATGGTGCCCCCTGGTCCGGTGCCGACCAGGGGGATGTCCTCGGTCGCCGGGTCCTGATCGGTGAAGGCGCCATTCAGGACATTGACCGCGCCGAGCGCGATCGTGCCGTCATGACAGGAAAGGCAGAGCTTGCTGCTGCCGCCTGGCTGGCCCAGTCCCAAGGCATCCAACGAGCTCGAGGTGTAGGGCGTGTAGGTCGCGCCGGACAGGCTGCGGTTCCAGAGTGGGGTCGGCGCGGCCTGATCGGCGTGGTGCGGCGTGTGGCAGAAGACGCAGATCTCATCCTCGGCGGTGGCCTTAACGCTGCCCGGTCCCGAGACCGATAGATTGTGCACCGTGTTGCGCACATCCGAGATGCGCTCGGCGCGAATAGGCAGCGCGAGCAGCAGGAAAAGGGCGAAGGCAACCAAGCCCGCCAGAAGCGAGTGCAGGAGGCTCGAAGAGACGGCTGGGAACCTCATGGCACTGCGGCCTCGCTCAGTTCTTTCAGGACGACAACCCGGCCATTGAACATATCGGCCACATAGACGCGTCCCTGTGGATCGGTCCAGGCACCGGCGGGCAGATAGAACTGGCCGATCTCCTGGCCGGCGCCGCCGATGGCGAGGAGCAGTTGACCGGTGCGGTCGTAAACCAGCAGATGATCGAAATAGGACTCGACCACATAGATGCGACCACCGCCACCGATCGTAACGCCCTTGGGGCGGGTCAGATTGCCGACAAAGAGACCGACTTCCCCAAAGACCAACTGCTCGTCGCTCTCCGGATCGAGAACTTGAACGCGGAAATTGAGAGAATCCGAGACGTAGAGCCGGCCATCGTCGAAGGCCAGGTGGGTGGGGCCGTTGAAGCTGCCGCCACGGCGACCGCGATGACCCAGCAGGTCGACAAGTTCGCCGCCGGCATCGAAAACCTTCACATCGTGTCGCACGGTGTCGGCGACGTAGATGAGGCCGCTGGCCGGGTCCCGGGCGATCCCCGTGGGACGCTCGAGCAGACCCTTGCCGAACCGCCCCAGAGGCCGGCCGTCGGCATCGAGCCGGAAGACCTCCGCCAATTCGGAGTCGGTAACCAGGATCCCATCGTTGAGGTCGGCCGCGATACCGATCGGCGATTTGAAGAGAAGACCCTCGGCGGCCAGCTGCCACTTCTGGAGCTGCGCGGCTGGCATGTCGAAGACCATCACGGCGCGATGGCTCACGTCGACGACATGGACCCGGCCGCGCCGGTCAACCAGTCCGCTCACCGGGCGGCGGAGCTCCAGATACTCCGGGTCGCCGAGAACCAGCCCGGCAACCCACCGCAGGGCATCGGTTACGGCGTCGACCGTTTCGTCTTCAGGACCGACGAAGTCGCGCTCGCCAACGAGCGTGCGAACGAAGACGTAGCGTGGCGGGTCCGGCGGCGAAGGCCAAACGGGCGCGGCGGCCTCAGGCTCAAGGGAGGGCGCGCGGGCCGGGGGGCCGACGGCGCAACTTCCCAGTAGCCAAGCCACTGCCACGGCGGCCAAGGCAGGCAGGGAGCCGTGCCGGACAAGGCCCTGGGCAATCGACCGCGCTGCGCTCGAGCTTGCTGTCATGGCGTTGCAAGGGCCTCGTATAGTTTCGTCACCCGGTCCATCATAAGCAGGATTGTCTCGCTGGTGTCGGCGATCACCAGACGATAGGCCTCGACCTCGCGCAGACCCAAGGCATTGTCGAACCAGCTCCACTGCAACGCGACCTCATCGAGCGCCTGATTGATCTCGGACGTGTTCTCCGGCCGGTCTCTCAGCAGGGCTAATGCGCCAGCGAACTCATTGCGCGCCGCATCGAGGTCTTGCTCGATCGAGACGGTCGCCAAACCCCATTCCTTGAGCATGTAAAGCTTGGCCATTCGCTGCGAAAGCATGCGCTGACGGCCTGCGATGTTGACGAGGCGAGCGATCTGCCGACCGGAACGGTCCTGCAGCAACCGAACGACCTTGTGCGAGGCGAAGAGGAGATCGTCGTCCCAGAAGGTCAGTTGTCGGGCACCCACTTGACTGGGAGGCATGCGGGCAATGGTCACGAACTTGGTCCAGAGTTGGTCGACCTGACCCAGGGCATCGCGCACTCTGGGGTCGGTCACGAAGGCCTTGAGCTCGCCCAACTGCCTCTCAAACAATAGGGCGGCCTGTTCGAGCTGCACCGCCGACTCCTCGGGCATGACCTGGAGCCCGACCTGGCAGTAGCTGCGCACGATGCGCTGGGTCAGCATTCTTTGCCGCCCCGCCATGTTGATCGCCTCGACCAGCGAGAGGTCGGCTGCCGCCGCCGCAGTGGGCCAGAGTCCGCTCAGCGCGAAGGCAACGACCAGAACCGGTAACGTCTTGGCGAACTGGGGCATCTGGAAATCCCGTCCTCTAAGTTCGTGTCGCTCTTTCAACAAACTCCAGCGTCTTTGCCGTCACTCGGTAACCGGTAGTCCCGACGCCTGAAGCGCCCGGACCAGACGGCCCGTTGAGTCCTCCAAAGTGGTGATGGCGGCAGCATGATTGCCGGTCGCCGCCGCCTGGTCCGCTTGAAGCCTCAAGGCCCGGCTTTCCTCAAGATGGCGTTCGATGACAGACCGCAGACCGCTCGGCACGGGTTGGCCTTCTTGCAGCACGAGCTCGACAAGCGTTTGATAGCTGGCATTGCGCCGGCGCTCGTATTCCAATTCTTCTTCCGAGGTGGCGAAAGACAGCCGGTAGGCCACCGTCTGCCCGCCGCGCAGACGTACGACAAGCAGCAGGGCCGCCTGATAGGCCTCACTGAGACGCTCGACTGCGGCCATGTTCCGGCCATCTTCCGCGATCCTTTTCGCCTCGGCGACCCGGTTTTCCACCTGCTCCAGGCTAGCCGCGATGCCATTGTCGCCTGGGTCCTCCCCCAGGGCCTGACGGAGAGAACGGAGGTAGCTCTCGATCTCGCGCGTCATCCGTGCGAACTGCGCCTTTGATCGCTCGCTGTCCGAACGGGCGCCGACACCGCGCACCAGGCGCTTTGCCGCGGAAACCTGCTGTAAGGCCCTGTCCAGGGCGGCGCCACTGGCTTCCAGGTCGCCATTGGCCAATCGCACGCGCGCGCTCTCGCGCAGAGTTTCGGCCGAGTGAAGCAGCTCGTTGGCGGCTTGGTTGTTCTCTTTCGCAATGCGGCGAATGGCCGGCGATTGGAGATAGGCCGCCAGCAGTCGGAGCTTTTGTTCCAGGATAGCGCGCTGCTCGTCGCTGTTCGATCTGGTCTCGCTGGCAACGAGAAGGGGCCGGGCGGCATTCGCCCGAGCCAATGGCAAGGGTGTTACAACCGCTGCGCCTGCTTCGGTGATCGCCATCGCCAGACCAGCCAGACAGACAGTCAGAAATCCTGTCTTGGGCCCCCGCGTTCGGGGCTTTCTCGCGGCACCTGCTTGATGGCGGTCGGTCATGGTCCCAAACTCGACACGTGGCGCCGTCCCCTATTCATCCCGGGATGTAGAGCCCGGTCATCCGCAGTGCCTTGAGCAGCTTGTCGGTCGACTGGACCAACGAATCGATCGCTGTCGGAAACTGACCGGAATCGGCCTCCTGCTCGGCCAGGCCGCGCAGACTCGCGGCTTCGGCGCGCAGACCGTCAATCCGCTCGACGAAGCTGGCCGGCGGTGCCTTGTCGCTCAGCGCAAAGCGCAACAGCATGATGTGGCTGTCGTTGCGGTCCTTTTCGTAGTCGTACTCCTCGTCGGGCGTATCGAAATGCAGCGAGCGAGTCAGCGTCTCGCCTTCGCGCAGGCTGCGGATGTCGCCCCGGGCGGTCTGATAGGCTTCATCCAGCAGATCATTGGCCGCCTGATAGGCACCATCCTTGGCAAAAACCCGTGCCTCCCCCACTTTTGCGGTGATCGCCGCCACCTGGGACGTCGTGGCCGCACTCAAGGACTTTTCCTCGGCCACTCGCTCGTAGGCCGCAAGAAAGGTCTCCACGGTGTGAAGTCGTTTTGCGTAGGCTTCTTCTAGGCGGGTCTGCTTGACGCCGGCTTGCGATAGGCGCCGCGCTTCGGTGTTGATCAGCCGCAAGGCGTTGTCGACCTTTGCGTTTGCCGCCTCGTAGTTGCCTGCCGCCAGGTCGCCCTTCGCCTCGGCGACAAGCGCGCGGGCTTTCGTCAGCGCCCCCTGCGCGCCACTGTCGCCGCTTCGTTCGATCGTTTGCGCGGCGACGGACTTGGTCACCAGATTCTCGACAAAGAGGGCCTTTTGCTGCGTCGTGACCTGATCGACAGGCAACCTATTCTCCGTCTGGGCGACGAGCTGGGTTGGCGCCGCGACGGCGAAAACGAGACAGAGCGCCAGAGCCTGCAAAACTGTAGATCTCGGCTTGTGAGCCACTCTCGGTTCTCCTTGACTAGACCTCGGCATCGCGCAGGACGGAATCCTCGCGGCTAGTTCTGCGGCGGCTCGGCCGTCGCTTTGGGTTCGTCCGACCCGATCTGTCGCCAGGCGGATCCCGAGGCGAGGGATTCGAGCTGCTCAGGCGTCTTTGGCTGCGAGTGACAGCGTTTGCAATCCGAGACCGGGAAAGCCACCTTGCCGTGACAAACGCCGCATTGCTGGCCCAGAAGGATGCCGGCCATGCTGATTTGGTTCTCGCCCTTGGCAGGCACGAAGATTTCGTCGTGACAGTTGCTGCAATCCAGCCACTCAGTGTGCGGCTGATGTGGATAGACGACGTTCGGCATACTGCCCTTCACCTCCCGCACGATGACCAGATCGAGAAGGAAGGGCTCGGCTTCGGGGTCTTCCAGATCGACCCAAGGCGCGATCGAGCCCTCCTCCAGCGCCTTGACCCAATTGACTCGGTTGCCGTCGCCGCTGGGCGGCAGATCCTGGAAGGCCTCGGACGGCCACTGCAGGGAGTGGGTTCCCGGGTTGGCGGGGTCATGAATTCCGTCCTCCGCCGGGCTGGCGTTCGCGGCCGAGGCTGGTTTCTTGAGCAAACGGTTGAAGGAATTGGCCGCGCTCGGCTTTTTCTTCTTTGCCCCGGCCTCTTGGGCCAGTTGCACGGCACTGGGCTCCTCGGCGCGCGGTGGGCCACGGAAGTGCAGACCCGCCAGGACCGATGCCCCGATGCCCAGGACAAGCACAAGTCTCGCCCATCTCATTGTCCGGTTCACGGTCATGGCTTTGCCTCCCCGGATTCGGGCGGGATGACCAACCTTTCCGTCGTGCTGTGATGGACCCGCGTGCGGGTGCCGGGGTTGCCCGAGTGGCAGAGAATGCAGTTCTCCACGCCCCAGGCGACCTCGCCGTTATGACAGGCGCCGCAGAACTCCCCATCGAAAATCTTCAACATGTTGATATCGTTGCCGCCGGCCTTGAAGGCGAACCCAAGATCGGCATGGCAAACCTTGCAGCGAAAGCGGATGCGATGAAACCAGTGGGGGAACACCACGGGCCGCATGCCCGCATCGTCCGAGTAGTTGTTGATCACCACATCGCCGTACTCGGCCCAGGCGGCCTGTTCCGTCGGGTCGAGCCTGGGCCCGACAATGGCGGCGACAGCCAAGGCGAACCCGAAAATGCCGATGAGAAAAATATTGTGGCGCATGGCTGGCTACCGTCCTTTGCCTTCAATTCGAACCGACAGCGACGCCACCCAGAGGTCTGAAATCGGGCGCCGGGTCGAAGGGTGAGGAAACCGGCCCGGAGTCGGCGATAGGCTCGTTGTCATGGCTCAGAAGGTTCCCGAAAAGTGGCGTCGGACTCTGAAGAACGCGCTGTTTCCAAGTTCGCTGCCGAAAAGGAAGAGGTTCCCTTCCAGGCTGAAGGTCAGAAGGCCCAGACGGTACTCGATGCGGTTGCTCCATTCGGCCCGCAGGTCATCTTTCAGCCTTCCATCTTCGTCTTCGTCTTCGACTAGGTCTTCCAGACCGATGGCGTTCAGCTCGAGCTCGGAGATGAAGTCGAGGTCGCGAACCTCGAAGAGGTCGTTGCTGAAATAGCCGATCCGTCCGTTCGCCGATGCAACGATGTCCGCCGCGTTGTCACCCAGCTTGCGCCGTGACACCTGCGCGCTGATCGAGCCGCGCCATTGACTGCGAAAATCGATAGTTGACTGTCGGTTGAGCTGCGCCTGAAGCAGGGTGAACTCCAAGGACTCCTCGCCGGCTAACTCTCGCGTGTCGTTGAGCCCGAAACGGACGAAGGTGTTGACACCCTCTTCGTGGAAGTTGCGGACAAGATCCGCGCGGTGGGAAACGCTCGGGATGGTTTCGCCGTCTTGCGTCTGTGTCAGGGTGGCGGTTTGGCTCGCGCTGAAGCGGGTCGGTCCGACCAGGGGAACCTGAAGCTCGCGCACGCCGGTGTGACCGACGGAAACGCTGCCGCCTGGGCTCAGGCCGCCTCCGTCGGATCCGCTGTCGCTCTCAAGCGTCAACTCGCCATTGGCCCTTGCGTTCCAGTTCCAATCGAATCCGCCCACCGGCTCCGGCAGGGAGAAGTATGAAATACCCGCTGTGGCCGTCCCGTCGACCGAGGAACCGTCCGCCTGGCTCGAGTCTCCGGCGTCACCGCCCGCGCCGCGGTCCGCGGACTGGACGGTCGCGCTCAGCCCGGCATTGGCCGTCAGCCGGGGCATGATCGGGTAGTTGAGACCCAAAATACCGTTGGCCAAAAAGCTCTCGGTGTCCGGTCTGTTACTCGATCGGCCGCCGAACTTGATGGTATCGGAGAACGTTCGCAATGCGCCGTTTACGGTGAAAGGCAGTTCGGTAGGCCGCCATTGGGCGGTACTGACACCTTGCCAGGAGAAGCGATCCCGGGTTTCGGTTTCGTCATCTTCCTGGGTGTAGAAGACCGAGGTCGTGCTTTGAACGTTGACATCGTCAAAGGGTTGATAGGTTGACCGCACGATGATCTGGTCGGTCGAGTCCGTCTCGTCTTCCTGGATATCGGACTGAAAACTACTGTCGCGATGTTCTACCGACACCGAAAGGCTCGCTTTCTGGAAGGTCTTCGAGACGGACAGCGCAACGCTGCGGAGGTCTTCCTCACCCTGCTCGAACTGATCGATGTTCTGGTAGGTTGCGGTCGCGAACGTCCGCAGATCGTCGGTAATCAGGGCCCTTGAACTCACGGTGGCCCGATTGCGCGCAAAATCGGATCCGACACCGCCATCGACCCGGCTGTCGGTGCGACTGACCGAGATCGAGCCGGGATAGCGGCTGAGCGGTAAAACGTTGAGGGTCAGGTCGCCGCCGACCAGGATCGAGTCCCGGTCACTCGTGCCGCCGCTGCTGACCTCTTGGGTCAGGTTAAGACTGCCATCGACGGTGGTGAACCAGGGCTGCCAAATATAGCTGCTCGCCCGCACCGACCCTCCGGCCCGGTTCGAAAAGGACCGCGACTGCGAACCGGTGTCGGTGGTCTGCACGGTGTTGCCCAGGGAACCCGAAACCCGAATGGGCGGGATGTTCGTCATCTGCATGGACTCACATCCCGATTGCAGCCCGCTCGACAGGCTTAGGGTCGTGAGAAAGACTATCCTGAGATGAGTTGACCGGGGGCGCATTTGATATTGCTGTCACTCTGGTCCGCCTTTCAGGAAATCACTCGCGGCGACAATCTGGGCCCTTTCCCGAAGTGTCGCGACGAAGCTGTCCCATTGGGACTCGGCCTGGGCACGCTTGTAGAGGTCAGCCGCGCGGTCCCTCACCTCGGCCAAGGGATGCAACTTCGCGGCTTGCCGGTCCACCAGGCGAAAGATCGCAAAGCCCTCAAGGATCTGCACCGGCGGTGCGATCTCGCCCAGCACCAGTTGGTCCACCGCTTTTTGCGCCGGTTCCGCCAGCACCCCCTTGTGGACAAAGCCGATATCGCCACCGGCCTGTCCCGAGGCGTGGGTGGAGTGACGCCGGGCAAGCGCGGCGAAATCCGTGCCGTCGAGAAGCCTGCGATAAAGCTCCTCGGCGGTGCCGCGCGCTTGCGACCAGACCTCGCTTGTCTGCCAGGGTTCGACCCCGAGCAACAGCAGGTCGAGGCGAAGTCGTTCGGGTTGCGTGAACTTGTCGAGATTGGATTCGTAGTAGCTGGCGAGCAACTGGTCGTCGGGCTCTTCCACGCGCCGAATCTCAGCCTCGAGCCCCGCGATTTTGGTCTCTTGCAGCAAATGCTCGTGCAGCTGCGGCAATCGCAACTTCACTTCATCCCAGCGATCGCTGTCCTTGTAGCGGTCCTCCAGAACGGCAATCTGCAGGTCGGCCTTTTCGGGATCCCCTGCCAAACCACGACGAACAGCCTCCGCGACCAGGAGCTTTTGGCGAACAATCGCCTCCGCGGCATCGGCCCTGAGGCTCTGTAGCCTTTCCTCCGTGGTACCGTGATAGAACTTGCTGCGCGCGTATCCTATGAGGAACCGCTCAAATTCCTCATCGCTGATCGCAATGCCATCGACGGTGGCAAGCACTCCCTCCGGCAGCAGAGGCCGCTCGTTCGCCGCTGCCAATGTTTGGCCCGCGGCGGCAGCAATGAGGATGCTACCCGCGACGACGGCATTGGCGACCGCCCGTTTGAGACTGTTCGACATAATGACCACGCCTTCGCATTCGCAAACTCGTTCGCCGTGATTTGGCGATTCTCTCTTTTTTAGCGTCGAGGTGACGCCTTAACCTTGGATTTTGGCGCAGGTGCCAGGCCGCTACATTGATTTCGGTCAATTCGCACTGGCCTATTTTTCATTGACGCGACTGTCCGGACGATCGTCGCGGCGAATTCCGACGGCAGGCAAAGATGATGGCCCGCTCCGGACGGACCCTGCTTTCGATAGCTTTGCCATGGCGTCTAAAGGGAAGACCCGCGCGAGCCATTTACATCACCCGGCTAGGTGACCGGGCCGAGCCCATGGTCCCGCCTGTGACCAAGCTCGCCGGACCGCGACCCCAGGTCCGCGGTCCGGCGAGTTGGTAGACGAACACCTACCTGCTGGCACCCGCCAATCGTTCTGCTCCCGAGGGACAGGAGGCGGTGTGCCATCAAAACCCTCACTTCACGTGACAGGCCAGGCAGACCCCACTGGCAACGTTCGCCACGCGCAAGAAGGTGTTGTTGGTCGTATTGTGCGGATCATGGCAGCTCGCGCATTCCACGAAAGGCTCCTCGCTCGCGCCGGCGTTAGCCGTGTTGTCCCGCGTATAGAGGATCATGTCGGTCTTCTCTCGGGTTAAGTTGGCAGTTCCGGTGTCCACCCACCAGCGCTGCGCCCCGTTGATGCTGGCCACCTGCAGGCCGGGGCTGTCGGTGTCATCCAGGAAATCGGGATCGGTCGAGTTGAAGCCGCCGTACTGCACGCCGATCGGATGATCGTTCGTCAGATCGGCGCCCAGATTGGCGACCGCTCCGGGCGTCATCAAACCGTCACCCGTCAGCGAGTTCATCCGTGCACCGGCCGGATTGAAGCCGCCGCTCCCCGGTGCGTTAATCACCGTATCCATTGCCTGCGATCCATCGTGGCAAGTCAGACAGGCCAGGGACACCGATCCGACCGCAAGGATGTCGCCGTCGATGGTGGTGCTGTCGTAGGTCGTGTAGGTGCCGACAGCCGGCGAGTCCGGTTTGTTCCAAAGCGGCGCCTCGATGTCGCCCTGTGACCGCGCCCCATGAGGCGTGTGACAGTAGACACAGATCTCGTTGTTGTCGCCTGTGCCAGAGGCCAGGTCATGGGGGGAACCGGAAATCCCGGTTTGGGCGCGAGCGGATTGCGAGAACAGCGCAAGCGCGAGAACCACGGCAAAAAGACTGACAAAACGCGTTGTTGTCCGCATGGTAGACCTCCGTACATTCGCATCGCCGCACGATTTGAATCATCTATTGTGATTTTCGCGACAATTGAATGATGGCACGCTTGGTCACAGCGCTCCTTGAGGTGAATCAAATTTCACCGTCAGATTCATGGTTTTTTAAAGAAAAGTCCCCGTGGCGTTTGACGGTCGCCATGAAATTCCTTCGCGAAGGGGAAGCCCGCCACTGGAGTCAGGAATTTGGAATCTGTGCGGCCGGCAGCCCCAGGGGCGACTCGGCGGGCAGCTCCGCCGGGCGAAAGACATCCACCTTGCGGAAAAACTGATCCACGACATAAACGCGGCCGTCGACGTCGACGGCGACGTCCGAAGGCAGGATGAAGTTGCCGGCGCCGCCGCTCTCGTTGCGCTCGCCGATGTGCATCAGGATGCGTCCGTCCCGGTTGAAGATCTGGAAATTCGCAAAGGAGGTGTCGACGACGAAGATCTTGCCTTCGTGATCGACCGCGACCCCCTTGGGGTGGGAAAATTGCCCGGGGTAGCGCCCGGCCTCGCCAAAGCTTTCGATAATCTCCCCGTCCGGGGAAAAGACCTGGATCCGAAAGTTCCCGGTATCGGTCACGTAGAGCCGGCCTTCCCCGTCCGTCGTGGCCATGAGCGGCAGATTGAACTCACCGGGCCCATTGCCCCTGCTGCCGATATCGAAGAGATGGGCGCCGGCCTGGTCGAAGACGCGCACGCGATGGCTCTCGCTCCCGACGCCGCCGGTGTCCACGACGTAGATCCGGCTGCCGTCCGCGTTGACCGCGACACCCGAGGGCCGCTCCAGGAATTCGTCGCTGCCAACCGCCGAGAGAAAGGTCCCATCGAGATCATAGATCATCACCCGCTTGGAGGTTCCGTCGCAAACGTAGAGCCGCCCCATGCGATCGATCGCCATTCCCAGGGGCTTGGCCAGGCGGCCGAGCCCCTTGTTGCCGATCTCGTAGTAGCGCTTGCGCGGAAAGTCGAAGGCCGCGACATGGCGCGCCACGGTATCGCCAATGAACAGGCGGCCCTCGGCAACGGCGACACCGAAGGGTTTGCTGAAGCCCGAGCCGCGCAGAGACGCCCCAGTCGCAAAGCGCTTGAATCGCTCCGCCGACGATTCCTCTTGAACGTCGAGGCTCGAGAGAATTGTGCCTTCATAATAGTAACGCGGCTGATCGGGCGGTGGCGGATAGACGATATCTACTGGTTCTTGCTGCGGCGGCGGTCCGGTGCAGGCAGTCACGGCAATCACGAGCAGCAGTGCCAAAGCTCTCTTGTGCATTCGCAATGATCCCATTTTTCATTTTTGTCGTTTCGTCCGCAAAACTCGACGGTCGGCCACCTATCGGGCAGACAAAACGACTTGCCGCATTTATAGGAGCGCCAAAAGACACCTCCTTGACCCAGATCAATTACCCGCCCCACGGACTGCTCTATCTGCATTGCTGGCGAGCTCCTAGTCTGCCTGAGACGAAAGGGCCCGGGCCGGCCATTGGTTTCGGCCACATAAAAAACGTTGAACCAGGTTTGATTTGCGAATGCGCAGTGTTACCTGCATCCAGCGCGGTGCGGCCCGTCCCAGTTGCGAGGCCTGCATCGCGAGCCGAATCTCCTTTTGCTCTCACATCGATGGCAAAGGCCTGGAGACGCTGCGGATGCTGTCCGAAAGCATAATCATCGCCAAAGGCGAGGTCCTGTCAGAGCAGGCCAGCCCGGCAACCCATGTCTATGTCATTACCAAGGGTACGATCAAACTCTACCGCTTGTTGGAAGACGGCAGTCGACACGTCACCGGATTTCTCGGGCCTGGAGACCTTCTGGGCAGCCCTAAAATCAACAGTACCATGCACTGCACGGCGGAATGTTTGACCGAATGTCACCTCTGCGCGTTCCGGATGGACGCTTTTCGCGAAATGCTGAGGCTCTACCCGGATCTTTGCCTCGTTCTTCTGACCACCGCTTTCGATGAAATCGAGGCTCAGTACGAACAGTCGGGCCTGCTGGCCCGCAAACAGGCCGACCAGCGATTGGCGGCCTTTCTTCTCACCCTAGCTCATCGCTGGCGACATGGCGCTCCGTTGGAACCGATGCTTCATCTTTCGATGTCGCGCGCCGATATGGCGGATTATCTGGGCCTGACAGTGGAATCGGTGAGCCGGGCCATGCACCGCCTCAAAGACCTGGGGTTGGTCGATCTTCCCAAGCCGACCCTCGCCGAACTCCTCAATTTGCCCGGCCTTTATCGCCTTTCGGGCTTGGAGGAAATGCCAGTCGCCCGGATGTCCATCGGCGTTTGAGTTCGGGAGAAATCAGGCAGCCGGTGTCCGCCCCAATCCTGCTATGAGTGCCGCCGATCGCTCTCACCTGCCTCTGTCCCTATCTCGCTCATCGAGATACCGTTGCTTGGCCCGCTTGAGCGAGTCGGCGAACCTTTCGCAAGGGTCGCCAATGCTGACACGGGGGGAGAACCATACGAAATCAAACGGCAGACCCGCCGCGCCAAAGAAGGCGCCATAGGCCGCCGGGGTCAGGCGGTCTTCCACAACTTCGAGCAGGCCGATCGAGACCACCTGGTTGCCCGGCGAAAGGCGTGCGAGATGCCTGGGGACGCCGCGGTCGCGGCGCACATGTCCGTTGCCGGCAATAAGAACGGCACCATCGCGTCTGCCAAGATCCGCGCCACCGAGCAGCGCTTCGGCCATGACGGCGTCCTTGACCAAGCTTGCGGTTACCATCGGCTCGATCATCGCCGACGGCAGTTGGTTGCAGTGTGCGGCGACGATTTCCGCCTTCATCTCCTGAAGGATTCCGCCTTTGGGCAAGGTATCCAGGCCCAGGGCAGCGCCCCGCAGGGGGCCTAGCGCGCCGGTCCCCTCGCGCACCACCTGGCGCAGCGTCGACTTGCTGAGACTGGCCGGACCTATCGGCAGATCCGCCGCCAGAAAGGGCTCTACTATGGGCTGGTAGTACGCCCATGCTGGCCAGCCGGATCGCCCGGATAAGCCGCGCGGTGATCGGCGAAGGCAGCTTCCTGATCGCTTCGGATCATCTCCAGGGCGGCGGCCGGCCGTCGGCCTCTGTCGAACATCCGATCGACCGCCCATGCCTGGAAGCGATGGTGATCGGCATTGTCGTGTTTCTCGCCCAGCAGCACGAAACGCGCCGCCTCCAACGCGATCACGAGAGTCTGCGCGCTTTCGAAGCGTCCCGCCGCCGGATGCCAGAGTTTCCCCACCAGGGGGTGGTCCTGAAGGTGAGCCGAAGCCCAGGGCGGGCCCGGCACCACAATGCTGCAGCCGCCATTCGCCGCCGCCACCGGCCCGGCGAGGGCCGCAATGGCGCTGACGATCAGCCCGGCCGCCCCGCCCCCTATCCAGGCGCGGGGCGCATTTAACATGGGACGAACGTCGATTGAATCGCGGACACGACCTTTGCTTTGATGGTAACACCTCTCATGAACAATCATACCAGGACCTGCCCCGGCCACGGGCGGCACCATCTTGCACGGCGGGCGGCCCCGGTGAAATTGACCAAGATCAATGACTCTGTCGGCTCGTCGGCTAGAAGTTCACTGCCGAATGGCAAAGAAGTGACAAAAAATGGCCGCCGTCCTGGCTATGTCGCCTGGGGCAAGAGCGGTTCTGGTTTTTGCGAACTGACACGTGGAGCATATCATGCGGCTGATCGTTTCGATCATGATTCTGCTTTTGCTCGCGCTGACGGGGCCGGGCGCGCTCGATCGGCTTTTGCACGCGGGCCAGCCAGAGGAAGGCGCGCAGCCGCTGCAGGCGCGCGACGACTACCAGGCCTACTGCGCGACCTGTCATGGCTCCCAGTCCAAGAACCAGGGCTCGATCGCCCCGGGGCTCGCGCTGGTCGATTTCACCACCCCCCGAGCCGTCGCCTCCCTCACCCGGGCGGGCATGATCGACAGCGTCGCCACGCTTCATTCGACCGAGACCAAGCAGCGGTGGAGCGGGCTCGGCGATGACCGAATTGCCGAACTCATCGACTACATCCGCGCGAGCGCCATGGGGCCCGAGCCCGGGCTCGCGATTGCGATGGGTCCGAAGACAATGGCGGACACCGGTGTCGGAGCCCAGATTTACGCCCGGAGTTGTAGCGTTTGCCATGGCGAGCGTGGCAATGCCGCATCTTGGGCAAAGAACAGCCTCTATCCACCGCCTCGCGATTTCACCAGGAGCAGCCCCGATCAACTGAGCCGTGCCGCGATGATCAGCGCCGTTACCTACGGCGTCGGCAAGACCGCCATGGTGTCTTTCACCACGCAGTTGAGCGATGAAGAGATTGCCGCTGTCGCCGACTTCATACGCACCGAATTCATGCGCCACCAACAAGCCGATCCGGCCGCGCATCCGGTGCAGCATGACTTGGCGGAATCGGGTCATTCGGGTTTGGCAGAGGGCCACACGCAGACCGCGTCGATTGACAATCATGCCGCACACGGCCACCCGCAGATAGGCGGCGAGTTTGACCTGGCGGCGCCGTTCCCGAAGTCCCTGGTCGGGGACGCCGCCAAGGGACATCGCTTCTACGATGGCAATTGCGCGGAGTGTCACGGACTAAGTGGCAACGGCGAAGGCCCTCGGGCCTATTTCATGGCCAGCAAACCGCGGGACTTTACTGCGGCCCGAGCCCAGGCCGATCTCAATCGGCCGCACCTCTTTCAATCCGTATCCTTGGGCATTAGGCAAACCGAAATGGCCGCCTGGTCCAAGGTCCTGACTGACCAGCAGATCGCCGATGTCGCCGAGTATGTCTTCCAGGCCTTCATCGCACCGGAAGAAATGGTCTTGCCCGGCCACGACGCCCAGAAGCCGGATGATACCCACAAGCCGCATGACACCCGGAAGCCGGACCATAGCCACGACGAGCACCCGCACAAAAAAAAACTCTGACCTGTGAGGCTCCCGATGCCCCCGGCCACGCGGTTGGCCGGCGGATCTACAATGCGAACTGCTATTTCTGTCACGGCTACAGCGGTGACGCCGAAACCGTCGCGGCAGGTCTGCTCGATCCACCGCCGCGCGACTTTCAGGGCACGCCAGAACTCTCCCGCGCAACGGTTCTGAAGGCATTGCACGAAGGTCGGCCCGGAACCGCTATGCGCCCCTTTCAAGCCACACTCGACAGGGAGGAGATCGTCTCGGTCGCCGACTTCGTTCTGAAGGAATTCGTGCTCTGCCGGCGCAAGAACACCTTCTATCATACGCCGGCAAACGGTTGGCCCCAACACGAAGAGCGCTATGGTGCGGCTTATCCCTTTGTCCTCGGCATCCTGGGCGTCGATAGCGAAGAGGCCGCTCTGAACGAACGTCAGCAAGCCGGGCTCGCGCTCTATCGCCAAAGCTGCGTCGTGTGCCATGACTCCTTCGCGATCGCGGCCGCCGGAGAGCGGTCACGAGCGGCTTCGCGAATGACAAACACCATCGCGGAAGTTTCCGGCCCCCTCGCGGCGGCGACAGGCGAGAGACGGGCGGAAGGTCACGTCGAAGACGGGCATAGCCCGGATCGAGGCGATCACGGCCACGACGAGCACGATGATCACGAGCACGATGATGACGAGCACGACGACCACGAGTACGCCAGCCCCCACGACATCACACCGGAGATCGCCGGCCTGACCCCGGCGGAAAGCCGGGGCGAGGTTCTCTATCAGGTCAACTGCGCGCAGTGCCACGCGGCCGACGGCACGGCAGAGAATTGGATCGGACGGTTTCTCAACCCGCAGCCGACCGACTTCACGGCTGCCGAGACCGCGCGGCGGCTCGATGACACGGCCCTGAAACGGGCGATCGTAGCGGGCTTGCCCGGCAGTTCGATGCCGGCCTTTGGCGGCGTGATCCAGGAGCGGGAAATTGACGACATCATTGCCTATCTGCGGCGGGCGTTTCTGCACGACTAGACAAGGATCGCGATCGGCCGGGAAAAGTCAGGATCTTTTTCAAGCAATTTTGCGATAAATCAAAGCGGGAATCGACAAGCTGCACCTAATCTGCCGGCTGTTGTCGTTGAGCCGCCATCGGGGAACTCTTTCATGATCGGAAACGTTCAGGGGTCGAACAGGGGTCTCGATCACGCGCTCAAGATCTGTGAGACCTGTTGTCAGACGAAACCGTCCGGTTCGTCTCAAGTCGGGCTTGCCTGTTCGGCCTGTCCCGTCTTCGAGTTTCTAAGTGACGAAGAGTTCCCTCTCGGATCCGCCGCACAGCGGATGTCGAGGAAGGACAAAGCGCTGGTGCAGAAGTCCTTCGCGCAGCTCCAGCCCTATCTGGACCTGTTCGCCTGTGCCTTTTACGACGCTCTCTTCGCGCGGCACCCTCACGTGAGTTTCATGTTCACTGGAGATCAAGGCGAGCAAAGCAGGAAGCTCGCCGCCATGCTGACCACCATGATCAACGGCTTGGACCGCATGGAACCCGCCAAGCCGGCGATTTGGGCGCTGGGGCAGCGTCATGTCCACTACGGCGTCAGGCCGATAGACTATGCGGTCTTCTGGAATGCGCTGCTGATGACACTGGAGGCCTTTCTCCAGGAGAGCTTCACCAGCGATGTGCAAAAGGCCTGGAAGGCCTTCTACCGTTGCATGACCTCCATCATGCTCGGAACGACCGACCGGCATCTCTCGATGACACCGGGCATTCGCCAGGTCGCGTGACCTCCTGCCGCGAGGAAACGCAAGTCTGCCGGGGACACATGGACTGTTAACGGCCCGTCGGTAGCCGGCCGAGCCGTCACAACAGACCTTGCCTCTCCAACTCTTGAACGATCTGTTCGGTCAGTGACCGGACGACCGCGTCAACCGACCGTGGATTGACGGCTTCCGTTGCCGCGGACCACACCAATCGGCCCGACGCCGCTTCGAAAAGGTTGGTCTCGATTTTGGCAATCTCGTGGCTCGCCCAATAGCCGGGCTTGTAGGCCAGCACGAAAGCCGGTTCGTAATGGCTGCAATGATCGTGTTCAAGTGTAGATCGGTCGAAATCGGCCCTGAGGTCGAACTACAGACCCCAACTTACCGTGAGATTTGGCGCCTCGTGAGGCGCTGTTGTAGCCAGGAGGAGACTTGGCGGTCGTCTCCGATCGTCTGCGGCTACCTAGTTTCGAAGGCCCACATTCGGCTCTTTAGAAATCAATCCGTCTTTGCGGCGCTGTCAAGCTCAGCATCCTGAGATCGGCTGCGACCTTCTTGAATGGCTATCCAAATGTCATCCTGCATCGAAGTTGGAATACCAGCGTCTTCCATCAACCGGGTCAGGGCCTCCTCGCCTTCATGCCGAACAACTGTCCTGGCTCGTTCGATGCGCTCGCCCGAAAGGACCGACAAACCGGTCTCGAAAAAGGCAAGCGCAGAGTGACGAACAGCCGTCAGAAGAAAGAAGTCGGTGAGCCTGCCTTCCTTCTTCAGACGCAAAGCCCAGGGGCGCAAACGGGGCTCTGGCAGATCCTCCATCAGATCTAGAAGGGCTACGATCTCCGCTTCGACGATGATCAAACCTTGATAGTCTGGAAGTTTGTGGGTTTCCACCAGCGCATTGCGCACCTTGTTAGAGACCTTCTCGATGAGGCTCACAACGATTGCGGTATGGAGGCCGTCACGTTGGGCTAGCTTGTCCAGGAAGCTTGCCTGGTTCTGAAATTTCTCGATTAGCATGCGACACACTAGCGCAGACATTGGCACCGCTTCGTTCTCAACGAGAGCTTCCGCGACCAAGGCGTCGCCGGTCTCCGCAAGCGCCAGTGCGAGACCTTCGCTCATCGAGGTCCGCCGCGCGACTGCAATACGGGCGCCGTGCGAGATCGTCAGGATCAGCTGTTGCCAGTCGCTCTCGGAAAAGACCTCGGTCACTTCGAGAAAGGGACAGGCGATCGCGTCGACATCGTGAGCGATTTTGAAGGCCACATCTTTGGGCAGGGTTTTGGAATGCTTTGCCGACTCGGAGAGTTCGCGCCTCACATTCTCGACGGCGTCATTCATGAGTTCTCGCGCCAGGTCTTCTGCCGCCTTGCGCTCGGCCTTGGGTAGATCCTCGATTGCCAGGAATTTTCCAGCCCGGCGCGCGATCTGCACCCTGGCAACTTCATTTTTTCCCGCGATAAGATTGCCCAAGCTATCGCTCAGCATCGAGACTCGCCCGTGGTGCTATGGGTCGCATTTCTTCGTAGTAATACAGACAGAAATTGGAAGTTCGTTAATCGTTGTCGCAATAAACAAATATCTCATAATATCAATCAGCAACTTTAATGTACCTATATGATTAGTTTTTCACCCTACGAATATAAGTATTAGTTAGAACTAAACCATCATTGTCTCACAACGGCGCCATAAACGAGATTTTTCAATTCGACGGCAAAGCGGTGAACGATGCTCTTGACCCGTTGGGTCATCACAATGCCAGCCAAGTTGTTCTTTGGTGAAACCCACCATTGGGTTCCGGCGATGCCACCCCAGGAAAATTCGCCAGCCACGCTCGCGGGTTCATGCCGAGACGGTGCGAGAGTTACTGCACCAGCAAGACGAAAGGGCTTCCGCCCGGCCCATAGGATTGTTCTCTGGGTGATCGCATGGGCGGAAGCCCCCTCAGGAATGAGAGCCAGTTCATTGCAGCCCCCAAGGGCTTCCTGCCCTATCCCAACAAAATTGTAACAGGTTGAGGTGCGAGATAGAAGAGCAATTTTTCGCCGAAACTTCGACCACCTCCGGGCCCACGGTGTCACGGTCTCCACTCCTCCTGTTTGACCTGTTAGCTCCGAACGAGAGCGACGAGCCGGTCTCACCACCATCCCGCCGCTCAATCACCACTGCCGGGACTTCCGCCTTTAGAAGTTAGGACGCGCCAGGACCGGTTTGGGTCGCCTTCTGCCGGCAGCGGGCCCGCCCGAGTGACGTCCGGGTTGGGAGGCAAAGCCGACGAAATGGCCCGCGATGTCCGGATATAGACCCGAACTTGCCGTCGCTGACAGCGTCCCACGAGGCGCAGTCATAGCCATAAGCTGCCGTTTCATGAGCTGTAACGGATCCCGTCCCGCCCGTCGCGGTCCAAGTATCTTGTTGCTGACAACAAAACCGAGTCAATCTGTGGGCGAGCGATTTTTGGCCCGCTCCTGGAGCTGACGCCCGCCCGAAAAACCACGCAGGGAGGACACTATGGCATCCGTAGATCTCGATCTCTGTTACCTGAGTGCGAGCGAGGCAATCGCGCGGTTCAAGGCAAGAACGCTCTCGCCGGTCGAGCTGATGGACTCAATGATCGCGCGCTGCGAAGCGATCAATCCCAAAGTCAACGCCATAACCTACGACTTCTTCGACCGTGCACGCGAGCAGGCGAAAGTAGCTGAGGCGAAATATGGGCAGACCGACGGGCGGCTCCGCGCGCTCGAAGGGGTCCCGGTCGCGATCAAAGATTTCCACCCAGTCAAAGGCGAGATCACCACCTTCGGCTCCAAGATCTTCGAGGGTTTCCGGCCCGACTACACGGCGCCGACGGTTGACCGTCTGCTGCGCGCTGGCGCGATCATGCATATCCGCACGACATCGCCCGAGTTCGCCTATTCGGGCGCGACTCACAGCCCGCTCTGGGGCATAACCCCCAATCCTTGGAACCTCGAATATACGTCCGGCGGCTCCTCGGGCGGGGCGGGGGCGGCGGTTGCCGAAGGCATGACCACGCTCGCCGACGGGACAGATGGTGGTGGCTCGATCCGCATCCCGTCCTCGGCTTGCGGAATCTTCGGGTACAAGGCGCCCTTCGGCCGCAACCCTCTGGACCGGGACCATCCGCTCGAGACAATCCTACACTATGGGCCAATGGTCCGCAGTGTTGCCGACGCCGCGTTGATGCAAAACGTCATGTCGGGCCCGCACCCCGAGGATCTCTGCTCCCTACCGAACAAGATCCGGCTCCCCGCGACTTATGAAGACATCCGCGGCTGGAAGATCGCGTTCACGATGAACCTCGGCTACCTCGAGATTGACCCCGAGGTGCAGGAGAACACGCACCGTGCAGTGCAACAGTTCCGCGACCTCGGCTGCGAGGTCGAGGAAGTCGATCTGGGCTGGAACTGGGGCGTGCTCGACTGCTGGATGACCTGGTGGGAGGGCCTGTTCGCCGCGATCGCGGGCGACTTCCTGCCACGCTGGCAGTATGACATGGACCCTTATGTCGTGACCTTACTGGAGAAAGGGCTCGGCCACAGCGCCGCGCGTCTTTACCGCTGCAACACCTTCCGCGGCTGGATGTGGCAGCAGCTTCAGCCGATCTTGAAATCGCACGACGTCATGATCTGTCCGACCCTCGCGGTGCCTGCAGTCAAGGCCAATCACGACGACGCCGACCCGGACTACCGGATCAACGGGACCCGCGTGCAGGCCTATGTCGGTTGGGTCCTCACCCACGGCTTCAATCTGGTCAGCCAATGTCCGGTGATGAGCGTGCCGACCGGCTTCTCGTCCTATGGCGTGCCGACCGGGTTGCAGATCGTCGGCAAGCCTTTTGACGACCACAGCGTGTTCCGCGCCGCCGCGGCGTTCGAGGGGGCCACTATGCCATGGCGCGACAAACGTCCGGCGATCTAGAGGCCGGCGAGAGAGTCACGCCATGATCGTCCTGCGGCTTCGCGGCGCGCAGGTGGCAGCGATCTACTAAGCCCAGAGTTATCCGCCCGAGGCATGCAAACGGATCGTCGTGTTGGCCAAGGAGAGCGCGTCACGTGAATCAGGCACCGGACGCCGGTGCACATAACCCCAAGGACAAACGACCCCTGCGAGTTGAAGAGTGCTGGAGCGGCCATGTCGCACAATACTTATGCCGAGCTTTGTCAGCTTCTCGCGCGGCGATGTGGTTAACTGTTGCTCGGCCTCCTCCGATTGGTCGGATTTTTTCCTAGGGCCACGAGCGGTCTATCTGGGTGGCGGGCCATCGAGTCCGCTGCCGGGGGTGAAGCCGAAAAATTCGGCACTGAGGTCTGCTTAGGGGCCCAAACTCACCGTGGCCGGCGTAGTCCCGGATAGGGGGTTTGTTGCCCAAAGCTGCCGCCGGAAGGGATCAAGTGGCCAGCATGCGAGATGGTGGATTTGACGCAATCGTCATCGCGCCACGCCTTCAACTTTATTGATCCACTCGCTTCGATGTCGTTGCGCTTCTTCAAATGGCAAGAATGGCGCCCGTGGGTTTGGACTACGCGGCGCGGATCTCAGATAGGATCTTTTCCATCTCGCGGTTGAGGGATTCAGATTGCTGCGAGAGCCCGCCGGCGGCCTCGAGAACCTGACGGGCTGAATGACCCGTCTCGCCCACGGCGGTCTGCACCGAGGTGATGTTGTTGGTCACCTCCTGGGTTCCCGCGGAGGCCTGCTGGGCGTTGCGCGAGATCTCCTGCGTTGCCCCGCTC
>JAJFGK010000158.1 GCA_021776195.1 Kiloniellaceae bacterium | reverse complement strand
GGCGGCGTTTGTATTCGGCCAGGTCGAGAAGACGCCAGATACGCTCCACCGTCTCGCGGGGGTGACCGCGGGCACAGATCGTCTCGACTGATTCTTCGCGTTCGATCAAACCCTCGAGAATATCGTCCAGGACCGGATAGGGCGGCAGGGTATCGTCGTCCCTCTGATCCGGCTTCAATTCGGCGGTCGGTGGCTTGGTGATGACCCGCTCGGGGATGACCCGTCCCGCGGGCCCGAGGACGCCAGCCGGATGAACCTGGTTGCGCCAGCGCGAGAGCTCGAAGACAGCCACTTTGTAGACGTCCTTCAGCACATTGTAGCCGCCGCACATGTCGCCGTAGAGCGTCGCGTAGCCGACCGACATTTCCGACTTGTTGCCGGTCGAGAGCACCATATGGCCATGCTTGTTGGACAGCGCCATCAGGACCAGCCCGCGGGAGCGCGACTGGATGTTCTCTTCCGTCACCCCGGGGTCGCTGCCGTTCATCAGCGGCGCCAGCATGGTCTCGAAGGCCGCCATGGCCGGTTCGATGGAAATGTTGTCGAGCCGCACCCCCAGCAAGCCGGCCGCTTCTTCGGCGTCGTCCAGGCTTTCCTGGCTGGTGTAGGGCGAGGGCATCATCACGCAGTGGACCCGGTCCGGTCCCAGCGCATCGACCGCCACGGCCGCCGAGAGCGCGGAATCGATGCCGCCGGACAGGCCCAGGATGACGCCGGGGAAGCGGTTCTTGTCGACATAGTCGCGCAGGCCAAGCACCAGGGCCCGATAGTTAGACTCCAGGCCTTCGCAGGGCCGCGCCTTGTCGCCCTCGGCGGGCGCCCAGCCCTCGGCGCCTTCCGACCACTCGGTCAGACAGAGCGCCTCTTCGAAGTGCGGCATCTGCGCCTTCAGGGAAAAATCGCGGTCGATGACGAAGCTGCCGCCGTCGAAGACCAATTCGTCCTGACCGCAAACCTGGTTCAGATAGATCAGCGGCAGCCCGGTCTCGCCGACCCGGGCGACCGCATATTGCAAACGTTCATCTAGTTTATCGGATTCGTAGGGCGACCCATTGATAACGATGAAGAATTCAGCCCCCGATTCTTCCAGTGTCTCCGCGACATCGGGATACCACATGTCCTCGCAGACCAGGATCCCGACCCGGGCGCCGCGCAGATTGACTGGGCCCGGCAGCGGCCCGGCCTTGAAAATCCTGACCTCGTCGAAGACCCCGTAGTTGGGCAGGTGATGTTTGAAGCGCTTGGTCTGAATTTGGCCGGCATCGAGCACGAAGGCGGTATTGTAGACTTCGCCGCGCAGGGGTCCCTGCCCCTCTACCTGACCCGGCTCGCGCCAGGGCCCGCCGATCACCACCGCCGGGCCGCCATCTGTGGTCTCGGCCGCCAAGGTCTCGACCGCGACCTTGACCGCATCGAGAAACATCGGCTTCAGGACCAGATCCTCGGCCTGGTAGCCGGACAGGAACATCTCGGGAAAGACCACGATATCGGCGCCCTGTCGGGCGGCATCGCCGCGGGCCTGCCGGGCCTTTTCGAGATTGCCGCGCAGATCGCCCACCGTGGGGTTGAGCTGCGCCAGCGCGATTTTCAACGATCCCTCCATGGCGTTTCATTAAAGCGGCGGCGGCAGCCAGGCAAGGGCTATCGGCGCGAGTCTTCCTCGCCCTACGGATCGATAAAATCGGCGGTGACGAAGAGCATATTCACCCGTTCGCCGTCGTTCGACAGCGGCATAATGACGTCCTCCGTCATTCGGAAATCGGAGTTCCGCCCGACGTAGGGCGTCTGTCCGCCAATCGGACGACGCTTCAACACCACGTCGCGGCAATTGCCGAAGATGCGGCTTTCTTGGTTCTGATGTGGGATATCGGTCATCATCTTGCCAGTATGGTCGTGATAGACCATTTCCTGGGTGACCTTGGTGCCGATCAGCCGGTAGTGGAAATCGAACGGGTCTTCGATCACGTCGAGCAGAATGATGCAGCGCAGGAAGCGGGTCATCTGAGGCACCTCGAGATCCGCACGGGCCGGCATGAGACGCGAACCTCTGACATCCTCCCAGTAGGCGAGGCTCATCTGATTGGTTGGGGAGGCCAGCGATAGCCCATAGGCTTCACCGCCTGTGCGGCGCCGGCCCAAGGCTTTTTCAGGAACTACGACCGTCACCTGTTTCCTTGCCCCCAGTGTTGACGGCCGCGCCTGCAGCCACCTTGACGACCCCCGCCTATTGGCGCTCCACCCGCCGCAGCAGGAATTCGCGGCCCACCTTGACACGCGCCTGGCCATCGTACTCGACAATATCGGCCGTGGCATAGGTCTCGGACCAGTTTTCCGGCAAATAGGAGCCGGTCCCGATGACGTCGATAGGCGCCTTCGCTTCGGCCATCAGCTTGCACTTCGCCGGGCTGAAGCCGGATGACGCGACAATCTTCACCTTGTGGAAACCCTCCCGGTCGAGTGCGTCGCGCAGCCGCCAGATCGCCGCCGCCGACACGCCCGGTCCCACCAGGTAGCGCAGTTCCTTCTCCGAGCGATAGCCGCGGATCGCGCCCGGCACGTGGGTCTCGAGGACCGCGTAGGAGCCGGCCGGGTCCAAGCTCTCGACGAATCGGCTGCCCGGTGTGTCGAGGCGCACCGAGAGTTCGCCGCGCCCGGCCCGGCGCGGAAACCGACGGCAGACCGTCAGGGCATCGGTCATCTCCCGGGCGAAATAGTCGACCAGAACGGTCATCGGTTCTTCGGGATAGGTCTCGTCGAACATTTCCGCGGCGCGCAGGGTCGAGCCGGCGTAGCCGATCAAGGCATGGGGCATCGTGCCCTTGGCCTCGCCGGCCGGGAAGTAGTGGGCCGTGGCCTGGGTGGCGTTGGCAACGAACCCCATGGCCTCGACCTTGCGGCGCGCCCGGGCCCCGCCCACGGCCGCGGCGTAGGCCATAAGGTCGGCCATTTCGGTGCCGGCGCAGTGCCTGGCGTCCATCGCCAAAAACGCGACCTTGGGCAGGTCGGCGCACATGGCCGATGCGTTATAGGCCGCGACACAGGCTGGCCCCAATTTCTGCAAAAGCAGGGTTTCCAGATCGCACAGTTGGCCGAGCGGGCCGGTGATGTAGAGCAACGGTTCGCCGGCGCCGACCCAGCGGCCCTCGGCGTAGCGCAGATCGATCTCGAAGGTGACGCCGCGCGCCCTGGCCATGGCCTCGAGCCAGGCGATCGCCAGCTTCGGTGCCGAGACCACCGGCCGGCGCATGAAGACGGCATAGGTGACGGGCACATCGCCGAAACGCGCCACGGTCTTGCGGGTGCGCAGAAAGTAGTGGTCGGTCCAGGCGGCGACCGCCGGCTCGCTGGGCCAGGGGTCGGCGCCGCCGCCGCGTGGATCCTTTACGTCATCGGGCATCGCCACAGGCCCTCCCCGTCACTACCGCCGGCGGCGCCGGCGCCGGCCGGTCACCGATCAAGACGCTTGCGCCACCGCCGCCTCGCCATGCCGGCGCGCCATGCGTTCGTCCTTCAGTGCCTCGGAAATCAGGAAGGCCAACTCCAAAGACTGACTGGCATTCAAGCGCGGATCGCAATGGGTGTGATAGCGATCGCCCAGGCGTTCCTCGCTGATGGCCTGGGCACCGCCGATGCATTCGGTGACGTCCTGGCCGGTCATCTCGAAATGCACCCCACCGGCATAGCTGCCTTCGGCGCGGTGCACGGCGAAAAAATGGCGGACCTCGCCGAGGATGCGATCGAAGGGCCGGGTCTTGTAGCCATTCCCCGACTTCACCGTGTTGCCGTGCATCGGATCGCAGGACCAGACCACCTTTCGGCCTTCGCGCTGCACCGCCCGAACCAGGCGCGGCAAATGCTCCTGCACGTTCTCGTGGCCCATGCGGGCAATCAGGGTCAGACGTCCGGCCTCGTTTTCCGGGTTGAGAACGTCGATCAGCCGCAGCAAATCGTCGATCTCCAAGCTGGGGCCGCATTTCATGCCAATCGGGTTCCCGACACCCTTCAAGAACTCGACGTGGGCCTCCTCGGGATGACGGGTGCGGTCGCCGATCCAGAGCATATGGGCCGAACAGTCGTACCATTGCCCGGTCAGGCTGTCCTGACGGGTCAACGCCTGTTCGTACCACAAGAGCAGCGCCTCGTGGCTGGTGTAGAACTCGGTCTCGCGCAGTTCTGATATTTTTTCGGGGGTCAGGCCGCAGGCCTCCATGAAGCCCAGGGTCTCGTCGATCCGGTTGGCCAGCGCTTCGTACTTTTGTCCCTGGGGCGAGGCGGCCAGGAACTCCTGGTTCCACTGGTGAACCTTGTGCAGATCGGCAAAACCGCCCTGGGCGAAAGCGCGGATCAGGTTCAGTGTCGCGGCGGCCTGGTTGTAGGCCCGAACCATACGTTGCGGATCCGGCACGCGATCTTCGCTGGTGAACTCCATGCCGTTGATGATATCGCCGCGGTAGCTCGGCAGCTCGACGTCGCCTTGGGTTTCGGTCGGACCCGAGCGCGGTTTGGCGAACTGGCCGGCCAGCCGGCCAAGCTTGACCACCGGACAGGCCGCCCCGAAGGTCAGTACAATCGCCATCTGCAACAGGACCTTGAAGGTGTCGCGGATGTTGTTGGGATGGAATTCGGCGAAGCTCTCGGCACAGTCGCCGCCCTGGAGCAGAAAGGCCTTGCCCTCGGCCACGGCGCCAAGCCGCGTTCTCAGGGCCCGTGCCTCGCCGGCAAAAACCAATGGGGGGTAGTTCGCCAGAGTCTGCTCGACAGCCGCCAGTTGGGCGGCATCGGGATATTCGGGCACCTGGCGGATCGCTTTGCCGCGCCAGGACTGAGGGCTCCAAGTTGCCGTCATGGCCAACCTCGCTTATGCGTCAAAATTGTGCGGAGCGCGGGTTTTAGCCCTCCTGCCCCGACTTTTCCACAGGAATTTATAGGCCGTTCAAGGCGATCCGTCCAACTGCTGCGGTCCTGGTCCAGCAGATCCGGTCATTTGCCCCATTGTCCAAGCGGGCAAATTCCTTAAGATCCGACCCAACAACGATCAAAACCTAGGGAGGATCCAACTCATGACCAATTTCAAGATGCCGAACTTTACCCGGCGCAATTTTCTGCAGGCGACCGGCGCCGCGGCGGTGGCGGTCTCGTTCGGCGGCAAAGCCGCCCGGGCCGGCGGCGAGTTGAACGTCTACAACTGGGACACTTACATCGGCGAGACAACGTTGTCAGGCTTCAGCGAGGCCACCGGCGTCTCGGTTCAGTATGACCTCTATGCCAATCTGGAGGAGATGTTCGCCAAGTTCCAGGCCGGCAACCCCGGCTACGACGTCATTTTCCCCAGCGACTACATGCTGGAGACCATGATCGCCGCCGACATGCTGGTAGAGCTCGACCGCTCCAAGCTGCCGAACTTCAAGAACATCGACCCCAACTTCGTCAATCCCTCCTTCGATCCGGGCTGCAAGCACAATATCCCCTACTTCTGGGGCTCCTGCGGCATCGGCTACCGCAAGTCCAAGGTCGGCACGATCGACAGCTGGGCCGCGATCCTCGAGAACGATGAAATGGCCGGGCGCCTGGCCATGCTCGCCGACTCGCGTTTCGTGCTCGGCGTGACCCTGCTCTATCTGGGCTATTCGGCCAACACCAAGAATCCAGACGAAATCAACGCGGCCCGCGACCTGCTGATCAAGGCGAAGAAAAATCTGAAGGGCTTCGTGCCGGATTCCGGTCAGGACATGCTGATCTCCGGCGATGTCGATATCGTCATGGAGTGGAACGGCGACGTCTTGAAGGTGATGGAGGAAGACGACGACCTGACCTACGTGATCCCCAAGGAGGGCACGGTGATCTGGATCGACGGCGTCTGCATCCCCAAGGGCGCCCCAAATCAGGAGAACGCCTACCAGTTCCTGAACCACCTGCACCGGCCCGAGGTCTACGCGGAGATCGCCAACACGGTCCACTACGCGGCAACCAACAAGGCGGCCAAGGAATTCATCAGCAAGGACGATCTGGCCAATCCGGCGATCTATGCCTCCGACGAGGTGGTCGGTCGCAGCCAGGCGCTGTCCGATGTCGGCGATGCCCTGCCGCTCTACGACGCGGCCTGGACGGCCATTCAAGCCGCCTAGGGGCAAGAAAGAAGCCGGGCGGGCGACTGGGGACACCCGGTCGCCCGTTCCTATGCTGGACCCCAGCCTCGCGGACCGGATGGAATGGCGCCAATCGTTTTAAGGCTCTTAGGGATCGCCGTCCCGGAAGACGCGATAGCGGCCGTTGGGGATCCATGGCGTCGCTGGCACGATGGTCGCCGGATCGGGGTCGGGGCGACGGTTCGGCCGATCGCCGTGGCTTGTCCGGCGATGGCTGGCTAGTCCATGGAATCCTGGCGCCGCAACAAGCTGGCCTTTGCCGTTCTTGCCCTGCCGCCCACGGCGTGGCTGGTGGTCTTCTTCACCCTGCCCCTGGCCATCGTCTGGGTTTACTCCTTCGCCGAACGCGGGCCACAGGGGCAGATCGAGCTGGCGGTCAGCTTCGCCAACTACGCCCGTGCCATCGAATGGATCCATCTCGGCATCATCTGGAAGTCGATCTGGATCGCCGGCGTCACCACGGCGATCACCTTCGCCATCGGGTTTCCCCTGGCCATGGGGATCGCCTTTGCGCCGCAGCGCTGGAAGAACCCGCTGCTGCTGCTGGTCATCCTGCCCTTCTGGACCAATCTGCTGATTCGCACCTATGCCTGGATCGCGGTGCTGCGGACCCGCGGCTTCCTCAACTTCGGCCTCGAGTGGCTGCACGGCAAGCTGGACGCCCTCTTTACCTTTGTCGGACTGCCCGACCTCATGGGCCAGTTCGTCGCGCTGGAGCTGCTCTACAACCAGAAGGCCGTGGTCATCGGCCTGGTCTACGTCTACCTGCCCTTCCTGGTGCTGCCGATCTACGCGACCCTGGAAAAGCTCGACCGGTCCTATCTGGAGGCTAGCCTCGACCTCGGGGCCAGTCAGTGGCGCACCTTGATCTCGGTGACCATGCCCCTGGCGCTGCCGGGCATCATCTCGGGCTGCCTGCTGGCCTTCATCCTGTCGATGGGGACCTTCCTGACCCCGGCCCTGCTCGGCGGCACCGACAGCGAGATGATCGGCAATCTGATCGCCCGGCAGTTCACCTCGTCGCGGGACTGGCCGTTCGGATCGGCGCTCTCGTTCCTTCTGCTCTACGCCACCTTCATCATCTTGTGGCTGCGCGCCAGCTTCGCCAGCCGCGCCCAGGGCCTGATCTGATGCTCGCGCTTCGCGGCGGCAGGAGCCGCGCCAACCCGCTGGACTACGGCCGCAAGACCTGGGTGCGCCTGACCATGCTGGCGACCTTTTTCTTTCTCTACTTTCCAATCGTCGCGCTGATCGCCTTTTCCTTCAACGACAGCAAGCGCAACATCACCTGGCAGGGCTTCAGCCTGCGCTACTACATCAAGGCCTACGAGAACGCCCAGCTTCACGAGGCCTTTCTCAATTCCCTGATCGTCGCGGGCATCTCCACCCTGGTCTCGACCCTCCTCGGCACCATGCTGGGCCTGGCGCTCTATCGCTATCGCTTCCCCGTGCAGGGGCCATACGAGGGCATGGTCCACCTGCCGATCGTGATCCCCGAGATTTGTCTGGGCGTGGCCATGGTGGCCTTTTTCTCGGTCATCGAGATGCCGCTCGGGCTCTTCACCATCACGGTCAGTCACATCGCCTTTTCGATCCCCTTCGTCGCCGTGGTGATCCGCTCGCGCATGGCCGGCTTCGACCGCTCCCTCGAGGAGGCTTCCACCGATCTCGGGGCGAGCCAGTGGCAGACCCTCTGGAACATCACCTACCCCTACATGAAACCGGGCATCGTCGCCGGCGCCCTGCTCGCCTTTACCCTGTCGCTGGACGATTTCGTGATCACCTTCTTCACCTCGGGACCAGGCTCGACGACCTTCCCGATCAAGATCTACTCGATGGTGCGCTTCTCGGTCACGCCAGAGGTCAACGCCGCCTCGACGGTGCTGATCGTCCTCACCCTGGCATTGACCGTCGCGGCCCTGGCAATTCAATCGCGCGCCGCCGGCAAGGACTGACCGCTATGACTGACGCGAACGCCGCCGCCATCATTTCGATCCAGGATGTTACCAAGCGGTTCGGCGCCAGTGTCACGGCGGTCGACCGGGTGTCTCTCGACATCCGCGAGGGCGAATTCTTTGCCCTGCTCGGCCCGTCGGGCTGCGGCAAGACCACCCTTTTGCGCATGATCGCCGGCTTCGAGTCGCCCAGCCAAGGCGAGATCGTGATCGACGGCGAGCCCATGACCGGGGTCGAGCCCAACAAGCGGCCGATCAACATGGTCTTCCAGAGCTATGCGGTCTTTCCCCATATGACCGTGGCCGAGAACATCGCCTATGGCCTGCGGGTCGTGGGCACGCCGCGCGGTGACATCGACCAGCGGGTCGAAGAAGCCATCGGCCTGGTACGCCTGCAGGGCCTGGAGGACCGCAAGCCCGACAAGCTATCCGGCGGTCAACGCCAACGTGTCGCCCTGGCCCGGGCGCTGGTGAAAAAGCCCAAGGTGCTGCTGCTCGACGAGCCGCTTTCGGCCCTGGACGCCAAGCTGCGCGAGACCATGCAGCTTGAACTCGTCCGGCTGCAGCAGTCGGTCGGCATCACCTTCATCATCGTCACCCATGACCAGAGCGAGGCGCTCTCCATGGCCGACCGCATCGCGGTCATGGGCGACGGCAAGGTTCTTCAGGTGGCGCCCCCCCTGGAGCTCTACGAGTATCCCAGTTCGACCTTCGTCGCCGACTTCATCGGCCAGGTGAATATCTTTCCTGTCACCGGACAGAATACCACCTCCGGCAGCACGATGGTCGAAGTGCCCGCTTTGGGATCCATTCTCCTGGCCCTGACGGAGGCCGGCCTACCGGTCAAAAATCTGGCTCTGCGCCCCGAGAAGATCGAGGTCACAAGCGAGGAGCCCCAGGATGAAACGGCGATCCGCGTCCGGGCCGTCTTGCGCGACCTTTCCTACAACGGCGATCAGAGCCAGCTCTACCTCGAGGCCCCGGATGGAACCATGATTTCCGCCCGGGTCCAGAATCGGGACCGTGGCCGGGGCACCTTTGCCGAGCGCGGCGAATCTCTCTGGCTCGCCTGGCGTCCCGAGGACATGCAGCCCCTGGCGGAGTGAACCGCGAGGCCGTCCGACCAACTCTTCCTTCACAGGTTGCAAGAAATACTGAAGCCTGTCGTCGCTTCGCAGAACATTCGGCGGTCGAAAGGAAAAGGTATGTCCGGTCCGGTCCCCCGCCGCCGCAGTCTTGTCGCGGCCGCAATCGCCGCGTTCGTCCTGCTGCTCGAAGGCCTAGCGGCCGCCGCCGCCGGCACAGCATCGCCAACTCTACCCTACTTCAGGCGGCAACCCTGCGAGTCTATCGTTGCGACACCGCGGACGGCGGAATGCGGGTACATCGTCGTGGCGGAAGACCATGATGGGACAATGCGGGGCGCAATCGAGCTGTCAGTCATTGTTTTCCGCAGCGCGCACCCAAACAAACAGGACGACCCAGTTGTTCTTGTTCCAGGAGGCCCTGGCATGGCCGTAATAAAGAGTTATCAAGAAGGCCATGCCTACTGGGGCGACTGGATCGCCTCGTCAGTCTGGTTGAACAAGCGAGATTTGATCCTGTTTGACCCCCGTGGCGTGGGGCTATCGCGTCCTTCACTGGATTGCCCCAAAGCCAAGTCCGATCTCATTGCCGGCTTCACGACCGACGAAATTCGGTCCGAGTTCAGCAATGCCTGCTATCTGGAGCTCAGCGCGACCGGCGTCGACCTGAGTTCCTACAATTCCCGTTCGATGGCCGAGGATCTCCACGATATCAGGCAGGCATTGGATATTCGGGAATGGAATATCTGGGCCGAGTCCCATGGAACCCGCGTGGCCTTGGAAGCCGTCAGGCAGAAGGAAGTGGGCATTCGCTCGGTAATCCTCTCGGGAATTGTCGGCTCCCGCGTTTCTGATCCTCTGGTCCAAGCAAAGAATTTCGATGCCATCATCCAACTCGGGTTCAAGCTCTGCGCAGAGAATGAAAAATGCAAAAGGATCGGTGTATCCGACAAACGCACGTTGCATGCTGCCTTTGATGCCCTTCGCCGGGTCCCGCTACGCGCTGTGATCGACCTCCCCGGCAGTCATACTTCACAACCATACGCGATCGACGATCGCGCCCTCTGGGACATCATCCATTACTTTGTCCAAACCCAGTATGGCATTCGCACTCTGCCACTCTTGACGACGCTAGCGCTGCACGGCCGCGTCAAAGGTATCGACAGCACGCTTCGCTGGCAGCTGGACCTGATGGACTGGCAAAGCATGGGAGCCGCGTTTTTGGTGGCCTGTAACGACGAGCCGCCCCGGACCGCGCAGAGGGTGGAAGAGGCAGCGGCCCAGGTCCCTTACCTCGAACGCTGGATTCGCTTTAAATGGATCCCCGGTAGCTGCGATCCCTGGCGCATGAGCCAACTGCCGGCCATAGAGTCGGGACCCGTGGAAAGTGACTTGCCGGTCTTGATCCTGGCTGGACAGCTTGATCCCAGTCGGCCGTCCGAGGGGTCCGAACAGGTCGCCCGCCATCTGTCACGCAGTCATCTCTTCGTCTTCAAAAATCAATCGAGTGACGTAACGGGAGACCCTTGTGCGCAGGTCATGCTCGGACTGTTTCTAGACGATCCCTTTTCGGCTCCCTACACCCCCTGTTTCGATCAACGACCCGAACTCCGTGTGCCCCTCGACTGAGCCCCATCAACCCTTCCTTCACAGGTTGCAAGCGAAACTGACGCCTGTCGCCGCTTTGAATATTCTCTGGCGGTCGAAAGGAAAAGGTATGTCCCGTTCGATCTCCCGCCGCCGCGGTCTTATCGCGGCCGGCCTTCTGATGATCTTCGCGCTGCCCGGTGCCGCCGCCGCCAGCGAGCCGTCTCCGGCCAAGTCGGAGACACCGCTCTATCGCGAAACGCCCTGCTTTTTCACCTACGAGGGGCCGCGCGAGACGGCCTGCGGCACGCTCTATCTACCCGAATCTCGCGTTGGCGCCAGCGAGCGCGTGATCTCCCTGCCGATCGTCACGTTCAAGAGCGTCGCGGCGGACAAGCACCCGGATCCGGTGGTGTTCATTAATGGCGGGCCCGGAATGCCGGCGCTGGGCGATGAAGAGCAGATGCAGCAAGCCTGGGGCGCGGAGCGCCTGGAAGAGCACGAGTGGCTGACCGGCCGGGACCTGATCGTCTTTGACTCGCGTGGCGTGGGTCTGGCGGAGCCCTTTCTCGACTGCCCCGAATTCGACCGCCAGGCGCGCGGCGCGCCGGATGAAGAACAAGCGCCGATGTCCTTCGACGATGGCCTCAATCTGCTGCAGGTCTGTCGCGACAGACTGGCTGGCACGGGGGTCGACTTGGCCGCCTATAACACGCCGGAGAACGCCGCCGACCTGCACGATATGCGTCGGGCCCTCGGCCTGGAAAGCTGGAATCTCTGGGGTTCCTCTTATGGCACCCGGGTCGCCCTGGAAGCGCTGCGCCAGGACGCCGACGGCATTCGAACGCTGATCCTCGCCGGGTCCTACCCGCCAGGCGTCGGCGTACCGCGCGACACCGCGGAATCCATGGACTATGTGCTGAACAAGATCTTCGAGCGCTGCGGTGCCCAGCGCAAGTGCCGCCGCTACTTCAAGGATCTGCGCGAAAGCTTTTTCGCAGCCCTCTCCACCCTGGAAACCGATCCCCTGGCCGTGAAGTACGATATCGAAGAGACCGGCGAGCGGGTCCAGGTGCCTCTCGAGGCCGTGCACTTCATGAACCTGATCTTCAACATGGTCTACTGGCGCGAGGGCGTGGAAATCATCCCGAACTTGATCCAGGAAGTCGAGAACCGCAGTCCGCGAATTCTCGTCTTCGCCGTGCAGCAGGTGACCCAAACAATGGCCGGGCAGGCCACGGGCACGCACTGGGCAACCCGCTGCAACGATGGCGCCGGCTTGACCGAGGAGGTCCGTCAGGACCGCATCGAACGCTTTCCCCATCTGGCCAATTGGATCAGCAAGAGCCTCGACCCTAGGTTTTGCGAAATCTGGAACGGCGGGCAGGCGCCCGCTCTCGACCCCAGCCCGGTCGAAAGTCAAACACCGGTGTTGTTCCTGGCTGGCGAATATGATCCCGTGACGCCCATCTATTGGGCCCGCAAGGCCGCCGAGACCCTGCCGGCGAGCCAGCTTTTCGTGTTTCCGGGACAGACCCACAGCGTCGCCGAAAGTCCCTGCGCCCATCGAATCATGCAGCAGTTTCTGGCCGACCCAACCACGCGGCCGACCCATGCCTGCTTCGCCATGGAAACCGAGCCGATCTTTTCCGTGCGCGAATAGCCGCGAATTGATGCCGACAACCAGCCGGTCGAACATGATTTGTCCGTGTCTTAACGCGACCTTAGCACTCGCCCCCTAGTTTCCACGCCCGCAGGCCTGACCAGCGCAGGCGGACCGCACTTCCGCTCAAACTGAACGACTGAGGTACCATGAAACCGCTTCAATTATCGGCTCTTATCGTCTTGTCCTTTGCCGCGTTCGGCACCATCGGCGCGCGGGCAGAGCCCACGGAACACATCGTCGAAATCGTCTCCGACTTCGACACCATGGAGATGGCGTTCAAGCCGAAATTTCTACGGATCGAACCGGGCGATACCGTTACCTGGGTCAACACCGCGGCGATGGACCACAACGTGATCACCTTTCCCAACGGTCACCCGAAGGGGTCGGAAGGTTTTGAAAGCCCTTACCTCTCGCAAAAGGGCGATAGCTGGTCCTACACCTTCACGGCGCCCGGTACCTATGAATATCACTGCCTGCCGCACTTGAGCTTCGGCATGCACGGATCCGTGGTCGCCGGACGCGCTTCGGAGGCAAACGAATTCCACCAGCCGACGAGCGAAGAAGTCCTGGCTTATCGCAACAAGCTCCTGGAATTCTTCGACGAAAGCGACATCGAGGACATGCGGCACGCGACCCATGAGACCGAGAGCTCCGACTGAGAACTCTCGGCAGGCAATCAGGGGGTGGCGAGCAGGCCCAGATCGCGCATCGCTTCTTGCGTCATGGGATGTTCCGGCCAAGCGCCGTAGGCGCGCTTGAAATCCTCCTCGGCCCGCTTCGGCTTGGCGAGGTGCTTGTACCCCATTGCCCGATTGTAGTAGGCGATCGCCAGACTTTCACGCTCGAGGCTGCCTGACTCTATCGCGCGGGTGTTCATCGCGATTGCTTCCTCGTAGTCACCACGCACCAGGGCCGCTAATCCCGTCTTCGCATCGTCGAGGGGAGCAGCCGCGAGCGCGGAAACGCCCACAAAATACAAGTACAGTATAGTTACAGACTCGCGTATCTTTTTTTTCGATATTCTCCTAAGTTCGGCCATACCTGTCTCCTTCCTGGCGTATTAATCAACATACCTGCGTAAATTTACCACAACGAGGCAAATTATATTTGGCGTTTTCTGTAATATAGTCACAACGTTTAGTTAGCGTTCGAATAAATTTAGCGCGTAAACGAAATTAACTCCAAATTAATCTTACCACACCTCCAGAATATCGCGAAGAGAAATGATTTTAATAATTTTTTCAATTATTCGGATCACTTTGCCCCCTCGCGAAAACGAAGGGTCAGATAGACCGGAAAGACCATCTCGTTTTCCACCGCGACAGCGACGACACCTGCATTATAGGGATCAAAAATGTTCCAGAAACTCGGATTCTTGCAACTTGTAACAGCTCTCGGCATCGCTTGCCTGCCGCAAGCCGCCACAGCAGCGGAGCAACTGGCCGCCATTAGTGGAACCGATATCAGCCATGCCGAACTCCAGGAGTTGAAGGCTCAGTATCGCCGCCCGGGCGAAATTCCCTTCCCCGAGGAGAATCCCTTCAGCGAGCCCAAGGCGGAGTTGGGCAAGATGCTGTTCTTCGATCCGCGGCTTTCGGGCTCCAACCTGATTTCCTGCGCCTCTTGCCACAATCCCAGCTTTGCTTGGGAAGACAGCCAGCCCACCGGCGCCGGCCAGGGTATGAAACGTCTGGGCCGGCACACGCCGACCATCCTGAACCTCGCCTGGGGCGAACTGTTCTTCTGGGACGGCCGGGCCGACTCCCTGGAGGAGCAGGCGTTGGGGCCGATCCAGGCCGGTGTCGAGATGGCGCAGCCCCTGGATGAGCTGATCGAAGAGCTGCAGGGCATCCCCGGGTATCACGACGCCTTCGAAGCCGCCTTTCCCGGCGAGGGTATCTCATCCGATGGTATCGCGATGGCCATCGCCACCTACGAACGCACCGTGGTCTCGGCCCTTGCACCCTTCGATCACTGGATCGATGGCGACGAAACAGCCATGAGCGAAAGCGCCAAACGCGGTTTTGTGATCTACAACACCAAGGCCAACTGCGTCGCCTGCCATTCCGGCTGGAACATGACCGACGACTCCTTTCACGACATTGGTCTGGAGTCCGAGGACATCGGCCGCGCCGGCGTGATTAAGGGCATTCCCGAGTATCAGCACACCTTCAAGACACCAGGTCTGCGTAATATCGTCGAGCGGGCACCCTACATGCACGACGGCAGCATGAGCACGCTCAGGCAGGTCGTCGATCACTATGCCGACGGTTTCCTCCAGCGTCCGAGCCTGTCCGATGACATCAAGCCGTTCAATCTGACGGACGACGAGAAAAACGATTTGGTTGCCTTTCTCGAGGCCCTCAGCAGCGACGACGAGCCGGTCACCATTCCGGTTCTGCCGAACTGACCACCGCACGCGATCAACGGGCGCCCGAAAATCGGGCGCCCGGACTTGCGGCGGCCGACTATCAAGCAACTGAATTGGAGACAAAGAACATGTCCAGAGGTATTCGTTTGACCGCGCTTTCCTGCGTCGTCGCTTTCATCGCCGGGGCCACGGCATCGGCGGGCACAAGCCACACCGTGGTGCAGAAGGACAAAGCCTTCGCCGAAAAGAAAATGGAGATTGCCGCTGGCGACGCGGTGGTTTTCAAGAACGACGATAGCGTGAAACACAACATCCTGGTCAAGAACACCGACTTCAACAGCGGCATGCAGGAGCCCGGTCAGGAGGCGAGCTACACTTTTGCCGAGGCGGGCAAGTTCAAGGTCCGCTGTGGCATTCATCCCAAGATGAAAATGACTGTGCTCGTCAAATAATACGCTTCCTCTTTCCGACCCCTCTCAATCTCGACGCTGAGAAATAATAAAACGGAACAAAAGATGTCAATTCTCGGAAAACTGCTGGCGGGAATGCTGTCCTTGACCCTGCTCACCATTTGCCTGGGGGTCTATGCCTACTATTCCGTCAGCAATATGGGCGGCATCGCCATCAGTATGTACGACAAACCATTGATGGCGATCAGCTTTGCGCGCACTGCCGCAACCGACTTTGCCCGTGCCGAGTTCGCGATATCCCAGCTTGAACAGGCTCTGGAGCACGATGACGGCACGGTCGATCCCGAGGAGCTCATCGAGACCATCGTCGAGGAGCTGGAAAACCTCGTCGACGATGTCGAGGTCGCCGGCGAGCGCGCCTTGACCGACAAGAGCCGGGCGCTCGCCGCGTCGATCCTGGAAGCCTCGGAGAGCTTCCTCGAAATGGGTGAGGCCCTGGCCGAAGGCGAGGAACTCGATCACGACGCCATTGTGGCGCTTGAAAAGACGATCGAGCCAGGTCTCGAGGAGCTCGTCGAATCCGCAGCCGCGGCCGGCTTCGAGTTTCGGCTTCACGCCGAAGAGCAGATCGAGCAACAACAACTGATCCAGTTGGTTTTGGTCGTCGCCTCGACCGTCCTGGCAGTCTTCGTCGCGTTGCTTCTGGCCCGCCAAATCGCCCAGCCGCTGAAACTGGTCACTTCCGCCTTGCAGCGCATCCTCGAAGGCGACCTCACGGTCGAGGTGACATCGAAATCGAAGGACGAGATCGGCGCCCTCTGCAAGGCGGTCCAAGCGCTGAAGGACATGACGCTCAAGATGCAGCGCATGGCAGAAGAACAAGAAGAGACAAAACGCATGGCTGAGGTCACCAAGCGCCAGGCCATGGAGCGGATGGCCGACGATTTCGAGAAGAAGATCAGCTCATCCGTCGATATCTGCAGCGCCTCTGCGTCAGAACTACAGAACACCGCCAAGGACCTCACTGCCCATACCAAGGAAACCCAGGAGTTTGCCCATTCAGCGGCAAGCGTGACCGACGATGCGGCCAACGACGTTCAGACCGTCGCATCGACAACCGAGCAGATTTCAGGCTCGATCGCGGACATCGACCGCCAGGTCCGCGAGTCGGCGACAGTTGCCAGGGAGGCGGTCGGACAGATCGAATCCACCAACGCCGTGGTGGCGAACCTGGAACAGGAAGCCCAGGGTATCGGCGAGGTCATCAACCTGATCCAGGAGATCGCCCAGCAAACCAACCTTCTCGCCCTGAACGCGACAATCGAGGCGGCCCGTGCCGGCGAAGCCGGCAAAGGGTTTTCGGTCGTTGCCAGCGAGGTCAAGAACCTCGCCGAGCAGACCGCCTCGGCGACAGACCGTATCGCCGACCAGATTTCCAAGATGGTGGAAATCACGGCTCAGACGGTCCAGTCGATCAAGGGTGTCGCCGAGACGGTCGAGGGCATGCACGAAACGGCCAATCATGTCTCCGAGACCATGGAGCAGCAGTCCCAAGCCACACGCGAAATTTTTCAGGCCATTTCCGGCGTGTCGCAAAAGACCGAACAGGCCCTGGAAAATATCAAGAATGCGGAGTCGACCTCCGGCACGGCCGAGACCCAGGCCCATAGCTTCCTCGAGGCCGCACAGCAGCTTTCACGGCAGTCTGCGATGCTGAAGAGCAATCTGGCTGAGTTCCTTTCAGAAATCCGGTCCCAGGTATCGGATCCCGCGGACGAAGAAGCGCCCGGGGACGAGCCGTTGCCCGACGACCAGCAGATGCCGAGGGACGCGGAGCCGGTCGTGCGGTCAGCCGCCTGACAGGGGTCCCACCGGGATCATCGCCAACGGCACATGCCCCGCGCCAAGTCCGAGCAGAGACGTCAAGCCTTCGTCGTCAAAGCCGCCGACGAGAACGACACCCAGCCCGAGCGCGGTTGCCTGTAGCGCGATGTTCTGGACCGCCGCGCCCGTCTCCATGGCAAGATAGCGGCTGCCACGCTGCCCCTTGGGCGGCTGTTCGGCAAAATGGCGTCCGATTGACGCCGCATCCCCACTGACCAGGATCACCGCCGGAGCCGCCGACAGCCAAGGCTGCTCTTCCAGTGCCGCGTCGGCCAAGGCGCCCGCCAAGGCCCCCTCGCGCGCGAGCGACAGTACATGTTTCGCCGGGTTGTAGCGGTAGAGGCCTTCCCGGAGGCCCTGGACCTCGCGGACCGCAAGCCAAAGGGTCAAGGGATACTCGGCCCCGGCCGAGGGGGTGGTTCGATGCCCTCGGGCGGCAACGATCCCCTGCCCGGCCCAGAGCAACTGTCCGGCCTGCGCCATGGTCACCGGCCGAGCCGCATAGGCACGGACACTGCGGCGCAGGCGCAGAAGCGATTCGAGCCCGCAGGATCCGGAAAGACGTGGCGCTGGCAAAGCAATCATCGTGACTCTCATCCCCTGATTCCGATCCGGCAGGCGGTATGCTCGCTCACCCCACCCTATTGAGCCAGATCATTGTCGGCCGGCCCCGCTCCGCTGCAAACAGGAGGCTAAAGGAGCGCACCCGCAATGAACGGACAGAGCGCCGAGAACGTCGTCGATACCGCTCCCCCGCCAACGATCAGCGCACGCGGCTTGACCAAGACCTATCGTAGCGGCGAGGTGACGGTCGAGGCTCTGCGTTCGGTCGACCTTGAGTTCCGCCAGTCGGAACTGATCGTGCTGCTGGGCGCCTCCGGCAGTGGAAAATCGACGCTCTTGAACATTCTGGGCGGGCTCGACCAGCCAACCGCCGGCCAGGTCTTCTTCTGCGGCACGACACTGACCGGCGCCAACGACGCCGATCTCACCCGCTACCGCCGGCGCCACGTCGGTTTCGTCTTTCAGTTCTACAATCTCATCTCCAGCCTGACCGCCGAGGAAAACGTCGCGCTGGTCACCGAGATCGCCGAGGACCCCATGTCGCCTCTGGAGGCCCTGGACCTGGTGGGCCTTGCACCGCGGCGTCATCACTTTCCCGCACAGCTTTCCGGCGGCGAGCAACAACGCGTCGCCATCGCCCGCGCGATCGCCAAGAAACCACAGGTCCTGCTTTGCGACGAACCGACCGGCGCCCTGGACAGCAAAACCGGCATTCTGGTGTTGGAGGCCATCGAGCGGGTCAACCTCGAGCTCGGCACGACCACCGCGCTGATCACCCACAACGCGGGCATCGCCGCCATGGCCGATCAGGTCCTGGTCATGGCCGATGGCCGCATTGCCGAGGTGCGGCGCAATCCGCGGCGACAGCCGGCCAAGAGTCTGACCTGGTGATCCGGCCATGTTAGCCTGGTCTCTCAAGCCCGCCATCAGTCCGCTAGACCGCAAGCTGATCCGCGACCTCTGGCGCCTGCGTGGCCAGGTTCTGGCCATCGCCCTGGTCATCGCCTCGGGCGTGGCCGTTCTGGTGATGTCGCGCAGTTCGCTCGAAGCCCTGCAAAGCACTGCCGAAGCCTACTACCAGCGCTACGGCTTCGCCGAGGTCTTCGCCGACCTGAAGCGTGCGCCCGAGCGCATGGCCGACCGCGCGGCGGCCATCGCCGGCGTGCGCACGGTCGAAACCCGGATCGTCCATATCGCCACTTTGGACCTGGAGGGTTTCCCAGAGCCAATTGTCGGCAAGCTGGTGTCGATGCCGGAGCGCAAGGAGGCGCTCCTCAACCGCCTGGCCATACGAAGCGGCCGCGGCGTTGCGCCCGGCCGGCCCGACGAAGTCGTCGTGAGCGAGCCCCTTGCCGAGGCTCACGGACTGGCTCTCGGCGACCGTATCTCGGTCATCATGAACGGGCGCAAACGTGACCTCGATATTGTCGGTACCGCGCTGTCACCGGAGTTCGTTTATGCCATCGGGCCGGGCGCGCTGGTGCCCGACGACATGCGGTTCGGCGTGCTCTGGATGGGGCGCACCGCACTCCAGGCCGCCTACGATCTGGAGGGCGCTTTCAACAACATTTCGCTGAGCCTGCTGCCCGATGCCGATCCAGCGGCCGTGATCGAGCGCCTGGATCGTCTGCTCGATCGTTACGGTGGCCTCGGCGCCATCGAACGGGCCGATCAGCTATCCAACTGGTTCCTGATGAACGAAATAGACCAATTGGCCACCATGGCGACGGTCCTGCCCGGGATCTTCCTCATCGTGGCCGCCTTTCTCGCCAACATCGTTCTGTCTCGCCTGATCGCCACCGAACGCAGCGAAATCGGTCTGCTCAAGGCCTTCGGCTACTCCAATTTCGAGATCGCCTGGCACTACACCAAGCTTGTCGTCGTCAAGGCTGCCCTGGGCATTCTCCTGGGCTGGCTGATCGGATCCTGGCTCGGGCGTATCAACACCGAGATCTATGCCGACTTTTATCGCTTCCCGCTGCTGCTGTTTCGGCCCAGCAGCGCCGCCTTTGCGATCGGCGCCGGGGTGAGTCTGGCAGCGGCATTGGTCGGTTCCCTGGGCGCAGTGGTCCGCGCCGCCACCCTGCCGCCGGCCGAAGCCATGCGCCCGCAGGCGCCGCCGACATATCGCCGGTCCGGGCCAGCGCTGGCCTGGCTGGAGACCCGGCTGGACCAGGCCACCCGGATCATCCTGCGCGACATTATGCGATGGCCCCTGCGTTCCTTTCTGACCAGTGTCGGGATCGCGCTGTCGGTCGGCGTCATGATCATGGCCTTGCAGTGGAACGATGCGATCAACCACCTCGCCGAGGTTTACTTCCATCAGGGCCAGCGTCAGGACCTGACCGTCGGATTGGTCGAGCCGCAGTCCAGTGTCGCGCTCGGCGCCTTTGCACGCATGCCAGGCGTTCTCGCCGCCGAGCCCGGCCGTTCGGTCGGCGCCATCCTGCGCGCTGGCCCGCGCCAGCACCGGGGCGCCGTGCAGGGCCTGCCGGCCAACGTCAAGCTGCAGCCGATCTTCGATGTCCGGCGTGGCAATCTGCCGGTCCCTGCCGGCGGCATTGTTCTCGGCACAACTCTGGCCGAAAAGCTCGCCGTGGGCATCGGCGATCTCGTGACCTTGGAAATCCTCGAGGGCCGCCGGCCGATCCGACAGGTCCCCGTCGCCGGGCTGGTCGAGACCTACATCGGTATGCCGGCCACCATGGACCTGTCCGCCTTGAACCGCTTGATGCGCGAGCGCCCGTCCCTGAGCCATGCCCACCTGCTGGTCGACCCGCGAAGCGAAGCCGCTCTCTTCGCGACACTCAAAGATCTGCCGCAGATCGGCGCCGTGACCTCGCGCCGTTCGGCGATTTCCGAGTTCCATGAAACGGTGGCCCAGACCATCCTCATTTTCATCGGGTTCTTCACCGCCTTCGCCTGCACCCTGGCCTTTGGGGTGGTCTACAACAGCGCCCGGATCTCGCTTTCCGAGCGGGGACGCGATCTGGCCACCCTGCGGGTCCTCGGCTTCAGCCGGCTCGAGGTCGCCTACATACTGCTGGGAGAGATCGCTCTCTTGATCCTCTTCGGACTGCCGCTTGGCTGCTTGGTTGGAAGTGGCCTTGCCTGGCTGATGACAACACTTTTTGAAACCGAACTCTATCGTGTGCCTCTGGTCATCGAGCGGGCGACCTACGGCTGGGCCCTGGTCGTGGCCCTGGCGGCGGCCGCTGCATCCATTGCCATTATCCGTCGGCGCCTCGATCACCTCGACCTGATGGCCGTTCTCAAGACCAGGGAGTAGTTCTCGCCATGCACGCGTTTCGGTCTCGCATTCTTTTGTGGCTCCTGTTGGCTGTCCTCTTGATCGCCGGGCTGACCTTTGCGCTGCGCCCTCAAGCCGTGCCGGTCGACCTGGTCGCGGCAACCCGTGGGCCCATGATGGCGACACTGGACGACGAAGGCGAAACCCGGATCCGCGACACCTTCATACTCTCGGCGCCCGTCACCGGCCGGCTACGGCGAATCGAAACCGAGGTTGGCGACAGGGTGGTCGCCGGAGAGACCGTCGTCGCCAGCATCGAACCGCTCGACCCGGCTTTTCTCGACCCCCGCGACGCGGCCGAGGCCGAGGCTGCCTTGCGCGCCGCCGAGGCGTCCAAGAGCATGGCCGAGGCTGAACTGGCCGAGGCCAAAGCCGAACTCGACTTCGCCAGCGCCGAGGTCGAGCGCGCCCGCCGCCTGATCGAGACCGGCGTGATCCCGGCACGCACCCTGGACGAGCGCGAGCGCGCCTTCAAGTTCACCAAGGCCGCCGTGGAGACCGCCAAGGCCTTGCTGCGCATGCGCGATTTCGAGCAACAGCGGGCCCGCGCCCGGCTGGTCTCGCCGATCCAAACCCAAAGCCGCCACGGGCAGTGCGACTGCGTGCCGATCCCGGCGCCGGTCACGGGTCAGGTGCTGCGTGTGATCCGCGAGTCCGAGGGCGTGGTTCGCGGCGGCGAGGCGCTGGTCGAGATCGGCGATCCGGGCGACCTGGAGGTGGTAGTCGATTATCTCTCCAGCGACGCCGTCAAGATCGAGCCCGGCCAGCGCGTGCTGATCGAGGAATGGGGCGGCCCCGGCCCCTTGAACGGCCGGGTGCGCCGGGTCGAGCCCTTCGGCTTCACCAAGGTCTCGGCCTTGGGGATCGAGGAGCAGCGGGTGAACGTGGTGATCGACTTCACCGACCCACCCGACCGCTGGGCCCGTCTTGGCCACGGCTATCAGGTCGAGACCGCCATCGTCGTCTGGGAGGCCTCCTCGGTGTTGCGGCTGCCGCTGACCGCCGTGTTCCGCTCGGGCCAGGACTGGACCGTCTTCGTCGCCGACGAAGGCCTTGCCCACCTGCGGCAGGTCGAGGTCGGCCGCCGCAACGGTCTGACAGTTGAAATCACCGCCGGCTTGGAAGATGGCGAGCCTGTCGTTCGGCACCCGAGCGACCGGGTGGGCGATGGTGTTGCGATCGAACGCCGCGGCGATTGACAGCCGCGCCGGGCCCATGGCTTGCTTGCCCGCTCAGCCCGGCAACGGAACGCAATCCCATGGACCTCGGTCTCTATCTCACCTTTGTCGCCGCCACGGCGATCATGATTTTTCTTCCCGGGCCGTCGGTCATGCTGACCGTCGCCCACAGCCTGGCCTTCGGCTGGAAACGCGGCCTGGTGACCACGGCCGGGGCGACCTGCGGCATCGCGGTCCAGCTCGCCATCACCTTGATCGGCCTGGCCTCGGTCATGCTGCTTTTGGCCGAATGGTTCGAGTGGATCCGCTGGGCCGGCGTCGCCTACCTGATCTATCTCGGCATCAAACAGTGGCGGGCCGCGCCTGAAATCGGCGAGGCCGCGGGCTTGGCGGTCACCGACCGCTCGCTCTTCCTGCAGGGCCTGATTGTCACCATCCCCAATCCCAAGAGTCTGCTTTTCTTCGCCGCCTTCTTCCCGCAGTTCATCGATCCCGGGGCCTCCCTGGCCCTGCAGAGCGCGATCATCGTCCCGACCTTCCTGGTCGTCACCTACCTCTTCACCGGCGTCTGGGCGCTGCTCGCCGGCCACGGCGGCCGCTTCTTCCGCAGCCGGCGTCACATCCTTCTGCGCAACCGCATCTCCGGCGGCCTGATGATCAGCGCCGGCCTCGGCCTGGCCCTGGCCCGGCGGGGGTAAGTAGCGGAGGCCTGGAGGTTCAGGCCTACTCCGCGGCCTTGGCTTCTTCCGGCTCAGGCAGGGCTTCGCGCATGGTGACCAGTTCTTCGGCGGCGGTCGGGTGAATGCCGACGGTGGCGTCGAAGTCGGCCTTGGTGGCGCCGGCCTTGATGGCCACCGCGAAACCTTGAACGATCTCCGGGGCGTCCAGGCCGACCACATGCAGGCCGACCACCTTCTGGCTATCGCGGGCCACCACCAGCTTCATCATGGTCTTCTCGTCGCGGCCGGAGAGGGTGTGCTTCATCGGCTTGAAGCTGGAACGGTAGACGTCGACGGCACCGATCTCCCGACGCGCATCGGGCTCGCTCAAGCCCACCGTCGAGACCGGCGGGTGACTGAAGACGGCCGAAGCCACGTTGGTGTGGTCCATGGCCCGGGGCTGGCCGCGATAGACCGTGTCCACGAAGGCCATGGCCTCCTGGATCGCGACGGGGGTCAGGGCAATCCGGTCGGTCACGTCGCCCACCGCATAGATATTGTCCTGGCTGGTTTTCGAGAAGGCATCGACCGCGACGGCGCCCCCGGGGGTCACGTCGACCCCGGCCGCCTCCAGCCCCATGTCGCCCGTGTTGGGCCGGCGTCCAGTCGCCGCCATCACGGCATCGGCCTCCAGGGTCCGACCGTCGGACAGGGCGACGGCGAGGCCGCCGGCGGTCTTTTCGATCGACTCGATGGTGGTGTCGAAGGCAAAGGCGATACCCTTCTTGGCCATCTCCTCGCTCAGGGTCGCCCGCACATCCTCATCGAAACCGCGCAGAACCCGGGGCCCTCGGTAGACCTGGGTCACCTCGGCGCCGAGACCGTTGAAAATGCCCGCGAACTCGACCGCGATGTAGCCGCCGCCATAGACCACGACCCGGTTCGGGAAGCTGTCGAGATGGAAGGCCTCGTTGGAGGAGATGGCATGCTCCCAGCCCGCGCCCGGGGGGAAGGTCGGTGTGCCGCCAGTGGCGATCAGGATCGTCTCGGCCGTGATCTCCCGCCCGTCAACCTGGATTCGGTGGTTGTCCAGCAGGCGGGCCCGACTGTCGATCATGGTGACGCCGGCGCCCTCGAGCAGGCGGCGATAGATGGCCTCGAGCCGGTCGATCTCGCGGTCCTTGTTGGCGATCAGACGGGTCCAGTCGAAGGAGACCTCGCCGACCGACCAGCCGAATCCCGCGGCATCCTCGAAATCCTCGTGAAAATGAGCCCCGTAAGAGAGCAGTTTCTTGGGCACGCAACCGCGAATGACGCAGGTTCCGCCATAGCGGTACGCCTCGGCGATTGCCACCCGGGCACCAGCCGCGGCCGCCATCCGGGCGCCCCGCACGCCACCCGAGCCGGCACCGATCACAAAGAGATCAAAGTCATAGGCCGCCATCAGTCATCCACCTTTTCAGGATTGATCGCCATCCCGATAAGTAGGACGAAGGGCCGGCAATTGAAAGGCCGTGGGCATCGGCACCGCACCGGGAACCGGCCCCTCGCGGGCTTGTGATGCGGGTCCGGCTCGGGCGGTAAAGATCAGGACTTGCGGTGTGGCGGCTTTCGCTTGCCCGATGCCGGCGACGGCGCCGCCGGGCCCTCTCGATTCTGCGAAAAGGCACGATAGTCCTGCAGGTCGACCACGGTACGCTCGATGTGCGCCCGCAAGGCCTCCTCGTCGGTGGCATGGTGCAGCTTCACGACCTGCGCCAGCACCGTGGAAAGGCGGTCGATCTCGTGTTGCGACAGACTGACCAGATCATGCAGGGCCAGGCTTGTCAGAACATCGTGAGCCGCATCGTAGACCCGTTGACCGACGCTGGCGGGTTCGCCCGCGCCGGCCTCCAACAGTTCATGGGGCCGGACGGAAAAGGCATCGGCAATCTGCCGCATCCAGAAGTCGTTCAGCCGCCGATTACCCAGTTCCAGATTGGAAATCTGTTGAACCGACAGACCAACCCGGTCACCAAGCATGCGCAGAGTCCAGCCCTTCGCCTTGCGAAGTTCGCGTATCCGGTTGGCCGGATTGAGTTTTTGGGCCTCGGTTTTTGTACTCATGGCACCCTTCAATCTGCCCATCGGACAGATTATTCCTCAAGCTGATTAACTTCACTTGACTTTATTCCTCTATTTGAGGAAACTCAACCCTGCCAGTTGGGTGAAACACACACCCTGAAATGGCAGACAGGATGTCTAAATCAAAAAAGGGCCACGGAACAAGGGTCCCTGCTTGCTTCACAGAAGCCAAGGGCGCCGCAAATGGCGCCCTTGGTATTTTTGGCCGACCGCAAGCTCACTCCGATCAAGCCCATGGCCGATCAAGCCCATGGCCGATCGCGTCAGACCCCGCCCATGCAGATGTATTTCATCTCGCAGAAATCGTCGATGCCATACTTCGAGCCCTCCCGGCCGATACCCGATTCCTTGATACCGCCAAAGGGTGCGACCTCGGTCGAGATAATGCCGGTATTCACGCCGACGATACCGGACTCCAGCGCCTCGGATACCCGCCAGACGCGGCCCATGTCGCTGGCAAAGAAATAGGACGCCAGGCCAAACTCGGTGTCGTTCGCCATGGCCACGCCCTCGTCGTCGTCGTGGAAGCGAAAGAGCGGCGCCACCGGACCGAAGGTCTCCTCGCGGGTGACCTTCATGTCGGTATTCACATTGGTCAGGACCGTCGGCTGATAGAACGTCCCGCCCAACGCGTGCCGGGCTCCGCCGGTCGCGACGGCGGCGCCTTTCTGCAGCGCATCGGCCACGTGCTCTTCGACCTTTTCGAGGGCCGCCAGATCGATCAGGGGGCCTTGGTTAACGCCCGACTCGAGACCGTCGCCGACCTTTAACTCCAAGGCCGCCGCCGCCAGCTTCTCGGCAAACTGTTCGTAGACACCATCCTGCACCAGGATGCGATTGGCGCAGACGCAGGTCTGTCCGGCGTTGCGAAACTTCGACATCATCGCGCCTTCGACGGCGGCATCGATATCGGCGTCATTGAAGACCAGGAAGGGCGCGTTGCCGCCGAGCTCCATCGACACCTTCTTCACCGTACCGGCGCACTGCTCCATCAAGAGCTTACCGATTTCCGTCGAACCGGTGAAAGACAGCTTACGCACGATTGGATTGGAGGTGAGCTCGCCACCGATCGCCCCGGCCCCGCCGGTCACCACATTGAACACACCCTTGGGGATCCCGGCGCGCTCGGCCAGCTCGGCCAGGGCCAGGGCCGAATAGGGCGTGGCGGTCGCCGGTTTGGCGACCACCGGGCAGCCGACCGCGAGCGCCGGCGCGCATTTGCGCGTGATCATCGCGTTGGGGAAATTCCAGGGCGTGATCGAGGCGACCACGCCAATCGGCTGCTTCAGCACCACGATGCGCTTGTCGGCCTGATGTCCGGGGATCGTATCGCCGTAGACCCGCTTGGCCTCCTCGGCGAACCACTCGACGAAACTGGCGCCATAGACGATTTCGCCCTTGGCCTCGGCCAGGGGCTTGCCCTGTTCCAGGGTCATCAAGCGGGCCAGATCGTCCTGGTTCTCGATCATCAGGTTGAACCAGGTGCGCATGATCGCCGAGCGCTCCTTGGCGGTCTTGGCACGCCAGGCCGGCCAGGCCCGTTCGGCCGCCTCGACCGCGCGCCGGGTTTCGTCGGCGCCCATCTTCGGAATGGTGCCGAGAGTCTCGCCGTTGGCCGGGTTCGTCACGTCGATCGTGGCACCGCCATCGGCATCGCCCCAGGCGCCATCGATGTAGCACTGTTGACGAAAAAGACTGGCATCTTTCAATCCGTGGCTCATAGCGCTTTGTCTCCTGTCACCGGGCTTTTTTTGGGTGGAACCGGGGCCGCGAAGGGCCGCGCTGGAGTATAGATCGACGCAAGGGAAAGGAAAGCTCTTCCACGCCCCGGCCGCTGAGCGATATCAGCGATAACGACAGTGAAACAGGACAGTCAATCAATTGATCCTAATAGGTAATTTCCGCAGCGACCTTGCCTTGATCGAAAAAACACACCATCTGTAGGGTCATCGTTGGTCCGCTGCCCCGGGAAATTGCCGGGGCCGGCAATCACTGCTAGCGGAGGGTCCCGTATGGGCATCGCCGAAACCATCGCACTATCCATGGGTCTGGCCTGGGCCAGCGGCATCAACCTTTATGCCACCTTGGCCATGCTGGGCATCATGGGCGCCACCGGCCAGATGGTGCTGCCCGAACAGCTCGAGGTTCTGCAGCACCCGATGGTCATCGCGGCGGCCGGGTTCATGTACTGTGTCGAGTTCTTCGCCGACAAGGTCCCCGGTGTCGACACCGCCTGGGATACGCTGCACACCTTCGTGCGCATTCCCGCCGGCGCGATTCTGGCCGCCGGCGCGATCGGCGATGTCGGTCCCGCCGCCGAAGTCGCTGCTCTGATCATCGGCGGCGCCTTGACCACCACCAGTCATGGCATGAAGGCGGGGACCCGCGTCCTGATCAACAGCTCGCCGGAGCCCTTCACCAACTGGGTCGCCTCGGTGACCGAGGACGTGGTCACGGTGGCCGGCATTTCACTGGCGATCTGGCAGCCCGAGATATTCCTGGTTCTTCTGGTGCTCTTCGGCATTCTGGCGATCTGGCTCCTGCCCAAGATCTGGCGAGCGATCAAGTTCTTGTTCGGCAAGATCAAAAGCTTCTTTGGCGGTCCGAAGCCCGAGCCCTTCAATGCCCAGGGCGTGACCGTGAAATCGCTGTTCAACAGCAGCGCCCTTCCGGCCCCGAAGAACGGAGATTAGACAAGAAACTGCGCCCCGTGGATTGCTCAAACTGAAATCGGCCCAGTGCTGGCGGGTGCACCGGGCCGATTTCTTTTGCCGCCGTTCCTGGCCGCAAAGAAGGGTAAGGGCTTCCTTCGAGTGTCGTGGAGTGGGTTCGCTTGGTCTCGGCCAGATCCGTCGATCCGGCCTAGGGATGGCGCCCCCGCATCTCCACCTCACAGGTTATAGGTAAGCGAAGAGTTGGATTTGAGCAGTGACGGGCATCACTTTGTTGTCAGTTCGCCGCGATAGGAGGGCCCGCCCAAAAAAAGAGCCCGATGCGGGGAAGGCATCGGGCAAATTCGCTTCGTGTCATGTAACGCTTCGAGAGAGAGGGGCAACCTCCTGTCGCCGATAGAACGAATATGGGATCGAACCCTCGGAGGGAAAGTGACGCCCGTCACAGAGCGTGGTGGGCGGAGTCTGGTTCTCTATCGGAACGGCGGCATCTAGGGCCTGTTGACACATGGCGGTCATCCCGGCCGCGACTTTTCTCCAAATCTTCGATTTGGGAAGCAAAGTCAGTGAGCCGGGATCTCGGCGACGTGAGGATCAGGCGTCGGCCCGAGATTCCGGATACCTCGCTTCGGCCACCAAATCGAAGATTTGGGCCGAAGCGGGTTCCGAAATGACGGTCCCTGGAAAGCAATTGTCTAATGACCCTAATCTGTCTCTTGCTCCAGGAGTAGAGTTCAGGAATTCGATGCCAGCCTTTCGCGAGACCGAGGCCCCCGACGGGGCATTTCAGGCGGCCAAGCGCAGCGTCAAGGACAGCCGTCGCTACAATGCCACCTTCTCGGCGCTGTTTCGCAGCGGCCGCGCGCGTGACTTTTTCAGCCGTGCCCCGCTGAGCCGCGAGGCCCTCGCCGCCGAGCTGACCAGGCTGGCCTACGTCTCTTTCGCCCACGATGGCGCCAGGCTGCAGCACTTTCTCGAAATGGTCGGCTTTCGCCTGGTCGGGCGGCCTTACGACGACGGCAACACACAGGCCTACCTGGCCGAGGGCGTCGACATGAAAGCCCTGGTCTTTCGCGGCAGCGACGATTTGGGCGCCTGGATGACAAATCTGCGGGCCCAGCCCAGCCGCTGGGCCGGCGAAGGACGGGTCCACAGCGGCTTTTCCGGTGCGCTGGAGAAAGCCTATCCCGCCATCGAGCCCCTGTTGAAGGCCGGCCCCGGTAAACCGCTTTTGGTGTGCGGTCACTCCCTCGGCGGCGCCCTCGCCCTCCTGGCCGCTCTGCGCGTCGGCAAGGCCGAGGTCTACACCTTCGGATCGCCGCGGGTCGGCAATCAGGCCTTTGCCGAGGCCGTGGACCGAATGCCGGGGATCACCCTGCGGCGCTATGTCAATTTCCGCGATCCGGTCTGCCTGCTGCCGCCCAGCCTGCCGGACTACCGGCACTGCGGCACGGCGTACTACATCGACAAGAACGGCAGCGTTTCGTCCTCGCCGAGCGAGCCGGTCGCCGAGGACTGGCGCGAACTCAGACAACTCTGGAAAACCGTTGGCGGTACGCTGCAGGTCGGCCTCAGCGGACGCCGGTCGGCCACGACCGACCATTCGCCGATCAACTACGTCACGGCCCTGCGATAGCCCCTGCCTACGGTCTGGGCTATTCCACCGTCACCGACTTCGCGAGGTTACGCGGCTGATCGACGTCCGTGCCTTTCAGCGCCGCCGTATGATAGGCCAGCAGTTGAACGGGGATGGTATAGAGGATCGGCTGGACGAAGGGGTCCACCTCGGGAAGCTCGATCACATGGCTGGCATACTCGCCCAGTTTCGCGACCCCGGCTTTGTCGGAGATCAGGATCACGCGGCCACCGCGTGCGTGGGCTTCCTGGAGATTCGAGGCGGTCTTGTCGAACAGGGGCCCGGTCGGTGCGCAGAATATCACCGGCACACCGTCGTCGATCAGCGCGATGGGGCCGTGCTTCATTTCACCCGCCGCATAACCTTCGGCGTGGATATAACTGATTTCCTTCAGTTTTAATGCCCCTTCCAGAGCGATCGGGAAGAGCGAACCACGGGCCAGGAAGAGCACGTCGCGACACTCCACCAGGTCGTGGCAGATCCGTTTGATGGCTTCATCGTGGTTGAGAATCTCGCTGGCAGCGCCTGGGACCTCGACGAGGGCGTGGGACAGGGCGGCTTCGCGTTCCGGGCCGATGGTGCCCCTGGCCTTGCCGATGGCCAGGGTCAGGCAGGCCAAGACGGTCAACTGCGTGGTGAAGGCCTTGGTCGAGGCAACCCCGATCTCTGGTCCGGCCAGCGTTTGCAATATGGCGTCCGAACTGCGCGCGATCACGCTCTCAGCGACATTGACGATCGAAAGGATCTTTTGCCCCTGGCTGCGCGCATAGCGCAGCGCCTCCAGGGTGTCGATGGTCTCGCCAGATTGGGAGATGAAGATGCTGAGGCCGTCGGCCGGCATGGGGGCTTCGCGATAGCGAAACTCGGAAGCGATATCGATCTCGACCGGTTGCCGTGCCTCCTGCTCCATCCAGTACTTGGCGACCTGGGCGGCGAAAAAAGCGGTACCGCAGGCCGACATGGTGACGCGCGAAATTCTCGATAAATCGATTCCGAGGTCGGGGATCTCAACCGTGCGGGCCAGGGGATTGGTGAAGGACTGGAGCGTATCGCCGATCACCGCCGGCTGCTCGAAGATCTCCTTTTGCATGAAATGGCGATACTCGCCCTTGCCGATCATGGCGCCGGACAGGGTGGAAAGATGAACCGCGCGCTCGACCGTGCCGTCCTGGGCATCGTGGATCGTGGCGCCGTCCCGGGTCACCTCGACCCAGTCGCCCTCCTCCAGATAGGAAATCTGGTTGGTGAAAGGCGCCAAGGCCAGTGCGTCGGAGCCGAGGTACATCTCGCCATCGCCGTGGCCGACTGCCAAGGGCGCCCCGCAGCGCGCGCCGATCATGAGATCATGGCGGCCGGCAAAGATAATCGCCAGGGCAAAGGCACCCTCCAGCCGCTTGAGAGAGGCGGCGACCGCCTCCTGCGGGGTCATCTGCTGATCCAGGTGCGAACTGATCAAGTGGACCACCGCCTCGGTATCGGTTTCGGTCTCGAACTGGTGGCCGTCGGCGATCAGTTCGTCGCGCAGCTCTTGGAAGTTTTCGATGATGCCGTTGTGCACCACCGCCACGCGGTCGTTGGCGTGGGGGTGCGCGTTCTTCTCGGTCGGCCGGCCATGGGTCGCCCAGCGGGTGTGCGCGATCCCGATGGTCCCCTCGATCGGGTTCCGCTCGACCAGCGCGGCAAGGTTCGTGAGCTTGCCCTCAGCGCGCCGGCGGCCGATGGAGCCGTTGCGCAGGGTCGCCACCCCGGCGGAATCGTAGCCGCGGTACTCTAGCCGGCTCAAACCGTCCAGGAGCAAGGGTGTGACGGGCTGTTCGCCGATGATGCCGATGATTCCACACATATCGATTCATCCCGATCCTGAGTCGTCTTTGGATTTTTGCCGGGCCGCGCGGAACTGCGCCGCCCCTCCCGGCCGGTTCGTCTGGCGCGCCCGGCCCAGCGCCAGGGCGTCCGGCTCGACATCCTGAACGATAACGCTGCCGGCCGCGACCAGTGCCCCTTCGCCAATGCGCACCGGAGCCACCAGGGCGCTGTTCGAGCCGATAAACGCGCCGGCGCCGATTTCGGTCCGCGACTTGGCAAAGCCGTCGTAATTGCAGGTGATGGTGCCGGCGCCGATGTTGGCCCCCGCCCCCACCGTCGCATCGCCGACATAGGTCAAATGGTTGGCCTTGGCGCCGACGCCAAAGCGCGCGTTCTTGACCTCGACGAAGTTGCCGATCCGCGCGTTCGCTTCCAAGACCGTCCCGGGGCGCAGGCGCGCATAGGGCCCAATCTGGGCGCCAGGGCCGATATCGGCACCCTCGATATGGCTGAAGGCCCGGATCCGCGCGCCCTCGCCGACCTGGACGCCAGGGCCGAAATAGACATTCGGCTCCACTACCACGTCGCGCCCCAGGCGGCTGTCCCAGGACAACCGGACCGATGCCGGATCCTCGAGGGTCGCCCCGCCCGCCATCGCCTGTCGCCGCAATCGGTCTTGCATGACCGTGGCGGCCCAGGCCAGTTCCATGCGGTCGTTGACGCCCATGACCTCTTCTTCGGTGGCTTCCACATAGCGCGCCGCCAGGCCATCGGCTCGCGCCATCGCAAAAAGTTCGGTCAGATAGTATTCGCCCTTGGCATTGTCGTTCGACAAGCCGGCGATCCAGTCGAAGAGCTTATGGCCATCGCCCAGCAGGAGGCCGGCATTGCAAAGATCGACCGCGCTTTCCGCCGCGTTGGCGTCGCGCGCTTCGACGACGCGGTCGATGCGGCCTTCGGGATCGAGCAGAACCCGGCCGTAGGGCGCGGGATCGCGTGCGCGAAAGGCAAGGCCGACGAGATCCGCCGGCTGTTCGGAGCCATGACGCTGCGCGCGCATGGCCTGGAGCGTGGCGGTCCGCATCAACGGGGTATCGCCGAAGGCCACCAGAAGATCGAAGGCGCCGCTGTTTGCCAGGAGGTCCGCCAGGGCCTCGCGGGCACAGCCAACGGCATGTCCGGTTCCGAGGCGATCCTTCTGCACCGCCGTGCGGTGCGGCTGGGCCGCCTCGGCGACCCTTTCCATTCCGGGGCCCACGACAACCACGATGCGATCGGGATTTGCCGCCTCTACCGCGTCCAAGACGTGACGAAGCATCGACTGGCCGGCGATTTGGTGCAGAACCTTTGGCACCCGCGATTTCATTCGCGTGCCCTCGCCAGCGGCGAGAATGACAACTGCCAGGGGAGTGGAGTTCATGTCCTGTTTGACACTCACGGCGCCGTTCGGGCGCTCCTCGTTTTCAGGAATTGCCAAGTCTTCGCAATCCATCGCATGTCGGCAAGCACCGGCTCAAGTCAACAATTATTGCGATCTGTTGCACGAAAACGCCCCACCGAGCGGCGGAGCTCACGCCGAACGGCGGAGATCGCGCCGAACGCTGGAGGCCGGCCCGATAGGAAGCACTCTCCACCCGTGGCGATGGAAATGGCGCAAAAGAAAAGGCGGGCTCCCCCCGCCCGCCTTTCCAAGATTAGATCGCATCGCGTCAGATCGGTTCACCGGGCCAATCCATGGGGTGGCCGAGGAGGACCTAGCGCCGTTTGCGGGGATTGGTCGCCTCGGCGACCGCTGCCAACCGCGCAGCCGTCGATGGGACCTTGGCCGGAACCAAGGGAATGACCGCTTTCGCGGCCGCGGCGGGTGTCTTTGCGCTTCCCCCAGATTTGGATTGTCCGGCAGCCGCCGATTTCACGGTTGTACTCTTGGCGACTGCCTTGCTAGACGAACCTTTTTTGGCGGATTTTTTCGGTGCGGCTTTCTTTTTTGCGGTTTTCTTCGGGGCGGCCTTCTTCACGGCCTTCTTTGCCGCACGCTTCGGCGCAGCCTTCTTTACAGCCTTCTTTGCCGTTTTCTTCGGCGCGGCTTTCTTCTTTACGGCCTTCTTCGCGGTTTTCTTCGGGGCGGCCTTCTTCACGGCCTTCTTCGCAGCCTTCTTCGGTGCGGCTTTCTTCTTTACGGCCTTCTTTGCCGCTTTCTTCGGCGCCGCTTTCTTCTTCACGGCCTTCTTCGCCGCTTTCTTTGGCGCTGCCTTCTTTTTGGCGGCGGTCTTCTTTCGCGCCGGCTTCGCAGCCTTCGCTGGGGTCTTCGCTGGCATTTTCAGATCCTTTTACAGTCCAAAGGGCAACATAGTTGCGCGACATAGAA